>LNDU01000058.1 GCA_001464735.1 Nitrospira sp. Ga0074138
TTGACACTCAAGCTCAAGCGTTGAGCGATATCTTTCGTCGTTTGCCCTTCTGCGACGAGCTGCAGGATTTCGCGCTGGCGCTGGCTCAGTTTGGCCAGCGGACCAGCCGGCCCTTCAGACTTTTCACGGTAGGCTTCGATGGCATACTTCACAACCGCCGGGGTCAGGTACCTCTCCCCTCTTGCGACCGTCTTGAGGGCCAACTCCAGTTCAGCCAATTCTGCACCTTTCAACAGATAGCCTGAAGCGCCCACCTGCAACGCTTGTCGGAGGTATTCTTCATTGGCGTACATCGACAGCAGGATGACCCGCGTAGTCGGCAATTCCTTGACGATCCTGGCAGTCGCATCGAGTCCGTTCAATCCAGGCATCGCAATATCCATCAGCACCAGATCAGGAGGATCCATTTGTACAGACTTGATGGCTTCCCACCCATCACCGACATCCGCAATGACTTCGATGCCTTCGATTTTTTGCAGGAGGGCCCGCATGCCGGCCCTGACCAACGCATGATCTTCCACGAGAAGAAGCCGTAGATGGCTCATGGCGATATCACCCCAACCGTTCCATGCGGCTCGGTCTGCTCATGCTCTATGAGCGGGAAGCACAGCTCAAGCCTGGTCCCTTCACCCGGCACTGATGAGATGACGAAGCTGCCGCCGGCCAGCCGCACACGCTCTTCCAGACCAAGCAATCCGATACTCTGTCCGCCCAATGCACGCTGTTTTGCCAACATAACATCAAACCCAACACCGTCATCTTGAATAATAAGTGTGACGTCCTGATCTTGCTGGCACAATGTCAGATCAACGGTCTTCGCCTTCGCATACTTCGCGATATTGGTCAGCGCTTCTTGCACAACCCGAAAGCAGCTGACCTCGATCGGAGCAGGGATTCGCTCTGCGATTCTCTCGAGAGACAGCGACAGGATCCACCCATTCCGCTCTGCCTGCCGATTCACATACCACCGGAGTGCGGGTACCAAACCTAAATCGTCGAGAAGCGACGGCCGGAGATCCAACGCCAGGCTCCGCACTTGAGTCAGCAGGCGATCCACCAACTCAAGGCTATCCGTGAGCGAGCCGAACCGAGCTGCCCCGACCTCACCATGCTGGATATCTTGCAAGTCGATCTTCAGTGCCGTCAGTAACTGCCCCACTTCGTCGTGCAGATCGCGCGCAAGGCGACTTCGCTCCTCTTCCTGTACTTGCATGAGTCGGTTAGACAGTATCCGGAGGGAATGGTTGGCGGCGCTCAGTTCGGCGGTTCGTTCTTGAACCTTTTTTTCCAGCGCTTCATGCGCCTGTTGCAAGAGCGTCTCTCCTCGCTTGCGTTCACTGATGTCGCGGATAACTTTCGATACCCCCACAAACTGACCCACCGCGTCTTTAAGCGGCGATAATGTCACCGACACATCGATGCATCGGCCGTCCTTGGTCAACCGTACGGCATCATAGGTTTGAATGTCATACATGCCTCGCACCGTGGCCAGCTCCCAGGCTCGGTCCCGAGGAAGATGGGCTGGAATAATTGTGAGGGTCGAACGGCCGATCATCTCGTTGGCGGTATACCCGAAGAGACGCTCGGCACCGGCATTCCACGACGTCACGAATCCGTCGGGTGTCACGCTCAGAATGGCATCGCTACTGCTCTCCACGATCGCACCCAGTCGCCTGGTGGCATCGTCGAGTTTCGCCCTTCTCGCCCGCACCACGAGCCATGCCGTAATCCACAGAAGGGCTATGCCCACGACGCGATTGAAGCCAGCAATGTCTACCGGGAGAACAGGAGTAGACAGGGTGTGCCCCAAGTACGCGAGAACGGTCCCGATAGCCGCAACAAGATACGGAGCGATCGGCCACTCGATCCAGAGGGTCAAGATGGCGCCGAAGACATCCCCAACGACCCAGACCGCATAGCCCCATGGCATGAACACGTCGAGAAGGAACGTCCCAACCAGGATCAATGGAATCAGTGCTCGGGCATAGTTACTATTCATTGCAGTCCGCGATCTGAAACAATATGACCGTCTGCCCTCCAACGACAGCTGTTGTACGGAACAAGAAGTACCTCTGCTGCCGGCCCTGCATGATACCCGAAACAAGAATCTGGATCGAGCGCGGATGGGAGGAATGAGTCTGACGGTCCTAGGTATTCAATTCAGCCGTTTGTCGGTTGACGACCCATACGCCGGCCAGGATCAGGCCGATCCCGATCAGTTCAATCAATCCGATGGATTCTCCCAGAATCAAGGCTGATAACCCGATGGCTGCAACCGGCGTCAGATTGCCCAGGACCGACGCCCGTGAAGGACCGACACCCTTGACGCCGAACAGCCAAGCCTGTTGTGCGACTGCCGTCGCGAAGACGATAAGGTAGCCGAGCGCCAGCCAATCGGATGTCGTCACCGATCCGATCCCGGCATTCATCACCTTGTGATCTGTCCAGAGCAGTGGAATTTGAAGAACGGTTGCCACGAGCAGCGTCGTCCAGTTAACAGTGAGGGCCGACACCCGTTCCATGATCGCGCGGCTGCCAATACTATAGAGCGCCCAGCTCACGACCCCGAGAAAGACCAACATACTCCCCAGTAGCGGATGCTCGCCGGCCGCTTGAAAGCCTGCCACAGAGACCAGTCCGACGCCTGCGAACGACAGCAGCGCGCCGACCCAAACGGCACGCAAGGGCACATCTCGAATCAACATGGCCGAAAGCAGAGATGTTACGACAGGGCTCGATCCGATGATCACACCACCGACCGCCCCACTGACATAGTTGAGCCCCATGAGAATGAGTAGATGGTTTCCCAACACACCGAGTCCGAGAAGCCCCAGCAGCCCCATGTCGGCGCGGTTTATCGTGAGTGGACCACCCTCCTGCGACCACCAGATCGACAACAAGATTGCCAGTCCTCCGATATCGCGAAGAACCGAGGCTTCGACGGCGGAGAACGACCCAAGAGCCAGCTTCTGCGCCACGATCGAGCCACCCCACAGCACTGCCGCGAGCACGACCGACCCATACGCCAAAGTAGTGGAAGGATGATTCATAGCCACTGGGATACCGTCGTTCAACCTCACCGTCAAGCGGTATTCCACCAACGTCCCAATTACTTGACGGTGTTTACGTTTGTGAGTAGCCTCCGTCTAAGAGACAAGGCCGGCTAACAGGGAGGAATTTCATGATCCAGCAGCAGTATTTCCGCCGATGTTTGGCAATCTTCGCGAGTGCGTCCCTCGTCTTGGGAGGCTGCACGACGGCTCTTGTCCATGATGACGTCAAGTACCCACAGACCGGCGCTCATTGCTCCGGCTCCCAAGGTGTCGACGACTCCTCCATCGCCGTGCTGCCTGTCCCAGTGGTTGCCTTTGTCGTGCCTCATGCAAGTCTCCATGACATTAAAGCCGATGATTACCTGAAACGTTGCGGCGATCCGACGAAATTGATCAACCGGAAGGTTGAGGTCAACCGCACGGCTTGTATTCCGGCAGGACTGACTCGCATCATCACGCTTGGCATCTGGCAATGGTGCCCGGCCAGCATCTCGTGGGAAGCGGATGTAAAAGCGTCTTAACCCAGAAGCGCATAGCCGGTTTCGAGCTGTGCGCGCGTTCTCGGCACATCTGGGTTCACCGATTTACGTTTCGGCATCGCACGATTTAGTCATTTTCTGTTATTTCCCCGAATCATTATCGCTTCCCCGGCTTGCTGAGTTGTCCATGGTCCAACCACCACCAAATGCCCTAGAAAGCGAAACCAATGAGACACGAACGGCGGTTTCAGCTTTAACCCGCTCGTCGTTGATTGAAAGTTTGGTGCGTTGAGCATCCAGCACGAATAAATAATCACTCGCTCCCCTCTGATACAAGGCTTCGGAGGATCGATACGTTTTCGTTCCTTGGACGAAGTATGGGCGACAAAGGCGTTTTCCACGTCTTCCAACGCAAGGAGGAAGGTTTGTTCGTACTTCGCCGCGACTTGATCCAGCCGCGCGTCTGCGGCAGTGATGTGAGCCCGAATGCGCCCCGCATTGAATATCGGAGCCGTGAGGCCCGCGCCCAGCGCATACACACTCTCCACCAAAGTTGGAAATCCGCCGACGGCCAATGCGCCGATCCCGCCGCTCGTCGACAGCACCACCTTCGGGAACAAATCGGCCCGTGCTGCACCAAGGCTGGCCGCTGCTGCCCGCACTTCGGTTTGTGCAAGGCGCAGATCAGGCCGTTGCAGGAGTAGGCTTGAAGGCAAAGTGTTTGGGATGCCTGGCAGGTCGGGAAGATGAACCGCTGCCGATGCAAGCCGGTCTTCAAGTTTTGCTGGAGATTCGCCCAACAACACGCTGAGGCGATGGATCAGAGTCACCTCTGCGGCGTTCAATCCCGGGAGGGCACTTTCAGTGCTATGCAGTAATGCTTCTTGCCGGGACACTTCGGTTTCTTTCGTTAATCCCATACGATAAAAGACCTGTAGAGTTCTGAGCCTTTCCCGCTGGATATTGATGTTTTCTCGCAGGATCGCAGTCCGTTCCTGGGCGCCGCGTAGTTCCAGATAGTTCGTCGCCACTTGACCGAGTAATCCCACCTGTATTCCGTGCCGTGCCTCTTCAGTTCCAGCGGCCTGTGCAGCCGTTGCCTCAGCTTCCAGATGTCTGGCACCAAAAACATCCACCTCCCACCGTGCGGCAAGACCACCGGTAATGACATTCGCAGTAGGGGTGACTAGCTTTACCCCCTCGTTACCTGGTACTGCGATGATCCGGTCAATTCGCTTTTCCCGGCCACCCGAGGAAAAGAAATCAACACTGGGGTAGAGTGCTGATTCCGCGACAGTAACGATCGCGCTGGCTTCGCGAACGCGAGCCGTTGCCATTCTCAGATCGTGGTTCGCGGCTAATGCTTGGCTGATCAGGTCGTTCAGAAGTGGATCGCGAAATCCTCGCCACCATTCTTTGAGGTCGGCCTGTGTAGAATTGTCTGGATCAACTGAAGCATGATGCCAATCCGACGGAGTCGATAAGAGTACCCGATCACTCACTCGCGTCGGTGTACACCCCGCTAGCATGACTATGCTTAGGACGACGAGTGGGATTGAAGAGCGCGTCGTCGCTTGTATTGTTCCATTAAAAACTAGTGAGTCCCTGGGAAACAGAGTTTCCTTCGAGCCTGCCGGTGGTGCATCCATGGGAGAATGCGTCCGTTTGACCCGAAACCAGGCTGCATACAACGCCGGGAGGAAGAATACGGTCAGTATGGTCGCGATGGTGAGTCCGCCCATGATGGCGATAGCTTGCGGCCCGAAGAAATCGTTGCGTGACAATGGAATCATTGCCAGGATCGCCGCCGCCGCAGTCAACAGAATGGGTCTGAACCGCCGGACGGTCGATTCTACAATGGCAGTCCAGGTATCCCGCCCGGTCCTTTCGTCCTGTTCGATCTGGTCCACCAGAATCAAGGAGTTTCGCATGATCATGCCGGCCAAGGCGATGATGCCGAACAAGGCCACAAAACCAAAAGGAGCACCGAACAGCAACAGGGCGAATGCGGCCCCGATCACACCCAAAGGCGCCGTGACGAATACGAGAAACGTTCGAGATAGGTTTTGTAACTGCATCATCAGCAGGATGAGCGTGATGATCACCACCAGGGGAATCCAGATCAAGATCGACTTCTGCGCGATCCAGGCATCTTCCTTAGCTGCACCGGTCTCAATGAAATAGCCGGCCGGGAGGCTCTCTTTGATGAGCTCGAGCTTCGGAATGATCTGCGTCGCTACATCGGGCGCCAACATCCCATCTATCACATCGGCTCGTACCGAGATCGCCGGGAAGCGGTTGCGGCGCCAGCGGACGCCGTCTTCGAAGACCGTTTCGAATGTGACGAACTGCGCCAGTGGTGCCGATCTACCGTTGGCCGTCCGAACAGTGACATTGGGCAAATCATCGGCGGCGCCGCGCAGGTTCTTTTGCGCCCTCCAAATAATGTCGATGAGCTTATCATCCTCGCGGAACTGTCCAACGGGAATTCCCGTATAGTGTGCTTGCAAGGCTTGCGACAAACTCGAAGTTGCGACACCAAGTGCACGTGCTTTGTCTTGATCCAGGACAAGGCGAGACGAAGGAATGCGATCATGCCAGTCGTCATTTACATCGACCGTGTTGGGGTTAGCGCGCACGACCTCGGCTACCCGGTCGGCGATGCCACGAACGATCTTGGGATCTTCACCGAATACCCTGAACACGAGCGGATAATCCATCGGTGGTCCGACGTTCAGGCGCATGGTACGTCCGCGCACTTCCGGGAAATCGGTGGCGAAGACGAGTCGAAGACGTTGCATGACGCGTTCGCGCGCCACATTGTCACGGGTCATTACGACGAATTCGGCGAGATTGATATTAGCCAGTTGTTGCACGATCAGCAGAAAAAACCGCGGACTGCCGCCGCCGATATAGGTCGCATAATTCAGTACATCTTCGTCCTTGGCAAGCAGCGCTTCCATGCGCTTGGCAACCGCTTCGGTTTCTGCGAAGGAACTCCCCTCCGGCAACCAGAGGTCAATGATGACTTCTGGCCGATTGGACAGCGGGAAAAACTGTTGGGGAACTTGTGTGAGGGTCGCGATGCCCACGCCGAACAGGGCCACGGTCCCGAGAATCACTTTGTGGCGATGTTCCACGCAACGATCCACCCAGGAGCGCAGACGGTTATAGAACCCCGTGTCAAAAAGATCGTGGCTGGACCTGTCGCTGCTGCCCTTGGTCTTGAGCATCAGAAACCCCAAATAGGGTGTAAAGATTACTGCCCCGATCCAGGAAAGAAGTAGCGCGATGCCCACAACCTGGAAAATCGAGACGGTATATTCGCCTGCCTGCGTTTTGGCCAAGCCCACCGGCAGAAAACCGACAATAGTGAGCATGGTACCGGTTAACATCGGGAAGGCCGTCGCGCTATAGGCAAAAGTCGCGGCCTGCATCCGATCCAAACCCTCTTCGAGTTTACGCGCCATCATTTCGGCAGCGATCATGCCGTCGTCGACGAGAAGCCCCAGTGCGAGGATCAAGGCATTCAGGGATATCCGGTGCAGATCGATTCCGAACAGCAGCATACACAGTAAGGTGCTGGCCAGCACCAGGGGTACGGTGAGCGCGACGACGGAGCCGGTTCGAAATCCGAGGCTCAGAAAGCCAACGAGTAGCACGGCGGTCAGCGCCTCGAAGAACGTACTCGAAAATTCCCACATCTGGGTTTTCACGACCTGCGACTGATTGGCGACCACATCGATATCGATGCCCATTGGCAGTTCGCTCTCAAGGTGGGATATGGTGGTTTCCAGTGTTTTCCCGAGCTCCAACACATTGCCTTTCTTGTTCATGGTGACGCCGAGCCCGATGACTGCCTTGCCGTTGAAGTGCATCTTGAATTCCGGTGGATCAATGTAGCCCCGGGTCACTTTGGCGAAATCACTGACCCTGATGGTCCGACCTTCGATGCGCACCGCCAGGTTTGCCACGCTATCCACCGAGTCGAAGGAGCCCGTCAGTCGTATGGGGAGGTTATGTTGTGAAGAGAACACGGTTCCCGCTGGCACCATGCTATTCTGCGCCTGGAGCACCTGGGCGACCACCGCAGTGTCCAGATTCAATTCGGCCAGCTTCTTGTCGGAAAACTCGACATAAATCTTTTCGTCTTGGACGCCGATGAGATCGACTTTCTCGACATCCTTGACGCGCAAGATCTGCTGGCGAGCCGAATCTGCCGCAGTTTTCAACTCGGCATAGCTGAAACCTTCCCCAGAAAAGGCATAGAGGAGGCTATAGGTGTCGCCGAACTCGTCGTTGAAAAAGGGACCGACGATGCCCGCCGGCAAGCTTAGGCGGATATCACCGACTTTTTTGCGAACTTGATACCAGAGATTCGGAATCTCCTTGGGCGGCGTGTCCTCGCGAGGCGTAACGAAAATCACCGATTCGCCGGATTTCGAGTAACTACGGAGGATGTCAAGGTTGGGCAGTTCCTGGATTTTCTTTTCCAAGCGGTCGGTCACCTGTTGCTCCGTTTCCGCAGCGGTCGCCCCGGGATAAAGGGTTTTCACGACCATCACCCGGAAAGTGAACTCCGGGTCTTCCCTTTGTCCCAGCTGGAAATAGGCGAAAATCCCCCCGAACAGCACCAGCACCATGAGAAACCCGGTGATGGAGCGATGTTTGAGTACCCACTCGCTTAGATTGAAATCCTTCATGGCCGATCCTCCTTGCTGCCTGCGACGGAGCCTTGCATGGCCGCTGCGATCTGTTCCGGCAAGCGCACCGCCTGTCCCTCAGCCAGGCGTTGGACCCCGGCACTGACGACCAATTGTCCGGACACAACACCCGCGACGACGATGTGCTCTCCGTCCAGGGACTCGCCCAGCTGAACCGGTACGGATCTGACCGTGCTTGCCTCTTCGTTCACCAACCACACACGCGGGCGCTCAGGCTCATTCTGAGGGGTGAATACGGCCGAGAGCGGTACGGCGAGACGAGGCGATGTTGTTACAGGAATCCACACCGTCGCTGTCTTCCCAAGTCGTACTTCATCCTGTCCCTCAAGCAGTGTCGTCTTGACGCGATAGGTGCGGCTGGCCGGGTCGGCCGCTGCTGCGATCTCGCGAATACGAGCCTGGATTTGTTTGTCGCCGCTGGCCCACAAAGTCACGCGGACTTTCTGATGGAGTTCAATTTCCGCCACGCGCTGCTCGGGAATATCGATATGGATTTCCTTTTCATCAAGCCGGGCCAGCTTCACGATCGGCTGACCGGCGGTCACTACCTCTCCGATCTCGGCTTCCAGTGCGGTCACCACCCCGTCCCGATCCGCCAGCAGATCGGTGTACTGTAATTGGTTGGTCGCTTGGTTCAGTTGTGCGTGCAGCACTGCTACCCGTTCTCGCGCGGTGATGTATGCGGTGTCATGCCGGTCGAACTCGGCTGGACTAATGACCCGCTCGTTGAGGAGTTCGCGGTAACGAGTCAGATCATCCCGCGCAAAATCCTGTTCCGCTCGAGCGGATTTGAGCTGGGCGTTCAGCGCGTCCCTTCCAAGTTGATAATCGTTGGAATCAAGCCTCGCTAAGCGCTGACCTTTGTGCACGCGATCACCCACCTCAACGAGACGGTCAATCATTTTGCCGGATACCCGGAAGGCTAAGGTCGTTTCGTATCGTGCCCGTACTTCCCCAGCGAAACTCATCACCCCTGCGGCAGCTTCATCGCCGATTCGAACGACCTTCACAGGCCGAATAACCTGCTGGGATTGTTTGTCTTGAGGGGTGCACCCAAGAAACATCATGAGTGGCAGCAGCAGGCAAGCAAGTAATTTGCCTCGCACGTGCACGATCGAGGAAAATGGTGTGTTTCCCAAGATCGAAGACCGCCAGAAGTCTGCTCGTCGTTTTGCATAAGCACATATCAGAGACTCCTTCTCGAGATGGAGCAGTGCGGCTTGGAACCAAATTTTCTCGAGCGCTGCCGTGATCAACTTTATTGGTTTTGTCATATTGTCTCTCCCTCGTGGTTTCGTGCTCGGCAAGTGCAAATGGTATATTGTTGTATATGCAATTACAAAATCAAAAAAACTCGTCTACCTCGTCGGAAATCCGAACTTGCTGGCTCCGAGGTTTTTTAAAAGTGTCTCACCCTCATCCCCGATCAGCTTTCGCGCACGATCCTGCGCCTTTCGCCAAGACGGAACGATTTGATTCAGAAGATCACGACCTTTTGCAGTGACCTGCAACGGCGAGCCTCGACCGTCTTCTCCATCGATACGCTCTTCTATCCAACCATTGGTCAGCATTATCTTGAGATTCCGGGTCAGCGTTGATGGATCGAGGTGAAGACGCTTTCCAATGTCGATACGTCGAACGGGGCCGATTCTCGCCACAACGACCAGGAGATTAAGTTGTGTTGCTTTCAGACCATAGGAACGTAATTCATTATCGTAGATTCCTGTGAGAACACGATTGAGTACACGTGCACGACTCAACAGACACTCACATCCTATCTGTTCAAGAATATCTTTATTGTGTCTCATTTCTGTACCTCACCGACCATATAGTTGCATATGCAACTATATGGCGTCAAGAAAAACTTGGCGCGAAAGAAAATGGCTGCAAGTATATTGCCCACTTAATTTGCAGACAGTTTCTCGAATGTTTTGCTCCGCTTAAATCGCATACGGGCCTATTCCACCTTATTCTGAATAAAATTTCTAAGCAGTTGTCCTCCTTTCGGATCCCGTCCCCTCGGCGATCGTCGAGCTCAATCGAGCAGTGGCGGTTGCCATGCGTGACGGACCGGCCAAAGGCTTGGAGTTGGTCGATGCGCTCTTGAAGCGCGGTAAGTTAGCGCAGTATCATCTGGCGCATGCCACACGGGCTGATTTCTGCCGAAGACTTACCAAGAAAACTGACGCCCGTGTCTCCTACCAACGTGCGTTGGGACTGGCGAAACAAGAACCGGAGCGGCGTTTTCTAGAAAAGAGGTTGAACGAGTTGCTGGACCGCGCCGAGCCTTGACGATCGGTATGATCAGCGACCCTTGCCGACCACACCGATGGCTATTCTTTCCTACAACTCTTCACCTATTCAATCTTGCATAGCGCAACACCGCGTAGCGTTGACGAACAGGGGCTAGCGCTATGGAGACAAAAATTTGATAACATAACCTGAAGCGACTCCCCCAGCACCCAGCTGCTATTGGTTCTGTCCCTTTCCGGGAGGGCTGGGGGTAAAGGGAGTTTTCGAATGCATCCTTCACAATTGATGTTGTCACAACCAAAGTCTTCGTTGTTAGGGGTTTGAGCATATTTCTCATGAATCGTCAGAATTGGCTGGGGTCAGTCTTACTTGTCTGCTTCGTGCTCCTGATCGGCGTCGGTCTGGGCGCGTGGAAGTACGAATCCATTCAGGGCGATCAGGCCGCTTCGGCCAATCAGCCCGAACCCATGGAGACCGTGACCATCGCCGTTGCACGAGCGATTGACCACCGCCAGAGCACGACTTCGATCGGGACGGTCCTTGCGCTGCGTTCGATCACCTTAAAGAACGAACTGGCAGGGACGGTTCGCGAAGTCCGGCTCACACCCGGGCAGATTGTCGAAGCAGGCACACTGCTCGTCGCGCTCGATGTCTCGGTCGAAGAGGCCGACCTTCGGGCACAAGAAGCCCAGGTCGCACTCGCCAAGACCGTCCTCAATCGCAGACAAAACCTCAGCCAGGAACTCGCGACCACTCAAGAAGAAGTCGATCGGGCACGCGCAGACTTGGATGTGGCACAGGCCCAGATTGCACGCACCAAGGCGATCATTGCCAAGAAGACGATCCGCGCCCCCTTCCGTGCGAGAGTGGGTATCGCGGATGTCCATCCCGGGCAGTATCTTGACGAGGGAACACTCTTGACGACATTGCAAGGCGTCGGTGACGCAGTGCATGTCGATTTCACAGTGGCGCAGCAGGTGGCTGCGGGCTTACGAGTCGGCGAATCCGTCGAGATACTTACAGCCATTGATTCTTCCGCTATCGTAGCCAAGATTGTTGCGCTCGACGCACGCGTTGACCCGACCACTCGGAACGCCATGATCCGTGCCAGAATCGAAGGCACCCGCAATCTTCCATCACCAGGCGCTTCGGTACGCGTCCGGGTTCCGGTCGGTCCCCAGCGAACAGTCGTCGCCATCCCGGTCAGTGCGTTGCGCAAGGGGCCAGGAGGCGACCAAGTGTTCGTCATCGCGCTGGACAAGGATGGCCACAAACGAGTCCATACCCGGCAGGTTGAAAGCGGCCCCATGTTCGGCGACGAGATCGTGATCCATGCCGGTCTGACGGCAGGCGAGCACATCGCTGCCGTGGGCTCGTTTAAGCTTCGTGACGGGATCCTCGTTGCAGTCGCTGAATCTGTCGGGAGTAACCCGAAAGAGAATCACGAGACCGGGAACCCATAGACCGATCATCATGCCGCGAGACACGACCCGAACATCGTTCACCGACGTCTTCATCAAACATCCTGTGTTGGCCATCGTTGTCAACCTGGTCATCCTCCTCGCCGGCTGGCGCGCAATGACATCACTCCCAGTCCAGCAGTATCCCAAGATCGAAAACTCGTTGGTCGCCATCACCACCCTCTACTACGGCGCCGGCGCCGATACTGTTCGTGGGTTCATCAGTACACCGATCGAACGGGTGGTCTCCGCCATCAGCGGCGTTGACTATGTCGAATCGACCAGCCGCGCCGGAGTCAGCACCGTGACCGTCCATCTGAAATTAAACCACAGCAGTACGGCAGCGCTGGCAGAGGTCACCGCACGACTCCAGCAGGTACGATCGGAACTGCCTCCGGAAGCCGAGCCATCTGCGATCGAGATCCAGCGAGCCGATCGACCCTACGCATCGTTCTACTTGAGTTTCAGTTCGACGGAGCGTCCGGTCCCCGCCGTCACCGACTGGCTGCTACGCACGTTACAACCCCAGCTCGCAACGTTACCCGGCGTCCAACGAGTCACGTTCGAAGGTGAGCGACAGGTCGCCATGCGTATTTGGATCGACCCTGACCGACTCGCGGCCCTCAACCTCTCGCCCGGCGACGTCCAGGGTGCACTTCGTCGAAACAACTATTTGGCGGCGGTCGGCCGCACAAAAGGAAATCAGGTCCAGGTCAACCTGCTTGCCAATACCGATCTTCGTTCCACGGGTGAATTTGAGGAGCTGATCGTCGCCGATCGGAACGGGGCCATCGTGCGGCTCAAGGACGTCGCGCGAATCGAACGGGGAGCCGAAGAAGCCACGATCATTGCGAAGTACGATGAGACGGAAGGCGTGTATCTCGGCATCTGGTCGGTACCCGGCGCAAACGAAATCGACGTCGGGCACCGGCTACGCGACGAGATCGAACGTATCCGGCCGACCCTCCCGAGCGATATCGACATGAAACTCGTCTGGGACGGTACGATGTTCATTCGGAACGCCCTGACGGAAATCACCAAGACGTTATCCGAAACGATCCTGATCGTCGCCCTTGTGGTGTTCCTGTTTATGGGATCGGTCCGTACAGCCATTGTGCCGCTCGTGGCCATACCGATATCGTTGATCGGAACCGCCCTCTTCATGGCCGCGTTCGGATTCAGCCTGAATCTCCTCACCCTGCTCGCCATCGTGCTGTCCGTCGGTCTGGTGGTAGACGATGCCATCGTGGTCGTTGAGAACGTGGAACGGCATGTGCGTCTGGGCCAATCTCGAATCGAGGCCGCGCAAGCCGCCGCACGGGAGCTGCTGGGCCCGATCGTTGCGATGACGATCACGCTCGCGGCCGTCTATGCCCCGATCGGCTTCCAAGGCGGGCTGACCGGTTCCTTGTTCCTAGAGTTTGCGATCACACTGGCCGTGGCCGTCGTGCTCTCTGGTGTCGTCGCGATCACGCTGTCGCCGGTGATGAGCTCGCGGTTCGTCCATCCGCGAGGCAAGGAAGGTCGCTTGACCGCGTTCGTCAACCGACGCTTCGAAGAAGCGCGCGCGTTCTACGCCAGGCTACTCGACGGCACTCTCACCATGCGATGGGGAGTTGTGGTGGCCGCGCTCCTGATCGTGCTTGCAGCCTGGCCGCTCTATCACTTCTCCCGTCAGGAGTTGGCTCCTGTAGAAGATCAGAACCACATCAGCCTCTTCTTCGAAGCGTCGCCGGACTCCACGGTCCAGGCCACCAACCGACAACACTTCCGGATCGTCAACGCCATCACGGCCATCCCTGGGGCGGACTACACCTGGTCGCTCACCACGGCATGGGGAGGCTTCGGCGGCGTGGTCGCGAAGGATTGGCACGATCGCGCTCGCTCAACCGAGGAGATGTACGACGACGTGTTCAGTGCCGTGTCACAAGTGCCGGGACTCCGTGTATTCCCCAGACTAGACCCGCCGCTCCCCACCCCTGGTCAGTACGACGTGGAGTTGATCTTGCAGAGCGATGCACCGGCCGAACAGATGCTTGAAGCAGTCAGGGCCGTCCTGGGCGCAGGCTGGCAGAGCGGCAAGTTCTTGTATGTGGACACCGACCTCAAAATCGACCTCCCCCAAGCCCGCGTCGTGTTAGATCGTGAGCGGCTCGCGGATTTGGGATTCGACCTGGCCGGAGTCGGTCGTGAGCTGGGCACCATGCTCGGCGGCGGGTATGTCAACCGGTTCAACTATTTCGACCGCAGCTACAAGGTCATTCCTCAACTTGGCGACAAGGATCGCGCAACGGTCGATCCATTACTCGATCTCAAAATCAAGACACCGGGCGGCCAATTGGTCCCGGTGTCGACATTCACCCATATCGAAACAAGCACTGCGCCGCGCACATTGAATCGATTCCAGCAACGCAACGCCGTCCGCATCTTCGGAGGCCTGAAACCCGGCTTCACCAAGGAACAGGGGCTCCGTGTGCTTGAAACCGCGGCAGCCTCAAGTGGCCCGCGCGTGGTCATGGACTATGCCGGCGAGTCACGGCAACTCCGCCAGGAGGGAGCGGCACTCACCGTCACGCTCGGCTTCGCGGTGGTCCTGATCTATTTGGTACTGGCTGCTCAGTTCAAGAGCTTCCGCGATCCCTTGATCGTCTTGCTTGGCTCGGTCCCACTTGCAATGTCCGGCGCCCTGGTGGTGAGTTTTCTCGACCTCACCACGATCAATATTTACTCCCAGGTCGGGCTGATCACGCTGGTGGGATTGATCGCAAAAAACGGCATCCTCATCGTGGAGTTCGCCAATCAACTGCAGGCTCGCGGATATTCCCGGCTGACGGCGGTGCGCGAGGCCTCGCTGACGAGACTGCGGCCGGTGCTGATGACCTCAGCCGCCACCGTCTTCGGTCACCTCCCCCTAGTCTTGGCAACGGGTCCCGGTGCAGCGGCCCGTAACAGTATTGGCATGGTGTTGGTCACCGGCATGACCGTCGGCACGATCTTCACCCTCTTTGTGGTGCCGGTCTTTTACTCACTGATCGCCGCAGAACATCAACCGATGGAACCACATACAACACCGGACGAAGTCGGGCCTGAGGAGCTGACCTTGGCAGAAGCACAGGCGTAAACTATATTGAAACGACCGTCGACACCCCTCATGATACTCGGGGTACTTGTGTGAACTGAGACCTTGGAGAGGGCCATCGCTCTCACAACACCACCGTATCTCCTCATGCGGTACCTGATTTGACCGACCCAACACACCGGTCTTTAGAAAAGGAAAGACTATGAACCACAAGTTGCCATTCAGGTCTTTAGGCGCGTTAGTTGTCGTATTCTCCCTCACCGGTTGTGCCCAATGGAACTATCAAGACATGAGCGACCCCTCACGGGATGTGTGGCAGAAACCACAAGGGGTCGTTGAAAAACTGTCCCTCGCGCGGGGAGCGAGGGTGGCAGACTTGGGGGCCGGCGTAGGCTACTTTACCTGGCACCTTGCCAAGGCGGTCGGGGCCAGAGGAACAGTCTATGCGGTTGATACCAAGGAGAGCGCGATCAACATGATCATCAAGGAAATGGTTGCCCGAGGGACCCCGAATGTCCGACCGGTCCGGGCCGAGCCGCACGATCCAAGACTTCCGGAACCCGTCGACCTGGTGTTCAGTTGCGATGTCTATCATGACATGAACGATCGAGTGGACTATTTTCGGTCCCTCGCCTCATCGCTGCGACCAGGCGGCCGCGTCGCGATTCTCGATTATCATCCTCGTGGATTCTTGTCCAGCATGTTCGGTCACAGGACCGCGAAAGAAGAGGTCCGACGCGAGATGGAAGCCGCCGGCTATCGGCTTCTGAACGATTACGATGTCGTCGACAGCCAGCACTTCCAGATTTTCGCGAAGGCGGAGCGGTAGGAGCCGGTTACTCTAGCAGGCTGCGGAAAAACCATTTTGATCAGCTAGAAATTCGCGATGATCGAGAGTCTCGGCCTTACCCAGGAAATCCTCCAGGATGGTCAAAAAGGCCGTCCAGCAAGGCCGCAGCGAGCGAAGAGGCGAACCGTACGCTTTCGGTACGTTGAGCCTCTGAGCGATGCGAGAACGACGCTGGCGGACTTTTTCAGCATCCTGCTAGGTGCACGGCTCGGTCACAGAGGTTGCGACCAAGCTATCCCGTCCTACGTCTCCATCATTTCCAACCGAGGATCAAACTCGTGTCCGCAAGACGTGCACCGGATGCAATCCGACTCCACCGTGAATTCGTCGGAACGAATCCCCATGCCGCCACAATCCGGACACCGGGTGAGGTGAACTTTCTGGTCATTCACCGTTTCGTATTGCACTCCGTGTAGGCAGTACACCGGTTTTCCGTAAAGCAGCCATGGTTTGCCTGCCTTGTCGATCACGGGCAAGAGGAGGTAATGATGGTTCACATAGTCCTCTAGCTCACCACGACTCGCGAAACCGTCTTTGATCAGTTTGCCGGACACTGCCTCGTACAAGCCACTGCCGTTCACGATCACTTTGGTTGGTCCCATCATCTCGCCTCCCCGATTGACGTGAATGTGGTTAAACCACACCTGAGTAGTAGCGGAGAATATTGGAGACAGAAATCACGCCGATAATTTGGCCGTCCTGCGTCACGGCTAGATGCCGGGTTGCTTGCTCTTTCATCATGCGCACGGCATCAATGATCGGACGATCACCTTCGATGGCCACGACCGGCTTGCGCATGCACGTCTTGGCAGAAGTGCTGTTGGGATTCATCCCGTTGGCCACTACCTCACGCGCCAACGCCGAATCCGTGATGAAGCCGACATATGACTGGTTGTCGGTCAGGAGGAGTGAGCCGAGCTTCCACTTCTGCATAAGCTGCCCCGCTTCGCGCAGAGTGGCCTCTTGTGAGAGACTCCGGACTTCCGTCGACATATGCTCTGCGATTTGCGGGCCGATGAGAGTCTGCCCAACTTTCTTCTGTTTCGGCTCGGCGGCCCGACGCGCTTCGAGATCCGACACGCAGCTTTCCAACACCCGATACCGTTGCAAGAGACTCTGCCGATGGCTGTCCATGCCGGTGCCTTCCGGCGCCTCGTCCGTCATATTCACCAACCCGCCGGCCTCACCCAGTTCGGCGTATTCATACGCATGCAGCATGTCGGAGGCCTGCCCTAGTAGATCGCCGATCAACCGTTCAGTTTCCAGATCGAATTCCTCCAGACTGCGAGTCGGCGTCCCCTTGCCCAAAAACTGGGCCAGTTCAGCCAACTGCTTTCGCATCCGTTCAATGCTGCGGTCGAGGGAAATCCGTGTCGATTTGGGAAGGTTGCGCGTCGTAACCATGGCACCTCCTTAATGAGGTAGGACTCTAGATAATACCTCCATCAGAATGAACGAGGCAAGCCTGTTCGGTCTGCCCGTTTCCTCGTGCGAATATATCTCTATCTGCGACCTGCGACTAGGACGAACGCAAACGAAAGACGCGCGCATGCCCCACCGGCAACCGCTGGTGTTGAGGCACAGGTCAAAGGCAACAAGCGACTCACGAGCTCAAAATAAGGTAGGATGTGAAAGACGAATCTCCCGAGGACCCTGCATGAGCGACACCGATCCACAGGAAACGCGCGAATGGCTCGACTCCCTCGAGTACGTACTTGAGCAACACGGCATCAAGCGGGCAACGTATCTGTTCGAACGGCTTCGGGATCGACTGGGCGAACGCGGTGCTCAGGTCGCCCAATCGGTCAACACTCCGTACGTCAACACAATTCCCACCTCTCGACAACCTCCCTACCCAGGCAACCTCGAACTAGAACGCCGAATCCGCAGCCTGGTCCGCTGGAATGCCATGGCGATGGTCGTCAAGGCGAACCAAGAGCGTCCTGGCATCGGCGGGCATATTTCGACCTTTGCTTCGGCAGCCACCCTCTATGAAGTGGCTCTGCATCATTTTTTACGCGGCAAAGACGGACCGCAAGGCGGTGACCATGTCTATTTTCAAGGTCACGCCGCGCCGGGGATCTACGCCCGCGGGTTCGTCGAGGGACGTCTCCCGGAGGAAGCGCTCCACCACTTCCGTGCCGAACTGGCCCCCGACGGACGGGGTTTGTCGTCCTATCCGCACCCCTGGCTGCTCCCCGACTACTGGGAATTTCCCACGGTCTCGATGGGCCTAGGACCGATCCTGTCGATCTATCAGGCGCGCTTTAACCGTTACCTGCAGGACCGCGACATCAAGGACACGAGCCAACAACGGGTGTGGACCTTCGTCGGCGACGGCGAAACCGATGAACCGGAAAGTCTCGGCGCCCTCTCACTCGCCTCCCGCGAACGGCTCGACAATCTCATCTGGGTCGTCAACTGTAATCTTCAACGTCTAGACGGTCCCGTACGCGGTAACGGCAAAATCATCCAAGAGCTGGAAGCCATCTTCCTCGGCGCCGGATGGCATGTCATCAAGGTGATCTGGGGCAGCGACTGGGACCCGCTGTTGGCAAAGGACAACGAAGGCCTGCTGGTCAAGCGGATGGGCGAGGTCGTGGATGGCTGGTATCAAAAGTATGTGGTGGAAGGCGGCACCTTCACACGACAGCATTTCTTCGGTGCTGATCCGCGACTGCTCAAGCTGGTGGAGAGCTATTCCGACGAGCAGATCCACAAGATGCTGCGGGGCGGCCACGATCCGCGAAAACTCTACGCCGCCTACAAGGCCGCCGTGGAGCACGAGGGACAACCCACTGTGATCCTGGCTAAGACAATCAAAGGCTATGGCCTCGGCGAGGCCGGCGAAGGACGCAACGTCACTCATCAGCAAAAGAAGATGAACGAACAGGAGCTGCGAGAATTCCGAACGAGGTTCAGTGTACCGGTGCCGGATGAGCAACTAACCTCGACGCCGTTTTACCGGCCGCCGGCCGACAGTCCCGAGGCGGCGTACCTCGCTGCGCGGATAAAGGCGATGGGCGGCCCCATCCCAGAGCGGCGCGTCCACGTCGAATCGCTCGAGACACCGGCGCTCGACCAGTTCAAGGAGTTTCTCGAAGGATCGGGCGAGCGTTCGGTCTCCACCACAATGGGGTTCGCTCGGATGCTGGGACGCCTACTCAGCATCAAGGACTTCGGAAAGCACCTGGTGCCGATCATTCCGGACGAAGCGCGTACGTTTGGACTTGAGGCGCTCTTCCGGCAATACGGCATCTACTCGCACCTCGGCCAGCTGTACGAACCGGTGGACAAGAGTTCCCTTCTGTACTATTTCGAGGCAAAAAACGGTCAAATCCTCGAGGAAGGCATTACCGAAGCGGGTGCGATGTCCTCATACATCGCGGCAGGTACCGCCTACGCGACGCACGGCATCAACATGATTCCCTTTTACATCTTCTACTCAATGTTCGGGTTTCAACGAATCGGCGATTTGATCTGGGCCGCCTGCGATATGCGCACGCGTGGCTTTCTGCTGGGCGCCACCGCCGGGCGTACGACGTTGGAAGGAGAAGGCCTGCAGCACCAGGACGGACAGAGTCATCTGCTCGCCAGCGCCTACCCGACGATCGCTGCCTATGATCCGGCCTTCATGTTTGAACTGGCGGTCATTCTCCAGGATGGATTGAAACGAATGTACCGCGACCAACAAAACCTATCCTATTACATCACCCTATACAACGAATCCTACCCGATGCCGGCAATGCCGCCGAATGTGGAGGAAGGCATCCGAGAAGGTCTGTATCGATTCCGATCTGCACCGGATCGAGCCAAGCACCGCGCGCATCTCCTCGCGAGTGGCCCGATGGTGAGAGAAGCGGTGCGCGCACAGGATCTGCTATTGCGTTACGGAGTGGCATCCGATGTGTGGAGCGTGACGAGCTACAAGCAGCTGCGGATGAGCACACTAGAGGCCGAGCGCTGGAATCTGTTGCACCCAGAATCGGCCCCTCGTACGAGCTTCCTGCAGCAGACCGTCGAGCAGTTTGATGGCCCTTGCGTAGCGGTCAGCGACTATGTGCGTCTGGTTCCGCAGCAGATTGCGCCCTGGATTCCTGGCGGATTGTTCGCTCTAGGAACAGACGGCTTCGGACGGAGCGATACCCGCAAGGCGTTACGCCGCTTCTTCGAAGTCGACGCCGAACATCTGGTCGTGGCGACGCTCTATACGCTATGTCGTCGGGGAACCGTGGCGGCGAACCTGGTCACCCAGGCTACACGGGATCTCGGGGTTTCGACCGATGGAGAGGCCCCTTGGCACCGGTGACCGAGACCGGCTATTCAGAATGTTAGGAATATGACATGAAAGTCCAGCTCCCATTTCTTGCGGAAGGTATCGAAGGCGGCGACGTGGTCCAACTGCTGGTGCGCGAGGGCGATCAGGTGAGCGAGGGACAATCGCTCATCGAGCTGGAGACCGAAAAAGCCACCGTGCCCGTGCCGGCGCCAGCCGGAGGAACTGTTGCCCGCCTCCTCGTTCGGCAAGGCGATCACGTGAAGGTCGGACAAGCGATCATCGAGCTGAACGAATCTGGGGGTGAGGCGCAGAAGGCTACGACCTCGGCGCTGGAGAAAGCGGAGGTGGCGCGAGTCCCACAGGCGCCGCCTGCCGTAGAACCGAATGCCGTAGTACAACGGGAACACCCAGAGACCGGACCGACTGCGCCACTGCCGGCACCAGAGCGACCGGTCGTGGAGCAGAAGCCTGCCGTGGTCAGTCCACCGCCAGCGGGTACAGCTATCCCAGCCCCTCCATCGGTTCGCCGGCTCGCACGAGAACTGGGTGTGGACCTTTTACAGGTCAAAGGATCGGAAGCCGGTGGCCGAATCACTGCTGAAGACGTGAAAGCCTTCGTGCGGGAACGGACCACACGCGGCACCGTCCTGGGCGCAGGCGGGAATATCTTTTCTACGCCCTATGGGGCTGAACGGCGAGAGCCGCTCTCGTCAACCCGTCGGAAGATCGCCGCGAACATGATACAGGCCTGGACAACCATCCCGCACGTTCATCAATTCCAGGATGCCGACATCACCGATCTCATGGCGCTGCATAAGCGATATGCGCCTGAATTTAAGAAGAAAGGCGCCACGCTGACATTGAGCAGCCTCTTCTTGAAAGCGATCGTCCATGCACTCAAACTATACCCGCAGCTGAACGCGACCCTTGATCTCACCAACGGCGAGGTGATCTACAAAGACTATTATAATATCGGCGTGGCGGTCGACACACCGGCTGGACTGATCGTGCCGGTCGTTCACCAGGTGGACCAGAAAGATCTTCTCCAAATTTCGCTGGAGCTGGCCGATCTCGCCGAGCGAACCCGCAAGCGAGAGGTCAAGCTGGAAGAGTTGCGCGGAGCGACGTTCACGCTCAGCAACATGGGAGGGATCAGTGCCGGTCCGTTCCTCCCGATCATCAATCCGCCTCAAGTCGGCATTCTCGGTGTCGGGAAGGCACGGGTGACGCCAGTGTATCGTGACGGCCAGTTCGTGCCGCGTCGAGTACTGCAATTGTGCGTGGCCTATGACCATCGGCTGGTCGACGGGGCGATCGGCGCACGCTTTACCAACGAGATCGTCAAAGTGCTGGAAGATTTCCAGGGCATGTTTCTTGGACTCTAAGAGACTTGCTGGAATGGCGCGACGAGCAGCGTGCTGTTATCAAGCTAACGATTCATGTTTGACATTGTAGCCGGGGATTCGATGGCTCCCTCTCGAGTTGATGTGGCGGTGATCGGCGCCGGTCCAGGCGGCTATGCAGCCGCGTTCCAGGCTGCAGATCTCGGCTTACGCACGGCGCTGATCGATGAGGATCCACAACTGGGTGGCACCTGCTTGTTGCGCGGGTGTATTCCCTCCAAAGCCTTGCTTCACGCCGCTCGCTTACTCACCGATGCAGAAGAAGCGGCTGCCTGGGGCATCCATTATGATAAGCCACGGGTGGACCTGGAGGCATTTCGCAACCGCGTGCAAGCGATCATCGGCAAACTGACGAAAGGCGTGCGGTCGCTGGCAGGTAGCCGGAAGGTCGAGGTCATCCATGCGCGGGCCATGTTCAAGGATGCGACGACCTTACAGCTCTCCGGCACCTCCGGGTCGCACGAACTCTCATTCGGTCATGCGATTCTCGCGAGCGGCTCGAAGCCCGTGATCCCGGCTGCGCTCAGGCTCGACGATCCACGCGTCATGGATTCCACGAGCGCACTCCAGTTGCCTGATGTCCCCAGACGCCTGCTGGTCGTCGGCGGTGGCTACATCGGCCTCGAGTTAGGCACTGTCTATCAGGCGCTCGGCTCCGAGGTCACAGTGGTCGAAGCGCTGCCGCGCCTGTTGAACGCCGTCGATGCGGATCTCGTGCGACCACTCCATCAGCGCATGCATCGCCGGTTCAAGGCCATCAAGCTCAACACCACCGTGAAAACACTGGATGCGGTGACGGAAGGTCTGGCCGCGACCTTCGTAGATTCTGAAGGAACCAGCACCGAGATGTTCGACCGCGTGCTCGTTGCCGTAGGACGAAGACCCAATAGCGACCAGCTTGGACTCGAGCACACAAAAGTTGCCATCGCACCGAACGGCTTCGTGCAAGTCGATCGGCAGATGCGCACGACCGAACCGACCATCTACGCGATTGGCGATGTAGTGGGAGAGCCGATGCTCGCCCACAAGGCCACGCATGAAGGGCTGGTCGCCGCCAGAGTGATCGCCGGACGACCAGCAGCGCTCGATGCGGCGGCGATCCCAGCCGTCATCTTTACCGATCCTGAAATCGCCTGGTGCGGACTGACAGAAGAAGCGGCCAATGGATCTGGACAAGCTGTGAAGGTGGCGCGATTTCCTTGGGCAGCCTCTGGGCGCGCGACGACATTGGGCCGCAACGAAGGCCTCACCAAGCTCGTACTCGATGCGGAGTCCGGACGCGTCCTCGGCATGGGGATTTGCGGCGTCGGTGCAGGCGAGTTGATCGCCGAAGGAGTCCTAGCAGTCGAGATGGGTGCAGTCGCAGAAGATGTGGCTTCCTCGATCCATCCACATCCGACGTTGAGCGAGACCATCATGGAAGCGGCTGAATCATTCGATGGATCACCAACACATCTCTTCATGCCGAACCGGTCATGACATGCGCACGTTCCGGTTGCTCGATCTGACCCTCCCTTTTCCCGCCGAGAATCTTGCGCTGGATGAAGTATTATTGGAGGAATTGGATGAGCGGGGTGGAGCTCCTATCCTTCGATTTTGGGAGAGCGATTGTCCTTTCGTCGTGTTAGGCCGCGCCTCTCGCGTGGCCGACGAAGTCGATCTTACCACCTGCGAAAAAGACGGCCTGCCTATCCTTCGACGCGCGAGCGGCGGCGGGACCATCTTGCAGGGCCCAGGATGTCTCTCCTATGCCTTTGTGCTGCCGCTCGAATGGAATCCTGACCTTGCGAGTATTCGCACCACCAATCGATTTGTCCTGGAGCGGCTAGCCGCAACGCTTCGTCAGTGGGAGCCGACCACGAGCGTTCGAGGGATCAGCGACCTCGCGATCGACGGCAGGAAGATTTCCGGCAACGCGCAGCGACGAACCAGGAACGCACTCCTCTTTCATGGGACCATTCTGCATGGCATGAGGGCCGATCTTGTCGCACGGTATCTCAAGCACCCCTCGAGACAACCGGACTACCGTTCGGACCGACCTCACAGGATGTTTTTGCGGACACTCAATGCTCCGCCCCAGGCCATGAAACAAGCCATTGCCTCCGCATGGAACGCCATGCCGATGGACCATGAATGGCCCAAAGCCCGCATGCCGCGCACCATCGCGACCGTGCTCACACGGAGCCTGGAAGACCCGTAACAGTAGCAGGATCATGAATGCCGCCACGGTACTCGTGCGTTGTCTTGAGAATGAAGCAGTCCGCGTCATCTCTGGTCTGCCGGGCGAAGAAATCCTGAAGTTCACCGACGCGTCGCTGATTCCAGCATTCGAGTGATCGAGGCCCGGCATGAGTAAGGCGCGGCGTTTATGGCGGACGTCCACGGGCGTCTTACCGGCGAGGCTGGTGTGTGCTTGTCGGCCTTGTGGCCCGGCGCAAATAACTTACTCACCGGGGTCGTGGACGCCTACCTGGATCACGCACCGCTGGTCGCCACACCGAACAGGCCTCTCTCAGTCGGCGCCACAAAGAATCACCCTCCATGCGATTTCGGTGGCCTTCATCCTTTTCCCCTTTCGTTGAAGCAGCATCGGGTACAAACCGCCCCCCGGTCGGCAATGAAACGACATTGATGACAAAGTCTGGCACCGCATCGAGAACAGTCAGCTCGACCGGCTGATGGGACCGCTTTCGCAAGGGAATCCCCAATGTTTGCGATTCGCTTACCCAACCGGACTTGATCCACTCGAGGACTTCTCCCGTCTCGCCCTCCCGTCCACTTGAGGGTTCAGATTTGGGAGTCGCCCGGCGTGACCTGAAGAAAAGCGAGTTGATCGCTAAAGTGGATCCAATGTTGACTAGAACTGATTCCAGAGCAGTTGATTCGTGACTTCGTGGTGGAAGAGAACTTCCGAAGCCTTCACTATCGTACCGAGTTCTTTCGGAGATCGATCTGCCACTAACTGCTTGAAGCTAGAATATTTCTGCTTGCTGTCCTCACCAAGGATATCGGCGATAAACTTCGATTCATTAAATAGCGAGATCGCGTCGTTGATACTAGTCGGGAGGAACCGTGCGCGGTCGCCCGTCGTCTCTTTCTTTTCCAAGCGTTCCCCTTCAAAACCAGTCTTGAGCATCGTGTATAGCACGAGGTAAGGATTCGCATCGGGAGCGACTGAACGCAGTTCGATACGGGCCGTCTTTTCATTGGCCATCGGAATGCGGATCATGGAGCCGCGATCGATCGCTGAAACCTTGATCTGATTCGGTGCTTCAAAGTGCGGATCGAGGCGACGGTAGGCATTCACCGACGAGTTAAATACCAGGCATATATCCGGCGCATGATTCAAGAGTTTGAGAATGAAGTCCCATGCTACATCGGAAAGCCCATCTTTCCCCTTCACGTCGTAGAAAATATTCTTGCCATTCTTGCTCAGAGAAAAGTTGGTGTGCATGCCGGATCCGTTGATTCCGACGAAAGGCTTCGGAAGGAACGTGGCCGTGTGCCCCATGGATCGGGCCATCTGGCGGCATATCAGCTTATATAGCTGCACGTGATCTGCAGCGCGAACCACATCGGCATAGGAAAAGTTCATTTCGAACTGCGAGGGCGCGACCTCCGGATGATCTTTTTCGTTCTTGAAGCCCAGGGCCCGCTGTGCCTCCGCCGACTTATCGATAAACTGACGGAGCGTGTCCAGCGGAAGTGAGTGATAGTACCCACCGGTTGAGATGAGCCTAAACCCGTTCTCGCTGTACCGTTGCTCGGCGTTCTGTCCTTCCACAAGGAAGCCTTCAATTTCACTGGCGGCATATGCCGTAAGGCCCTTCTTCTTGAGGTCCTCCGTATAGGATTTCAGCATCCCGCGGAAGTCGCTGTGATACGGCGTCCGATCGCTGTTCAACACGGACGCAAAGAAAATCACCTTGCCTGCGCCAATCACATCGGCCGGAAGATATCGGATGGAGGACCAGTCGACGGCAAGGCGCAGGTCCGACTCATGTTGCGGCGTGAACCCTCGGATAGATGAACCGTCAAATGTTAGATTGCCCAACGACTCCAGCAGATACTTCTTGTCGTAATCGAGCATATGAAGTCGGCCTTCAATATCGGAGAAGCATAAGGTCACGGCCTTGATGTGCGTTTCCTTCTTAAGCCACGAGGTATATTCCTGTTCCAGCTCTTTGGCTCCGGCCTTCTCAGCACGCTGCGCCGCCTTGAGATTCATTTCTTCGAGCTCGTCATACGGTATCTCAAGGAAACTCTTTAGGTCATCAAATTTAAGTTTAGCCATGGTCCTCATGAATACGATTTTTCTGAATTTCTGAAAATAAACCGGCGCCGAAACCCATTTCGTAGCGCATGTCGGTCGAGTTTGTTTGGTTCGTGCTCACCCCATCTCTATCTCTACTGCTCATAATTTTCAACAACCTGTGGCGGGCGAACTTCTGCGTCGTCCGCGTCAAGGACGACCTCACGAAAGGCGCGTCGCTGGCGCAAGAGGTCCCAGCACTGATCGAGCTCAACCTCGACTTGATCGAGCCGCGTGCGATCGGCTTTGGAGTGTGCCCTTAGCTCGTGCAATAGATGTTCTTCTGAGACAAGGCGTTGAATATGATTGAGGACCGGCTGATCTTCGACGTGATTGTCCACCCTGAATCCTCGGTCACGTTTTGATGGTACGCCCTCCAGAAACTGCGGTCAACTGATGCACTAGCCAACGTGTATTTCCCAGCGCGTTGCGAGAGGTCCGACGCGAGATGGAGGCCGCTGGCTATCGGCTTCTGAACGATTACGATCCCATCGACCGCCAGCACTTTCAGATTTTTTTGAAACCTGAGAGGTGAAAACCCCACACCCTATTTTTGTCCTCGGTTCTTGGCCGGCCTGTCGATAGGACCTATTTGACGCAAGCCGACCATCTTCGCTTACAATAGAAACAATCACACCCCATCCTGGGTAACCGTTCAATAGCTGACCGGCGACGGCATGCGTATGAATGCTCAATTGAGAGAATATATCCTGCTCAGCTTGATGGCTCTGCTCCTGGCTGGACTCTTTTCTTTCGACATGTATTCGCCGACTGCCTTCGCCGACCATGAGTTTTATGTCATCGTCGTGTTAGTCGCTACGGCCTCACGGTTTTCATGGATGCCGGCCATAGCCGCTGGAGCAGGAACGATCCTCACCTTGGTTGGAGGGCTTGGGACTCCATGGTTTGCCTATTTGCCGTCTTGGATTCAGATGGGGAACAGGTCGATTACGATTGTCATTTTATGGGTGCTCGTGTGGTTTGCGTGGAAACGGCGACAGGCTGAGACGGCACTGCAGAAGGCCAATGAAGATCTAGAACACAAGGTCGCAGTGAGAACCCGGGAACTCGCCACCGTCAACCAAACCTTGGTCATGGAGATTACTGAACACATTCAGACTGAACAAGCGCTGCGTCTGTCACAAGGCCGGCTTGCCGGCATCCTCGACATCGCCGAGGACGCCATCATCGTCACTGAACATGATCGATCGATTACACTCTTCAACCAAGGGGCGGTAAAACTGTTCGGGTATTATCCAGGCGAGGTGCTGGGGAAACCGATCGACCTGCTGCTCCCCAAACGATTTCGGATCAATCATGCAGATCATATTAACATGTTCGCCCAAGTTCTTGATTCCGCACCTCACATGGCACAACGGTGTGAAGTATTCGGCATGAAGAAGGATGGAAGTGAGTTCCCTGCAGAAGCGAGCATCTCAAAACTGAGCGTGGGCGAGAGAACCACGTTTACCGTAATCGTCAGAGACATCACGGACCGGTTGAGGAAGGAACAGCAACTCCAATCGTTGACCGCACAATTGATGATGGCGCAAGAAGAAGAACGTCGGCGCATTGCCCGGGAGCTCCACGACGACGTTAACCAACGAGTCGCGTTGATGGCGATTGAAATGGGGACCATGTTGTCTGACCCATCGACGATGACCAGCGAGGCAATCCAAGCGATGGCTCAACGGCTGGCGAGAATCTCCGAGGATATCCGTCGGATGGCCTATCAATTTCATTCCTCTATCCTCGACGACCTCGGTCTGCCCGCGGCGCTCACACACATGGCAGATGAATGGTCAGCCAAGACCGGAATCAAAATAGTGGCCGTGCAGCAAGAGATAGCTGATGATTTCTTGTCACGAGACATTGCCTCTTGCCTGTATCGGGTGACTCAGGAAAGCCTTGCCAACATCATGAAACATGCCCACGCGAGTCGTGTGGAGCTCGAATTGACCTGTGACGATCAAGAGATTACGCTATCAATTTTTGATGCCGGTGTTGGTTTCGATCTCAAGGAAATTCAGGCTCGTCATCCAGGGTTAGGTCTTGTGAACATGCAAGAGAGAGTAAGATCTGTGCGAGGCCGATTCGACATTCAGTCCGAGCCGGGCAGAGGTACACATATCACCGTGCAGATTCCACTTTCAGGAGCGCCACATGAAGAAACCACGAGTCCTTTTGGCCGATGACCATACCTTCGTACTTGAAGGGTTCAAGAAGTTGCTGGAAGAGCATTGTGAATTGGTAGGGGCTGTAGAGGATGGTCGCGCACTAGTTGATGCCGTTGTAGGCCTCCAGCCACAAGTCGTCATATTGGACATATCGATGCCTCGTCTGAACGGCATCGAGGCGGCGAAGAAGCTCAAGAAGCTGCTGCCCGAAGTGAAACTCATCTTCGTGACAATGCACACAGAAACGGTGTATGTCAACGAGGCCTTCAGAGCAGGGGCCTCAGGCTATTTACTGAAACAATCGGCCGCCACGGAATTGGCACAGGCGGTTCAGTCGGTGATGAACGGCAATTTCTACGTGACCCCGCTCATTACGAAAGATGTCGTAACGTCTTTCCTGAATCCGGAGCAATCCCGTTCAGCCACGATGGACGACTTGACGGCCAGGCAGCGCGAAATTCTACAACTGGTTGCCGAGGGGTTCTCCGCGAAAGAAATCGCCGACCAGTTAAAGATTTCACATCGAACCGTCGAATTTCACAAAGCCAAGATCATGGAGCAACTCCATCTCCACACGACCATCGACCTCGTCAAATATGCAATGGCCCAAGGCCTTGTCACGTCACCATGACTGCTTTGGGAACTATATGGTAGCCGCTCCGCGAAAACCCCGTAGTTTTCACAGGTACAGCCAGTAGTCTTCCGCTCTCTCTTCCAATGCTGACTCCGCTATTGTGCACCCCGATGCATGCCCGCACGTCGACATGTCGCACACTCTGCTTTGGATGGCGTGAGGAAAAACCGACCAGACAGCCCAAAATCTTTGGGCAAGCGACAGCGACTACCGGTGTGAATGCGTGACAGTTGTTTCCGCTGTCACACAGGAAGGGAAATGAGCCGAGGTCTAGGAAGGAAGAGAGTCGCGGTCACCATACTGAAACAGGGAGGTTCATCATATGCTTGTCTCACGTAGACAGTTTATGAAAGCCACAGCGGGAACCATCGCCGCCGCAGCCGTGGCGGACAAAGTCCTGGCATTGACGGCGCTCCAGCCAGTTATCGAAGTCGGCAACCCCTTGGGGGAGTATCCGGACCGATCGTGGGAGCGGGTCTATCACGACCAATATCGGTACGATTCGTCCTTTACATGGGTCTGCTCTCCCAACGACACGCACGCCTGCCGCATTCGGGCCTTCGTTCGGAACGGCGTGGTCATGAGGGTCGAACAGAACTACGACCACCAGACCTATGAAGACTTATACGGCAATCGTGGAACCTTCGCGCACAACCCACGAATGTGTCTCAAAGGGTTTACCTTCCATCGCCGCGTGTACGGTCCTTATCGATTAAAAGGACCCTTGATGCGGAAGGGGTGGAAGCAATGGGCTGACGACGGATCTCCGGAGTTAACCCCTGAAACCAAGCGAAAATATAAGTTCGACAGTCGCTTTTTAGACGATATGCTTCGCGTTTCCTGGGATACGGCATTTACCTATGCCGCCAAGGCCATGATTGTGATTGCCACCCGATATAGTGGTGAAGCTGGAGCGCGGCGTCTTCGCGAGCAGGGGTATGCCCCAGAAATGATCGAGATGATGAAGGGCGCGGGTGTGCGCTGCTTCAAGCACCGGGCAGGCATGCCCATTCTCGGATTCATCGGCAAACACTCCAATACCCGTTTCAACAACAGCGTCCTGCCGTTGCTGGATACGTGGATACGCAAGGTCGGTCCGGATCAGGCACAAGGCGGTCGTTATTGGAACAATTACACCTGGCATGGGGACCAAGACCCTTCACAGCCATTTTGGAACGGCACGCAAAATTGCGACGTTGATTTGAGCGATATGCGCTTCACGAAGTTCAACACGAGCTGGGGCAAGAATTTCGTTGAGAACAAGATGCCGGAAGCGCACTGGAAGCTCGAATCAATCGAGCGCGGCGCGCGCCTCGCGGTGATCACTCCGGAGTACAATCCGACGGCCCAGCGAGCCGACTACTGGATTCCTCTTCGCCCGCAATCGGACGGGGCCTTATTCCTCGGGGCCTGCAAGATCATTCTCGATGAGAACATGCAGGACATCGACTATATCAAGCAGTTCACGGATATGCCCCTGTTGGTCCGCACGGATACCCTCCAATATCTGGATCCACGAGATGTGATCCCAAACTACAAGTTCCCTGATTTCTCTCACAGTTACTCCGGCCGGATCCAAGCATTGAAACCGGAGTACATCGAACGGTTAGGCGGTTTCATGGTGTGGGACTTGGCCAAACAGCAGGCTGTTCCGCTCCATCGTGAGCAGGTCGGCTGGCATTTCGATAAGAGCGGGATTAGTCCGGCTTTGACCGGTACCTATCGAGTTAAGCTGTTGAACGGACGCGAAATCGATGCGCTGCCCATCTACCAGATGTATCTGATCCACTTCCAAGACTACGATCTCGATACCACGCATCAGATCACTCGCTCTCCCAAGGATCTCCTGGTTCGCTGGGCGCGCGACTCGGGCACGATTAAACCCGCCGCAATCCACAACGGCGAGGGGGTCTGCCACTATTTCCACATGACGTCAAATGGACGGGCGGCCGCCCTTGTCCTGACCTTGACCGGCAATATCGGCAAGTTCGGCGCCGGCTGCCATACCTGGTCCGGCAATTACAAAGTGGGAATTTGGAATGCGACGCCCTGGTCGGGTGTCGGTGGCGGCGTACACTTATCGGAAGATCCCTGGCAGATCAATCTGGACCCCAATGCCCATGGGAAGGAAATTAAGTACAAGAACTACTACTATGGCGAAGAGCCCGCGTACTGGAATCACGGGGATACGGCCTTGATCGTCAATACCCCGAAGTATGGCCGCAAGGTGTTTACCGGCAAGACCCATATGCCGACCCCCAGCAAGTTGCGGTGGGTCGTCAACGTCAATCTTTTGAACAACGCCAAGCACCATTACGATATGGTGCGGAACGTCGACCCCAACATCGAGTGTCTGATCACGCAGGACATCGAGATGACGTCAGACGTCAACCATGCCGATATCGCCTTTGCCGTGAACTCCTGGATGGAGTTCACCTATCCGGAAATGACGGCCACCGTGTCGAATCCTTGGGTGCAGATCTGGAAGGGTGGGATCAGGCCGCTGTACGACACGCGGAACGATGCGGATACGTTCGCGGGGGTGGCGGCAAGACTCGCCGAGATCACGGGCGAGAAACGGATGCGAGACGTCTTCCATTTTGTCTATCAGAATCGAGTGGACGTGTACGCGCAACGCCTCCTTGACGCGTCCAGCACGTTTTACGGATACAGTGCCGATGTGCTCTTGAAGTCTGAAAAGGGCTGGATGGTGATGGTTCGAACCTATCCGCGGCACCCACTCTGGGAGGAGACGAACGAGTCGAAGCCGATGTGGACCAGATCTGGACGCATCGAGAGCTATCGTATTGAACCGGAAGCCATCGAGTACGGCGAAAACTTTATCTCCCATCGGGAAGGTCCGGAGGCCACACCGTATCTCCCGAACGCCATCTTCACGACGAACCCCTACGTTCGGCCCGACGACTATGGCATTCCGATTGCGGCCCAACACCACGACGACAAAATGATTAGGAACATAAAACTAGCGTGGCAGGAAATTAAGCGCCACAGCAATCCCTTATGGGAGAAGGGGTATCAGTTCTACTGCGTGACTCCTAAAACTCGCCACCGAGTCCACAGTCAGTGGTCGGTGAACGACTGGGTGCAGATTTACGAGTCGAACTTCGGCGATCCGTACCGCATGGACAAGCGAACTCCCGGTGTCGGTGAGCATCAGGTGCATATCAACCCCCAAGCGGCCAAGGACCGTGGCATCAATGATGGGGACTACGTCTACATAGATGGGAATCCGGTGGACCGCCCCTATCGAGGCTGGAAGCCGAGCGATCCTTACTACAAGGTCGCGCGGTTGATGATTCGCGCCAAGTACAACCCAGCCTATCCGTACCATGTGACGATGGCCAAGCATGCGCCCTATGTCTCTACCGCGAAGTCCGTCAAGGGCCATGAAACCAGGCCAGATGGGCGGGCGATCGCGATCGACACCGGCTATCAGTCGAACTTCCGGTACGGCGCGCAGCAGTCGTTCACGCGCAGCTGGCTCATGCCGATGCACCAAACTGATTCGCTCCCGGGGAAAAGCGCAAATGGGCTCAAGTTTAAATGGGGGTTCGAAATCGACCACCATGCGGTCAATACGGTGCCGAAGGAATGTCTCATCCGCATCACCAAGGCGGAAGACGGCGGCATCGGGGCTCGTGGTCCGTGGGAGCCGGTCCGGACTGGGTTCACGCCGGGTCAAGAAAATGAGTTCATGATCAAGTGGCTCAAGGGCGAACATATCAAGATTAAAGT
>LNDU01000059.1 GCA_001464735.1 Nitrospira sp. Ga0074138
CGCGCCCAAGACCATTCTGGATCCGTTCCCCAGCCAGGTCGGCCCGGGTGCGAAGTCGGTCTACTAGTCGATAGCAGGAGCGGTGTCAGGATGCGGCCCGGAATTCCCATCAGGGGATTCCGGGCCATGTTTTTTCTGCCTTACGGCTGTGACTTCCGTATAACCTACTAATCTGTAGGGTCCCCTTGCACCGGAATTTCTTCCCGCCTAAAATATTAAGGTACGACTCAAAGTGTCCGTTGTTTGACAGTGATCTGTAAAAACATGGCATTCCAAATAGTTGTTCATGTAAGTCTCGGGACGGTGGAGGCTGCGCTGGGATAGAGTTTGGCTCTTGTTCTGTTGTTAGGCACGCTATTGGGAGTACTTACTTAGAAAGGAGGAATTCTATGTCTGTTGAACGTACCTGTCCAACTTGCAAGACTGATAAGGCGCAACGCATCCGGGACATTCTGGAACAATCGCCGTCTGCAAAAGCGTTGACTGGTTTTCCAACGTCGTATCTCCCGCCAAAGGTCCCCTGGGCCTATCTTCAGGGATTTCTGCTTGGGGTCCCCGTGTATGTTGGCCTCCTACTGACCATCGGGTCCCCTCAAGGTTCAGAAGCAGAGATGGCGGTCACAGAGATCGTCTCGTCTGCAGGATTATTGGGGGTATGGGTTGGATACGGAAGGTTGAAAACTAAGACCTATACTGAGAAGCTGGCTGAATGGAAGGATACCATTGCGTCGAAGTTCTTGTGCCGGAAATGCAGTCATGCGTTTGAAGGGTAGGCTCCTCACGGGAGTTGTGTTCGGTATCTGGTTTACTTGTGATGCAGTCAGTTTTGCGTCTGGTGAGACGAGATGGGTGCCAATTGAGGATGCGTATCAAACACCCAACCTATATACGGTGTATGTTGATCCTGGCTTGGTAAGTCTGGGTGGAAGTGTTGTCGTGTTAAGGCAATTGACGGACTATCTGTGGATGCAAGGGAATGCTGGGTTTGGACGATTTGGACCGGGGCCTCATCGGTTTTTCTCGACCGTGACTCGTAAAGAAGTTCATTGTGCAGACAAACGTGTGCGATTGCTTGCCTTCACTGAGTTTTCACACCACATGGGAACTGGTCGACCGGCAGAGGGCTCTGTGGACCAGAGTCAGTGGCTCCCTATCGAACCAGCCAGCATTAATGAAGGTCTGTGGAAGATCGCCTGCAGTCAGCGCTAGCCGAGCGCCATATCTTGATTTTCAGTTCGATAAATTCAGGCAGGTCTGTAACGGCAAACCGAGACGGTAAGCGATGTCTATTCGGAATGATATTGGTGTCCCCAATCGGAATGTGAACCTTTCAATGTTGCATCGGGCACACCTTGTCATCCCGTTTTCTGGAGACCTTCCGGCCCGCGCCGCGTAATGCGCTTGTAGAGCAGCGGTCTGGGCCGGAGATCCTTTGGCGTCTGGATCAGTGCGAGCCGTTTACCAGCGATCGCGCTTTCCACCGGGACGACCACCACCGCCACCGCCACCGTATCCACCGCCACCACCAGAACGCGGTTCCTGTGGTTTGGCTTCATTGACCGTGAGTGTGCGGCCACCCATCTCTGTGCCATTCAGCGCCGTGATCGCGGCTTGCGCTTCCGCATCCGAGGACATCTCCACGAAACCAAATCCACGCGACTGTCCCGTGAACTTGTCTGAGATGATCTTCGCAGAGGCCACCGTGCCATGCGCCCCGAACGTTTCGGTCAATTGCTGCTCGGTCGCCGAATACGGCAACCCACCGACATAAAGCTTTGAACCCATCTTGGGGTCCTCCTGTGATGATGACATTGTCCATGACGCGAGAGGGTTTCGCAAAAGGAAGACGCGACCCAAGGATGGTACGGCGTAACGGGGATGAGGCTGAACTTCCAATCACGGTCTCGGTAGGAACAACATCGGTAATAGGCCGTCTTACGCTCGTTTCATGCGAGGCCTGACGCGATGAAACAGTTTGAGTGTATCAAGATGCCACAACAATAGAAAGTGGTCCTTACGGCTCAGGCTTTCAGTCATTTATTTCTGCGCTAGATCCTGTAGCTGGATCATGGTTAGGGTATGTCTGATCCTGATGAGCTTTCCAGGTGTTTGGCCTACAAAGAATGTGGTGTCTCGAACGGGAAAGTGGAGTCCTTACCCACGCGGTTTGAGCACCTCCCCATCCCGTTTTCAGGGGAAATGAGGGTGGCAGCATGAGCTGGTCGCAAGCGAACTCCCTAGATTGCTATCTCGTTTCAGCGATAGTTATAATGTGTCCTCTCGGCTGTCCAAGCGCACAGACTTTTTGAAAACGTTTTGAAAAATTATGAATTTGGTTCCTAATAGACTCCACAGTAAGGAGTACGCGCTATGTCACGCCTAAGAAGAAGTCAGCGGCTCAGTACGCGAGACCTCAAGAAGTTGAAGACCCTCGTGCACTATGTGTGTTCGAAGTGTCCTGATACGACGTTGCTCGGCGCAACAAAGCTGAATAAGATCTTGTGGTACGCGGACGCGATTTCTCTTGAAACTCGGGGGGTCTCTCTCACACGAGAGACGTATGTGAAGCAGCAGTTCGGTCCCGTGCCCAAGCATGTCCTCCAGGTGATAAAGCTGCTAGAGGATGAAGGCGCGATTGCCGTCAAAAATACGCCTTTTCACAATTATGAAAAGCGCGAGTTTGTCTCGCTCACCCAACCAAACATTTCGATGTTCACACCCGATGAGATTAGTCTCATCGACGATGTCATTCGCGAAATTTGTTTCAACCACACCGCGACGTCCATAAGCCTCGCGTCCCATGATCGAATTTGGGAATTGGCCGAGATCGGCGATGAGCTGCCGCTGGAAACGGTTTTTGCCTCTGAGCTCGATGAGGTTACAGAAACAGATGTGAAGTGGGCGAGGCAGGCGTTGAGTCAGATCGCGTAGGGCGATGACGCCGCTTCGAAAGCTTCGCGTTGCGCCAGCAACCAAAGAATACCTGAAGGAGGAAGAGGAACGAGATCCGCTAGTGAGAAAAGTATTCGACGGTTTGACGTGGCGGTTACTTCACGAACAGAACCCTCCTGGCTATCCACTCCCCGAGTCTCATCCCACGAGATACCTGATTAAAAAGGCCTACCGGTTTCCTGTACCGCGCCTGCTGAGGCTGGTCTATCAAATGAACGAGACAGAGGTCTTTATCGAACTGGCCCAAGTGGTGGATTTTAACGAGCAAGAAAACTCGTAAATGTACGTTGCAATGTCGCCGGTGATCCACCTCGTTATTCCGTTTTCAGGAGAAATGAGAATAGCAGTCTGAAAGAGCCAGGGAACTGCCTTGGTCATCCGTGTTAGAAAATTTGGATAGCCCCACCTCAGACAACCTACCCCATAAGAAAACCACAAACCAGGACTCCCCCGGCATGGGGCGAGATGGGAATAGTTTGTCCTGTCCTGATAGCAGTGTGGTAGCAGACGGTGAGGGAGATGCAGTTGTCGAGTCTACTGATACTTCCGACGTTTGAACGCGGCGACATCGGATGCATCGAGTGTAAAAAATTCAGTATTTCGCACGCGCTTCGAACTAAACCGAAGATGCCAGTAGGACTCAATGCCAGCGGGATCATCAGTCGGGATCGTGTGAATCAGAGTGGTGGGGTCAGGAAGATCAAGCCGCACTTCACGATGACGCCGAGAAGGGGATGTGGTGCGGCCAATTTTATACCGACGCCCAGACCGCATCATATAAACGTAGCCATTGATAGGAGCGTGGTCATCAAGCTGAGGTTCAACTTGTTCTGCTTCCATTCGCTCAGCTGCGATCTTAGCCGCGATGGACAGATTGTCGTTCGCTGCGCAGTACGCGGAGAGTCTTGAGACAAAATCGGGCATATTTCGCACTCAGCGCACGACTTTGATGCTCGGAAAGGATTCATTGCGACCGCGCTCTAAGAGCATTTCAGTTCCGGTAGGCCACTTCTTCAGCGTCTCAATGAGCTGCGCAAAGGCTTCAATGACAATTTCCTCCTCCGTTCTTGGGTTAGAAAATTCCATGGTTCGGAGTCCCGCTTCAGTGAGGGCGTCATTCCACCTCGCCCAAAACTTGCCAAGTAGCTGATGTGCTTTCATGCCAGTAGCTGCAAGAAAGGCGTCGAGGCTTATGTGTCCTCCACGTTGTTTTCCGAGGCGCCGAATGTCCGAGAGGATTTGCTCTTTCGTAATCACAATAATCTCAGGAGGCTTTGTTAATGATGTTTATAGAGGGGCCACAAAATTATCAAGACCATATTGACCCACGCTGTAATGAGTCGCTGGTTATCCGGTTCGTACCGACATTTCTTGCTGCGCGAAGGACCGATACAGAATCACATGATTGTGATCAGCGGGGATGATACCCACCTGTGCGAGTCCCATTCATAGTGAGTGTGACTCGTTCCTACGTTTCAAAGGCTTCCAACATGGCTTCTTCTCCCGGCTGATCCAAAGACCTCATGAAGAGGTTACGCGCTTCTACCCCAATCTGAAATCTTCTCTTGGAAGGCCGAACTCCTGTGCCTTTCACCATTAATTCGATCTCATATCCGTCATCGCCGCAATAACACTCCCGTTTGGCCACTGGAGACGTATGCTCCAAAAGTATGTCTGGTTGCCAGAACTTATTGAAGAACGAGACGACATCGACCAACCGTTTTTCTTGTGCGGTGAGTGTCATCGTGCTGACATGTGGAGGGGCGTGAGTGACGTGCAATGGTAGAGGGATATACCCAACGACTTCCTGAGGGACTGGTTCAATTGCGGTCAACCATACTTGTACGTCCAGAATCTCATTGTTCGTCGTGTTTCTAACGGCCACTGTATACTTTTGCCATTGTCCTTCATTGATACCGTACCCTTCTGTTCGCCCAACATGCTTGTAACTACCGTCTTCTGAAAACTCAATTCGTAATGGAATCGTGCGACGATTATGAGAGCGATCGAGCTCTGTCTCATCCCGCTTCTCTATCTGCGTCGTAGCCATCACGTTGTTAGTGTTCAAAGTTTTTGCGATGGAATCACGAAGCCATTGCCAGACAATTAAGACGGGCGAGCCAAGTCCGATAACAACGAACACAATTGCCGCCAAGATAATAGCAAAGCGTACTCCATAGCTAATGGCATCCGGTGCGATCAGCCATTGACCAATCGCGACGGCAATCGCCACACATCCTAGCCATACACCCATCCGAGATTCCATGCCCACCGTTTTTGTGAGGAGTGAATTTTAGGGTGGATTGTTAGTGTCGTGTCAAGAGAGGTTCACCACCACCAATCCTCTAACATATGTACATCCCTCCTGGCCCCACCGTACGATGGCCCCCACGTCGTGCATCTGACGTGGAAGACCCGAGCGCGGGGCTGATCCCCTCGCGTGACGCCGCTGGTTCATCTCCAGCGGCGGGTCTTCCTTCATGCCTCACGAGGACCTGTGGACGACAGCTCCGACACAGCAGCTTCTTCGAAAGCTTCTGTCGAATCATATTCGGGTGTGGCGTTAGGCGCGATGGCGTGAGAAGGTTCGCTGGTTGGAAGGGGAAGCGGCTGTGGGTAAGCTTTTCAACGGCTTAGTCCACACTGAAAATGTTGGTGTCCCCAACGGGATTTGAACCCGTGTTACTGCCTTGAAAGGGCAATGTCCTAGGCCAGGCTAGACGATGGGGACGTGCCACTATGGATAAGCGAACAGTGGCACTCATACCACACTCGTCACGGCCCTGTCACTAGGACTGCTCTGCAGATTCCGTGAAGGGAGGAGTCGCAAACGCTCATGACGACGTGTGAAGATCGAAGGTGTGGCGAGTGGCGATTTAGCTAGGGACTAGGTGTATAGACCGGTAACTCCGGATCCATTTCTTTGATGGTACGGTAGGCTTGGTCTTTCGGTGAGAGGATAGGCTCACTGATTGGCCAGTGAATTCTCAAGGCCGGATCGTTCCACACGATACCTCGCTCATCCCTCGGTGAATAATAAGCAGTACACTTATAGAGAAATGTGGCCATCTCGCTCATGACACAAAAGCCATGAGCGCATCCCGGGGGAATGTACAGCTGATGAAGGTTCTTACCAGACAGCTCGACGCCATACCATTTTCCGAATGTCGGCGATCCCTTTCGAATATCGACGACAACGTCGTAGACCGTCCCCTCAAGGGCCATGACGAGTTTCCCTTGACCATGCGGCTCCTGAAAATGCAGGCCACGTATGGTGTTTTGGACCGATCGTGAGCAGTTATCTTGCACGAAGTGCTCCGTAATACCTGCCTCAGCGTAGCGCTGCTGATGATAGGTTTCCATGAAGTAGCCTCGATGATCGGAGATGATGGACGGTTCGAGCAAGAGTACGCCATGAATGTCAATCGGTGTCACACGCACGGCATCCCCTAGTTCATGGCGTCGGATTGGATTTGTGAGGTGGATGATGAGGAGGATCGACGACCGTAGGATGGTCGGGATACAATTGTCCCAATCGATCGATCAATGGAGTGGCTTCAGGTGTGCTGGTCATGCGAGCCTCGCTCACCGGATGGTCCCACACCAAGGTCGTAATATTTGCCTCGTGGAAGAGGGATCGGATCGTCGCAGCGCAGGCGTCGAGCGTAAGTTCTGTTCCTCCTCGGAGGTCCAGCACGCGTTCCTGAGGGGTGGTCGGTGGTGGTTCGGTGTGAATGAAGGCCCAGCAGCGATCAAAGATCGTTTGCCGAAGTTCTTCCGAGATATTGATCGTCGCCAGATCTGCCGTGCAGAGTGCCGACACGAACAAGACGAACTGGAGATCGGGCATGCCCGGATTTTGAACATCGAGAGAAGGCATACTGCACTATTATCAGGAGAGATGGTGGGCGAGTCAACTCCCCGTCTAGTGGGGATAAGGAAGAGCCTGTGTATGGATGAGGAAGGACGGACATGGTGACGATCGTACTGACCGGACAATTACAAACTGTGGATGGGGAGTGTGATCTGGCATGCGAGATCGATCGCTCGATCTCAGTTCGCCAACTGATCCAGCGCCAAGGAGTGCAGCTTCGGCATCTGCTGCAACTCCTGCGGGAGAAGAAAGTGCTGGTAACCATCAATAAGAAGATCGCGAGCGAGGATTCGCTTGTTCAGGATGGGGATGCGATTCGTCTGATCGGACACGATGGGATGGGTGGCAGTGGACTCGGTCCGTCACACCACTAGCGAGTTAGTCCAAGGGGCTGAAGTGCACCTCCTTCTCGTTCGCGGAAGGAGACCGCAATACGAAGTTGTTCGAAGTATTGCTCCAGGGTTTTCCCTCCTAGATCGATCTTGCGGGCAGCGAAGAATGTGCGTACGTCTTGCTCGAGCTCTGGAGTTGCCAGGCCGACGATGCCCCCACACATGCGCCTGAGGCCTTGTTTGGGGAACAGCCGATCCATTTGGTTCCAGTTCGCCTTCACAAACTCCCAGGCCTGTTCTCGCCCATCCACATTCATCATCTGCGCCCCGACGATAAACGGGGCATCTTGCGTACGGATTTCGCCGTTGATCGTTCGGGCCAGCGTCCGCGTGAGTAGTTCCTTGGGCCGAAAGGCGGCCAACGAAAAGAGATACCGGCGCTCCTCTTGTGGGGTGGATGCAGTGCGATACCGTTCTGAGAATTCCTCATAGCGCGCCTCATCTCCCGTATAGGCCAGGATCCCGACGAGGGCTGGCACAACATTCGCGTCGGCGGTCGACGGGTCTTTTCGGTATTGCTGGTACCGTTCTGCCGCTTGCTGCTGTGTTGCGGGGTCGTTGCCAAGCTTGCCAAGTGCACCGATGAGATCCCCTCGCAGCTGTCTGATAAGATCTGATTCACCCGCCTTCGGATCCCACCCAAGTTCTTTCACCACCAGGCCTACTCGACCACGAACCAGTGCTTCCAATGCCACTCGATTCTCCGGTGTCGTAATCCTGTTCAAGAAGGTGAAGGAGTCAAGTAACACCGTCCAGACATTTCTGTCTCGCTCATCCTTGAAGCGTGCGGTGAGTTGGAGATAGTCGGGAAGCGGCATCAGTCCCGCCACAGTCGTAGCCCAGGCGTCGCTGATGAGGTTGAATCGGTCCATCGCAGCCAGACGGTCAAGGCCCTGATCGAGTAGTTGCTGCAGAAGCGCACCACGATGGCGAACCCGATAAAATCCATGGCCACCCTCGTTCACAAAGACGGAGGTAACCCCCGCTGGGAGTCCGATCGTCGTCTCACGCTCTGTGAGCAACAGCCGACGATGTTCCACCCGATCGCCGATGGCCAGGCGAATCTGAACCGGGATCTGCCAGAGCTGTTCCGACACCGACTGTTGCATGAGATAGGTGAAGCGCTGCTGCGAGAGCTGCAATTCTTGACCGCATACTTCCGCCGTCACCAAGGGGAAACCTGGCTGAAAGATCCACCCGTCCATCAGCTCGGGAACCGGCTGGCGGGCGACCGTGCCAAGAGCGGTCCACAAATCTTTGGTATCGGCATTGCCGTAGGCGTGGGCGTGAAGATACTGCCGGACCCCGTCGCGGAACACGGCCGGACCGATATGCTGCTCCAACATGCGGAGGACCGATGCGCCTTTTTCGTAAGTCAGGATATCGAACATCGCATCCGCGTCTTTGGGGGCATGGACCGGGAATTCAATCGGCCTGGTGCTCATGAGCCCATCGACGGAGAACGCAGCTGCGCGGGCGACGCTGAATGTTTCCCATCGTTTCCATTCTGGTTTCCAGGCGTCGACGGCGAGCATCTCCATGAAGGTCGCGAAGGCTTCGTTCAGCCACAGTCCATTCCACCAGGACATCGTCACCAAATCGCCGAACCACATATGGGCGTTTTCATGAGCCACGACATCGGCAATTCGTTCGAGCTCAGCGTGTGTTCCCGTCCGTTGATCGACAAGCAGTGCCGTCTCACGGAACGTGATCGCCCCGAGGTTCTCCATCGCGCCTGAGGCAAAGTCTGGAATCGCGAGAAGATCCAGCTTGTCTCCTGGGTACGGGATCCCGTAGTAATCTTCGAAAAACTTCAACGATACAGCGGCAATCTCCTGCCCGAATGGCGTGAGTGGCTGTTTCCCCGGAATCGTCCAGAGTCGAAGTGGTGTCTTGCCTACGTAGACTGGCTTCGTCGCTTCGATCTGCCCCACAATGAAGGCCACCAGATAGGTCGACATGTTGATGCTATCGACAAACTTTACGACCTTCTTGTTGTGCTCAATCGATTCAGAGAGGACCGTCGTATTTGACACCGCGGTGAGGCGTGGATCGATAACCAATGTCGTCGCGAAGATGGCTTTGAAATCCGGCTCATCCCAGCAGGGGAAGGCGCGCCGTGCATCGGTGGCTTCGAATTGCGTGGCCGCAAGGGTCTGCGTAATCCCCGACGCATCCTTGTAGGTGCTCCGATAGAACCCGCGGAGTTGATCGTTCAGTGTTCCTTCGAACAACAGGGCGAGTGTCCATTCGCCTGGATCGATGGTCTCCTGAAATGACAATCTAGCCCGTTGGCTCTTGTGTTCCAATTCGATTGACGCTTTGAGTGGTGCTCGGTTCGGTCCCTCAACTATTGCGGACTGAAGTACAAGATCCACGACATTCAAGAGAATTGTCCGCGTCGTCGTTTTGACCGTGATGAGAATGGTCGCTTGGCCCAGGAAGCGTCCTGTTGTGAGATCCGGCTCAAGCCTCAGGTCATACCGGGTCGGAATCACGTGCCGCGGGAGCCGATAGGGATCGTTGCTGCCTGAAATATCATCAACGCTCATGTCTTCACCTTGTGGTCTGGTTGTTGTTGCAGCGTCTGCGGATTCGGATGGTACGAGTGTATACGCTATTGGTGCGGTGAGAAGGAAGCGGACCTTTTGCCCGAACGCCTGTAGGACCTCTCGTCTGCTGAGCGAGTGCTCATGTCTTGGGGGCATGGAGGGTGTGAACGCCTTGAGGTGTACCGACAATCAAGACGTTGGTTCGACCGACAAAGAGCCCTGTCTCCACAACGCCGGGGATGAGGTTCAGTGCTGTTTCGAGGTCGCCCGGCTGACTGATGCGATCGATATGCACGTCAACGATGAGGTTCCCGGACTCGGTCCTAAACGGAGCCCCGTTGCGTTCTCTGAGTACCACGCGGCTTTTGGTGAGCGCTTCAATTTCCCGGGCGGTACTGCCCCACCCAAAGGGGATCACTTCGATAGGAAGCGGGAACGACCCTCCGAGCACCGGCACCTGTTTCGTGTGGTCAACCATCACGATGAACTGCTTTGCAGACGCAGCCACAATCTTTTCTTTCAACAACGCGCCCCCACCGCCTTTGATCAGATTGAAATGGGGATCGACTTGGTCCGCTCCATCGATGGCGACATCGATCTCCCACCGATTCTCGGCGTCGATCAGCGGAATGCCGGCCTGCTTGGCGAGCACGGCAGTCTCTTGCGACGTCGGCACGCCTCGCAGCTTCATGCCGGCCTTGACCTGTTCGCCAAGCGCCACCAGAAGATGTTTTGCCGTGGACCCTGTCCCCAGGCCGACGACCATGCCGCTGCGGACGAATTCACTAGCTTTTAGGGCAGCCGCTTTCTTGAGGTGATCGAGATCAACCGACGTCATAGCGTAGGTGCGAGCGAGAGGGCTGCCGCCACCGATGCGGCACCGAGCAGAGCCGTCTGCTGATTCATGATGACTTTCACGGGCATGTGAGTCATCAAGCGTTTATACCGACCTTTATTGGTAAAAGCTTTCATGAACGTCCCATCTTGGAGCTTCGTAATGAGTTTTGGCGCAATCCCACCTCCGATATAGACCCCATCGAGCGACAGCGCCTTTAAGGCGAGATTCCCGGCTTCCGCGCCATAAATCGACGCAAAGAGGTCTAACGCTTGTTTGGCGATCTCGGCTTGGCCTTGCAATCCAGCTTGTGCAATTTCAGCGGCTGGATTGCCGACTTTTATTCTTTCCGCCAACCAAGTCGGTTCATTCTTCTTGGTGTCACGCAAAAACTCATAGACTGCATGGAGGCCCGGACCGGACAGAATCCGTTCATAGCTTACGTGGAGGTATTGGCCCCTGAGATAACGAAGCAATTCAATCTCCAGATCGTTGCTTGGTGCAAAGTCCGTATGACCTCCTTCCGACGGCATAGGGCGATACGATTTGCCGTCCCAGAAGAGGATCCCTTCACCAAGCCCCGTCCCGGCTGCGATCAGTGCAAGAGCTTGTCGCTTTTTCGGAGGATTGCCTGTGTTCAGCACTTCCAGCTCATCCGCCTGCAGCCATAAAAGTCCGTACGCGGTGGCTTCTAAGTCATTGAGCAACTGCACACGAGGAATACTGAACTGTTTCGCGATGGTTGGACCATCTACCACCCAGGGAAGGTTCGTCGTTTGACAACGATTGTCGATCACCGGTCCTGCGATTCCAAAACAGGCGGCCGTTAGCATCACTGGTTCGGACGCCGCCTTACTGGCCTTCTGGATCTTCTCACCTCCCTCGGACCCCACTGAATCCAATGGCATCGGCGGTTCTGGCGGTGTGAGAAACTCTACGAGAATGTCTTCGAGGGAGGTGTAATCGCCGCTGTGAAAGGTTTCCACGCGTAGTGGTTCCACTCGCTCGGTGGTCCAGTCATAGAGCGCCAGGTTGGTTTTCGTTCCTCCGATGTCCCCCGCGAGAATCATGTCTCTCCTTGATGTGACGGCGTCTTCTTCAGTTGTTGTGCAGCTGAGTGATCAAGCATCCACACGAGTCGACCTGACGCAGGCGATATCCTCGCCGCCGGGAAAGAACGATCCTTGTCGGACCTGGGCTCAAGAATTCTACGGACGATGTCGGCCTTACCGGCCCCCGTCACCAGGAACAGTACCACAGCCCCGTGATTCAAGACACCTAGGGACAATGTGAGGCGGGACCTGATGCCTGTATGAGCGTGACCAACTGTGACGATCCTCTTGTCTTCCTGCAAGGCTGCGGTTCCGGGAAAGAGCGAGGCAGTATGTCCATCGTCGCCGAGGCCGAGAAGAACGAGGTCCAGAACCGGAACCCGTGGAGCAGGGCTGTTCGTCAGTCGTCGAATCGTTGCTTCGTACTCCCGAGCCGCAGCCGTTGTGTCGTCGCTCTCGCCTTTCATGCGGTACACCTGTTCCGGTCGAATGTTCAGCGGTTGAAAGAGCTCCGTCTGCGCCATTCGAAAATTGCTTTCTGGATGGTCCGGTGGCGTACAGCGTTCGTCACCAAACAGGAATACCATACGCGACCAATCGAATCGCGCGTTCCATTCGGGAGTAGCCAGGACTTGATAGAGCGTCCTCGGGGTGGACCCTCCAGAGAGGGCGATGAGGCACCGGCCGTGGGCTTGAATCGCTTGTTGGCTCACTGAAAGGATCAAGGAAGCAGCTGCCTGTCCCCACTGCTGGGTACCCGGCGCAATGCGGATGTCCGGCGTGGCGGCCATATCAGTGGGTAGCGCGCTTGGGACGTTTCTTCAATGTTCCACGCCGTCGGCCTGATGAGGCCGGTACCAGTGCCGCCGTGATCGCGTTCACCGTGGCGACCTGGTCACGCCCTAATTGAACCCGAATCGCATGACGATCGTGCGCGCGCAGTGACGCCAGATCACCGACGGCCTGAGCCTGGGCCAACGTGCCAAACGAGAATGGTTTACCAGGAATGGTCGTGTCCGGTGACATCCGGTCCACGAGTTCAAGAAAGACCCCGGTCTTGGGACCGCCTTTGTGGAGCTGTCCGGTTGAATGAAGATACCGAGGCCCGTATCCAAATGTGGTCGCAACGCGATGTCTCGTCATAAGAGCTTGGCGGAGACGACGCACCGCTGTTTCAAACGGACGTGACGGCGTGGTGTACGCCAGTACGGAAAGATAGGTTCCGGGATGAAGCTGGTTCGCGAGATCTTGTGCGACGTCTTTGGGATGGCTACTCACCTGCTCTGGCAAGTGTCCGGTTGATTGGAATGTTTCTAGAACCCGATTGGTGTTGTCTTTGCTCTCTTGTACATTTGGTTGGTCGAAGGGATGGATCCCGAGCAAATGCCCGGCGATCGCCGTCGCAAACTCCCATCGAAAAAACTCTGCTCCGAGATCATAGCGATCGCGCAAGTCAAACTGCAGGACTGGGTGCTCGGCCTTGGCGAGCGCTTGAACAGCCCGATCGAGCGCACCGTTTTTCTCTCCTTTGAGTTTGAGATACACGAAGCACCGGTCGGTTCCATACGCACTCGGCTTTAACACCGGTTCCTGTGCGATAGGGATGAGGCCTGTGCCCTCTTTGCCCGTACTTTCCGCAAGAAGCTGCTCGACCCAGAGCCCGAACGTCGCGAGCGACGGTGACGCAATAACCGTCACCTTATCGCGTCCAGTTTTGGCAAGGCTCCCCATCACTGCACCGAGATAGGCACCAGGATTCGCCTTGGCGTCTTCTTGGTGACGGCATCGTTCCGCCATGCCGGCGGCACGGTCCAAAAGCCGCGTGACATCGAGTCCCAGGAACGCCGCGGGTACCAGACCAAAGAGAGAGAGCACCGAGTAGCGCCCGCCGATGTCGGCTGGGTTGGTGAAGATCTGTCCAAATCCATAGTCCCGCGCCATCTTTTCTAAGCCGGTCCCCGGGTCGGTAATCGCGACAAACTGCCTTCCCCCATGATTCCCCTTGGTCTTCGTCACGAGCTTCCAAAAGTGGGCGAAGAGTGACATGACTTCAATCGTTCCACCGGATTTGCTCGCTACGAGAAAGAGCGTGCGAGATGGGGAAATAGCACCAGTCACCTGCCGCACCCACCCCGGAACAGTTGAGTCCAATACCCACAGGCGTGGAGCCCCCTTCTGCGCGCCAAACACAGTGCGGAACACCTCAGGCCCAAGACTGCTGCCGCCCATACCCAGGAGCACCACATCCCTCACCTTCATCTCCTTGGCCGTGGACGCACAATTTCGTAGTTGTCCGAGCTGTTGTGGCATCTGATCCTGCAACGTCAACCACCCCAGCCGGTCGACGATCTCCCTGGGGTCCTGCTTCCAGACTCGATGGTCTTTCGCCCATAGGCGCTCGATGACCTGAGCCTGAGTCAGAGCATCAAGAGCCGGATTGACTGTGGATTGGAATAATGCTGGAAGCTTGTCACTCATTCGCATAGATATCGACCTCCGGCCTCAATGAGATTGTGGTAGTGGAGATGGTGAGTGATCCTCCGCATCTTATGGAGTCGATCTAAAAAAGGCAACGCTTCTTCGTGTCCGTGCGTACAGGCCCATGTGTTATTGGTGAAGGGTACGGCCAACCCATTGGACGAGAGTGAGCACTCATTATCAGGGTGGGATTTCGAACGTGGTAGTGATCGCAGTCGGCGTGGTCACCTCGAACCAGCCAGATGAGTAATTCTATCGTCTGATGTCCTGGACGCAATAAGAATATCATTTCGATTGGGACACGCGGAAACATTTCTGGTTGGGGCCTTTGGCGAGGAAGCCGATCTTCTCGCGCCGCCGCCTATGCATACGTGATCGTGCCCGTTGGCGATCGGTCAGTTGCTTATTTGTCGGTTGGTCGGCGAATGACGATCGCCATCCCGTCTACCAGCGCCCAGGCCAAGGACTGCGCCTGGTCGACCGCGATGGTGAGTTGCAGATGAGGTGTCGGTGAAGATGGAGTGTCGGTGAAGAGCGAGCTGGCCCAATGTTGTACGTGATGCCACCATGATTTTCCTAGAATGGCGGCGCCGCGAAGGAGTGTTTCGCCGGCTGTCGAGGGAACCACGGCAATGGTCATCGGAGGCGAACATGACAAGACATAGTCGGTAGGCATGTCGGCGAGTGAAATCGGCTCCTGTTCACTCGCGGCACCCGGATCGATTTTTCGTCGGACGACTGATGGTCGCGCAACCAGCTTGTGTATCCCTTTTAATTCGTTTCGCGATTCACCAGACCAGCGAATGATCGGAATCTGGTGGAGCCCGATGCCCCGACCTTTAATCTGGATGGTGCTCCCGACCAGATCGATGAGCACATAGGTCTGCGGGCGTGCCGCTAGTTTGAGTTCTTCCTCAAGCACACGCGTCGCTTCTTTCAGCCCTTGTGCGTCGTTGAGCTGCAGGTCAGGGAAGGCCTCGAGGTCCTTTCCCCAGCTTGGCGTGGTGAAGACGAAGAGGATCAGAATGGCGCAGAGTTTCATCATCAATATCTGCGCACTGTTGAGGGGTCAAAAGATCATGATTGGTGTCCCCACTCGGGCGAGCTTGTAGACACCTTTAAGATCGCTGTCATTCAGCCGGATGCATCCATGTGTAACATTCTTCCCCAACAATCGGGTATAGAGCGTCCCGTGGATGAAGTAGCCTTTTCCAAAACCCAGCGCATAATCGCCCAATACACCTTGTTCCGCTCGTTCGGCGGCATTTTGCGGAACAGCGAGCCCTTCTTCGATAAATGCCCAATCCGGCTTGATCCAGGTGGGATTCGTTAATTTTGTCTTCACGAGAAATTCTCCTCGTGGCGTGTCGAAAACCCACTGGCTATTTCCTTCTCCGGGTTTGTCAAGAATCACTCCGCTACCGGTCGACGCAATGGCATCGAGCATGACTTTCTCTTGATGCTTCACATAGAGTCGGTTCCTGGCCGTATCGACCACGATGTACGGTTGACTCGGTGTGAGTTGGGACAGCTGCTTGGACAGCACCTTATACCGATCTTGTAATGGTCGCAGACTGGCATGGTCCTGGACGGGGGACGGGTGAAGCGCCGGAGTATGATCGGGCGCGATGTGTGTGGTCGTCAGAGCACTCACGACCAAGAAGAGCAGCAAAATGCCGGCTGATGTTGCAAGAAGGAGTCGGCCCATGAGTCTACACTCAGATTTGATTTCTCCGTTGCGCAAGTTCGGATAAGGCCAGGGCCACCGCGTTCTCCCTGGTCAAGGCACCAACGATCGTGACCGGTGTCCCGACAGAAACGCCTTCGAAGAGCATCGCCATATTCGGATTATCGAGCATAATACACCCAAGAGTCCGAGCCAACAGTTCATTGTCGGCTCCATGGATCTCGATTTGGCCACCTATGCCTTTGGCCGAGCTGATCCTTCCCAACTTCTTCGCATAGTTGAATCGCCGTCGATCTTCGGCATTAGGATAATCCAGCGCCAGGGCTCGGTAGAATTGCGTTTGCCCTTGACCGCGCTTATCCGTCACACGATACCGACCTTCCGGTGTCGCCCCGTCCCCCTGAACCTGCTTTTCTAGCATGCCATTGAATCCTAACCGGACGGGGTATGATAGCACCCTCCGACCGCTCTTGTAGAGCATCAATTCTCGGTCGGCCTTGCTCACCACGATGGCCGTTGATTGGTGGATGCGTGACCACTCGATCGTCTGCCTGGCCATCGTCTGCCAAGAGGCGATTTGGTTCTCGTCGGCATATCGTCCCAATTCTTGACTGAGCAATGCCGTCTGGGCCTTGAGCGCATGATCCGCTTTCTCCGCCGCGTGCATGGCTCGTTGGAAGTCTTTTTGTTCGAAGAAGGAGCGCGCTTGTTTCACCAGAAGATCCGTTTGAACGACTCTTTCACCTAGGAGGATGCGCCCATCGATCGCTTCGACCCTCGAGGTAATCACATGAAGCTGTTCTTCAAGGCGAGCCACCGTGGCTTGCGCCGTGCGGTGCTGCGAGGCTTGCCGCTCGTGGAGCTGGGAGACGGTACGTTCGCTCGTGATGTACAGCCGACGGAGTTCATTCTCAAGATCAGTCGCTTCCCATGGCCATCTGATCAGATCATCGTCTAATTGGACGCGCGCTTTCAGAGCAACCCATTGGCGGACAAACTGCCTATACTCCTCAGGTGCAGCTTCCGGAGCCCGCAATGCGATCAAGTCTTGGTCGATGGCCTCAAGGGCAACAAGCAGGTCCGGCGGAACAGCTTGAACACACCCGGCCAAGCAGAGGACGCAGAGAATTACGGCAAGCGTCGTATGTGTCTGGTCAAGCGCCATGCCGTGCGTTATCTTTTCCTCGGAGATCTTCCTTTGCCCACCTTCGCGAGCGCGTGCTGTATTTCAGTTGACACTCCTTGGCTCATGTCGTGAATGGCCTTCGCCTGGGTTTGAGCAGCCGGATAATCTTCTTTGTCGATCGATGCCTGAACCTGTTTTAGTAACGACTTGAGCCCGTCTACGTCGTTCCTGATGGCCTCCACCGCGGCGCGATCCTTTCCAACCGGTGCCTTGGCAACCAAATCTTGCGTGGCTTTCACTGCCTCTTCGGCGACTTGTTGAGCTTGTAAAGCGGCTGCCTTCGCCTCTTCCTTCTTTAGAGTCGCGGCCGTTTTGATCCGTTCACTATCAGCTTTGGCTGAGGCAGACAATTGTTGGGCCTTGCCATAGTCTCGAAAGAGTGTGAATTTTTCATCCTGATCGGTGACTTCTTTCCGCAATGCGGTAAGGGTACCTTCCAGCTTGGCATACTCTTCAGCGCTATAGGTGGCCGCGCCGCTTTCCTGTGCATCTTTAAGGGCCTTTTCCGCTTCCTGGATCTCCTGGGTGGGAGGTTCCGCACATCCAGCAATCATAATGAGAGTCAAGGCAAGGGAGACAAAGGATGCTGTTCTCAACATAACGAAGAATCCTCCTTACAGGTTCTATCGATCGATTCGGTCAATCCAACTGTGCTTGCATTCATCCTAAGCGTAGCAGTGCCCGATCCGACGCCGGTGCTACCCCTCGAATACTCTAGAGATTCTTGTACAATAGCTGCGCTAGCTTACCAGAGTACAGCCTTTCCGCATACTAGCACGTCCAAAGCATGCAGCAAGCTCAGTGCCACCGATAGTTGTCGTTATCAGGTAACAATTCTATCTGTTTCGAATAGTTATGGTGACTTTGATGATACCGTGACACCTGACTTTGTGGCACTCTGGTGGTCAGAAGCAAAAGTGCCTCAATCACTATAGGATATTTAAGGATTGAAGCCGGGCGTACCGACCCGATCGCTGGAGGCAACCTGAAATTGACAGGCCCACATGCCTCCCCTATAATTCACCGTTCATTTGAACCGACTATTCAAAGAGAGAGAACGGAAAGGGGACTATGTCTTTTACATCTCAGCAGCCGTCAAACTTAAAAAAGAAGCGTGAGCACGGGTTTAGAAAGCGTATGAGCACCAAGAACGGACGCAAGGTGCTGGCCCGCCGGAGGGCTAAGGGACGAGCTCGGTTGACTGTCTAGGCACATCGTGTTGGATCGGCAGGTGTCCTTCGGGTCGCTCTCCAATTCTCTCGCGTTGCTGTTGAGCCTGCGCTCGCCTACCAGCTAGAGTCTTCTCCGGGATCTTGAACGGATGGGATGCGGCGAAGAAACACCTCATTGTCCAATGACACCGAAAGCGCACAGAGGCGAGAGCATTTTCTTGTGCAACAGCCGTGAAATTCAGATCGTCAAGCAACAGGGCCGCCGAATTTCAACCGGGTTCTTCAATCTCTTGGCTCACAAGATGGATGATGCCCCGAGTCGTGTCGGAATTATCGTGGGAAAGCGATTTGGGAATGCCGTCCGACGCAATCGGGCTAAACGAGTCTTTCGTGAACTAGTAAGGCAATTACATCCGGACTTGGTTCCGGGCCGAGGACTTCTCGTGTTTCCAAAGCGAGACGCACTGTTGCAATCCCATGAGGGCTTGGTCCAAGCCTGGAGGACGTCGCTTGAACGCCTGCATCTTCTTCGAGTAAGGGCCTATTGATATGCGATCCCTGTGTCTGTGGCTGATTCAAGGGTACCGCATGGTGATTTCCCCTTTGTACGGTCGCACATGCCGATTCGACCCCAGTTGTTCCCAATACGCCTCGGATGCGATCACGAAATATGGAGCATTGCGGGGGTTTGGCTTAACCATCCTCCGGCTTTTGAAATGTCACCCCTTCCATCCCGGCGGAGAAGACCCGGTCAAGTAGAGACGATCACCTCTTTTTAAAGAAAGCATAGCCTCTTCATGGAAAAGCGCGTCATCGTGTTCTTGTTTATCTCTCTTGGGATTATCTTCGGGTACGAGTACGTGCTCAAGGAGCTGGGCCTGCTGCCTGAGCCGACCATCTCAGAACCGGCCGAGCCTTCCGTGAGCGAGACGCCTCCAGCGAGCACAAGCTCTGGTTCTCCAACTTCAAGCGCTCCCGCGACCAAAGAACCTGTGTCGCTCACTCCTTCAGGCAAGGAGGCTGGGGTTCAAGAGCCACGTAGAGAAGCCGCCGCAGTGGACATCGAGGTGGAGACGGATCTCTATCGGGCTAAATTCACGACCCGTGGGGCTGCACTAACGAGCTGGGAACTCAAACGCTATCGCAGCAGTTCCGATGAAAAGTCCCTCGTGCAACTCGTACGACAACGCGGCAAGTTTGCCGAGCCCTTGACGATCACAGTGGATGACACTTCTCATTCAAAAGAATTAAGCGAGGGGATCTACAGGGTCGAAAAGGACTTTACGACATTGGACCAGAGCCACCCCACAGGCCATATAACGTTTTCGTACAGTAATCCAGCAACCGGCGTGCGGCTGGAAAAGCAACTGACTTTTCACACCGAGAGCTATGTTGTCGACATCGCGCTGAAATCCAACGGGCTCGCAGAAGCAGTGAAACTGGGATTGGGGACGAATTTTGGGGTTGTTGATTGGGGAGAAGGGTTTATCGGTTCTATCGGAGCGGCGTCGCTTATTGACGATAAGATTGAACATGATATGCCCGAATCCGACACTGAGCTCAAGGGCCCTGTGAAATGGGTCGCGCTACAAGATAAGTATTTCATTTCTGCACTTATTCCAAAGGCTAGTGCGTCCGCTTGGCCCAAGAAGCAAGGAGACAAACTTGTCTCCACCGCGGTTCGTTTGGCGGTCGATCCCTCCGGAGCGCCTCTAGAACTACAGCTATTTGCCGGCCCTAAGGAGTTTGACACGCTTCAGAGTCTGCAAATTAGGCTCGAAGATACCATCGATTTTGGGTGGTTCCTTTTTGGGAGCTGGGACACGGTCAGGGCCGTGGCCAAGCCCATCTTTTCCGTGCTGCGTTATATCAATAGCTATACGCATAATTATGGGCTGACGATCATCCTCCTCACCATCATCATCAAGGTGTTGTTTATCCCCTTGCAATATAAAAGTTACACGTCGATGAAGAAGATGCAGGGCATCCAGCCGAAAGTGGCAGCTGTCCAAGAAAAATTCAAGGACGATCGTGACCGTTTGAACAAGGAACTTATCAAGCTGTACCGGGATCACAAAGTCAATCCCGTGGGTGGCTGTCTCCCGATGTTATTGCAAATGCCGGTATTCGTGTCGCTGTTCAATATTCTGTACATGACGATCGATTTGCGCCAAGCTCCGTTGGGGCTGTGGATCACCGATTTGTCGCTTCAGGATCCCTACTATATTCTGCCGATCATCATGGGAATCAGCATGATGGTGATGCAAAAGATTCAACCGACGACCATGGACCCGACTCAGGCAAAGATGATGTTGATGTTGCCGGTGGCCATGACATTCCTGTTCGTCAATTTTCCTGCCGGTCTCGTGTTGTATTGGTTGACTAATAACGTGCTCAGCATTGTGCAACAATTCGTGACGGATCACCTTTTCTTTCGAACTCCCACCACAGCACTGACGACGGACGAACAAGGTGGCAAGAAATGATACTCGGTCGATTTCGTTCGATGTGACGGATCCTCACGAACGTGTGTGAACATGCCAACTGTCGGAACGCCCGAGGATACGATTTGTGCAATTGCCACTCCTGCAGGTGAGGGAGGTATTGGTATTGTTCGAATAAGCGGGCCGCATGCTGTTGACATCACGAACCATGTGGTTCGGCTGCGCTCCAAGAGATCGCTTCATAGCCTCGCTTCTCATACACTGTACCTAGCCGATATTCTCTTTCCGCCGGCTCCTTCAAGCAGTAGCCATTCAGGTTTCACGCCAAGTCAGTTGACCGAGCAGATACTTGACGAAGGCCTGGTAGTCTATATGAAGGCCCCTCGATCGTTTACCGCGGAGGACGTGGTGGAGATCCACTGCCACGGAAATGGGCTCGTCCTGCAACGAGTCTGTCAGGCTTGCATCGTTGCTGGAGCCCGACTCGCACAGGCAGGAGAGTTTACGAAACGAGCCTTCTTGAACGGCCGCTTGGATTTGTCTCAGGCTGAGGCTGTGCTGGACACCATCAGGGCCAAGTCCGAACTGAGCCTCAAATTGGCACAACGCCAACTCCGCGGCGAACTGGCGCAACAGGTCTATCGGCTGCGCACTGAACTCGTAAGGCTGCTGGCCCACCTAGAAGCAGGGATCGACTTCGCAGACGAAGATATTGCGTTCGTCCGTCGCGAGGAGATGATCGGCTCTCTTCAGGAGACACTGAATCACGTTCGGCGAATGTTGGAGACTGCCGAGACGGGACGGGTCCTGCGCGAGGGTGTCCGCGTGGTCATTGCCGGGGAGCCTAATGTCGGTAAGTCGAGTTTGCTAAATTGTTTACTCCGTGAGGATCGAGCGATTGTGACCGATATCCCCGGTACGACTCGTGACATTATTGAAGAGTCGATCATCTGGCTCGGTTTGCGAATCACATTGGTCGATACCGCTGGGCTGCGTGATACCACCGACCTCGTTGAACAGGAAGGTATCCGTCGCTCCATCGAAGCTCAAGACCAGGCGGATATCGTCTTGTATGTCTTGGATGCTACTCAACTGACACAGATGGATCTGAGCAACCTCCGTTCCCCCACCCTTCAGCCTGAACATTTACTTGTCATTAACAAAATCGATCTTTGTGACGCAGGATTGGTAGAACGGGTGACCCACGCACTGCGCGCTCATACACCGTGCAAGATTCTTCCCATTTCTTCTCAAACAGGTGAGGGACTTGAAGGCTTAAAGTCCGTTATTCAATTACAATTTGTGAACCCGTCCTTTGAACCTCGGGAGGGTGTTGTTGTCACTCACGTTCGGCATCGGGTGGCGCTCGAGCGTGCGGAGGCATCACTCAAAGAAGCACTGGCCTCGGTCCAACAAGGCCTAGAGCCAGAATTTGTTGCTGTCGATCTCCGTGGGGCGGCTGATGCACTGGGCGAGATTGTTGGAACTATTACGTCTGACGAAGTGTTGGATGAGATTTTTTCCGAGTTTTGTATCGGCAAGTAGAGGTAGGAGTGGCCATGGCATTTGACGTCATCGTTGTGGGAGGCGGTCATGCTGGCTGCGAAGCCGCCCTGGCTGCGGCCCGAATGGGTGCGAACACCTTGCTGCTCACGATAGAGCTGAGCCGAATTGCACAGATGTCTTGTAATCCCGCAATCGGAGGGATCGCCAAAGGACACCTCGTGAAGGAAATCGACGCCCTCGGCGGTGAGATGGGACGGAATACAGATCGCTCCGGAATTCAATTTCGATTCATTAACACAAGCAAAGGTCCCGCAGTGCGTGCGTTGCGCGCCCAATGCGACAAATCGCTATATCGTATGGCGATGCAGGAAACGATGATCTCGCAAGAGCATCTGACGCTTGCGGAAGGAGTGGTGGACCGACTACTCGTGGCCGGAGGTGCGGTCACCGGGATTGTAACGGGCTCAGGCGAGAGGATTGATGCCAAGGCAGTCATACTGACATCAGGTACTTTCCTTAAGGGTCTTATCCATATCGGTCTCATCCATTTCCCAGCTGGTCGCGCCGGAGAAGCTTCAGCCGAACACCTTTCGGATTGTATGCGGGACCTTGGATTTGAAGTTGGTCGGCTCAAGACCGGGACCCCTCCACGACTGGACAAGGCGACGATCGATTTCTCGGTGATGATTCCCCAGCCCGGTGATTCCCCTCCCCCTCCCTTCTCCTATCGGACTCAACACATCACGACCAGACAAGTGCTCTGCCATTTGACCTATACCAATCGAGAGACACATGACATTATTCAAAAGAATCTCGATCGCTCCCCTCTGTATAGCGGTGTCATCGAATCTACTGGCCCTCGGTACTGTCCATCCATCGAGGATAAGATCGTGCGTTTTGCGGAGAAAGAACGTCACCAGATTTTCATTGAACCCGAAGGGCTAGACTCGATCGAATTTTATCCGAACGGTATTTCAACTAGCCTACCGGTTGATGTCCAGGCCGCCATGCTGAAAACAATCCCTGGATTAGAACAGGCCAAAATACTCAAACCTGGCTATGCAATTGAGTACGATTATTTCCCCCCTCGCCAGCTCTACCGAACACTTGAAACAAAGCAGGTCGCTGGCCTCTATCACGCTGGACAAATCAATGGGACGTCCGGGTATGAAGAAGCAGCGGCGCAGGGCTTGGCTGCTGGTATCAATGCCGTTCTGAAGTTGAAAGGCCAACCTCCTCTCATCCTGGACAGATCCCAAGCCTATATTGGCGTACTCATCGATGATCTCATTACAAAAGATGCCTACGAACCGTATCGAATGTTTACCTCGCGAGCCGAGTATCGATTGCTCCTCCGCCACAACAACGCAGACCTTCGGCTTATGCCAGTTGGATATGACCTCGGTTTGATTCCAGATGAAGCATACGAGAGGTTTTTGCGGAAGAGACGTTTGATTGAGGTGGAGATCGAGCATCTGAACACGGCCAGACCATCATTCACTGAAGGCATCCGTTTGCAAACAAAGGGCACCTATCTCGAAAATGCCTCGCCTTCCATGACCATGGCACAGCTTCTTCGCCGGCAAGAAGCGAGTTATCAAGAACTCCTAGAAGCATTTGGGATGCCGGTCATTCCAGAGGTTGAAATTGGTGAAGAAGTCGAGCTCCAAATCAAGTACGAAGGCTATGTACGCCGGCAGATCCAGCAAGTGGAGAAATTCAAGAAGCTTGAGCAGAAATTGATTCCTTACACGTTCGATTACAATTCTATTTCCGGATTTTCCAGGGAGGTTCGAGAGAAGTTCAATAGAGTAAGACCGGAGACAGTGGGGCAGGCATCGAGAATATCTGGGGTGACTCCGGCTGCCATATCCTTACTTCTGGTTGCATTAGAAAAAAGTAGGCGTCAGCTTCCTCCTATACAACACGGAATTTCATGAAATTCCATCGAATCAACCTTTCCTATTGACCTCGCTCAAGCATCAGCGTAATTGTTCCACGTGGAACAACCGAGTTCGCCATCATTACTGCTACAGGAAAGTTCGGCTGAAATTGGCGTTCCACTCAGTACCAAACAGATTCAACAGTTCATTGTGTATCTTGAGCAGCTCCAGCTCTGGAATCAATCATTCAACCTCACCAGCATCACTTTACATGATGAAATTATCATCAAACACTTTGTTGACTCTCTTGCCGCGCTCCGAGCTGAAGACATTAAGGTTGGGGCCAAACTTCTTGACGTTGGGACCGGAGCTGGACTTCCTGGAATTCCTTTAAAAATAGCTAGATTAGACATAAATCTGACTCTCGTTGAGCCGGTGGCAAAGAAGGTTTCCTTCCTTCGTTTCATCATCGGTCTTCTTCGACTTGAAAATGTTGACATATTCGACGGTACTCTGGAGAGATTCCTGAGCGAACGCATGCCATACGGATCGTTTGACTACTTGGCTACTCGTGCTTTGAAACATGATTTGATTCTGAAATATGGACAGAAGCTCCTTCGACAAGGTGGAAAAGCCATCTTGTACTCATCACAACAGATTCCCCCTTCTGATCTTTCTTCCAACTGGTCATTATCGTGTGAACACACTTTTCAACTTCAAAAAGGATATGGGCATAGAGTTGTATCTGTTGTTATGCCTTCAGTCTAAATGAATCACACGCTTGGTGTTCCACGTGGAACAATTCTCTGGTAGGAGCTCCTCGATGGGAAAGGTCGTTGCGGTTGCAAATCAAAAAGGCGGAGTTGGTAAGACTACTACGGCGATAAATCTATCATCTGCCATTGCCCTAGAAGGGAAATCCGTTCTGCTCATCGATATGGACCCACAGGGAAATGCCACGAGTGGTCTCGGCATTGAACATGGATCCTTAAAGAACACGACGTACAGTTGTCTTGCTAAAATCAGCACCATTCAAGAATCTTCAATGGAAACATCTGTTCCAGGCCTCTCACTTCTGCCGGCCAATTCAGATCTTGCAGGAGCTGAGATTGAGCTAGTCAATATTGAAGGCCGCGAAAGTCATCTCAAGTCCATCATTAGCGAAATCAGAGAGACCTATGACTTTATTTTTCTAGATTGCCCTCCAGCCCTTGGAATTCTCACCATTAATGCTCTTACCGCTGCGGATTCGGTTCTCATACCAGTCCAATGCGAATATTATGCGATGGAAGGTCTGACCAGGCTCATAAGGAGCATCGATCTTGTTCGTCAATCGTTTAACTCGAGCCTAGACCTAGAGGGTATTGTTCTGACGATGTTTGACTCGCGTAATAGCTTAGCCAGACAGGTAGCCGAACAAGTACGCTCACACTTCACTGATAAGGTGTATCACGCTGTTATCCCCCGCAACGTCTCCCTCGCAGAAGCTCCGAGTTACGGCCGACCGGGAATCCTGTACAACGTGGCATCAGCCGGCTCACAGTCTTACGTACATTTAGCTAAGGAGTTTATTGCCCATGGAGAAAAAAGCCCTCGGTAAAGGCCTTGGCGCCCTCCTCCCATCCTCCAAGTTAAGCCAACCTACAGAGGCGACCGATGTCCAGAGGATACGGATCGACACGATTGTCCCCAATCGCTATCAACCACGACACACCTTCCCACCAGAGGAACTCGCTGAGCTTGCTGCGTCCATTAAGGAGAGCGGAGTGCTTCAGCCGATCATGGTCCGCCGCAAAGGGGACGGAATCTATGAACTGATTTCCGGAGAGCGCCGATGGCGCGCATCAAAAGAAGCCGGTCTAGAGACCATTCCCGTCATCATTCGCAACTGCAGTGATCAAGAGTCACTCTTGCTGGCATTGGTTGAGAATCTCCAACGCGAAGACTTGAATCCCATGGAGACTGCACGAGCCTATTCGCGCATGATGAATGAGTTCGGCCTGACGCAAGACGCCATTGCTGCGAAGGTCGGTCGTGATCGTTCTTCCGTGGCAAACTTCGTTCGCCTGATCCATCTTCATCCTGAGCTCCAGGAGCTCGTCCAGGAAGGCACCCTCACAACGGGCCACGCAAAAGCCCTGCTCAGCCTTTCATCCCCAGAAGACCAGTTAAAGATTGGCAAAATCGTGGCATCTGGAGCTCTGTCTGTCAGGGAAACAGAAAAACTCGTGGAAGCCTCCGTAGCAGGAAAGAAGCGCCGGAACAAAACACCTCACAGTTCCCCATGGGTAGAGCTCGAATCCAGATTACAGAAACGGTTAGGCACAAAAGTGACCATTCACCCTCAAAACCAGGGAGGGAAGATCGTCATTCATTATTTTTCCCCTGCCGAACTTGATGGTGTTGTGGAGACCCTGCTCAGTTAACTTTCATCATGCCTTGATACCCCGACCCACCTCAAAAACCGTTCTCATTGCGTTTTCACCCAGATGGCCGCTAAATATCTCGGTGGAACCGACCGATATATCACTAAACGATAAGGATTCCGCCCTTCAGTCGGATTCCCCTAGCCCAAATCGTGAGAGGAGGCGAGCGTATGTGGAAGGACAAACAAGACGGTAGGCGTTCCGACGAGGTCGATATTGAAGGCAATGGATCGAGCCTTGAAGCTATGCGCCACGAACCCGGCCAAGATGTCAGCGCGTTCGTCGGCAAAGGGGTCGTGTTCAAGGGCACGATCACCTATAACGGAACCGTTCGGATTGATGGGACTCTTGAGGGAGAAATCCACACCGATGGCATCCTCCTGGTAGGCGAAGAAGCCGTCATCACGGCGAAAGTGACGGCCGGCACAATCGTCTGTAAGGGAAAAATTACAGGGGATATTCACGCCCGAGACAAGATGAAGCTGCGAGCACCTGCGGTCATCAATGGTGGCGTCACCACCCCCATGCTGTCCATGGAAGAAGGCGTCCTCTTCAACGGCACCCTAGAGATGGAACACGTTGCTTCCACATCCCAACGTGACACCACACATCTCCATGCGGTTGGAACATCGAACGAACCAGCCATCCGGAGGGTTCCAGCGTAGAGCATGTGATACACTAGACGACACAGGGAGGGGAGGCTCTTTCTCACCGAATCAGCCCCTCTCTACTGTCCAATCCCACTCAAGTAAGGACGGCGCCTCCTCGGTGTTTGTCACAAGGAGCAAAGACAACTGATGTGGGCTCTCGGCGACAAAAGCTCTCAGGATACCAGCGACAGCGATAATTTTACCTTCCTCGGGAAGGGAGTCGATTTCAAGGGTGTTCTCAACTTTGACGGGACCATCCGCATCGACGGCCGCGTTGAAGGAGAAGTTCACACTACCGGGACTCTCATTATCGGAGAGCAGGCGGTTATCAAAGGCATTCTTTCCGCCGGCACCCTCATGACCAGCGGCAAAGTCAACGGCACGGTCACAGCCACAGCTAAAATTCAAATCCTTAAGCCTGGGGTACTCATCGGCGACATTCGTACACCGGGCATTTCGATCGAAGATGGCGCCCACTTCCATGGCATGTGTGATATGGGAGCTCATAAATGGGTCGATGACGGCCAACCGTCACCCAAGAACGTTCATGATTTCGCCTCCCATCGAGGCAAAACTCGCGTAGTAGACCTCTAGCCCTTTACCGACTCCTCCCGGTACAATGCCGGTCCAATGACTCGCCCAACCGTCCTTCTCGGTATGAGCGGTGGAGTTGACAGCTCTGTCGCAGCAGCATTGCTCGTTCACCAAGGCTACGAGGTGCAGGGCATTACACTCCAGGTATGGGAACACGAGGACGAAACCGTCGCAACATCAAAAAAGTGGCAAGAACGAAGCTGCTGCAAGGTCGGCATCGCCAAGCATGTCGCCAAACTTCTCAACATCTCTCACGAAATCATCGATACCCGCGACACCTTTCAGAAAGGAGTGATTGACGATTTTCTTCACGGCTATACGACTGGCACCACGCCCAATCCCTGTGTCCGCTGTAACGAGAGAGTGAAGCTTCGGAGCCTCATGGATCTCGCCGCCGCACGCAAGGTCGATTACATCGCGACAGGCCATTACGCTCGTCTCCAAAACCATCAGGGCATTCCGGTCCTGGCGCGGGCCACCGATGATCGCAAGGATCAAACCTACTTTCTCTACCGCCTTAACCCTCACTGGCTGTCCAAACTCCTCTTCCCCCTGGGCAATTTGAGAAAACCTGACGTGTGGAGAGAGGCGGAGGCCTTGGGGCTCCCAGCCGACGAGCTGAAGGAAAGTCAGGAGATCTGCTTTGTCACCCAAGGAGACTACCGTACGTTTATCGAGAAGGAGCTTCCCGAGGCCAAAAAACCAGGCCTCTTTATCAATGAGACGGGGCAGCCCCTGGGCCAACACGACGGAATTGCATTCTACACACCTGGCCAACGCCGAGGCCTTGGTATTGCCACCGGACAACGGCTCTATGTTCAACAGGTACGGCCAGCAACCAATACCGTCGTGCTCGGCCCAGAGGAATCTCTACGCAGACACGAGTGCACGGTGAGCGACCTCAACCTGTTTACGCCCCAGTTACTGGAGAGATCCGCTGAAGTTCAGGTCAAAGTCCGCTACGCGACACCCCCAACACCCGCCACTCTGTCGCCATTGAACTCCTCAAGCCTCCGCATTCAGTTCCAGGTGCCCCAACGGGCACTCAGTCCTGGCCAATCCGCCGTCTTCTATGAAGGTGACCGTGTCCTTGGAGGTGGAATTATTCAACCGTTCTAACCCCACACGATCGCTCGCTTCTTCTTGACTTGTCCTGTAATCTTCCTATAGCCTTCGCAGCGAAGGGTGCAGAACAAGAGTCCCTCTATTCGAGGGACATGGCCAGTCGAGGTCCATACTCATCACATTCTTTTGAGGTTCTGATGTTCGGTTCATTTGGGTGGATGGAATTACTGCTGATCTTGATCATTGTCTTGATTATTTTCGGCGCAGGTAAACTTCCCCAATTGGGAGAAGGCCTCGGTAAGGCCATCAAAGGTTTCAAAAAGTCTGTGCATGAGGCCGATGCGATTGACATCACACCGGCCGAACAGTCCCAGCAGGGCCAGCCGCAGGCAACTGCGTCAAATCAAGTCGGTGCCCAATCAGAAGCCTCACCATCGACCGCTCCCCAATCGACACAACCAAGCCAGGTAAAACAAGGGTAAGCGGCCTGAGTGGCTGGACGACTGGACAGCGAGAGATTAATGGCATTACCTTTTCTCGTACCGTGACTCATGTTTGGATTGGGAGCCAGCGAGATCTTAATCATTCTGGTGATCGCCTTTCTCCTCTTTGGTCCCAAACAACTCCCTGAAGTCGGACGCCAGGTCGGCAAGGCCATTAAGGGCTTTAAAGATACGGCTGAGGACCTTCGCAAGTCGGTAGAGCCAGAACTGAACATGATTCAGCAAGAAGTCAAAATGGTCGAACAAGACCTTCACGCTTCAATAAAAGAAGCCGAAGACGAAATTACAGCTGCAGGGACACCTCCGGAGGACGGCCCTGCACCCATGAGCAAGTTGGGTCAGATATAAAATACCCACACATCATCAATGCAGTGATTTCACGAAGAGGACACGGGCTAGAGAGACTCCTCTATTTTCCCCCTCCTGCTGAAGGACCTGCGCGAGTCAACTCAATTCTTTTCCAGAGTATGAATACCCTGAAAACGACTCCTGAGCCACGACAGGGACAGTGGCAGACAGTTCTCCACACGGCGACGATAGCAGCGGTTGGGCTCATTGCTTTTTGCAGTCCAGCCCAAAGCGCCTTCGAATTACCACCAGGCGAAAAGATCACCAATCCGATCGTGATCGGTCGCGGGATCCCACAAAAAGAAGCCTACGAACCATTTGACCCAAAAACTGGTAGAAACTTTGACCTTCGCAACCTCTGGATCCGCGCCGATCTTCGGGTACGGCCTGAATACCGCAACAACGTCTGTTTTGGCGGCGGAATCGGAGCGGCTGGACAATGCAATGCGCCCGGCATTGCGCCAAACAACCTCCTCGGTAAAGCAAATGATCAATTCGTCCAGCAGATGACCCGACTGGGTATCGGCTACGACCTGTCCCCGGATGTCAATTTTTACCTTGAACTGATTGATTCTCGTACTTGGGGTGGAAACGGCACACCGGTCGGCGCCGGAGGCGCGGGGAATAATGGAGACCCCATTATCCATACATGCGGGTCTACGCCAAGCCAGGGAGGAAGACCCGTCTGCTCGCTTGGTGTTCGGGCCGGCTACATGTTGATCCGAAACTTCGCCGGCGTACAGGGGTTAGGGCTGAAGGCCGGCCGGCAATATGTCGTGTTCGGCGACCAGAGCCTGTTCGGCCACTTCGATTGGGCCAACACAGGATTCTCGTTTGACGGCATCATGGTGCAGTACAGCCACAGCATCATGGATACCCATGCTGGCTGGTTTCGGACTGCAGAAACAGATCTCTTACAAGGGGCCCCCCTCGGGAGTGGAAACCCGAACATCGGAGGAACAGGTCAGGCGAGAAACGCCTCTGGTGATGCCGATTTGTTCATTTTTTACAATCAAATCAAGGCTGTCCCAGGGTTCCTCATTGAACCCTTCTATGTCTATTACAAGAATAACCTCGGGGGAGGAGACATTTCTTCCCAAGGCCTGGGCACTCCGAAGCACGGGAATCAAACCCGCCATACCGTCGGGGGACGGGTGGCCATGAAGAAGGGCTATGTCGACGCCTCCAGTGAAGTGGTCTATCAGTTCGGTCAGATGGGCGACACCGCTGCCAGTGCGAGCGCCCTCTGTGGTGACCCTGGAGGAGAGGGGAAATGTCTCCACATCAATGCGTGGGCGACGAGAAACTGGATCGGATATACCGCCTTCAACTTGCCAGGCAAACCTCGAATCGCCTTCAATTTCGACTATGCCTCTGGAGACGGCCGATCGAATTGTACCCTCAACGCTGCCTATGGTGATTGTAAGACCGCCAACACCTTCGAGAACTTCTTCCCGACGAATCACATTCACATGGGATACATGGATGTCATAGCTTGGAAAAATGTGATGAGCTTCTCAGGTAACTTCCAAGCACGGCCAACCACGAACGACCATATCGAACTCTGGTACACGAACATCCACCTGGCGAACGCTCGTGATAATTGGTACCGGGCAAGCCAAGGAGTTTACGTGTTCTCACAACCCGACAACACGGAAACTCATATCGGTGACGAAGTCGATGTCGTCTGGACCCATTTCTTCATGAATGGCATAGTCGCCTTTCAAGGCGGCTATGGTCATCTGTTCCCTGGTCCGTATATTTCACGAAATTTGGGGGCCCGGGCCGTCGGGCAAGATTGGGCCTACGCCCAGCTCTGGATCAACTTCTAGGTCAGCCGCTGGTCGCAGTGACCGACTCCACCGAGAACCTCCCTCGAACTCTCTCGATCCCCGTCTATCTCTCGCTATTGCAAATGACCCACTTTCGCAAACCGCTCTTGCAGCTCGCCGTAGGTCTGCGTCACGGGAAACTGAGGGAATTCTTTTGGTAGATGCTCGGGAGGGCAAAAGAACAATCCGGCGTGAGCTTCATCCAGCATGGCCGTATCGTTGTACGAGTCACCTGCGGCCATCGTATAAAAGTTCAGCGATTTCAACGCAGCCACAGCATGCTTCTTTGGATCCTGCATTCTCATGTGGTAGTTCACGATGCGGCCACTCCCATCGATCTCTAGCTGATTGCAAAAGAGAGTTGGGAAGCCAAGCTGTCGCATGAGTGGCTGGGCGAACTGATAGAAGGTGTCCGACAGAATAATGACTTGGCAACGCTCCCGCAGCCATGCGAGGAACTCAGTCGCCCCGTCTAACGGCCCCATCTTTTCAATCACATCTTGAATGTCACTGATCTTCAACGCGTGCCGATCGAGAATGTTCAACCGCTGTCTCATGAGCTTGTCGTAATCGGGCATCTCGCGAGTTGTAATCTTTAAATCGTCAATGCCGGTCTTCAGCGCGACATTAATCCAGATCTCCGGCACGAGCACGCCTTCCAAGTCTAAACACACCACGACAGACTTCTGCATACAACCTCTCCTCTTCATTCACGCTGCATAATGCTGATCTCAGCTCTTATTCAATAGAATCTTGGCCGCTTCTAGACATCGATTGGCTTAAGAAACGCCACGTCTTGTCCAGTGCACGATCGAGTAACTCGACGCCCTTCCACGTGTGCTGATTCTCTTGCTCATGACCGTTCGCCCAATCGAGAGCTACCGGGAGTGGGATCAACCTTGTCGGAGCCTTCCTCAGCTCTTGCCATAGCAGCCCCAATACCGTGCTGACCAGTATAGGCGCTGAAATTGGGTCCACACGATTATTGATCAGGTCATCACAGCGCTCGGGAGGCGAGCGCACCAACAGCTCGCGACATGCCGCTGGACGTGCCTCATAGATCGTACAGACCTCTTCTTCAAGGAAGGGGCAAGGCAGTCGCAGAGCATAGTACTCGCGATTCACCACTTCCAGTGCCTCGTCGTTCGGCTGTTCCAGTGAATTACAGAGTTCTGAGAGTCGTTGCCAGAGACCCTGTGACAGCAGCCGAGATTTCGTTTCCGCGAATCGTGCTGCAATGCGCCCCTGTTGCTCAGTCGAACACGAGCGGACCCAATCATCTAACGCGAATGCTTCCGGGGCCGACAGGGGGACTAACATTCGACAGCAAGCCGCACATCCCTTGTGGCACGAAGGCGGTTGACCCGCATCAACAGAACGCGCCACTTCCAGTGCTTGGGCTTCTTCCCCCAAACGTCGTATCAACGGAACGATGGCAGTGACCGGCACAAATCCAGTCGGCACCTCCACAGCCGTAGTAATCTGACCGGCAGAGGTGTTGAGTGCGATCTCGAAGTGCTCGGTTATGGGGGGGGGCATCATCTCGACGGGCTCGGAATGGTTAATTGGAGGTTCCCTTGATATCAGAGAGAAACTAATATGCCGGCGCACGATGAATCAAGAGCCGTATTTCTAACAAGAGGGCACAGATCCGCATGTCGTCTTTGACCTCCGACGGCGCACCCATCGCGCTGTTCATCTTTCCACTCCAGCTCAGGCAGGTCCTACTGGCTCCTTTACCCTAGCCCAAATGGACTCCAAGATAAGGCCATCTTTGGGCTTGTGTGTCTTAAGAAAAGGCGTAGAGTTTATCGTGCGCGGGTACACCGACCCTGCCGAACGTGAGATAGCCAACGAGATGTCGTCGCTCATAGCGGGTCAGCGAGGTGTACCCCCGCTTAATCACCGCCGGTCACTTTTGGCCCCCACCCAATGATCCACACCAATAACCACCTGGCATTCTCCCATCAATAAGCTCGGTCGATCTTGCTCCTTCCTTCAGGAAGCTTGATAATGATGCATGGAACAGCCTATCGCGTTTTCTGGCCATGTCATTGGTCTACTCAAAGAGTACATGCGGGACCTTGTAGATCAGGCAATGCAAGAGCAACAATCCCAAGAACAGTTTGGCTTTACTCCCCTTCCGTATCGTCCCGATCAGGCCATTTCTGATCTCCTCGCTCTACTGGATGATCGCATCGAATCGGAAGGCATCCAAGTAGGCTTACCCGAATGCTTTCTCCATAACATGTGGACTGTCTGTAACGAAGCCATTGAATCGATCTCTAATCGCATCTGGCTAGAAGGAAACCTCGATGGTCGAAGCATGACCAAAGCTCAAACAAGGGAGCTGACCTATCAGGCCCTGATTAAGTTTATAGACTCTCGTTCGCGAGAAAGGAGCTGATCAATGCTGCCCTGGTTCCTATGGTCCTTGGGGTTCATCCTGATCGATGTCTGCAGCCTACAGGTCGGCACAGGGTGGGCCAACCCGGTTAAGACTACAGACGAACGACCTATTGTCACATTAGCGTCAGTCGTGACTGACGGCCTTGAGAATCCACTCTTCCTCACGCATGCTGGTGATGGGTCTGCGCGTCATTTTGTCGTTGAGCAACCCGGTCGCATCCGTGCGCTAGAAGGGCCAACGCTCCTTTCTGCCCCATTTCTCGACATCACAAAGCAGATCCTCTTTGGTGGAGAGCGGGGTCTGTTGGGGCTCGCGTTTCATCCGGACTATCGTCACAACGGACGGTTCTTCGTCAACTACACGAGAAAACCGGATGGCGCGACCGTAGTGGCCGAGTACCACAGGGGTGCCACTGCAACGTCGGCCTCTCAGGACGAACGGGTCCTGCTGATCGTGCCTCAACCCTATCCCAATCACAATGGCGGAATGGTGGCCTTTGGACCGGACGGCTACTTGTACGTCGGCCTCGGTGATGGTGGATCAGGAGGCGACCCGGACAACCGCGCGCAGAATCCCAAGGACCTGCTCGGGAAAATTCTACGGATTGATGTGGATCGAGGTGATCCATATGGCATACCAATGGACAACCCATTCGCCAAAGAAGGTGGCCGTCCGGAAATTTATGCCCTCGGGTTACGGAATCCCTGGCGATTTTCATTCGACGGCAAAACCGGGAACCTGTGGGTCGCTGATGTCGGACAATACAAATGGGAAGAAATCGATCTGGTCGCCCGCGGTGGAAATTACGGCTGGCGCATGATGGAAGGAACACATTGTTTTCATCCATCCACCAATTGCCAGACGACCACGTTCAGCCCGCCGCTGTATGAATATGCCCATGAGAGGGGACGCTGTTCCGTTATCGGTGGTTACATCTATCGTGGGCAAGCCATTTCGAGCCTGGCGGGAACGTATGTGTATGGAGATTTTTGTAGCGGGGAAATCTTTGCGTTGCGGAATTCCCCCGGAGAGCAGTCTCTCAGCGAGGCACGAATGATTCTGAAAACATCGCTGCAGATTTCTTCCTTTGGCGAAGATGCAGCAGGCGAGCTCTATGTGCTCGACCATAAAGGTGGAGTCTACCGCCTCTCACCACCGTGATACGAGTTCGACGCATTACCTCATGTTTGGAGCGTCTACTCGCACGAGGTTCAGAAAGGAGAGGAATGAATGGGACCACAAGGATATTGGTTGATGAAGTCGGAGCCCACCACCTTCTCGATCGATGACTTGATACGCGCCCCCAACCACGCAACCTATTGGGATGGCGTACGCAACTATCAAGCTCGTAATTTCATGCGCAGCATGGCAGTCGGCGATCAAGTGTTGTTCTACCACAGCAACACTGATCCACCGGCGATCGTCGGCATCGCAGAGATCGTCAAAACCGCGTATCCTGATTCGACGCAATTCGACAAGAAGGACAAGCACTACGACCCTGAGAGTAAACCTTCCGAGCCCAGGTGGGACATGGTCGATATCAAGTATGTGCAGAAGTTTGCTCGCGCTTTGACCTTGGACGAATTACGAAAAGAGAACAAGCTGAAAGGTATGGTGTTGTTGAAGAAGGGATCTCGCCTCTCAGTTCAACCGGTCACTCCCCTGGAATGGAGGCATATCATGAAGTTGGCAGAAGACTGATGTGCTCCAGACGCTACGTGCTGGCCTTTCCATCGTCCATATATCGATGTTGCCAGTCCAGCCAGGCGTGGCCCAGCTCGTGGGCAAGAATGTATCGGCGACGGGTCACGGGAAGTCGTTTCCGCACATAGATCGTCTTGGTGTCGTCATCCCAAATTCCATCGGCATTCTCATCGCGCTTATCCATTTCCGCGTCGGATAACTGTCGAACGGTAATCCGGTAGCCGAACGGAAGGACAACCTGATTTGGTATTCGCAGCATCTTCTTTCGCTCTCCAAGCATCGTACCCATTGTACACTCACCCTTCCTCCTACCGTAAAATAGCCTACCATAATAGCCCAGGCTGAGTGTTGCCATTTTTGCTTCAGTTTATCAATGCCTTACGATTCTCCTCGAGCTACACATGCTGAACCAACTTTTACCATATCGTCATCATAACCTTTCCCTCCTCCACCAAATTTGTGTATGATTGCCTTATGGAACCTGCATGTAATGACGAGCTCCTCCACACCTATCCCACCTCAGTCCGCCTGGTCGGAGTGAAGATCAGGAACCGTGGAGAGGTCAAGAAGCTAGGCGCCGTCAGCGTACCATTGCACAACGGAGATCCCGTTTTACTCGAAGTGGATGGAGAAGCCACGTACGGGATCGTCTACACCGAACCGTATACGACCCCCTTTCTTCCTCCGATGCGCGCGATGAAATCCATCTTGCGAAAGCCGGACGCTGAAGAAACCGCGTTGATCGCCAGACTTGAGCGGCTCTCGCAGGAGGCTGCCGCCTATTGCCGAACGAAAGCGATCGAACTTGGTATCCATCTCAAGCTGGTTGAGGTCTATGGAGCCATGGATCGCCGGCAACTGACCTTTGTCTACACGGCTGAGGACCGGATCGATTTCCGAGAACTGGTCCGACAACTGGCCCGTCGTTTCGGCGGCCGGATTGAAATGCGTCAAGTCGGGGTACGCGAGGAGGCCAGACGCCTCGGTGGCATCGATACCTGTGGCTTGGTCCTTTGTTGTGCCAGTTTTCTGACCGATGTGAAGCCGATCTCGGCCAAGCAGGCGAAAAAGCTCAACCTGCCGATTGACGATCCTCGCTTGCTGGGGGTGTGCGGAAGGCTGAAATGCTGTTTGATGTTTGAGATGATGGATGCCGAGGGCAAGATCGCCCCCCAAGCTCAACAACTTATTACCCCGACCAAGCCCGATTCCTTTTCTCCACCAACCCTTCAGTCTTAATACCAACCCGGGATCGTCGTGTGGTTCTCTTCAACTTTGAGCTTACATAGTTCGCGCAGTCGGTCAGTTTGAATGCAGCTCCACAACCGCGTGACAATTTCAGACTGATTGTATGGCGCCTGGAATCAACTGGGCGATGCTCACTATTGACCAGTCTTTGTTTGAGCAAAATGCGACCATACCACCAATAGCTTGAATCTTATTTCAAGGATCAGGCTCTAGCGATTCAAATTGAACGTGGTGCTTGTTCTCCGCCTGGAAGAGGCTGGGCAAGGACTCTTTAAATGAAGGAGGGTTGACTGTGATGAGAAAAGAATTGTTAGCTGTCATCGCGATGGCTGCTATTGGATGTAGTGGAGTGGCCACTCAAAAGGCGGTGGGCGGGGAACCCACAAGCCCCGCAGTCGGATACGAGATTCATGTGCAGGCGCCTCACATGATGGCGGACGGGACCCCGGGCGGCCCCTTCCATCATTACTGTAAGGGCATTTCGGACAAAATTCTTCAATGTCTCCTCTTCGAATCGACCGATCCAAAGGCACCCCTGGTCGGCGTCGAGTATTTCGTAGCCAAAGACCTGACGCGGAAGCTTCCTGCCATTCAGTGGCACCGGCATTTCCACGATCATAAAGTAGAGATCGCGACCGGCCGTGTCCAAGTTCTTGATATGCCGGCTGACCAGGCCGCCAAGGTGGCGGACGTTGCTGCAGGGACAGATGGAGTGATCTATCATTTGTGGCAGCATGGGCAGGAATTCCCCGATGGGACTGTCAGTTTCCCCCAATCCCTTGGACACAAGTTCACAGGATATTCCGACAAGTAAACTACGATGAGAAAGCTGGTCCGGTCCTCCCACGAGAAATCGGGGAGGACCGAGGTCGTAGTACCTGTGAGTTAAGGAAGACGACATGAGACGACCCATCCTGTGCCGGTCTCTGCTCTTGACCCTATTCACAGCCACAGCACTCGCCCCATGGAGCGTTGCTGTCTATGGGGCCGATGAAGCCATCCTCAAACCACGAGTGCCGGTTGATCAACTTGAGGAAGCAAGAACATGGACCAATCCCCTCCCCGCAACCCCTGAAATACTTGAAAAGGGAAAGAAGTTGTTTCAGGGGAAAGCATTCTGTCTGACCTGTCACGGGAGAGACGGCAAGGGATTGGGAGGCGATATTGAGCCCGGCACGCTCAAAGGTCCCTTGCCGCGCGATTTCACTGATCAGGAGTGGCAAGCTGCTCGGACGGATGGCGAACTCCTCTGGATCCTGAAGAATGGGAGCAAAGGCACAGCGATGGCCAAGTTTATTCCGCTAGTCTTGACCGAAGAAGAAGCCTGGCAGGTCTTGCTCTACGTGCGATCGTTTGGCCAGAACCGAGACAAACCAAACGCAGATAGACAGCCGTAACGGATAGACGCCTACCTCCGACACCATCAAGACTCAGCGGACCGGGACGGCTGTTGATCTTGTAGGAGCGATTGCACGGTCTCGCCCACCAACGCCCGTTCCACCGCTTTATCTCGACGGCGCAACAGGGCAGACACCGAATCGCTAGGATCGAGGTGCGGTACAACCCACGGCGGCGATCCGTTGTGAACCGAATTTAACACCTCTTTCACAAAGATCAGATCTGGCGCCTTGATAAGACTCACCCCTTCCGATTCTTGAAGCCGCCCCACAAACCCGTTGTCGACGAGCCGTTCAACCTCTTCCTCCACGAGAGACAAGGGCATGTTCAGCTCGCTCGATAGCTCCGGCAGCCGCAACGGGCGATCGCCCTTGAGATAGTGATGCCCCAGAACGCGCAAGGCTTTCAGGGCCAGTTGTTCACGAAAGACGTACGTACCCTGATCCCACAGCAGGCGAGACAAATAGGCCGTGGGATATTGGTGAAAAAAGGAGAACTGTGCCCCTATTAGCACGATCATCCATCCGGCGTAGAGCCAGAGCAGGAACAGCATGAGGACGGCGAAACTCGAATAGATGGCGCTGTAACTGGCTGAGGCTGCCACGAATTTCGCAAAGATTTCCTCGGCGATGATCCACAGGACGGCGGCCGACACGCCACCGACGATGGCCGAGCGCACTTGGACATGGGTATTGGGGATCATCTTGTAGAAGAAGGTGAACACGGCACAGAGCATCACAAAGGGCACCACGTCGCCGCTCCACACTAGCAGCGTCCCAAACGGCTCCATTTCCACGAGACGCTGAACCACGGTATGACTTTGAAGTGACGCGAGGAGGCCAAAGGCGCTCACGACGAGCACCGGCCCAACGAGGACCGCGCTCAAATAGTCGGTAAATTTTCGTTCCCAGGTGCGTCCCTGTTTGACCTGCCAGATCGCGTTGAGCGCTTGCTCGATCTTGTCGATCAGCGAATAGGTCGTATAGAAGAGGCCGGCAATCCCTGCGGCACCCAGCACGCCGATTTTAATATTGTCGACAAACCCCACGATGGTGGACGTGATCTCCTTGCTCCTTGGGCCCAAGGGTTCCAGGGTCTGGGCCAAGAGGGGTTCGATCACGTGGTGAACATCGAAGGCTTTGAGCACCGAGAACATCACGGCGAGAAACGGCACTAATGAGAGCAACGTCGTGTAGACCAAACCGGCGGCTCGCGCATCGAGCAGGCGATGGCGAAACTCCATGCCGACGGCGGTAGCCAGCCTGAGCGCCTGAGTACTCAACCGTTGGAGCCATGACATGGTCGTCAGATCCCTGGTCCAGAGGTCCTGCTTCGCAAATTGGGACATGCGTGTGGAGCCGGCCATAGGTCCTGCTGCTCCTAGCAGGTGTTCACATCGTTTCGGTACAACAGGTGCGGTGACAATAGGTATTGAAGTTGTCAGGATACCATCCCAGGATGCTTTTCCCAAGGGGGCGGCACACGAGGTTGCGAATTCAACGGTGGTTACGGGCGGCAATTATGGAAGGACGCACGTCCTCATGATGGACGAGCTAAAGCTATCGCTCAACCTCCGCATGCCTACGAAGCATGCGCCGTTGCCTTTGTCTCGCGACTGGAATTACTTAGCACTCCATCGAGCGGCGGCCTCCGATAAGCCGCAGGCCGCCGCTCATGCCAAGTCGGACAAACGTTTTATTCACGCCGACCGGACTGTTCCACAAACGGCTCCCCACTTGCGCTTGACTTCAGCTCGAGATCTTCGCAGCAAGCACGTCAACTTGCTCGATCTGTGGCGCTTCGGCAAGTAACTCGGGAGCCTTGGCCATCAGTGCTGCGGCGATTGGGCCAGCCAAATGTGCCTTGCGGCCTTCCTCACCAACAAAAGCATCAAATATACCAAACGTCGCCGGCCCCAACCGTAGTGCGAACCAGATCGGCGTCGTAACCTCCTGATTCGCCAAGGCAAGCCCGCTTTCAAGAAACTTGGCGACATCCGCTTCTCTTCCTGGTTTGGCTTGCAATCGCACGAACAAAGCAACTTGTACCATGGTAATCACTCCTCTTTGAGGTTAAACCGCATGAGTGAAATTGTACGGACGGGTGTTCATCCCTACTAGTGGCAGGAGTGACAATTATGATACCGTTATTGCCATGCGCATTTATGTGGTTGCCCTCAATGAAGTCTTCGACACCGGGTTGACCACTCTTCTCGACACCTTCAGTACGGCGAACGACCTCGCGAAATCAGCTGGAACCCCTTCGACCCGTTTCGATGTTACGGTCGTGGGTGTTCGTTCCTGCGTACATACTAGTCAAGGATTGTTGGTACCGATTCGGTCGGCGACACGACTTGCACGACCAGATGTCGCCCTCGTGCCTGCGCTCGGGGCGAAGAGGCCTGAGACTCTGCGAGTTGCGCTTGAACGTCGGGACGTAAAGGACGCACAAGCACTCCTGCGTCGCTGGTCTGGCAGCGGCGCTCTGGTTGGCGCGGCATGCACGGGCACGTTTGTCCTTGCTGGCACATCGCTGCTCAATGGCCAGACTGGGACGACATCCTGGTGGCTCGCCCCGTTCTTTCGTGAACGGTATCCGCATGTCGCACTAGAGGACTCGCGGATGCTCGTGAGTTCATCCCGCTTCGTCACTGCCGGGGCCGCGCTGGCGCACCTCGACCTGGCGTTGTGGTTGGTGCGTCAGAAAAGCCCGGTACTGGCTGCCCTGACGGCTCGCTATCTAGTGGTTGAGCCACGACTATCGCAGGCGGCATTCTCAATTCCTGACCACCTTGCGCACTCGGATCCGCTCGTCGAACGGTTCGAGCGATGGGCACGGCGCCAACTGGCTGACGGCTTTTCGCTTAGCGAAGCGGCTCGCGCAGTCGGGACAAGCGAACGGACCCTGGCGCGTCGTCTGCAATCCGTGCTGGGCAAATCCCCGCTTACGTACGTCCAGGATCTCCGCGTCGAGCGCGCGGTACACCTGCTACAGACGAGCAGTGCCAGTATTGACCAGATCGCCACCCAGGTCGGGTACGCAGACGGGGTGACCCTGCGCACACTCATTCGACGCAAGATCGGTCGCGGCGTACGTGAGCTACGTGCACGCAACTGATCGAAAGGAAACGAAACATGGCGGACATGCTTCTTCCTGTTTCAACGGCGGTGGAGATCTGGTTTCTTTGGCTAGCAGGCTGTTGCAAGTCCCCCAGCGGCATTCTCACGGGACACTGCAGCCTCACCATCTCGGCGGCGTTCACAAGCTTACCGCGCTTTATTCAGCGCGACCTAGTGTGATACGGTCCGTGCTCTCATGCCGGACTCGGTTCCCCCCTTCACCCTTGTCGATGTGCCCGGCGCGGTGCCTCTGCTCGGCCACCTGGGTGCTTTCAAGAAGCAACCGCTGCAGATGCTCACGGCATGGTGGCGCCAGCATGGCGATGCCATACGCTTTCGACTCGGGCCCAAGACGCTCCATCTCTTCAGTCATCCCGATCTCGCCGAAGAAATTCTCGTCCAGCAAGCCGACCGCTTCGTAAAAGTCTACGACCCTCAACGGCCGACCGGCCTGGCGCTGGTCCTGGGTAATGGACTAGTCACCAGTTCAGGTGAGGTCTGGAAACGCCATCGGCGCATCATCCAGCCCATCTTTCATCGCTCAAGGATGTCGGCGATGGCCGATCGGATGGCCCAAGTGGGCGAGCAGCGGATTGCTATGTGGGAAAACCACGCAGGACATACGATCGACATCGCCGCTGAAATGATGCAGCTGGCCCTCGAAGTCATCTCACAAACGATGTTCACCACCAGCATGGCGCAATACATCGGTCAGATCAGTCATGCGCTCCGCGTGAGCATCAAGTACGCCTTCGACTCTTTTCATAATCCGCTGCAACTCCCCCTGTGGGTCCCGACCGCGCGCAATCGTGAATTTCGTACCGTCATGCAGTTCATGGACGGGCTGATGTATGGATTGCTCGCCGAGCGGCGCCGCACCGGAGCCACCCATGGGGATCTGCTCGATCTGCTCCTCCAGGCTCGCGATGAGGAGACCGGGGTAGGACTGAGCGATCAGGAGCTGCGGGACGAGGCCTTGACGATCTTTGCGGCAGGACACGAGACCACCGCGAATGCGCTTGCCTGGACCTGGTATCTCCTCGCAACTCACCCGGAGGCGAAGGCACGGTTCCATGAAGAAATTGACCGGGTTCTTCAGGGAAGAATGCCAAACGCCGACGACCTGCAGCACCTCCCCTATACTCGGGCCATATTCGATGAATCGCTTCGTCTTTATCCGCCTGCACCAGCCGTACAGCGCAAGGCGGCGACCAGTACGAAAGTGGGCGGATTGCCGCTGCCAGCTGGTGCCTTGGTCCTCATCGGCACATACAATCTGCATAGACACCCAGCCTTTTGGAAAGACCCTGAACAATTTCTGCCGGAGCGCTGGCTGGACGACGAGCGGCCGGCTGCCCGATATGCCTATCTCCCATTCGGCGCGGGACCGCGCGCCTGCGTGGGAATCCATTTCGCGTCAGTGGAAGGACCGCTTCTGCTCGCCCTGATCGGTCGCCGTTATGATCTGCACCTAGCTCAAGAGCGCGTCGAGCCACAACTCATGGTAACTCTGCGGCCGAAAGGTGGCATTAAGATGATGCTTCAGCCACGGCAGGTGACGGTCGTATCGGTCGCTTAGAGTCACCACACACTCCTTATCAACCTCACACACGAGCCGATCTTCTGTGCAAGTGAAACGGCTCTAGCTCCGCAAGTCGATTTCGAGAGAGATTCTGGTAGTTTCCCTAGCTGTTCGTTATCCATCTAAAAGAATATGGTGAATCCCATTCAAACAATAATATTTATGTGTTCTAGTCGAAAGCTAACGAAGGAGGGCCTTATGATCACAGTCAAGAGCCAGTTCCTCCAGCTAACGGTGTCGGCGATCACGTTCTTTTTAGTCGTTGGTGCGCTTTCGATGATCTGGCCCACCATCATTGCTCTCTTTCTCGGTGTACTCTGGCTGCTCCAGTCTTTCAATGCCGAACAGGAGATGGCGGTACTATCGTGGCTCGAAGTCGAGAATGCGTCGATCGTCTTCGTCTCGCTTCGGCGCTCTGATCTTCCTGCAATTCTCTCGTAACGAGTTCGAGCGGCGCTTTCCTCTGTCGAGCGCATGTCGCCCAGAACGCATGAGCGCCGGATTGCTCATAAACGCGGGTGCGGAGGTTCAGCCCGTATGAGCCCGTATGAGATGGGTGGGCTTGTACCCTCGTCGCTGCTCCTTATTAATGGCACCTCCGAGGGAGCACTCGTGCTCCTGCTTGAGGTGTCCCTCATGCCCAGGCTTTTCAGGTGTCTTATCCAGGTGGTTGGAAACGCCCCCTGTGCAGTCTGACCGTGTGATCGACATAGTCACACACGTGAGGGAGTTCAACTCAGATAGAAATCTCACCTATCCTTTTTCTGCAGACGTCACTTAGGAAAGGCTCGGCCTCATGAACCAGCGGTTAGGCAAGAAATGCGGCTTAAAAAGAGAAGACGCTGGCAGAGTTTATCCATCACCAATAACTACCTTAACATGATGAAGAGGGGACGGTACGCGCACGCGAGGTGTGGTAAGAGGAGAAGACTGCTGGATGGTTCTATCCGTGGGCATCTATCGAAGAATAGCGCACGGCACCAGCGAGCTTATTCCGGATGAATAGGAGAACACTAGAGGTGTTTATCCGCCGACCCTCGATGCGAAGAAACGATAATTAGTCGGCGGTACGAACGAAGTTCGGTTTGGTGGGCCGTGTAGGGGTCGAACCTACGGCCCGCTGATTAAGAGTCAGCTGCTCTACCAACTGAGCTAACGGCCCCACCGGGTATTGAATTCTCGCTGCCGACTACCAAAGGCGGTTTGGTGCGCCTGACAGGATTTGAACCTGTGGCCCTCAGCTCCGGAGGCTGATGCTCTATCCAGCTGAGCTACAGGCGCTCCCGCAACCAAGGCAGATCACCTTAGCATAGCGAGAAATAAGCTGTCTAGCGCGCATTATTCATGGGCCGTTCTGCTGCAATCGTGGATTCGCCGCTACGACGAGCTGGCGTGCAGCTGAACGGTACGCCAGCAGGCGGGCTCGCCCCGGGTGGCCTCAACGTACTGTTTCAAGTACGCTTCGGCCCCTTGGGGCTCCACGCGCCTGTCTCGCTTGGCGACTTCACGATTTCCCAACGAACCGTCATGAACAATGCGCGCTAGGCCGTGTCCGTGACCCCTCCTGCTACAGCATCTGGTAAAAATGCATAGGGCAGGAACAGCTCTTCTCCCTCGGCACCTGGATGGTGGCGCAGCGCCTCGACTGCCTCCGCTTCTATCCCAGCGAGATGATTCTCTTCCTCTCGAATGGTTTTTGAGAGCCGAATCAGTGGAACGGCCGTTTGAACGGCACAGGCACCACTGACAGAGTCCCCGTCATCTGGAGGCACACCCATGGAACGACAGACCAGCGGGCGAAACTCATAGAGGCCACACCTTCCGTCCTGCTCCAAGGCCGGACAAGGCCAAGTATCGAACCGTTCGATGAATTGTTCACTCTTATCCTCAGGCCACTGGTCGATGAAACGATTCGTGTTCAGTGGTGGCGCGGCGGCGGTAAGCACTGTGATTTGCTCCGCTGCGGTCCGTTCCATCCTCTTCCGCTGCTCATCTGGAAGCGTTCGGAGACCTCGCTGAAGCTCTTGTCTGTCGAGAATCGTCACGGAAAACAGGCCGATACAACAGTGGGTGCAGCCTTGGGTACAGGGGAGATTGCCGAGAAGGGCGGCGTTCGCGCGATGAAACCACCGAGCAGTCTTTTCAAACAACGGAGCCGGACACAAGTGATTGCCCTCTTCGCTTAGCCTTCAACGGCCGTCGACATGTCCACGATGAGATCGCCTTGGGGCGAATAGAAACCTTGCTTATCGATTTGAACGATCCCGTTACACTGCTCCTGATAGAACTCAAGGATCCATCCATTGAAATCATAGCCCTCGTCAGTCACATCTTTCTCTGCTATGCGCGTCGTTAAGATAAACCGACAACGAGTCACATATTCAATTGCAAGTTGCGCTTCGATATCAGAATGCGCGGTGAGGAGATCCAGGAAGACCTTTTTCTCCTGGTCGAAGACATCTCGATAGCTGCCACGATCACGGACGCAAAAGAGGTGAATCGGCTTCCGTTCACGATGGTAGCCCAAGGTCACCTGCACCCAGGCCCATTCCTCAAGGGCGCCTTCCTGGAGATCAGCCGGAACGATGGGGGCTTGCCCGCGCGACTTCAGAAAGTCGATCAAGAGTTGCAGTGGAGGGGAATTTTCCTTCTGACAGAAAACCCGAGTATAAAGAATGCTTTCCGGCTCTTCGGATGCTTGACTGTCTGCACCTAAGGGTAATACAGGCAGGTCTTTACCCACGCACCTTCACCATGGTCAAGAGCCGTTTATGCTGGGCCGCGAAGTCCATCCAGCTCTACTCTACCCTTCCATTTGCCTCAACCGCAAGGGGTAGTGTATGCATTTCTCCACGCCAGACGTGCGTTTTTCTCGTTGACACTCTTCCGACTCTTGGCTACACTCTCGCGGGTTTTGAAGATGTGATCACGAGCACGCACACCTGCGACTCAAAACGAGCCAGGATGTGTTTTTAGGAGGCGCGTCAGGCGAAACATCGGCTTACTTTATCCCTTACCCCCAAGGAGGTTCACGAATGGCAAAATCAATGACGAAATCGCAGATTGCAGATTACATCGCCGGAAAAGCTGGCATCACAAAAAAAGGGGCCGTTCAGATTCTTGATGATTTTGCAGCCCTGGCCTATCGCGAAGCCAAGAATGTCTTCACGGTACCTGGTATCGGCAAGCTCAAGCTGGCGAACCGCAAGGCGCGCATCGGCCGCAATCCACAGACCGGTGCGGAAATCAAGATCCCGGCAAAACGCGTGGTCAAGTTCCGTGTAGCCAAGGCCGCTAAGGACGCAATTCTCGGCAAGAAATAAGAAGAATTCCTGTCCCGGCTTTGCTGCAGCGCCAGATCCACTAAGCTAGGAGTCCATCCGCTGCCCCTCAGGCACATACGGGAGTCGAGACCGAACCGGTCTCGACTCCCGGCTTTTCTTGCCGACAGGCTAAATGCATACAAAACAGACGTTCTGCAATAAATGGTTCTACATCAAATGGCTGCGATGAGAATTCTCCTACAGGCACTGCCTCTCTATTTCTATTAAGCCCATCATCACGGGAGGTCCCAGGTCGCCCAGGTTTTATGGGATATCTGGCCTAGTCATTTCCCTAACTTGTAGGCTGCCTAGCGGCACGTTACAATATCACATAAGTTTTGTTGGGAAATTCGATGTCTACTCTCAGTTGTCCCGCTTGCGGGGCGAGCAAAATCCGGCTCGCGGCCAGAAAATCTCTTTCTGATGTTCTATTGAGCGGTCTGACGATCTATCCGTTTCGGTGCCAACTCTGCGCCGATCGCTTTCGAACATTCCTTGGCCGCCGCACGCCCAATCCCCGTCGCAGCTTCGATCGCGTCGAGGTGTCCTTCCCGGTCTGGTTCAAATCTCGCCGATCCTCACCCTCTTCCCGACTGGGGTATGAGGGTGTGATCGATAATCTGTCGATTCGTGGATGTCGAATTCGTTCCACTGCCGCAATGAGGATTGGCTCGAGACTGGAACTGGAATTCCAGTATTCAGATAATTCTTTCCCGGTGACGATTGAGGAGGCAATTGTGCGCTCCATAGCCGATGGCGCGATCGGCCTGCGCTTCACCAAACTTCATCGAAGCGATGAACGGCGCATTCGTCAGCTCATCGATGTGTGGCTGCCCGAACTTTTGCCCATGAGTCAACGAAGTACAAACAGTCCCCGCACCTAAGGCAGGCACAGTTACTCCTGCCGAAGCACGGACAAGGGCGGTTGGCCGAGAATTCGATAGGTGCTGAGGAAGCCTACCAGCATGGTGAGTATGATCGTAGCTACGACACCCACAGCCAGAACAGTTGGTTGAAGGTTCCAGGAGAGATCAAACACGGTCTCCAGAACAGCCCACGACAGCACACTGGCCAGCGCACAGCCGAGCAACCCACCCAAGGCTCCCAACAACGCATATTCGACTGCAAATGCACGTGCGATCATGCTGCGAGTCGCTCCCAGGGCTTTCAGAATGACTGACTCGTACAACCGGCGATAGCGCGTTGCCGCCAGGGCCGCAGCCATCACCAGGCCTCCGGACAGAACACAGAACAGCGCAACAGCACGAATGGCGAGGGACAGTCGATCCAATACCTTCGTAAAACTGTCGAGGACGTCGCCCATATTGATGGCTGTCACATTGGGAAAGGATGCGACGACCGCTTGCTGTAAAGCCACCTCTTCGGACGGGGCGACACGAACGGTGGCCACATAGGTATGCGGAGCTCCATCGAGGGCGCCCGGAGAAAAGATCATGTAGAAGTTAGTCGAGAAGTTCCCCCACTCCACTTGTCGAATGCTGCTGATCTCTCCAGTGATGGGTGTTCCTTGTATGTCGAGCTCAAGGGTGTCTCCGACCGTGAGGTCAAGTTGCTTCGCCGCATCCTCCTCGATCGAGATCAGCGGTTTGGTAAAGACCTGTCCCGGTTTCCACCACTCGCCCCGAACGACCTTGTTGTCTTTGGGAAGATCATGGAGGAACGTCAGGACGTACTCGCGTGTCAGGTACCACTTCTTCCGCCGTTCTTCCTTCTGGGCGGCTTTCTCTTTCTGCTCTTCCTCCTCCGACGTCGCTTCGATTTTGACCGGTTCCCCCCTCAGACCAGCGAGTCGTGATCGCACCAACGGGGTCAGCTTGGGGGCCTGATCGCTGGACCGTTGGTGCAAGAGACTGACGAATCCTTCCGCTTGATCGGGCTGGATATCGATGAAGAAAAAAGTTGGTGAGTCGGTCGGCCGATTCTCACTGACCTGCGCGAGGAGCGATCGTTCGACAAGCGAGACCGTGGTCACCACCATCACGCCGATTCCGATTGCAATCGTGATGTTCACGACCTGGTTACCCGGTCGCACCACGTTCCCCAGCGCCTGGCGAAGGATGAGCGTCTCAGGGCGTGGTCCGTTCTTAAGGGCGCCAAGTACCAGATGGGCTGAGGCTCCCAACAGCAGTACCGCGGCGGCAAACGCGAAGATAAAGAGCAGACCCACTCTCCAGGAGTTCGCTTGCCAGATCGATAAGAGCGCCAATCCCAGGCCGATACCGATCGACGTGATGGCCTTTGCTGGGTCAAGCCCCTTCCAGAATATCCACCATCGGGTCCGGCCTGAGGCACTGGAGGAGGCAAGCGGGGCGACATCACGGCGAAAAATCCGAGCCGGTTTGATGTCGCGAATCGTCAGTAATGGCCACAGTGTAAACAGAAGCGTCGATAGGATACCCAAGGCCAATCCTTTGGCCAAGGGAGCCAGGGGAAGCGCTATCCCTCCCTGAGTGAATCCCAATTGGTCCAGAAGATCCGATGCCATCAGCGCTGCGATCATCCAGGGAAGTCCTTGGTGGAGCAGCACACCGATCATCAGACCAACCAAGCTTCCACCCAGCCCAAGGAGCATGGCTTGTAACCCATAGGTCTGGATGATCGTGGAAGAATCTGCGCCGACTGTCTTCAAGATGGCGATCGTATGTAGCTTTTCTCGCACAAAGGCATGAACCGATGTGGCGACCCCCAAGCCTCCTACAAATAGCGCCGTCAATCCGATCAAGCCCAAATAACGGGTCAGCTGTTCCAACGACTGTTTCAGCTGCGGCTGTGCGTCTCGGTAACTGGACACGCGGGCAGCGTCGAGCGCAAGTCGTTCCCTCAACTCATAGAGCAACGGCTCAGGCGCCATAGTGCTTGGGACTTTCAGTAGATATCGCTCACGCATCCTGCTGCCGACCTTGATCAACTCCGCTGTAAGAAGCCCCTCTCTAGATATCAACACACGGGGGCCAAGGCTGAAGGCATTAGCCATGCGATCCGGTTCCGTCCTGACCACCCCGGTGATGATGAACAGACCTTGTCCGATCCTGAGTTGATCTCCCACCGTGAGTCCCATCCGGATCAGGAGAGATTCCTGCACAACCACCCCAAAACAGGTACGGTCTGGGCACCGGCGCGTTTGCTGGCGAAGCAGGTCCACGAAGTCGCTCTGTGGCTCCAGGCGGAGCGTGCCATACAACGGATACTGAGGTTCGACGGCTTTGAGCTCTATGATCTGTGTCGGCTGTCCACTTCCGGATGATCCGGCCCTTGCGGCCATCGCAACGAGCTCGCTGACGTGGGTGAGGGCGACTCCACGATCGGTCAACGCATCCAGCACTTCCTGGCCTGTGGAGCTAATCGGGCGAGAGAGTCGGACTTCAAGGTCGCCTCCGAGCAGGCCTCGCGCTTCCTTGGTCACGGCTTGTTCGACCTGTGTTCCGAAAAGAGAGACCCCGGTCAATGCGCCTACGCCGATTGCAATACAGACCAAGAAGTAGAGAAAGTGTCGCCATGTCGCGCGCGTTTCTCGCCACGCCATGTTGATGATGAAGGATGTCATGCGCGGGATTCTGGCGCAGAATCAGAGAGTGACCGATCGGCGGGAACAACTTGATCCTTGCGTGGAGAATCAGTTGTGACGTCACTGATCGATCCCGAATGCGAGGGCATGGAATCAGACTCCAAACGCCCGTCACGGAGGGACAGCACGCGCTGCATCGATGAAGCCAGAGTGGTATCGTGCGTCACGAGCACGAGTGTGGTTCCATGATCGCGATGCAGTGAGAGCAGCAGCGCAATGACATAGGCACCGGTGGAACTATCCAGATTGCCGGTCGGTTCATCGGCCAATAAGATGGGTGGACGGCAGGCAAAGGCACGGGCCACGGCGACTCGCTGTTGTTCCCCTCCGGATAATTGGACTGGATAGTGTTCCATACGGCTGGACAACCCGACCGCAGCCAGCAATTCGGCGGCCCGTTCACCCGCGTGCCTCTCGCCACTGAGTTCGAGGGGGACTGCCACGTTCTCGATGGCCGTCAGCGTGGGAATGAGATGGAAAGATTGAAAGATATAGCCGACTTTTTCACGTCGAAATCGGGCCATCTGGCTTTCACCCATCGCTGTGATATCTATTCCATCGAGCTGAATGGATCCGGTGGTTGGTCGATCGAGGCCGGCCATCAACCCAAGCAATGTCGATTTGCCGCTTCCTGAGGGCCCCACAATCGCGACCGTCTGCTTGGCCGGGATGTCAAAGGTGATGCGGTCAAGAATTGTGACAGAACGACCTGCGGCTGGTAGAACCATCGAGACGTGTGTGACGCTGATCATAAAAACTGTTCGCTTCTTCAGTGAGAAAGAAACATTGGACGATATTATACTGTCTGGAGGGATGTGAGCTAGTTTTGTATCACGTTATGCCATTATCACGACGACTTTATCTGATTTCGCTGCTGATGTTCGTGGTTCTACTCTGGCCGTTGGTCTTGGATGCAGCCTCCACCTCAGCATCAGACACGAGGCCCCGTATCGTGGCGTTTGGTGACAGTCTTACTGCCGGACTAGGGGTACAAGCCGTTGAATCCTACCCGGCTCAACTTCAACGCCGACTTGATAGCCTCGGCTACCACTATCGGGTGATCAACGCTGGTGTGAGCGGCGATACGACGGCCGGCGGACTTCGACGCGTACCCTGGATTCTGAACAACAAGCCTGAGCTGGTGATTCTCGAATTGGGTGCGAACGATGGACTTCGAGGGCTCCCCGTCGATCAAACACAAAGTAATCTTCGTCAGATCATCCGACAATTGCAGGAATCCGGTACGACGGTGGTCTTGGCCGGGATGAAGCTGCCGCCGAATTATGGACAGGACTACACGGCCAGCTTCGAAGCCATGTACCGGATGCTGGCCAAAGAGTGCCAGCTTCTCCTTATCCCCTTTTTCCTCGAAGGGGTGGGTGGTTCATCCAAGTTGAATCAGGCTGACGGTATTCATCCAACCAAGGAAGGGTACGAGGTCATCGTGGAGCAAGTGCTGAAAGTGCTCAAGCCGATATTGGATGGGCAGGTACACAAACCAAAGGCTGCTCACAAGCAGAGCTGAAGGTGAACTCCATTAGAGCCCGTACAATGTTAGACAAGGCGATGCAAGCGGGTCAATGAAGCGCTATTCCTTACGACTTCTTAAAAAACGTATCGTAGACGCCGTACGCGAGGATCCCCCCTATCAGCACGTAGTACAGGGCGCTGATTCCGCTATAATCCGGAGGCCCTCCTCCTTCTGGAGCGTTCGCTAACGCCGGTAAAGCCTGGATCAGTAGGGTTGCCGTTAATAGACCTGTTCGTGAAAGTAGCCGTGTCATCTCTTCTCCCTTCTAAATCCTAATACAAAAAAGTGGGGCGTATCATACTGAATGTTGGCCGTGCGGTGCAAGGGGAAACCGGTCTAGGAGAAACGGCGTAGGGATGGGGGGTAATTTGCAATCAGTGGGGAGGCAGCACGACGGCTGACTGAAGCGCTTCAGCCACATCTTTAAATGAGCAGACAAGCTTCTCAAGCTGAGAGCCCTTCTGCTGCATATCACCCGTCACTGCCCGCATCTGTGCGATGTGCTGCACGATCTCAGTCGTCAACTTGCTGACTGTGGCCAACACCTCCTTGTAGGAGGCCACTTCCCGTTGAAGTTCCTGAGTGGTGGCCTGCGCGGCATTTCCCTCTCGCAGAGAGGTCTGGAGTTGTTGTGTCAGCTGTCCAACGTCCGTGTCACGGTCTTTCAACTGAGATTCAAGATTCGTCATGACCTCTTCATTTTCCCTGCGTCGCTCCTCAAGGTTCCGAATCGTTTGGATCCACGTCAGGGGCGCTCCGGGACCGAGTGCGGGCGGACTAGGAAGCGGCTCCTGCCGCTCAAGAGCTTTTGTCGCAGGCTCCAGCCATTCCAAAAAGACCATGACCTCAGTCAGCTTCACGTCGGGCGTGACCGAGTGTGGGATGGCCCTTTTCTCGCTCTCGGAAGAGGCGACCGGAGGTGTCGGGATCGATCCCTTTGCAGGTTTTGATTTGCGTGAGGGTTGGGGCTGGGCCCATCGCTGATATTCCAGTAGCACCGCGATGCAATGGCGGCACATCGGCTCTTCGGGAAGCGTGCAGGAACATTTCGAGACAAGGTGGCCGTCTTTCAGTCGGATGGTCTGCTCGTATAGACCAGAATGACCGACGACGGCGGACGTGATCTGCGAATCATCGGCCTCGACAATACGGACGCGATTCGCAGTCAAATATTGATGGGCAATTTGAAAGGAAGAGGCATCCGAGACGGCCTGGATCATTTGAGGATCGAGCAAACCGAGTCGTTCAGCGCTGCAGGGAATTTTCTTTTGCATGTACGTGCGAAGATCTCTTCTGCTGCTACTGAGGATGCATGATCGCCTCAGTGTGCCGAGCGACTTGAATCCTGTCAAGCAATGAGCGGTTTTATATTGCCCTGTGTTATCTGACCGTCTGAAGAGTGAGGCTCTGAGATGGCTTTACCGGCAGGGTTTGGCCGAACTGGACTTGCCCATGGGGGTCAGCCAAATATAGTCCGCGATGGGGTCCTGCATGAGAGTCCGAATATCGGCTGTTTTACTGGGCTCGAACGACGTCATGTAAATCGTAGCCTGTTTGATATCACTTCCTAGACGCCTAGCGACTCGCTTTGGCACGGGGAGGTTATATTGGACATGGCCACCTCCCGTGTAACTCACGACCATACGACGACGGCCGTCATTCTCGCGGAGAAATTCTTCTTGCGTGATGACCAGCGTTCTTGCCATACCCTCATCCCGGACCATCGATGCCTCATACATCGTCCGGAGGTGCTCCTCGCTTCCTCCGTGGCACCGTCTCAACTGATCGACAATCCTCTCGTGGTACGCGGGATCGTCGACGATATCCTCCTGTAGGATTCCCCACGGCGCCCATTCAGGTTCCTGCCGGGCTAGATCAAGCCCCAATTTTACGACACGACGAATCAAGGGCCTGGGTGGGTTCATCGCCCGTACGGACAAGCGTCGTTCTCGAGCAAACGTCACCAATGGCGCGTAATCTTCAAACGCGCCACCCCAATTCTGTTTCCAGCGCACCTGTTCCAAGAACCCGCTCGTAATTGGCTGATCGGTCGCGACATAGCCGTCGAGTGCCGGTTGGCCGTCCCAGCCGAACATCTCCATCCCAATGGTGGGTTCGATGCCATCAGCCACTAATTGATTCAGCACCTTCAGCGCGGCTTCAATATGGTAGGGATTGTGGTGTTCCTCTCCCAGATAGACGATGTCGTAGCGTTCCAGATTCGTGATCAATTCTGAAAACGGGAGCACGCGGCCGCTGTGAGTTTCAAGAATCTGCCAGGGTTGCCATCCCTCATCGGCGCTAGGCCGGAGACTGCCGTCGCGCTCAGCTGCACAACCGGTTGGGAATGCCAACAGACCGACGAGCGTGAGCAGTAGGGCGCTCGATCGCCAACCTGGAGAATCGGCGGACCAGAATGGTGTTCGCATAAAACCACACCTACCATACCGAATGAGCGTGAACAAGCGGGCTTGACGCTATAGTTTGAATATTACTATGCTTCTCTCCTTGAACTCCAATCGACACCCTCTTCTACACACGGCGATCAGACTTCCATGAGTCCCGACCCGCTTGCAGGCTTCCGCCGGGTCGTCAGTATTCGTGCGCGTCAGTTTCCGGAACAATGGGAAGCCTCAAAGAAGTTAATGGAAGATGCCGTCTTCTCCTCTACCTTCGCACGACTCCGTGAGGCCGTTCAGCGCACAGATCTTCCGGTTTCAGTGAAAGAGATCTTGTTGCGTCTCTTCGAACGGCCTGTGCCCACGCGCGTTCAGGATATCGATGGAGAGTGCCTCAAGTCCATCACAGGCCTTCCTCCGGCCAAAGGCCTCCGCGCGCTTGCCGTTTTTTTCGAGTTGGTGCCCGCAGTTGCCGTGAATTGGCCCATGACACACCTCTCGAGTGAAGAGGTCGAAGAAGCCGTGCGGCAGTTGGAGAATCCATTTGACCTCCTTCGTCGCACTGATGCGGCGTCTGTGTTGGAGATCGGCGCCGGGGATCTCTCGTTCGCCGAGGAGTTAGCTGATCTGTACGGCCCCGAGCTCAATCAGTCACATCGCCCATTCGTCATCCACTGCCTGGACCGACTCGACCCCCATTCTCAACTAGGTGGTCCACTCCATGCGAATCCGGAGAGGCTGAAGAAGCTGCAACGGACGGAGGGGCTGTCCTTCTCCTTCCTCGGCAACCAAGACATGTTCAACCTTGACGATCTGGATAAACGGGGTCTGCTGGCGCCAGGATATACCATCGCGACGTGTTGGGCACCAGCCACACCGACTTTCGCCTATGAGCCGACCAGGCTCTCCGAGGCCCTCATTCGGAACGAACTGGAGCGTACCAAAGGTGCCTTTTACCAGACACGCTTTGGAAAAGAACAAGCGCTGGAAGTCCGGCATGCCGGCCGTGCCCTCCTCTTCCCGCCATGGAAGTTTGAAATCGTCGGCCCTCTTGCTCTTCTGGACCTGCTCGCCCGTCGCGGATGCCTGTGTATCTTGGGGGCAGTCGACGCGCAAGTATTCTGGGAACTCCTCGCGCAGCTGCTGGAGGAGCCACGCTATCGCCCGCCAGGCGAACTCTTCAACTCCACCAATCTGCCCAAGATCTTTGGCTCGGTCTATCATGCTCTGGCCGGTCTCGCGATCGGCGACTCCATTGACTTGGCTGAGGTGGCAGCCCTTCGGCGTCACTATCTTGGGTCAGACGCATCCCCTGTGCTAGATGGCATGGCCGGCCATTTTCGGTATGTCCGCATCAGCCGAGGCGCCATCTTCCCGGGCATTCCTGCAAGCAGCACCGCACGGAAGTTCTCGTCCATGACCGAAGAAGTTCCGCCGTGGTTCATCACATTGGTTCCTGCGTGAGCGACTGGTCCAAGCCCCGTGCCATGATGCTGATCGTAGGGGCGCAAAAATCCTGAATAAATTGACCGTCTCCAGCCCCTTTGTTAGACTTCGATCGTGTCCGATCACCAGCCAATCCTCCAACGTCATTTCACGCCCTAGACCATCATGAATCCAACGGGAATCATTCAAGCCATCCAGGACAATATTGCGCGGGTGATCAAAGGTAAACCGCAGGTGATCGAAATGAGCATTGTCGCGCTTCTGGCTCGTGGGCATCTCCTTCTCGAAGATGTCCCAGGGGTTGGAAAAACGACGCTCGCGCATAGTCTTGCGCGATCGCTTGATTGCTCCTTCAAGCGTATTCAATTCACGAGCGATCTACTTCCCTCGGACATCGTCGGTGTGTCGATATTCAATCGCCAGAAACAGGCCTTTGAATTCATGCCTGGACCGATTTTCGCCAACATCGTGTTGGCCGATGAAATCAACCGAACGACGCCAAAAACTCAGAGTAGTCTCCTAGAAGCGATGAGCGAGGCGCAGATTTCTTTCGACAATAAGACCTATCCCTTGAGTCAGCCGTTTATGGTCATCGCAACCCAGAACCCCGCAGAATATCACGGGACGTTTCCACTCCCTGAGTCGCAGCTCGATCGCTTTCTCATGCGGCTTCGCATCGGCTATCCCTCGCCGGAGGAAGAAAAAAAGGTCCTCGACCGACCGCAATCGCTCCATCCGGCCGAAGAGCTCCAACCACTGCTGGCGACGCATGATGTCCTGCTGCTCCAGGAGCAGGTCGATCACGTACTCATGGAGGAAAGCATTACGGACTATCTCTTGGCCATTGTCCAACGCACCAGGCAGTCTGACCTCTTGTCATTGGGGGTCAGTACCAGAGGAGCGTTGGCGTTGAGCCGGGCTGCCAAGGCATTGTCGCTCGTCCGCGGGCGGACCTATTGTCTGCCGGACGATATTAAGGAACTGGCCCCCATCGTGTTGTCTCACCGCATTATGGTGGCCCGTGCGCAGGGGTTGCGTCAGCGAAGTTGTGAGCAAGCTGAGCGGATCATTCAGGATTTGGTCGACTCGATTCCTGTTCCCGTCTAGGTCTTCCCCTACATCTGTGTCCCGGCGTGGAGTTGGTGGTACATGCTGCGTCAACCTCCTTCCTTTCTTCATCGAATGTTTCGCCACCGATCGACGAGCGTGACATCAGAGGGCGTTCAATTCCTGCTCTTTACTATGGCGATCGGTATCGCCGCCATCAATACCGGCAACAACCTTTTCTATCTTTTGCTTGCGATGATGCTGAGCCTCGTGTTGATCTCGGGAATTGCGGCGGAATACTGCTTGCGACGGCTGGAATTCCATCGTCACCTTCCCGATCATCTCATCGTGAATGAACCAACCACCGCCACGCTGGTCGTGAAGAACCGGAAGTCACAGCTCCCCAGCTTTTCATTGAAGCTGTTCGATGTCAGTGACGGCCGGAAGCTGGATCGAGGTCTGGAGATTCGCCAACTCCCTTCAGGCGCCAGCCAACTGGTGTCGTATCCTCTCGTCGCCACGCGGCGTGGTCGGTTGCAACTGGACGGTGTCTGTGTTGGGACGGAGTTTCCGTTCGGGCTTTTCATGAAACACACGTTTTACCCGATCGACGAAACGCTCATTGTCTACCCGGAGCTCAAGCCGATCGATGAGAGGCTGTTCCAGGGGCTTCTCACTGTTGGAGCAGAACAGAGCATCCCGCAGCGGGGGCCTGGCAATGATTTATACAACCTGCGTTTGTATCACGCCGGGGATGACTCTCGAAGCATTCATTGGCCGACGACAGCGCGGACGTCTCAATTGACGGTCCGAGAAACCGAGGCCGAAGACCAACGCCGAGCTACCATTTATCTACCGACCGTCGCTCCGGTGAGTCACGATGCCTTATTTGAACAGGCGGTGTCCGTCACGGCTTCCATCATTCAGCACTTGGCACAACGCGGGTACATGCTCCAATTGTTTGTGGGGTCGTCTCGGTCATCGTTCGGTCAAGGAGACCGTCACCACTTGGAACTTCTTCGGATGCTCGCTCTTTGCGAACGGTGCTCACCCCTTGAAGGGTCTGCTGTACCGACAGAATTGTCCGGAGACCCTTTGGAAGTCGACGAGGGGGCGGTGATTGTCGTGCAGCCATGGTGGGGACCGGGGGACATCAAGCCCGAACAGCCTGCCATTTTGATTAACGGACACCTTATCGCCGGAGCATCAGATGCCGTTTGATCAGGCCCTTCGGTTCGCGTCGATTTGGCTGGCGTCTACGTCCTTCATCGGATTGACGCTCGGAGCCGGTCTTCCGGAATGGCTGGCTGTATTAACCGGGGCCGCACTGATCCTTGCTCTCTTACGGAATGCAGGGGGCAAGTCTATTGGGCGACTCGCCACGTATACGCTCATGTCAACCACCGGATGGAACCTTTTAGTGATCGTCGGCTTTCTTGGATTCTGGGTGGATATGTTGTGGATCTCGGGGGAACTCCTTCCGGCCGGAGTTCACTTCCTCATGATCCTCATGATCATCAAGCTGTTCAACCTCAAGCTTCGTCGTGACTATCTGCATCTCTACGCTATCAGTCTCGTTGCGATTCTGGCTTCCGGGTCTCTCACGACGGATCTGTGGTATCTCCCTATTTTCTCGCTCTATCTTGTAGTCGGCGTGTGGACGCTGCTGCTATTTCAGCTGACCAAACATCCAGAGGAACCCCGCATTCTCACAATGTCGGTCGCCATGCGACCACAACCTCTGGCATCGGTCAGCCAGGTCACGCCACAATTCTTCTGGCTGGCCAACGGGCTTGCACTGGCAACCTTTGGGCTGACGTTGGTGATCTTCTTTACGATTCCTCGGGTCGGCGCCGGGTTCTACCAAAAGGGCTTTGGGGAGAACATTCGCACATCGGGTTTCTCTGAAACGGTGAACTTAGGAGAGATTGGGCCCATCAAACGAGATCCTAGCGTCGTCATGCGGGTTGAGCTATCCGATGGCCTCCCACAGCAAGCAGGTCGCCTGTATTTACGAGGAGTTGCCTTCGATCAATACGATGGAAAAGCCTGGACGAATCGGCTGAACTACCGGCGGGTGGTGAGCGAAGACGCGGCCGGGACCTTTGTTCTTCGTAATAGCCGATCTCTTGCAACCCCCCGCCTTGGCGACACCATCCGACAGAACATTCTGTTGGAGCCGCTCGACACTCCGGTTCTCTTTGCTGCTCCGTTCATCGAAAGAGTCAGTGGAAAGTTCCCGAGCGTCCAGTCTGACCTCACCGGTTCGGTGTATCTCCCGTTCCCCAGTTCGTCACGGATCGAATATTCCGTCCTCTCCCGATCCAACTCGGTGCTACCGGAGGATCTCGGCGCGGAGCCCAGTGTCTACCCTGAATCGGTTATCCGACATTTCCTGCAGATCCCTACCCAACCCGAGCGGATTGCCGTCCTGGCCAAGGAAATCACGCAGACACAACGCACGATCTATAACAAAGCCACCGCCATCCACTCATTCCTCACGCACAATTTTCGTTATAGCCTTGATGCGCCCCTGATAGAGCAGGACCAGCCACTGGAAGAGTTTCTCTTTACCCGCAAGACCGGGTATTGCGAACACTACGCTACCGCCATGGTGATCATGCTTCGGACGATCGGAATCCCAGCGCGTCTCGTCACAGGATTTCTCGCCACCGAGTGGAACGAATACGGCAACTACTATGTGGTCAGACAGCAAGACGCACATGCGTGGGTGGAGGTGCACCTACCCCATTCCGGGTGGATCACGATGGACCCAACTCCTCCATCGATCGAAACTAGAGGCAGCGGGTCTCCCGCATGGCATGCGTTAGGACGAATGTTGGATACCATCAGGCTGCAGTGGGGTCGAATTTTTGTGCAGTACAGTGCGGCTGATCAGCTAGCTGTTGTGCGGGAATTGGAAGCGGGGAGCACCTCGGCCCGGAACAAGGCACTTGATTCCATGAGCACACTCTTCAGCCCGTTCATGGCCATGTTTGGCGGGATGGCGGACTATGCGTCTAAAGGAACGATACAGTCCTTGGCTGAGGTGCTTATCCCCACGCTGATTGGCCTCGCCGTTCTTCTCTGGCTAGGGATCTGGCGGCCTTGGGCCAATGGGATGATCTCTAAGAAAACGACTCGCGACGAGCAGGTTATTATGCAGCTCTACGGACGAATGGTCAGGCATCTCGCTCGGAAAGGTATTGCGAAACTCACTGCGATGCCGCCCCTTGAGTTCGTTCGCCTCACTCAGGAGCGGTGGAGCAATGCCAGTTCAGCGGTTGCGTCTATTACCGAGCTCTATTGCCGAGCCCGATTCGGTCACATTCCCCCCACCAGAGAAGAACTGTCACTCGCTGAAAACCATCTTCGCGACCTGATGACACTCGAGAAGCCGTAGTAGGATCTGGAAGCGGTTTTCCTTTACGTAGAGATCTCGTGAGAGTGTCTGTGAAAACAGACGTACGGTGTATTAGTGTGAAGGTAAAGACGATCTCGATGGAGCGGGAAAAGGGATTTGAACCCTCGACCCTCGCCTTGGCAAGGCGATGCTCTACCACTGAGCTATTCCCGCTCACGAGGTTTGAGGTGCGGAGTGTACTGACCTCTCCGGGTACTGTCAAGCCAGGACTCTGTTGGATTCACAGAAAGTTATGAGTTACAAATATTAGAACGTTACACATTGGTAACGAACGCAGATATCGCCAAAGTGTTTATAGTGAAACAATTTGATTTAAAAGAAATATCAAGTCATAAGCCGTACACGATGCAGACCCTAATCGTATGAAGACCATATGAAAAATGCTACTCTTCCTACTCATAATCTATAGATGATCGAACCACGATATGCGGAAGTGAAAAACTGGAAACCAAATTGTTTTACATATACTTATGAGAAGTGGAATGAAACAGTTTCTAAGCAGACAGCATATGGCTCGAATATTGCTGAATTTTTCGGTTGCAAGCAATGGTGTGCGGTGATATATGCTTCACGGCTTTCTTTAAACTTGTTTGGTATTGAGTGTATGGAATTCATGCGTCCAGCTCCTAACAGAAAAAATAATTGCCGGTGTACATCCGGCGCATATGAAAAAATATAGGGAAACCGGGCTCGTTCAAGTTCATAAACGTTGAGGAGGTATCCACAATGTTCTTGTCACGTCGACAATTTTTGAAAGTCTCTGCTGGCACTGTCGCTGCCGCAGCCGTGGCGGACAAAGTCCTGGCATTGACAGCTCTCCAGCCGGTGATCGAAGTTGGCAACCCGCTGGGAGACTATCCAGACCGGTCATGGGAACGGGTCTATCACGATCAATATCGCTACGATTCATCCTTCACATGGGTATGCTCTCCTAATGACACGCATGCCTGTCGTGTGCGCGCCTTCGTTCGCAACGGAGTGGTCATGCGTGTGGAGCAGAATTATGACCACCAAACCTATGAAGACTTATACGGCAATCGTGGAACGTTTGCCCACAACCCCCGAATGTGCCTAAAGGGGTTTACCTTCCATCGACGTGTGTATGGCCCCTATCGCTTGAAGGGGCCCTTGATGCGGAAGGGTTGGAAGCAGTGGATGGATGACGGTTCTCCTGAGCTGACTCCAGAAACCAAACGCAAGTACAAGTTCGACAGTCGCTTCCTCGACGATATGCTTCGTGTCTCCTGGGATACGGCGTTTACCTATGCGGCGAAGGCGATGATCATCATTGCTACTCGGTACAGCGGTGAAGCTGGAGCGCGGCGTCTTCGCGAGCAGGGGTATGCCCCAGAAATGATCGAGATGATGAAGGGCGCTGGCACCAGATGCTTTAAGCATCGTGCGGGAATGCCGGTCCTCGGTATTATCGGGAAGATGGGCAATACTCGTATGAACGGCGGAATCAATGCCTTACTGGATACCTGGATCCGCAAGGTGAGTCCTGAGCAGGCACAGGGCGGTCGCTATTGGTCGAATTACACCTGGCACGGAGATCAAAATCCTTCCCAGCCTTTCTGGTCCGGTGCGCAAGGTTCGGACATCGACCTTTCCGATATGCGCTTCTCGAAGCTGAACACTAGTTGGGGGAAGAACTTCGTCGAGAACAAAATGCCGGAAGCGCACTGGAAGTTGGAGTGTATTGAGCGCGGCGCCCGTGTGGTCGTTATCACACCAGAATACAATCCCACGGCCTACCGTGCCGATTATTGGATGCCTCTACGCCCACAGTCGGACGGTGCAATTTTCCTGGGTGCGATGAAAATCATCGTCGACGAAAACATGCACGACGTGGATTTCTTGAAACAATTTACCGACGCTCCAATATTGGTGCGTACGGATACATTGCAGTACCTGGATCCGCGCGACGTTGTGGCGGATTACAAGTTCCCCGATTTTTCCAAGAGCTACTCCGGCCGAATCCAATCCTTGAAGCCTGAGCAGGTTGAACGGCTCGGTGGAATGATGGTGTGGGACCATACGAAGAAGCAAGCGGTACCTCTCCATCGAGAACAAGTGGGATGGCACTATACGAACAGTGGCATCGATGCCGCGCTCACAGGCACCTATCGTGTGAAACTGCTCAATGGCCGTGAAATTGATGCCATGCCGGTCTGGCAGATGTATATGGTGCATTTCCAAGACTATGATCTGGACACAGTCCATCAGATCTGCCGCACACCGAAGGATCTCCTTGTGCGTTGGGCACGCGACTCCGGCACGATTAAGCCAGCTGCGATCCACAATGGTGAAGGAGTCTGTCACTATTTCCATATGACGGGGAACGGGCGTGCGGCTGCCATGGTGCTCATCATCACCGGCAACGTCGGCAAGTTCGGTACCGGTCAGCATACCTGGGCTGGTAACTACAAAGCGGGAGCGTGGACGGCGACGCCATGGTCCGGCGCTGGTATAGCAGTTCATACAGGTGAGGACCCCTTCAACATTACGCTGGATCCGAACGCCCATGGAAAAGAAATTAAGACCAAGTCCTACTATTATGGCGAAGAAGTCGGGTATTGGAACCATGGGGACACGGCATTGATCGTCAATACGCCAAAGTATGGACGCAAGGTCTTCACCGGCAAGACCCATATGCCGACACCGAGCAAGTTCCGTTGGGTGGTCAATGTCAACGTGCTGAACAATGCCAAGCACCATTACGACATGGTGCGTAACGTTGATCCAAACATCGAATGTCTGATTACACAGGACATCGAAATGACGTCCGATGTCAATCACAACGATATCGCATTTGCTTGTAACTCCTGGATGGAATTCACCTATCCAGAAATGACGATTACTGTCTCCAATCCATGGGTTCAGATCTGGAAGGGCGGCATCAGGCCGTTGTACGATACCCGTAACGACTTGGATACCTTTGCGGGCGTAGCCGCCAAGCTGTCAGACATGACCGGCGACAAGCGCATGCGGGACTACTTCGCCATGGTCTACGCGAACCGAGTTGACGTCTATGCCCAGCGCATGCTGGATGCATCAAGCACCTTCTATGGGTATTCAGCCGACGTCATGTTGAAGTCGGAAAAGGGCTGGATGGTGATGGTCCGTACGTACCCGCGGCATCCCTTCTGGGAGGAGACCAACGAGTCCAAGCCAATGTGGACCCGTAGCGGACGATACGAGAACTACCGTATCGAACCCGAGGCCATCGAGTACGGAGAAAACTTTATCTCCCATCGGGAAGGTCCGGAGGCTACGCCATACTTGCCGAACGCCATCTTCACGACGAACCCTTACGTTCGTCCCGACGACTATGGCATTCCCATTACAGCGCAACACCACGACGATAAAACAGTTCGAAATATCAAGTTGTCGTGGCATGAAATCATGCGTCACTCGAATCCTCTCTGGGAGAAGGGGTATCAGTTCTACTGCGTCACCCCCAAAACTCGCCACCGAGTCCACAGTCAGTGGTCGGTGAACGACTGGGTGCAGATCTACGAGTCCAACTTCGGCGATCCCTATCGTATGGATAAACGGACGCCAGGGGTCGGCGAACACCAGATTCATATCAATCCTCAAGCAGCCAAAGACCGTGGGATCAACGACGGCGACTACGTGTATGTCGATGGGAACCCGGTGGACCGCCCCTACCGCGGGTGGAAGCCGAGCGATCCCTACTACAAGGTCGCGCGGTTGATGATTCGCGCCAAGTACAACCCAGCCTATCCGTACCATGTGACGATGGCCAAGCATGCGCCCTATGTCTCAACCGCGAAATCCGTCAAGGGCCACGAGACCAGACCGGATGGTCGGGCCATCGCGATCGACACCGGATATCAGTCGAACTTCCGGTACGGAGCTCAGCAGTCATTTACTCGTAATTGGCTGATGCCGATGCACCAGACTGATTCTCTGCCTGGTAAGCACGCGATTGCCTGGAAGTTCAAATGGGGATATCAAGTCGACCACCATGCGATCAACACGGTGCCGAAGGAATGTCTCATCCGCATCACCAAGGCAGAAGACGGCGGCATCGGGGCACGTGGTCCGTGGGAGCCGGTCCGGACTGGGTTCACGCCGGGTCAAGAAAATGAGTTCATGATCAAGTGGCTCAAGGGCGAACATATCAAGATTAAAGT
>LNDU01000060.1 GCA_001464735.1 Nitrospira sp. Ga0074138
GCCTTTCCCTCGGTGCGGGAGCTGCGGCATGCGTCAGAGCAGAATTCTTTTCCCGCTTCCGCGGAACATGTACACGGAGGATGGGCGCATTTCTTCTCAACCATGATTCTTCCTGGAGTTAAGTTGCTGTGCACACGCGTTCGTGCCGTGCACACGCTCTTTCTCCTTCAATCCTTCATCAATTCGGACCGCCTCAGTTATCCCGCTGCAAGGTCGTCGTATGGCCCTGATCGGTCACATAGGCTTTGACCATGTCGCCCGCCACCACCTTATCCAGCTTGGTGCTCTTATCGACATGGACCCTATACTGCTTCCCGTCGTTATCTTTTATTGAGTAGAACTCTCCCTCGATACTCATCAATGTCCCTTTGATCGTATCTTTGGTCAGACGCTCTTTGATGGTGGGACTGGCTTCTTTCTCAGCCATCGCATCCGCTGCGTAGGTTACACCGATTCCACCGCCTAATAGTCCAGCTACAAGCATTGAAATCAATCCTGTTTTCATAATGGCCTCCTTGGTTTCGGTCATCGTCGCATGGAACCATCAAATCGTGAACCGGGAAAAACCCTGGAGAGGCGCAGGCAAGCTTATTCGTGCGGAGTCGGATTCACGTCGGAGAAGGCAAAGGTTGAGCAAATCTTCTAGAGAGCAAGGGAAGCTCGCGCCGAGTAGAAAGGGGGGCTTCGACGTGTAGCTCCGGCAGTAATACCAATAAAGAAAGCCCCGCCCTTTTTAAGAACGGAACTTCCGAACAGTGCAATTTTTATATTTCGTTCTTGATAGCGTTTCCGCCACCCGTCCAAAATATTTCCACTGCACTGTCTTGTTTGCAGGTTATCGCGTTATATGTCGAGCCGGTACTGGCAAAACCCCTGATATCAAGGAACAGAATAATTGCACGGTCGCGGAAGCTCTGAAGCGAAAGCGACGGTGCCTCCGACCGGCACGGCGCGGGCGCGGTGTCTACACTATCTCTCAGCGGTCGCCCTCCCTTGTTTCATAAGTAGTACGTTATAAAACCCTCCCGGTATCCTTTCTAAGGATGCTAGCGAACAGTAGGCACGCTTCTTGACTCCACTGAGGCGTCTCCTAGTTTATCTGGGGTTCCCCTCTTGCCGGTGAGGGTCAGGAAGCATATTGTGCAACGCAGAGAATCACGCGTGACTGCCTGACAATGGGATACTCCGTTTCTGACTCGCCGCCATTTTCGCCCTACCAATTATCTTCTGTGTTATAGAATCCCTGTGAAGGAAGGAAGCCCCCAGAGGACCGGAGGCTTCTCAGGAAACCGCTCAGCGCTTGAGGACATGAGTGGCGATCCACTCTTTTGCTTCAAAGGCGACATTCATGAGCGCCTCCAAATCGTTGAGCCCGAATGAGGTGCCGTTATGCGAGATGCACATCACCATCCGGAGAGTGTACCTGCTGGCATCGGGATTCTTAATCGAGTTCCGGACGAAGGCAGCACAGTGTTAGCGCAATCGCTACTTGCACTGCAGGGGAAGTTGCGATGGAATGGGTTCTAAGGTATTGAAAGGAAATGTAGAAAAGGTTGGTTGCGGGGAGAGGATTTGAACCTCTGACCTTTGGGTTATGAGCCCAACGAGCTACCAGGCTGCTCCACCCCGCGGAGGGAGACTAACAAAGCGCTGAATGACAAGTCAAGTTGAGGTGTTGCCTGATTGCATTCTCGGGACCACGATGCTAAAGCGATAGCATGCGGATTGTCTTTATGGGCACACCGGAATTCGCCGTGCCGTCGCTCGAAGCGCTCCTTGGATCAGAGGATCATGTGGTCGGAGTCGTCACGCAGCCGGATCGACCGAAGGGAAGAGGTCATGAGCTCGTCGCACCACCCGTGAAACTGGTCGCGGAGCGTGCCGGCATTCCTCTTCTACAGCCGCTCAAAATTCGCACACCCGAGTTCTTGCAGGCCCTTTCTGCCTGGCAGCCTGATCTCATCGCCGTGACAGCCTTCGGACGGATTCTGCACACGCCGATTCTTCGTCTCCCAGCGATGGGTTGCGTGAATGTCCACGGGTCTCTGCTGCCGAAATATCGAGGCGCGGCACCGGTCCAGTGGGCCGTCATCAATGGCGAGACCAAAACGGGTATTACCACGATGCTCATGGATGAAGGAATGGATACGGGACCGATGCTGCTCCAAGGGGAGTTGGACATCTCGCTTGATGATACAGCCGGGACATTGGCGCCTCGTATGGCAGAGCTAGGTGGGCAGCTGCTCATCAAAACGATCGCTCAGCTGAAAGCAGGGACGTTGGTGCCGAAGAGGCAAGACGACGAACAGGCAACCATGGCGCCACTCTTGAAGAAGGAAGATGGCCTGATTGATTGGACGATGAACGCAACGTCGCTTGCCAATCGAGTACGAGGACTTTCTCCCTGGCCTGGGGCCTTCACGTGTTTGGGTGAGGGGCGTTGGAACATCTGGAAGGCGGTCTCGACGGTGGGTATGACAACCGACAAACCCGGGACGATCGTCGCGGTGAATAAGCAGGCGATCTTGGTGGCGACAGGCGTGGGTGTTCTCGAGATCCGTGAAATTCAGACGGCCAATTCGAAGCGCATGTCGGTTGGCCAATTTCTGGCTGGGCATCGAGTCACGGCCGGTATGCAATTGGGTTCATCGACGGCATAACGCTTCTCTTCACCACAGTCGCCATCTCCTTGCCCCGACCATGACTGACGAAAGACCGGTGCGTACTGATGTGCAGGGGCTCTCTCCACGATCTATTGCGCTCTCTATTCTCCTGTCCTGTCAACGAACTGATGACGCACTCGATGATCTGATCGAACAACGAGCCACATCAATTCCCCAGCCACGTGACCGTTCGTTGGTGAAGGAACTGGTATACGGGACCTTACGGCGACAGGAGACAGTCGATTGGAGACTGGATGCGGTTCTCGCCAAACCTCTCCACAGATTGCCTATTGTTGTTCACATGTTGTTGCGGCTTGGCGCCTACCAGCTGCTGTTTCTCGATCGGATCCCGGCTTCTGCAGCGGTGAACGAAACCGTTCTCATGACGAAGTCCTACGCGAAACAATTAGGCCGAGATTGGAGTGGGTTGGTGAATGGAGTTCTGCGGAACCTGATTCGTGTCCCGGCGCCACCTTTCCCAGATCCAGCAAGTTATCCGGCTCAATCGTTGTCTATTCGGTATGGAATCCCAATTTGGCTGACAGAGCGGTGGCTCAGCCGAATGAGACTTGAGCAAGCTGAATTGGCTTGTCGAGCAAGCAGTACGGCCCCAAGTGTCACCCTGCGAGTGAACGCCAATCGACTCACCAGAGAAGAGTTTTTGGCGAACTTGCGGCAGGCCGGTATTGAGGCACACCCAACCGCTGTCAGTCCTGTCGGGGTGGTATTGGAAAAAGGCCAGGATGTCACGACGTTGCCAGGGTTCCAGTCTGGCGATTTCTATGTGGAAGACGAAGCGGCTCAACTCATTCCTCGGATCCTTGATCCACAACCTGGCGAAACCGTGCTGGATGCCTGCGCTGCTCCAGGCGGTAAGGTAACGCACCTGGCCGAACTCATGGGTGATCGCGGAACGATCTACGCGGTTGATCGGAAGACTCTCCGCATGGACCTTCTCCGACAAAATTGCGGACGGCTTGGCGTGCGGAGTGTCGTGCCGATCGTCGGCGACGTGAGAACACCATCCGAATGGGCCGGAGTGATCGCCCGCGGGCCGAACCTTCATAAAGAACCGCCGCTGGTCGATCGGATACTCGTGGATGCCCCGTGCAGTGGGTTGGGTGTGTTGCGCCGACATCCTGAAGCGAAATGGCGGAAGGACAGTTCGACGTTCGCCAGGCACCAGAAACTTCAAGCTGAAATACTTGCCTCGGTGGCTTCCTGCTTGCGACCCGGTGGGGTGCTGGTCTATAGTACCTGCTCGACGGAGACGGAAGAGACGGAAGGGGTCGTCACCTCTTTCTGCGAAGCCTATCCTGGATGGATGCGTGAATCTGTGGCGCCGTGGCTTCCCACCACTGCTCTCCCCTTTGTGACCATCTGCGGCGCGTTCTCTACTATGGGTAACGAGTGCGGGATGGATGGCTTTTATGCTGCCCGCCTACGGAAGAAATAATGGGTCATTCGATTCAGATCGCCCCCTCAATTCTATCCGCGGATTTCGCGCGATTGGCCGATGAAGTATCCGCAGTGGAGCGAGCGGGTGCCGACCTGCTGCATGTTGATGTGATGGACGGCCATTTCGTGCCGAACCTGACAGTGGGGCCACCTATTGTCGAAAGTCTCAAAAAAGTCACCAAGCTTCCGCTCGACGTTCATTTGATGATCACCAACGCCGATGCGTTCATTCCTGAGTTTGTCGATGCCGGAGCCGACTATTTGACCGTGCATGTCGAGGCCTGCCCGCATCTCCATCGCACGATTCAATCGATTAAGGAACGGGGGATCAAGGCCGGAGTAACCTTAAATCCTGCGACGCCACTCTCGTTGCTTCAGGAGATCTTGGGAGATGTCGATCTGGTGTTGATCATGTCGGTGAATCCTGGATTCGGCGGGCAAAAGTTTATTCCATCGGTGCTCAGGAAAATCGCCGATACGCGGGCACTGTTGGACAAGATCAAAAGCCAGGCACTGCTGGAAGTCGACGGCGGCGTCAAAGTGGAGAATGCTCGAGAGATCGTGGCCGCCGGAGCGACGGTTCTCGTGGCAGGGTCCGCGATTTTCTCCCAACGCGACTATACAGCGACCATTGCGGCCATGCGGGCGGCTGGAGCAATGGCCGTCTCGCCGGCGTCACGCGCCGCGGTCCATCAATAGGCGGCTCGGGTGGACATCTCCACACTCATCGATAGTCTGCACCCTCTCGAAATTAAGGTACTCACGACCTTAGGGCTTCGCCCGTCGGGGACCGCTTTGGACAGCGAACAGTTGGCCGGCGCAGCTGAGCTGGAGGCGTCTCAGCTCAGCATGGCGGTCGAGTGGTTATTGGCCAAGTCTCTCATCACGGTCCAGACGGAAACCGTGACGCCTATCGTGTCGCTGACGAAGATCGGGGAGGAATATCACCAAACCGCCTCGCCCATCGAGCGAGTCTTAGCGGCTGCGCGGGAAGCCACCGGCACCGGGAAAAGACTGACGATTCCCGACCTTCAGTCGCAAGGCGGACTGGACCCTTCCGTTGTCAGTAAAGCCGTAGGGCGACTGAAAAAGGAAGGGGTGGTGCTGATCATCCAAGGAGGGTGCATCGAAACAACCGGACGCCCGAGTCCGACTGCCGAGGCACTCCGAACCCTCCTGGAGGAAATACATGACTCGCCGAAAGAGCTGAAGAGCTTCCCGGAAGCCCATCGGGAGGTCATTGAAGACTTTGCCGTGAAACGTGGCAATGCCAAAGAACCGTTCCGTGTGGACGAGCGGGTGGCCCGCTCATTTATCTTGTCACCGGACGGAGCTGGTGCGGCGGCGCAGTTGCTGACGCAGGGGGTCGCTGAAGAAGTCTCGCAGTTGACTCCCGACTTGTTGAAAGATGGGAGTTGGCGTCAGACGCGATTGAGAAAGTACACGATCAGCCTACGCCCGCCTCGTATTGGAACAGGAAAGAAACATCCCTATCGCGAATTTCTCGATACGGTCAAAACCAAACTTGTGAGTATGGGGTTCCAGGAGATGCGAGGGGCGCTGGTTGAAACGGAGTTCTGGGACATGGATGCCCTGTTCATGCCGCAATTCCATCCGGCTCGAGACATTCACGATGTCTATTTCGTCAAGGAGCCCAGCCATACCACCGCCGTGGATGAGCCGTTCTTGTCGCGTGTGGCCAAGGTACATGAGAACGGCGCGGAGACTGGTTCCGCGGGCTGGGGCTATTCGTTTGATGTGCACCGGGCCAAACGGTTGGTGTTGCGGAGCCAGGGCACTGCGGTGTCGGCTCGAACGCTAGCCGCCTCGCCACACATCCCTGGGAAGTATTTCTCGATCGCCCGGTGTTTCCGCTACGACCAAGTCGACGCCACCCACGCCACGGATTTCTTCCAGGTGGAGGGGATCGTGCTGGGAGAAGACATCAACTTTCGGACACTGCTGGGGCTCTTGAATTTGTTTGCCCGGGAAGTGGCGCAGGCGAAGGAAGTGAAGTTCTTACCGGCCTACTTCCCGTTTACTGAACCGTCGGTCGAGATGCATGTGCGGCATCCACGCTTGGGATGGATGGAGCTTGGCGGTGCGGGTCTCTTTCGTTCCGAAGTGACGTTGCCGCTCGGCGTGACGGTGCCGGTCATTGCCTGGGGGCTGGGTCTCGATCGCATGGCGATGGTGGCGTTGGGCATCCATGACATACGGGAACTCTTTACCGACAACCTGGAATTGATCCGCACGACCAGAGGGCTGTTCTAACTCCACTTATGCCTACCATCACGATTTTCAAGGACGATTTAGAGTCGCTTCTGACGGGTGAGGGCGGTGTCGACCGTGGCATTCCGATGGCGCAGTTGGAAGAGTGGCTCATGCTCGTGAAGGGTGAGCTGAAGGGGCACAATCCGGAAACCGGAGAGTTGCGCATCGAACTGCAAGACAGCAATCGGCCGGACCTCTGGTGTTGCGAGGGGATTGCCCGACAAATTCGCATCAAGCAGCAAGGCCGGTTGAAACCGTATGCCTTCTTCGCCAAAACACCGACGTCGCCGCATCATCTGATCGTGAAGCCCGGCCTGGAGCAGGTGCGTCCGTATGTGGCAGCCTGTACGGCCAAGGGATATCGGGTGACGGAGAAGGGGTTGGCGCAGCTGATTCAAACGCAGGAGAAGTTGGCCGACATCTTTGGGCGTAAGCGCAAGACCGTCTCCATCGGAATCTATCAACTACGCAATATTAGTTTTCCCGTGACCTATGAGCTGGTGAAACCGGACGAAGTGCGGTTTACCCCGCTGGGTATGGAAACGGCGATGACCCTATCGGAAATTCTCATGGTTCATCCCAAGGGGTTGGAGTATGGGCCTATCTTGGCCGTCCAAAGTCTGCTCCCCATCCTTCGAGATGCAAAGGCCCAACCGTTGTCCTTTCCCCCGATTATCAATAGTCGGGAAATCGGAGAGGTACGGGTGGGTGATGACGAGCTCTTCGTTGAAGTGACCGGGACAGACCTGCGCATGGTAATTCTGTCGTTGAATATCTTCGCCGCAAATTTGGCCGACCGCGGCGCAACCATCGAGCCGGTGGAAGTGCGGTATCCGACGAGCACAATGTTGGGCACACGGGTCAAAACGCCACAAGATCTCGGGAAGCCAGCGACCATTCGGATGAAAGCGATTGAACAGGCATTGGGCCAGGAGCTCGGCGAGGCACTGGTGAAGCAAGCTCTTGAGGCCTATGGGTACGACGTGTCGGCAGAAAAGGGGTCGGTAAAGGCCAAGCTCCCGCCGTACCGCCATGATCTGATGCATACGATGGATGTGGTGGAAGATGTCGCCATGAGTCGTGGGTATGCTGAGTTTACTCCCGTCATGCCGGCGCAATTTACGGTGGGAGGATTATCAGCCATTGAGCAGCTGTCCGATCGATCCCGAGAATTAATGGTGGGGCTCGGCTTTCAGGAAATCATTTCGAATATTCTCGGCTCACCAGATCAGTATTGCCGTGGTATGCGTCTGGAAGGAACGGAATGGGGGCGGACAGTCGAGGTCGATAACGTTATGTCGCTCAGCTTCTCATGTCTCCGACAATGGATGCTGCCATCATTGCTGCGCATCGAAGCCGCCTCCAGTCGAGCGTTCTACCCCCATCGCCTCTTTGAGGCCGGTGATGTGGCGATTCCCGATGGGACCCACGAGTTGGGGTCTCGAACGGAAACCGTGGTGGGCGCCTTGATCGCTCACGCCACCACCCATTTTTCAGAAATCCATTCCTGTCTGGATGTGCTGTGTTACTACCTCGGCAAGGACTATAGCCTTGAGCCACTGCAGCATCCATCATTTCTGGAAGGCCGTGCCGGCCGCATTCTCGTTTCGGGTAAGTCGGTCGGCGTCATCGGCGAAGTCCATCCAGAAGTCCTCGAACGTTGGCAGATCTCCATGCCGGTCGTTGCCTTCGACCTGAACCTCTCGCAGCTGCTTTCGTAAGTCGGTCACAGCCTATCGCATGAAAGCGCTTGGCTTAGCCGTCGCACGTCGAGTGCAAGAGGGGCTCTCGCTGAGACTCGGGCCACACTCTTCGTCACTGGTTGGTGCCTCGTGAGTTCTACACGCGAACCCGCCTTGATAGAATTACACGGCGTTCTCACCTCAAATAGGGCCATGTTTGGAGATTGCACGCTCCACAAATCTGCGTCCAATCTGCATCATCTCCTCACTGTCACCGTTATGCCAAGAACCAACAAACGATCGACATGCCCAACACGATGAATCGGATCGCCAGTCGCAAAGACCCGCTCTTGCAGGTCGAGGAGAAGAAGTGAGGGGGTGTGCGTACGCACAGCGGAAGGCTCTTGGCTGATGGGACGAACCGGATGTGCCTTCCGCTGAATTTGACAATGAGACATTCTCGTTGTGTCTGCAACGGAAGGCGGTAGAATCGCTCATCCGGTGGTCTGACACTCGGGTTCCGAGAGCACCTCCGGTTGCCGGCCTGCTTCGGTGCACGGAGGTTAGTCGTCGCACGTACCTAAGACGACGATCAGTCGCAGCGCGCATCTCTAGAGCATGAACCGATGCACGATACAAGAGCTGACCCTTATTCCGCTCACTCGGGTCATCTCATTCACGTTCTTTCAGTGATTGTTTAGCCCGCTGTGCGGCAGAACACCATGGAACTGAAGAGGTTCTTGGGAAATCACGATAAGAGTCCTGATGACGAGACCATCGAGAGAATGGTCTTCTCCTCCGCCCCACGATTTCTTTGGACACCCCATTGGGGCATACTGCCCTTCAGTGATGGAGGTGTTTATGGCGAAATCGAAGGCAGAGCGAGGCCGGTTTTCCTCGCGCAAGAAGATGGACGTGGCGCTCCGCGTGCTGCGTGGCCACGATCTCGATCTGGTCTCCCGTGAAGCGGGGATCACCGCGGTGACGGTGTCGGAGTGGCAGGACCAGTTCGTGGCCAGTGGGCAGGCCGGGTTGGAGGGCCGGGCTGACGATGGCCGCGCCGACGAACTCGCACGGCTGAAGGCCATGGTTGTGGAGTTGACGATGCGCTTGGAACTGTCGCGGGAAGCGGTCCAG
>LNDU01000061.1 GCA_001464735.1 Nitrospira sp. Ga0074138
CTGATGCAGATCACCATGTTCCTGGCTCTCGGATTACAAGTCTTCCCCACGCAGCTCGTGCCGATCGCCGGTACTGGTTTACTTTTAGCGTTGTTTCTGATGTTCATTGCCAGGCCCGTGGCTGTGTTTGCGACCTTAGCGTTTACACACCTCAACATGAGGGAGAAAACCATGGTCGCCTGGGTTGGATTGCGCGGGGCCGTGCCGATTATTCTGGCCACCTTTCCGCTCCTCGCCGGGGTTCCACAGGCAACCACGACGTTTCATCTCGTGTTTTTTATCGTCCTGACATCGGTGTTGTTACAGGGCACGTCCATCCCGATCGTAGCCCGATGGCTGAAGGTCGATGAGCCGTTGTCGCCGCGTAAAGAGTCCTCCCCTGTATGGGACGCGCCGACGACCCTCAAGAGCGGGCTTCTGGAAGTGCGGATTCCGGATCAATCCATGGCGATCGGTCAGCGACTGCTGGATCTCGGCCTGCCGAAAGGGGCATTCATCCTGCTGATGGCTCGAAACGGCCAGTGTTTTGTTCCGGACGGAACGACCGTGCTGCAAGCCCATGATTCTTTGCTGGCCTTCACGGATCAACTTTCCTACCTGCGATTGCGTTCGATCCTCGAAAACCGGCGTCCGGCTTCGTCGGGCGAGGAACCTCCGGATGACCGAGACGTCGAGGTCGTGTAATGACGCAACGAAAACTCTCTAGTGATAAGGCTGGAACTCATCTCAACATCGTTTTCCCGACGACAAAGCGCTTCAATTCATCAACGTCAACCCTTTAAGAACGTGCGGAATCTTCGGAAATATCGTGTTTCGTTCTTTTGGTTGGGCTGCATATGAGCCGAGAGCTTGTCGCTCTTCAATTTTGACATAAGTTCTAGCCAACAGCTTCCCTTCGAGCGTACGGCGGCAGACATCTCTCCCGGCGATTGACCTGAGCGAAACAAGTGAACTATAAAAAGCCCTCCGAGGTGGCTGTCCTGAAGAATGACGACTCCGTCCGCAGGAGTGCCGTCGTCATGCGGATGTACGCATTGTCTGTGGAATGAGCGAGGAGCATGAGATCCGCAGCGCATCCAAAGCGAACGATTCTAGTGGCGACCGACTTTTCGAAGCCGGGAAAACTAGTGGTTCCGTATGCCTTTAAACTTGCACTGGCATTGAATCTCCGTCTCACGATTCTACATGTCGTGAAAGCCCCTCCCGAATTTGAGCAGTGGTCTCCGGCGGCGCACCGCTCCCTTCATTCCTTGAAGACCAAGGCTCTTCTTGAGCTGGGCCGCCTAATTCGTCTCGCGAACGAGAACGGCCTCATGGCTGATCAGAAACTTCTGGTGGGCATTCCTGGGGATTCCATCTTGAAGGTTGCACACCGCTCTCACATTGCCTTTATCGTCATGGGCACTCACGGAAAGACCGGCTGGGATCGACTCCGGTTAGGCAGCGTTGCGGAGAGCACCTTGCGCCAGGCGCCTTGCCCTGTCCTTACGGTCCGTGCGTCCGTCCCCCCATACCCTCGGCAATCCGCGCCGGTTGAACGTAGCTCGCTTTCTGGTAGCAACGGACTTTTCTGCTTGTTCGATGGCAGCGCTTCGGACCGCCGTTGAGCTGGCAAAACGGCTGAACGCGCGGATGCTGCTGGTCCATGCCGACGAGCCCTCAGGCTCCCTGCGGTCTGACCCGCTTCGGATCGATGAACTCTCGCAGAAACGCTATGCTCACCAGTTCCAGAAAATTATATCGGCGTCCCGAGGAGATGAGGTCATCACCGAGAAGATCGTGATCACGGGAAACCCCGTTAAGGTCATTCTTGATCAGGCAAAACACCAGAAATCCGACCTCATTGTCATTGGAACCCAGGGCCGTCGCGGCATGAAGCGACTCATGCTGGGCAGTGTTGCCGAAGCTGTGGTTCGAAGAGCCTCATGCCCGGTCTTTACTGTGAGGACTCAGGTGAGAGACCCATTTAACCTGACCAACGGCACAAGGCGTTCTCCTCCCGGCAGCAGCACCGGTTAATACGGCTCGGTTTAGGGAATTGTTGAATATAGCCGGCGCTACCACGTCAATCAGCCACGTAGCTCCTGCGACATTACCCTGCTATAGCGAGAAATTCTGAGCGGAGTGCAATAATGTGGTAAAACCACATTGATTAATGAAGTAACGGCAAATTCAGCTCATCTATGGTATTTTCTTTCTCCGGTCTCGTGATGTTGCTACCACTCTGCCATGGCAGGCCGATTGCGAACAGGGTTCGCTTAAGAGGGTATTAGGTGCAGCCCGACCCTCAATTCTTTAAAGACCTCGCCACGGTATTCCTTGCCGCCGTCGCCGGCGGCGTACTCGCCAGAATTGCCGGACAGCCGTTGATTCTCGGCTACGTCCTAGGCGGGATCGCCATCGGGCCGTTTACCCCGGGACCTACTATCTCGGAATCTCACACATTCGATCTCTTTGCAGAGATCGGCGTCATTCTCTTGATGTTTTCGATCGGGCTTGAGTTTTCCGTGAAGGACCTGATGCGCGTCAAATGGGTCGCCCTGGTGGGCGGCCCGCTTGGCATTCTCTTGTCCGTCGGATTATCCATCCTGATAGGGAGCTTGATCGGGTGGTCTACGATCCAAAGCATCGTGATCGGAGCCGTTATTTCTATGGCGAGCACCATGGTACTCGCCCGCCTCCTCGTCGATCGGGGCGAACTTCGTTCAAAGCATGGACGGGTGATGATCGGCATTACCCTGGTCGAAGACGTGGCCGTCGTAGCGATGACGGTGCTCATGCCGGCCCTCGGAGAGTTCGACTCGGGACGATTGATGTTGATCGGTGAAGCCCTGGTGAAGGCTCTAGTCATTCTTCTGCCATTGGGATATTTGGGCGCCAAAGTCATCCCGCCGATCATGACGCACGTCGCCAGGACCCAGAACCAAGAACTCTTCCTGCTCGTCACCCTGGCAATCAGCCTTGGAACTGCTGCTGTGACACAGATGGTCGGACTTTCCCTCGCCTTGGGGGCCTTCCTGGCCGGCCTCATTATCAGCGCATCCGATTATGGGCACGAAACCTTGGCCCGACTACTCTCGTTGCGTGATGCCTTCGTCGCGCTCTTCTTCGTGACCATCGGCATTCTGATCGACCCTCGCGTGATCGTCGATAACCTTTCTCTGCTTGCCACAATGATTGGCTTGATTGTGGCCGGAAAGCTCTTGATTTGGACAACCGTCGTGCGGCTATTCGGCTACTCTTGGACCACGGCATTCTTGGTAGGGATCGGCCTCACTCAAATCGGCGAATTCTCATTTGTTTTGGTACAGGTAGCAAGAACGGCAGGCCATGTCGGCAGTGAAGTGTACAATGCGACGCTTGCCGCTTCTCTCATCACCATTCTCATGAACGCGGCTCTCGTCAGATATGTGCCCGGATGGCTTGTCCAGAGGCGTCTCGACCATACTTCGCACGGGGCAGCGCATTGGCCACTGGAAGGCGAACCGCTCCGGCACCATGTCGTCCTGTGCGGGTTTGGACGGGTCGGCAGCTCCCTCGGGAAAGCGTTAGAGAGCTTCAATCTTCCGTATGTGGTCATCGATCGGGATCCGGACATCGTTCGCCGGATACAGAGCCAAGGCACTGCCTGTCTGTATGGCGATGCCTCGCATCGCGAACTACTCGTGAAGGCTGGAGCGGCGGACGCATCTCTGATCATCGTGGCACTGCCTGAAATTGAGCCAGCTGCGCTGACGGTAGGTCGCATCCGCGACCTCAATCCAAAAGCCACGATTTTAGCCCGGGCACATGGACTAGCAGAAGCGGAACGACTCGGTGCGCTTGGCGCGACCGAAGTTATTCAGCCTGAAGTCGAGGCATCAGCGACACTCATCCGGCATACCTTAACCTGGTTCGGGATACCGAAAGACCGCATTCTGGACTACGTGGTTCAGTACCGGCAATCCATGGAAACGAAGCGGCAAACAAGTTGAATCGGCACTGCAAGGCTGACAACTGCAATAGCTTGATCGACGATCACGGCCGCCCCCGGCCCATGCATCATTCGCGCTGATATTCCAAAGAGTCAACATCCCATTTCCCAAAGCATGGCAATCGGCGGAAATGGCTGCGCGATCTCCTTGACTACACGCTTCTGTTTCGGCGTTCAATTCGATCGTGCGCCCACTTCGTCAAGATGACGCAACAGATCGGCCGGGTCCTGATAGACGCGGTATGCGCCGGCCTGCTGAAGCTCCTCGCGCCCGTACCCCCCGGACAGCAGGCCGACTGCCAACGCCCAGGCCCGGCGAGCAGCCAGCATGTCCCACACGCTGTCCCCCACGATCACGCACTGGTTCATCGGGACGTGAAGCCGCTGGGCGGCAGCCACGAAGAGATCCGGGTCCGGTTTCGCATGCCGCACGTCATCGCGAGTGACCACAGGCACACCCGGAGACAGGTGCAACAGTTCGAGCGTGGGCTGGGCACTGTGCAAACGCCCACTGGTGGCAATGGCATAGGGCACGCCACGCGCCGAGAGCTCCGCCAACAGTTCCAGTGCACCAGGTAATACGTGCAATGAACCGGCCTGCCGGCGATAGGCCTCGGCGTGGGTGCGTTGAATGCGTTCTACTTCTTCTGTGGAGAGAACTCGTCCGATCTCCCGAAGAAACGCCGACAACATGAGACCGCCGCTCATGCCGATCTGTCGGTGGATCCGCCAGACGGCCAACTCAATCCCGGCCCCCTGCATCGCTTCGCGCCAAGCCAGGACATGCTGGTAGACGCTGTCCACCAGAGTACCATCCAGATCAAAGAGAAAGGCCAATGAGCTACGGTCCGATGATAGTGTCATAGTTTATGGTCCTCATAGGGGTGCAATAGAGGAAGTGATTAGAACGATACGGCTATGGGAGACAATACCGAGACGCCCTTATAGGTGCAGCGGCTTGATCGGTGACACGACTGCTGCCGGGTTGTTTTTCCACACCGACTCATCGGCATCGACATAGAGTTCCACTTCGTTGCCGTCAGGATCTTTCAGATAGAGACTCTGGCTCACTGTGTGGTCACTCATGCCATCAATCGCGATCCCCGCTTGCTCCAACTCTCCTTTGGCCTGACGCAGCTCATCAAGACTGTCACCGACTTTGATGCCGATATGATAGAGCCCGCGACGGCGGCCCATCGGGGGACCAGGCGCATCGCCCACTTGAATCAACAACAACTCGTGATGTGTACGACCCGACGTCAGGGCAGCAGCTGCCCCATTAAAAATTCGCCCTACTTCCTTGAACCCCAAAAGGTCTCGGTAAAAAGCCAGCGATCGCTCCAGATCCTTCACATAAAACACGACGTGGCCAAGATAATGGGCTTTCATTTAACTCCCCTTTTCTTGGGAATAAACTGCATCAGCAATGATCTGACAGCTGCGTGCGCCAGCACCACATCTGGGCTCCGTTGTAGCGCATCGTGATACTGCCGGCTGAATCCTTCGCCCTCTTCCGTCGGCATCAGAAGAGTCTGCACCGATACTAGTAGTGCCGGGATCATTTCACGAGATGCCACATCGTCCGACTCGCTCAGTTCATCAAGCTTGGCGATTGATTGGGAAAGCGGACGCAACCAGGCGAACCAAGCATCGTTTAACGCTAGCTGCAAAAACGCACCATTGGATGGAATCCGTCCATGCACACGCTCATAGGCCACTCGCTCATCGTCGAGCAAGGCTTTGTGCAGACGAAGCAGAGCAGGAAAAAGATTGTCCAGAGAGACGTCTCGACTCTTTGGTTCCGGCATGGTAGTGCTTCCTTGTGACCCAGTCGGCTCACTTTGGATATCTGTCTTCCTGCTCGCTTCTTCTCCCTGTTTCACGCAATACCCCAGAATTGAATGATCCCTTCAGTTTCTTAGATACCTGAACTGGCGCGCAGCTTCATCGCAAATGACAGATAACATCGTCATTTCGAATGACACGGCTATTCTTTCAGCGCACGTTCAATTCGGCGATCTGGCACCAGCCACATGATGGCAACGAGGACGTAGAGGGCGCAAGCGATCCAAGGTTGTGCAAAAGAAATTGGAATCGCTGCCGCGTATACCGCAAGAGACAGTTTACCCTTCACGTCTCTGCCGATCGACATCGCAAGAGTTGAGTCGCGGCCATGTCCGGCAATGAGTGTTCTTGTCAGGATGAAGTAGGCGATACCCGCGAAGCACAATACCGTTCCGTACAGTGCCACCGGCCAGGCCGCAAAATGGTTCTCGCCCATCCAGCCGGTGGTGAATGGGATTAAGGAAAGCCAGAACAAGAGATGGAGGTTGGCCCACATGATTGACCCATCGACCTGTCGCGCCGTATGCATCAGGTGATGGTGATTGTTCCAGTAAATGCCGAGGTACATGAAGCTCAGGACGTAGCTAAGGAAGACCGGAATCACCGGCTGCAATGCCACAAACTCGGCTCCGTGGGGCACCTTCATTTCCAACACCATGATGGTGATGATGATGGCCAGGACTCCATCACTAAACGCCTCTAGGCGTGCCTTACCCATCGTCCTCCGTCGCTTACTGAATGTGCTGAGAATATTAATGTCTTGATTAGACCCGCTTCTCCTCAAGATCGTAGACATCAAACCATACATAGACAGGACGGTGGTTCGGCACAAACTTAGGAATGTACTCTTCCAAGTACTGCTGAGCCTGGAGACTCATGTCGCTCAAGCGTGTATCGCGCATCGCGTTGTTCCATTTCAGCACGTCGTCAGGATTCTTGACCTTGGATCGATCTGCAATCCACGTCGCGAGTTCTTCATCAGTCGCTCCCGTCGCCACCATGTCTTTAAATTGTTCGGGTGTGATGCCGGTGAACGAGAACCATTGACCAGCCAGCGAGCAAGGCCAATAGTTGTACTCGCCATTCATGCCCAGCAAAAACGCGCGGCATTTATCCACACAACGGGCCGCAATGACATAGCCACCCAGCTTTTCTCGCGGGCTGCGCGGATAGCTTGTGCGGAGATCCTTCGCAAGCGTCTTTACTTTTTCAAGATTTGCTTTCATGGTCTTCTCCTTTGCTGCTCTGCCGTCACTTCGTGTTACCCAACCGGAATCAGCACGCCATTGATTTGGCTCGCTTCTTCCGATGCGAGAAAGATCAAGGTTTGCGCGATGGATCCGGGCTTGGTCCATTTCAACGGGTCGGCATGCGGCATACTGCGGCGATTTGTCGGTGTATCAATGGTTGTAGGCAACACGCCATTGACTGTCACACCAGCCCCGACGAGCTCAGTCGAGAGCCTGCGGATCAGCGCGACAAGGCCTGACTTGGAGACGATATACGCTGCCGCTCCAGGGAACGGCTCCACCGCCGCTCGAGCGGCGACATGCACGATGCGTCCCATTCTGCGTTCAAGCATGTGAGGCAGCACGATTTTCGAAAGCAAGAACGCCGCCGTGAGATTCATGCTCAGCATCCGATGCCAGAGCGACGTGTCGGTTTCTACGACGCGACCCATCGCAAACCCACCGATCAAATTGATGAGCGCGTCAATGCGGCCCACCGTTCGGATCACCTCTTCTACGAGACGCTCAATGTCGGCTTCATCGGTCACATCGGCCTTCATGCCCATGCGACCTTCCGCTTGAACAGTAGGCGGATGCCGGTCGATCGTGATGACTCGGGCACCTGCTTCTACGAAAGCAGGAACAACCGTCTGGCCCAGTGCTCCTGACCCTCTCGCAATCAATACAACCTTGCCATCGGCTTTCATCTTGTCCTCCGCCAGCGCACAGCGCTCACGCCTTTCCCAAGCTGTCTCACTTCCTTAGGCGACTCAGGACAGAACTACTTTGGAAGTCATTTGCATACAGTGGAAGAGGATTCGCCTTACGATTTGCCCGTGTCGTAATAGAACCGCTCGTGGGCGATCGTGCCGTTCTGCCACTTGGAGACTGCTACCTGGTCCAAATGCACCGGCTGTCCATCCGTGGCAATGAAGTCCATGGTTGATTCGTAGAAGGTCACGTTGTCGCCGACACCTGAGGCCGTGACATTGAACCCTTTCCATTCCTTGACGCCGCTCAAGAACTGTTTTTCTCGCTCAATATTGGCAGCCAAACCCTTCGTCGGCGGGTTAGCGTTATCCTGCATCACGGTGTCTTTGTCGTAAAACTCACTCATAGCGTCGATGATTTTGCCCTGCCGGATGTAATCGAAGAGATCATTCAACCGCTGTTGCAGATTTGTCGTGCTCACGAGCATTTCTCCTTTTGAGGTTTGCTGGCAAATGTTATCCCGGCCTTCTGCACCTCCTGATACGGAAGCAGCCAGACCACCGATTCATCGCTGAGATCCCCTACCTGAATCCGATTGCCCCAAGGATCACGAAAATCACAGCGAAAGTCCGGGTGGAGCTTCACTTTGTACTTCTTCGTCAGCTTCTTGCGGACTTCTTGTATCTGCTTCGCGTCGCGCACCATGAGCCCAAAGTGTTTCACACGATCCGGCTGCAATGCCTCCACTTCAAAAATCGCCATAAACTGATGCTCTCCAAGCTTGCACCAGACCGCGCCTTCCCCCCCCACGTAACATCTTCAGCCCAAACACATCGTGATAGAACCTTGCTGCCTTCTTGGCATCGGTCACTTCAATCACGACATGGTTACACCCGTAGACTTGAACGGCCATGATTTCCCCATTCCTCCTCCTGGGCTATTTCGGTCCCTGGAATTTCGGCGCCGCGCCGATGCTGTCAAGGCCTGCTTGGGCGCAGACGGCATCCAAATGCCCTCCCGGCGCTCCGCCGATACCGATCCCGCCGACCGCCTCACCGGCGATTTCTATCGGCAATCCACCGGCCAAAAACAGGATTTTGTCGTTCATCTGTTGCAGCCCCTGAACGGCCGGTGTTTTGGCGATGAGCTCGGCGACATTGGCTGTCGGTCCACGCATGCTCGCAGCCGTATAGGCCTTTTTCTGGCTGCTCTCGACGGTATGCGGCCCGGCTCCATCCGCCCTCAGAAACGCTCTCAAAAGGCCGGCCCGATCTACCACCGCCGCGCTGACCCTATAGCCGTCTTTCGCGCACTGGTCTACAGCAGCCTTCGCCGCAGTCGCGGCGAGAGACACGGGCAATACCGCCTCACGCGGCAACTCTTCCGCTGTGACGAGCACAGGGAACAATCCGAGAGCACAGGCCAAGATGATGACCGGCCCCTGGGCGGACAACCGCACAGGGGACTGACGCCGACTCATGTATGCCATTGATTCCTCCTTGATTGAACGAACATATTGCACCTGCACAACATCGTTATCGGGCCCCTGCTGCCTCCAAAGCACCTATAATTTCTCGATAGCCATTCTGGCGGGCATGCTGGAGTGGCGTGACGCCGTCCTGATCAGGAATATTCACCGCTGCGCCGGCCGCCACGAGCATTCGCACGATCTCCTGGTGTCGTGGCCCTCCGCTGCCCAAGATGATGGCTTCCAGGAGGGCCGTCCAACCAAGATTGTTCACGTGATTCACGTCGACATCTGAATTGAGCAAGGCCTTGACCACCTCGACGTGCCCGCGCTCGCACGCGGGAATCAGCGCCGTACCGCCGAAGCGATTATAAATCTTAAAGTTCGGCTTGGCCCTCAGGGTGAGCGTGAGAATCTCCAGATACCCGCTGGCACCGGACAACAGCAGGGGACTGTCCAGCTTATTATCCTGCACGTTGACATCGGCCCCGGCCTCTATCAAGAGTCGGGCGCTTTCGACATGGTTGTGGCTGGTGGCCGCGAGCAACGCCGTGCGCCCTTCTCCATCGCGACCATGGATGTTGACTCCTGCCTTCAGCAGCCGCTGCACAGTTACCGTGTCATTCTTATCAGCCGCGAAAATCAACCGCAGATCGTCGCTCATGTTCTCACCATGACCGTGAATAACCCAAGAGCCCAGAGCGATCATAAGAAATATCGTCATGCTTACCTGTCGTACCCTCATCGCACGGGCTCCATCCAGCCTGAACGATGCTCAGGATAAAACTCGCGTTTGAATTCCTGTCGACAGCTGGTCAATCGCCGACACGAACGTCTCCACCGGCTGGGCGCCGGAGATCGCGCAGATCTTGTTCACGATGATACAGGGGACGCCGCGAATCCCGAGCTTGTGGCCAACCGCTTCTTCAGCCTTGACCTCTGCGACACCTTCATCACTCTCAAGAAATGGGGCCGCCTTCAGTCCCGCACGATCAGCCACCTCTACAAGCACCGATACAGAACCGATATCGAGCCCTTTTTCAAAATAGCCTTTGAACAATTGATCAACCACCGCGTCCTGACCGTCATGTTGTCTGGCATACCAAATCAACCGATGTGCGTGGAACGTGTTCGGTGTCCGGACGATCTTCTCAAACGCAAACTGTATCCGCTCGGCACTGCCCGCCTCCAGCAATCGTTGCTCCATCTCTTTGAATGTATCCAGATTCCCGAACTTCGCCTCGAGATAGGTCGTTCGATCCATCCCATCCTTCGGCATCGTCGGATTTAACTGAAACGGCCTCCACGCCACTCGGATCTTCACGGCATTGCCCACTTGCTGCAATGCCCGTTCAAGCCGCCGCTTCCCCACATAGCACCAAGGGCAGATCACATCCGAGTAAACGTCGACCGTCAGTGTTCTCTCATTCATGACAGGTGGCCCATCTTGCCCGCTTGATAATCGGTCACAGCTTGTACGAGTTCGGCTTTGGTATTCATGACGAACGGACCGTGCCGCGCAATTGGCTCATCGATAGGCTCGCCACTCATAAGCACAATCCGACTATCTGACTTGGCCTCAATCGTCACCAGTGATCCATTCCGCTTGCACACAAACAATTCCGCCTCTCCGGCGTCACGTGAACCATTCACCGACACCAAGCCTTGCACCACAAAAACAGACGTATTGTGCCCGTCCTGAAGATGCAACTCCGCGCGGTGACTAGCGGCTAGCTTCAAATCATAGAGTTCGATCGGTGTCACTGTATGGGCTGGCCCCTTCTGTCCCTGAGCTGTTCCAGCAATCACACGCAGGCGGCCTGCGCCACCTTCGAGTTCGACTGTTGGAATATCGGCGTTCAGGATCGTCTGGTAACGGGGCGCTGACATTTTCTGTGCGCGCGGCAGATTCACCCATAATTGAATGGCGTGCAACGTCCCACCCTTCTTGGCCCACTGTTTCTCGTGCAGCTCTTCGTGCACGACGCCGGACGCCGCCGTCATCCACTGCACATCACCCGGCCCAATCACGCCGGCGTTGCCGGCGGAATCTCGGTGAGCCACCAAGCCCTCATAGACAATCGTCACGGTTTCAAACCCGCGGTGAGGATGTTCGCCGACGCCTCGCGGGTGATCGGTCGGTTCAAAATACTGTGGCCCGGCATAGTCCAGCATGAGAAACGGACTGACCTCTCGATCGAGGTCGTTGCTCGGGAACAGGTTCCGCACAGGGAACCCATCTCCGACCATATGGGCCGATCCTGGTTGATAGATCCCTGCGACTTCTTTGACAACAGCCGTCCCTGTAGCCATGTGGTCCTCCTTCACACCATCGTTCGTAGCGCGTCATCCAGCGTCACCGTACCCCGCACGAGCTTGTCAGGGTGCTCATACCCGATTGCGCCTTTGGAGAACGCCGTGTACATTTCTTCAAACAATCTCGCCGCCTCGTCCGAAAACCCGAACGACTTGAACGTCGGAACCACGGCACTGAGTGGGGCATGTTGGGCCGTCACCGTTTTCCCAAGGATCTGACTGAGTGCCGCTGCCGCTTGATCCGGGCTGTACTCCTCCGGACCCGCCATTTCCACAATCTGCTTACCATAGCCACCAGTCATCAACTGCTCTGCTCCGATCCTGCCGATGTCCTTGGTCGAAATCATGAGAATCTTCGCCGTTGGCGCGATGAATGTCGGAAGAACACCCTGAGCCTTGGCCGCCCTAATGACCGGCGCCCAGTTGTCCATGAAATAACAGGGACGGAGAATGGTCAGGCGTTTGGCAAGACAACCAAGCGCCTGTTCTCCATAACTCGCCGCCCGAATCGGGCCGGTTCCACCGTGCAGATGTCCTCCCACCGACGACAGAAATACAACATGATCGACTCCACTCTTCTGAACAGCTTCCGCCGCACGATCCATCCGCGCACGCTGATCCGCCAACCAGGCTTCAGCCCCGTAATTCGGCGGCACTAACAAATAGAGTCCTTTCGCGCCTTCAAATGCCTTGGTTAATACCGACACATCATCGAGTGACGCCACGGCAACATCTGCCCCTTTCGCCTTCCAGCCAGCACCCTTGTCGGCTGAACGGACAATCACCCGCACCGAATGTTTCTTACTCAGCAAGGTCTCCACCACCGCAGATCCCGTATTCCCTGTTGCACCAAGAACAACAAACATGATGAGTCCTCCTACTCCTTACGCGACGCCTGATCGGTTCGTAATCACCTTGGCATGATGGCGTCGCTACCCTTGATTGTAAAGCGCCGCTCTTCACGAGACCACAATGCATACCCACACATTCCACCTTGGCAACTTGCGTTCCAGTGCGACACTGGAAGTCTGAGATTTCCGATTCCGCTGCGGCTGAGAGGGTTTAGAGGTGAAACAATCGAAGGATCAAGAGATCATGATAGACCGATCAGGTGGCGAAGGATCGGCACCGTGCCGAGGGATCGGCTCCTCTAGGCTGAGCGTATGCTACCCTTAGTTAAATTGGAGGGCACTGATGACCGCTCCACTCATTCGCACCCACCTTCGAACCATCATCCTCATCCTGTCTGGATTGATCGGTCTTCATTCGGTGCTCGCATCGGATGAGCTCTCCCTCCCTTCCCGGGTTGGTGCAGTGAGAATATCCGTCGCCTCGTATGAACGAATTGCAATCAATACACTCTTAGCCCGTCCGGATCATTATCAGATGAGAGATATCCGCATCACCGGTACCATCTTGGCGATGCAGACGGAGACCATCACTAATCGGCTCATCTGTGGTCGAGCCCATGAACGGACGACACTCACACTTGAGGATGATAGTGGACAGATCGAGATCATCGATCGAGGGGCCTGTGGGAGCAATGTCGGTGCATTGAAAGCGCCGATGCTGAAGACAGGGCAACGAATCGATCTGCTCGTGCAGATCATGCTCCCTACCAGCTCGGGTTCTTCCGGCTCATCGGTGGAAGCGACCATCCGCTATATCGACCTGGCCAGGGACTAACATTGCGTCTCCCAAATTTCAGTGAGAACCCATTCAGCTTGCCGACGGGACGAAGTCTTGCAATCTCACGATCCGACCTATTTTATGAGCCTGCCGATAATACCGTTCGTCGGCGGTCACCAACATCGCCCCGGACTTGTGTAATGCGACGGCATGATACAGCGTATCGAAGACATGCTGCCCGAGTGATGCGGAGAGATCGCAGGCTTTCTGATAGACCTCGATATCCGTAATGACTGGCAACTCAAGCGCGTCTAGCAGGGAAACGGCTCGGCGTGCCCGACCGGGATCCAATCGTGCAATGACCGCAGCGGTCTCCGCCAGCCAGTGTGGTGGTTGAACGACGGCAAGCCGAGATTCTTTGATCAAGTTGAGAATTTGAAGAGCTTGGAACGAATGGGACTCTTCGGCACGATCGGCAAAGACCCACTTGATGATCACGCTGGCATCAAGCACGACCGTCATCACGGTCGTCCGCGTCTCCTCGCAGCTCGAACGGTCGTATCGGTGACTCGTCGTGTCCGCTTTCGTAACGCCAATAACTGCTCAACCACCTTGGCGCGGCGTTGAAGCCGCCGGTGCTCTTCGACAGCCTGCCGCATCAGGTCCGTCAACACCGCACTCTTGTTCTGCCGGCGAAACGCCTTATCGAACGCATCCTTCACATCTGAGGGAACACTAAAGTTCACGGTCGCCATATCAAACCCTCATTGTTGAAATATTCAACAAGAGCATGCCAGCCAGTCGTTGGGCTGTCAAGCGGAGCGCCAACTCAATCCTACGCTTCACGCATCTCACCTCGTCCCCGGCACTGAATCCGGCACGCCGAAGCGACGTCGCTCCTCGTCCGTCAGGTCCCGGCCGATGGCCTTCCGCAATTCCATCGACAGCTCCTCGATCGGACGGCAGCGCTCCGCAGCGCCACAGTCGCACGGTCTGGTCGGCGCTCGCCGTCACGAGGGTCTTCCCATCCGGCGCAACCTGCGCGCTCGTGCCCCCCGCTCATGCCCCCGCAGCACAGATAGTGCCTTCCCTCTCCCCACGTCCCACAGCCGCGCCGTCTGATCGGCGCTCGCCGTCACCACGGTCTTTCCGTCGGGTGCAAACCGTGCGTACCAGACCCCTGCCTCATGCCCCCGCAACACGGACAGTGCCTTCCCACTCGCCACATCCCATAGCCGCGCCGTCGCGTCCGATCCGTTCATGTCACCACTCGCCGTCACTACGGTTTTCCCGTCAAAGGGGAATTGGGCGCTTGCGAATTGGCCCTCATATCCGCGCAAGACGTGTAATTCCTTCCCACTCGCCACATCTCACAGCCGCGCGGTGCCATCCAAACTCGCCGTCACCACCGTCTTCCCATCAAGGGGGAAATTGTGCACTCAAGACCTCATCCTCATACCCATGCAGCACTTGCAACCCTTTCGAATCGCGAATAAGTCAATAGTCATTCCAAGCTATATACTTTCTTAAGCTTAGACTCCCACCCCTGCATTTCCTTCCCGGCCCCGACCTTTGTCATGCCATCGGCCAGCGCAGCGATATTCACCATGCCATTTTTGAGATCCTCGATACTCTGTGTGTAGCTGGTCGTGGCATCCAGTAGTAGGCGGAAGGGGGTGACCCTTTGCGGACTCATCGGCGTCCTCACCGCTTGAACCTGTTCCGCAGTCGATAGGCCAAGACACTAGCCGTAAACACCAGGCTAATAATCGCCGTCAGCACACTAAGGCGCGCATGAACCCACAAGGCCTCCAGCGCGCTCACATGATGTTCAATGAGAATCTCCCCCCGTTTTGTCCGGATCTGTTTGACCAGGCCATGGCCAACCACAGTCATTCCCTTCCCATCCGGCCGCAAGGCGACGCTCTCGATCATGAACTTGTCCAGTCGCTCTAGGCCAACCTCCTCCCCTTCGTTGAGTAGCACGCTGCCAAAATACGGATAATCCGGAAAGGTGATTATCCCATCGCCGGTCAACACGCTGAAGTCCAATACGGAAACAGGGATACCTCCAAAAACATGGTTTGCTAATTGCCCTAAGACAAATGTCGGTAATAAGACCAGTTCGTCTGACTGCGCCTTGACCGTGACACGAGACGGCTGTTCCGGCAAGGCAACGCGATAGGTCAGCTCATCTTGCTGGCGAAACGGAAGCGCGAGATCACGCAGCTCCGCCTGGACCGCGATCAACCTGAAGGGCTCTCGGATCGAAAGCGTGACGGTGTCCTGACCTACGATCCGGAACGTAAAACCCTCCTTTTTACCACCATGGATCTCTCGCGCTTCCAGCGTCACGCGCGCGCCCGACGCTACAGACATGGCATCGAGATGGATCGTCTTCGGTCCACCAACAGTGGATGTCTCCACCGTCACTCTGGGATGCCGCGTTGTGTCCTTAGCCGCCAACGTCACCTTGGCATCGTTAACCTTCAGACGCTTCCAGGCTGATTGGGGAAAGTCATCCTGGTGGACCTGATACTGCATCGGATCGGCGACCTCGATCATGGTTGGCTCAAAGGCCAGCGAGGCAAACTTTTCGACGGCGACGGACTGCATGTCAAACCCCTCAAGGATCGTCTTGCCTTGCGACGTCTCCCCAATTTCGAATTCCACCCGCTCCGTGGTCAACTCCACCTGCACCCGCGCCGGCACTGGCCAGAGCATGAGGCCGACCACGATGACCGCCATTAAACAACAGGTCAGCGCCATGCGCATCTTCTGACGACTGAACTCGGCGTATTCTTGTGCTTGTCGTGTCTCCTTCTCGGCTCGCACCAACTCAGCTTCAACGCGCTTAGCCGTCTCACGCTGTACCTGTGCCTCTAGCTTGGCTCGCTCGGCCGCCTGCCGCTGCACTTCCGCCTCTAGTTCCAAGCGTTTGGTTTCCGCTGCCTTGGCTTCCTGCTCCAGCCGCCCTTTCTCAGCTTTGGCCCGCTGCACACGCGCAAGACTCTCTTCGATGTACTGATTCACCTCTCTATAGTGAACGGGCCCGCGATAGCGTTTTGTCCAGACTCCTGGATTCCCACGTTCCTTGATCCGCTCGCGCCAACGATCAGCGCGCTCACCATCGTATTCATCGAGCCAGCCGCCACCTTCAATCTGTCTGGCTGTACGCTGCTGCCATTCTCTCAGCTCGGCCACATCCACCTCTTCTTCGTCCAACCATTGCCGGAAAAGGCGCCATTGGCGGAACAGGCTTTCGTGGCTGATGTCGATCATCCTGTCGTTATCGAGCAGCGTGCTCACAGGGGGCAAGAGAAAGCCTACCCCCTCGGCACGGAAGGCATCGATCACCGCCCACAGATTCTCTCGTTCCTGTTCACCTACAAATTCGACCAACTGCTTGATCGTCTGTGGACGACGCACCTCTCGACCATCTCGCCGCTCGACCAATGCGAGGAAAATCTGACGCGCCATGAGTTTGCGCTCGGATGAAAGGGCATCGTAGATCTCAAAGGCATGTCTGTCGATCGCATAGGACAGCCCCACCTCCCCAGAGAATGCTTGCCAGGCACTGACCATCCGCATAGGCCCATCATACCGAGCACACACTGCCATAAAATCATCTAAAGCAATGCGAGTACGCGCAGCTTCGCGAGCCCTGTTCCACATGCGCAGGAGCGCATGTTCCAGAATCGGGAGTTCGTCCTCCCCTCCTAGCGTATTGACCAGCTTGTTCACGAGCACAGGATCGATCTCACCCCCGACGAGCGACAGTGGTGAGGCAATGATCGACTTGAGTTGGTCCGGCCCTAGCCGAGGTGTGAGATAGATGCCGCGGTTAATGGCCTCCGGTAGCCCGAAGAAGGCGACACAGTTCCCCAGGAAATCTGACCGCATGGTCATCACCACGTAGATCGGCACGTCTTCTGAGGCGGAGCGTAGCAAGAGGTTAATGAACGCTTCGGCTTCGTCGACATTCTTTTGCCTGTAGCGAAAGATCTCCTCGAACTGGTCCACAACCAGCAGCAACGCTTGTCCGCCGGACGCAACGCCCTTCTGCCTGTAGAGCTCGGTCAGCGCCAGGGGACTCCTGGCCAGCGCGGCACTCAAGGATGCGATGCCATCAGCCGGCCGTTCACTGTCGATCCAGCCCGGTTGCTTCACCAACTCCTTCGCGAGATTGGTGAGGGGCGCATCGCCCGGCGTAACGATACATACATTCCAACTGTGCCCGGCGGACGCGAGCGCACCTCGATGCAACGCCGGCACGACCCCGGCTCGCACGAGCGATGACTTCCCGCTGCCCGATGCGCCGAGCACAGCAATGAACCGCTGCTGTCCCTGCAATTTGCCCAGCAGATCCCGAACATGCTGCTCCCGCCCAAAGAAAAGGACGGCATCGCTCTCACTGAAGGGGCGAAGGCCGACGTAAGGCGCTTGGAGTGAGAGGGTGATGCGCTTCATCGGTCAAGCCCCCTCACGAACTCGGCCAAGCCCTGCTCGTCGATGGTGAGCAAGTCATCCGAGGCGAGCCCGAGATCACAGGCGGCCGTCCTCGACGTGACATAGATGCCCCACCGAGCCACCGGCAACTTCGACTCGGCGATCTGGTTCAAGAAAAAGATCAGCCGATTAAACACGGTGACGTGTTTGGCACTGTCGGCAAACACCGTGATGCCCGCGTGGCACGGCTTGAGCACCTGGGCGATATCAATTCCATTGTTGCCCAAGGGAGCCTGCTGCGGCAGGCTGCGGATGTTGCAGTTCGCACCCTGCAAGAAGGTGCGCAGTCGTTGGTTGAGATCCGGCTCGCCTGCCACATCATCAACGAAGATCAGCTTCTTGGCCGTTGTCTGTTTCAGCCCGGCCTCTGCCGCCCGCGCACGCTCTGCTGCCTGTCTGATCGTTCGCAGCCGCTCCAGAATCTCTCGTTCGAACGATGTCCGGTTGGTCGCGCGGAGATGCGCGGTATTGAACAACCTGGCATGTCCCGGATCGGTGATGTCGCCAGGGCCTGGTAACCGTTCGCACCATTGGAGAATCGGCCGTTTGGCCTCGACGGCCCCGTCGAACTGCAGCTGGGGCAACGGGGCAGTAAAAGCCTTGCCCTTACGCCCGACGGTGTGAGAAAGCATCTGCACGAATAACTCGCATCGAGCGAGGTCTCGCGTGAACTCGGTCTTGAACTCCTCCGGCGATAGGCCGACATAATCTCCCTCCGGCAGGACCAGCACGCCTTCCGGTTCCAACGCGGCCTTCACTGCATCACGCTGCTTCACCAGATCATCTGTCGTATCGGCGAGTAGGATTGTGCCCGGCGATGCCTTGGCGCTCTGCTCCGTCGTGGCAGAAGGCGAATCCGCTTTAGGCGTAGCCACCGACGAGGGCGGTGGATCACGGCGCATGGCGCGGAGTCTCGAGTCGATCGCGTTTCTCAGCTCATGCAGCTTCTGCCAGTAATGGCGTTCGCTTTCGGAGCCGCTCTCTTTCGGTGTGGGATTACCGGCCAACACCGGCGCCGAGGTATCGACTGGTTGGTGCCAGAACTGCGCGTGAATGAGTCGCTTGCGCAGGTTGTGAATATTGGGAGGAACGTTCGTGAACGTGTCGAATGGAAACAGTTCGACGACGAAGACATCAGCCGGCTTGTCGGGATCGTTGGCATGGGTGCGGATGAAATGCCCCAGTTCTTTTCCACACCACCCGGAATCGATATAGTTCTGCGAGAGGAGCAGGAGGAGTAACGTACTGTCCGCGACCTTTGTGACAAGGTCGTCGCTGAATGCGTCGCCCGGCTTGAGCTGATGGTCGATGAAGAGGTTCTTGCGGTAGTGGCCCGGACCAGTGTTTAGATTGTGGGCGAGCGTGGTGACCCAGCCATACTGCGCCGCCGAGCCGAGCGGCTTCTCGTTATCCGCGTGGGCATAACTGACGAAGACATCGTAGGTATGCCAAGACCCGTCGGGCACGCTAGCCTCCCAGGAGGTTCCTTAGGGTGGCAAACGTATCATGGGGGCGAGCCCGATGCAAAGCGGCTGGTCTGCTCGACAGGCGTCAATCCGGTAAGGTGTGAGCTGCGTAGAGATCGTTAAGGGAGGCCGTTACGCTGAGACATCGACGTATCCTACTTGGCTGTTGGGTTACGAGATGGTCTGGTGGGACGCCTCATCTGCGCGTGGACACTCACCGATTGTTGCATTTACTCCCACCCTCTGACTTCATAGCCCTTCTCCTTCAGGCAGCTCGTGACCGCATCAGCATATGGCGTGTCTGGTTCCAGCGGCTTGAACGTTCCTCCGAGTAATCCAACGACCAATCCAATCCCGCTACCGGCAGCAGCCCCAATCGTCACTCCGGGCAGTCCACCGACCACCCCCGCCGACGCACCGACCGCGCCGCCAAGTGTCAACCCCAGCAACGCTCCGGTTGCAGCGTTCGCGCTTTGGTTCGTCCCAGGCCGCAGACCAGCCTGTTCAACGTGCCTCTGACAGGATTCGACCTCCTGTTGAGCCATCTGCTTGCCATACAAGTGGAGTTGTTTATTCGACCGTAAGATCGGCTGCGGGCCAGCACAGGCTGTGATAGTCAGTAGAAGAATGATTCCTATCAGGCGCTGCCAAGATTGATCGGCCACAGAAATTCCCTGGAGTGCTTTCGAGTCTTTTCTTCAATTCTCACCCTTTGGACGAAATGTCGAGGTTTTTCAAATTGTGCACAGCGTTCTCTTTTTTCACACCTTCCCAAGCAGACCGGGCGGGTGAACACTCCACTGCGCGCATTGTCCGAGCATATTCCGATCATGCGCGGACAGCGAGCACGAGTGTTCACCCGTCCGGTCTATGCCTCCCCCTCACTGCCACCCTGTCACTTCATATCCTTTTTCCTGCAGACATCGATTGACGAAATTAGTGTACGCGTGGTTGGGCTGAGAAGGACCGACGGCAGCAGAAAATAACCCTGTCAGCAGGCCCCAGACGGCTCCACTCGCCGCACCGATCATCGACCCGCGACCCACTGCCCCCGAAATCGCTCCCCCAACCGCTCCACTCGCAGCACCGACCCCAGCACCAACGGCAGTACCTGTCGCGACACGACCGACCGTGCCACCACTCCTTTCGTCCGCCCCGGCGGATTCCGCCAGCTGTTTACAGGCCTCGATGTCTTGCTCAGCAACTTCTTTTCCCACTGACTGCATATACGCATTCGGATACAGCACCGGCCGGGCACCAGAACAGCCCGCCAGCATCACCACCATGGAGACACCGACTATTGCCACTCTCCTCATATCGTCCCCCTTCTCTTCGATTCTTTTCGCATCAGTCGGGCTAACAGCGACTCTGCCGCGACCCCCTTCACAAACAGTCGCTTACGCCGCCCCGTCGCGCCGGCATGAAGCTGCACATTCGTGCGCGGAACAGCACACCGCTCGGCGATGAAGCGAATCAGTTCGTCGTTGGCGGCACCATCAATCGGACGCGCTGCCAGGCGGATCTTTACCGCATCGCCATGAATGCCGACGCACTCAGTACGTGAAGACCCTGGTTGGACGTGGACGGTCAAGAGCGCCCCGCGCTCACTGTCCCGTGCGATGACAGGAAGAGACGCCACAGAAATCGAGGAACTCAGAAGATCGCTTTGACGAAGTCGAGTATGGCCCGTTGCATGTCTGAATCGTCAGTGATCGGCCGGGCGACGGCGACATCACAGGCCCGCTCAGGTGGCACGCCTTGCTTGATCAATGTGCCGGCATACACTAAAAGCCTGGTGCTGACCCCCTCCTCAAGCCCGTGGCTTCTGAGGTTGCGGACTTTTTGGCCGAGCTTGACTAGTTTCGCCGCGATGCCTGAATCCACCCCCGCCTCACGCTGGACGACGAGGGTTTCAATATCGGGAGCAGGATAGTCAAACTCGATCGCGATGAATCGCTGCTTCGTGCTTTGCTTCAGATCTTTGAGGACACTTTGATAGCCAGGGTTGTAGGAGATCACCAGCATGAACTCGTCGGCGGCCTCCACGATCTGGCCTTTTTTCTCGATCGGGAGCACTCGCCGGTCATCGCTGAGCGGATGGATGATCACGGTGGTGTCCTTTCTGGCTTCCACCACCTCGTCGAGATACACAATGGCCCCATGCTTGACCCCGAGGGTCAAGGGTCCATCCATCCATACAGTATCTTGCCCCTTCAGGAGGTAACGGCCCACCAAGTCGGAGGCTGTCAGATCTTCGTGACATGCAACCGTGATCAACGGTCGGCCGAGCTTGTACGCCATGTATTGAACGAAACGGGTTTTCCCGCAGCCGGTCGGCCCCTTCAGCATCACCGGTAGCTTTCTCTCGGCAGCAATCGTGAACAGGCCGATCTCCCCACAGACCTCGGCGTAAAACGGCTCCTGTTGGATGCGATACTGCGCGACATCGACTTCCCGTGCTTGCTGCGTCACTCATCACCCCTGGTCTATAAAACCGCTTCGGCCTGACAGCACTGCTTGCTCCGCAGCCGCCACAATAAACGGAACAAAGACTGAAGATCAAGCAAAGGAAACCGAGTCAGGGTACGTAAAGAGTGCCGTAAACCCTCCTCCGAAGAGGGCTATTCGCCTGAAACCCATTTACACACTACCTACACATGTCTTGACGCAGGCTAAAAACACCACTCTCCCGGCAGGGTGATGTGGTGGACACCATATCCTCTTCCTCGGTCGCAACGAAGGACGAGCCATCCGCGTTAAAGTGCCAGTTTGAGCAGAAGCGACGTGAATGTCAGCGATCAATACCATGCGGGAAACCTTCCAGCCGCACGAGATCAGAACATCGGTTGGTCCTCCCAAGCCGAAATCGGAGCACTCATGGGCTGCTCCGTGATGGCAAACATTCCATGCTCATCACTTGCCTTCAAACAAGAAATCGAGCGAGGCCGTCTCGTTCGGTTTCACGGTGATATTCCGCACTTGCATTCCTAAGATCGGATGCCACGCCTTGATATGGTACGTGCCGGCGGGAAGATCGCCGATGGCAAACGAACCGGTGAAGTCCGTCACGGCATAGTAGGGATTGTCGATCGCATAGCCCCAATTCTGCATATAGGGATGCATGCCACACTGCATGGTAAACACTTTCCGCCCTTTGACCAGCTGCACGATATCAGTGGTCCCGCTTGCTTTCAGCGCAGGACGATGGAGGACGATATCGACTCCTGCAAGGTCATAGGCATACCCCTGAATGTCATGTGCAACCGGGTCTCGATTGACCACCGTAATTCGACGCTTATCGCTGACCACGGTGACGAACGGCAGGAACTGGCACATCGTCGCTTCCACTTCCGCATCGGTGAAAGCAAATGGCTTTCCTTTCTGAATGTCCTCCACAACGATCACCACATCCTTAAGCCCACCGTCAGGGCCGACAGTGACTTCCCTCAGGAGGCGATGCCCGTTTCCATCCGACAGCTCGCCACAGAACGCACGATCTGGGTAGCGATGCAGTTTAAATTCTTTGGCCTCCGGCACTGGCCCCTTGAAGGTGATCTTACCTCGCAGGGTCCCGCCGTCTGTGACGGTTCCCGACTCATACGCCTTGGCTTCGACGCACAGTCCGACGCTCAGTATCGCTGATGCACAGAGCACCATCCACAGTCCTGCCAGAATCGCTGTTCTCATATCCCCTCCGATATTATGATTGCGGTTGCATATCTGCCGACGGATCGGCTCTATCCAAATTACTGATCATCTTGGGCGGAAACCGCTAGACCTTGGCCACTCACCAAAATAGTGCCAAGTTGGACTATCATCCCAAGACTTCGAACGTTCACAACACCTGCACAGTCCGTCCGAAAGACCGATGGCCATTTGACCCTCCTGCCTTACAAGATCTTCTAGAAGCAACTCGTATGCCCAGGAGAACTGAGCAGACATATGCTGGAGTTTCCATAGCCCTAACATACAACTGTCACGAGACGAGAAAAAGCAAGACGCCAAGTGAATGAGAAACGTGCAACCTTTGCACCTTGATACTCGCTGTTTAATCCCACGTTGTGGTGGAGTACGGTGTAACCACTTGCGACAGGTACCCCACGGCTGCGCACGAAGGAGAAGTGTTCAACGGTCCTGAACAAAGTAGAAGAAGTTGCATCCGCTGGATCGTAGGACGAATGATATACTGTGATGCCCAGCTATCATAACTAGGAGACATTGGCTGTGGTGGAGCGCGGCTACGTTAGGCCTCATCCAGTATGAGTGCACGTTTGCCGGCGGATACGGACGGGGGAGAATGGAACACGGCGGACCAAGAGGTGGGATGTGGGGGTGAGGGGAGAGATTCAGCGAGAGGAAAGTAGCTGAACCGCCATGATTGCATTGTCTTCGTTACCAGTGTTCCCACTTGATCATGGCAGCATTTCACAATCGTGCTCGAAGGTTCGAACTCGACCGGGATCAGCTCCGTGCAAATCTTGCACATTTTCCAATGGGGTGGGCTCTCGCCTATAGAATCTCCCAATCGAGTCTCCTAATGATTTCCGGTAAACCTCTGAAAGCTCTACGTGCCCGCACGGGGTATGCGAATTGCTCTAGGCTCATGGTAGGCGATGAAATCGTGAGGACCTTGGTTGCGTCTAACGACGCATGATCCTCACGATAAGTCGGCTGATGTTCGAGGTAAATACAGGGGGGTACTTCACATGGACGCTTTGTCGAGTCAGTTGACCGAATCCCAGACAAGAGCCGTACAATATTGCGATCGGTGCGCCCGCCGTTCTGCGATACTCTTTTATGACGACCTCACGTGGAAAGAGCTCTGCCAGGAGTGCTGTGACCGGTTGAATCGCAAGCGCACACTCGCTTCCAGTCCGGCGAAACTGAAAATGTGAGCGAATGCCCATGCCCTTCCGTGCCGATCGTCCACGGAAGCTTGCACGCAGGACACCTGCCAGAAGCCAGATCATTCGGCGGTGTATGTGTTCCCAATGACGCCTTGGACCAAGACCGTCGTTTCGAGTGCCCCCCAAGTGACGCTCTCATGTGTGCCGCGTCGTTCCGCAAAGCTCCTCGCTGCCCACCTCTTGCAGGCAGAACGTCACCTGTATCGCATGTAACTTGCGTGATAGCATAGGAGCGTCGCCTTTCGACTTCCGCCATGTTTAGGCCTATTGCAAAAGCCACGCTGTTTCGACGCATTCCATACCGCCTTATTACCTCTCTCATCCTTATTCTCGCGTTGATCGTGGCCGTCCTCCTCCTAGTGAGCTTGGAGCAGGAAAAGCTCCTCCTTCAAGGGTTCGCGCAAAATCAGGGGGCTCCCACGGAGTTGTTTCAGGCGCTCTGGCAATCTCGGCATGACTTGATCGGGATCACCCTTCTTGTGTTCTTAGTCAGCGCCATAGGGATAGCGGCGCTCATCACCTTTCTGCACTACGACGGTACGAGACGGACCCTTGAAGAAGTCAAAGGTCTGGCCAGAACTATTCTTGAGAGTATCCCGACCGGCGTGCTCACCATTAATCGCAATGGCCATGTCACCGCCGTCAATCCCTCTGCCGTGGCGACATTGAAACGGTCGACGGAAGAATTGCTCGGCCATTCTTATGAACAGGTGTTTCCCAAAGGAGATATGATTCGCCTTGTCCTCGATGGAGCACTGCGTAACAACAACCATGTGGATCATTATGATATGCCGTATCGCGCCGGCGACGAGCCTCGTACGATACGCCTTGCCACTGCGGACCTGACGGGAGACGAGGGGAGGCCGGTCGGCGTCATTGTGCTGCTGAAAGATGTCACTGAGCTGCTAGCCCTGGAGCGACGCGTGCGGATCGCGGACAAACTCGCGGCCCTGCATACCCTGTCAGCCGGGGTGGCGCATGAGTTGCGCAACCCCTTGAGCGCGATGGATTTGAACCTGCACCTGCTTGACGAAGATTTGAAGGAACGGGGTGGGCTGGCACCAGACGTGGCGCACTATCTACAAGTCGTGAATGCCGAATGTCGACGCCTCTCCGTGATTTTGGATAACTTCATGAAGTTTGCGCGTCCCACCTCAATGGGTCTCCATGAAGTGGATTTGCGAACGGTCATCGCACACATCATGGCACTGATGCAATTCGAGGCACAAGAGCGGAAGATCCACCTGAAGGAACGGGTTGAAGAAGGATTACCCCCAGTGTGGGGGGACGAGACACAAATCAGCCAAGTCCTCGTCAACATTTTGGTCAACGCGTTTCAGGCCATGCCCGATGGCGGCCGGTGTTCTATCGCCACGCAGGTACGGAGGAATGCCGATCACCCCTGTGTGGAGATTGTGGTGGCCGACACGGGCGTCGGAATCAAGCAAGAGGACCTGTCGCGCCTATTCGAGCCATTCTACACCACGAAGACGAGCGGAACAGGGCTCGGCCTTGCCATTGCCTATCGAATCATGCAGGACCACGGTGGAACCATTCGCGTTTCCAGCGTACCCGGCGGCGGGACCACGGTGGTCATACAACTCCCCGTGGTTGCCGAGTCGCTTGAGAAGCTTGGAGTAGAGCCATGACGAATGCCGCGCAGATCCTCATTGTTGACGACGAGGTGAACATTCGCAACGCGCTGGTGACCCTCCTTGAAAGGAAGGGATATCAGGCCCGAGGGGCAGGGGCAGCGGAAGAGGCGCTGGATCTGCTTGAAAAGACCAGCATGGATTTGGTGATTACCGACTTGCGAATGCCAGGAATCGGCGGGATGGACTTTCTGGGGAGGCTGCGAACAAAATGGCCCGGCATAGAAGTGGTGGTCATGACGGCCTATGGATCCATCGAAACCGCCGTGGAAGCGATGCGGGCCGGAGCCTACGATTATCTCACCAAGCCCATCGATCGCGAGCGGCTCTCCATTGTTGTAGAGAAAGCGCTCGAGCGACACCGTCTTACCATCGAAAACCAGCAACTCCGGGATCGACTCGAAACGAGAACGCGTTTCGATCAATTGGTCGGCGAAAGCGAACCAATGCAGCACGTGTATCATCTCGTAGAGATGGTGGCGGCAAGCGACGTGACCGTGTTGCTCACAGGTGAAAGTGGAACCGGGAAGGAACTCGTCGCCCGAGCGATCCACCACAAAAGCCCGAGGGCCGATGGGCCGTTTATTACCTTGAACTGCGGGGCATTACCTGACGCTCTCTTCGAGAGCGAGTTGTTCGGCTATGAGAAAGGCGCATTCACCGGCGCGATGGCGACCAAGGCCGGACGGTTCGAGCTGGCCGACGGCGGCACGTTGTTGCTAGATGAAGTCGGTGAACTCTCGCTGAAATCTCAAGTCGATTTTTTGCGCGTACTGGAAACCAAGGAGTTCAGGCGTCTGGGGGGAACCAAGCTGATTACGGTCGATGCCCGCATCATCGCCGCCACCAATCGCAATCTTGAGGAAGCGGTCAAGCAAGGCGCGTTTCGCGAGGATCTCTTTTATCGACTCAATGTCGTCCCCATTCAATTGCCGCCGCTGCGCGAACGCAGAGACGACATTTCCCTCCTCGTTGAGACGTTCCTGCCAAAATTTTGCGCACAGCATCAACGAGCACCGAAGGACGTCTCACGAGAAGCCATGCGGCTCTTACGGCTGTACGCCTGGCCGGGAAATATTCGACAACTCCGCAACCTGCTTGAACGGCTAGTCGTCACCGTGCGGGACCACACAATTCTCCCGGAGCACTTACCAGAGGAGATTCAAGTCAGCCGGGAAGACGTCCGGACCATGGTCGTCACCCTCGGAAATCCTCTGGAAGAAATTGAGAAAGAAGTGATCCGACGGACGCTTGTCGAAGTCACCAACCACCGCGAGAAAGCCGCCAAGCTGCTCGGTATCAGCCTGCGGTCCCTCCAGTACAAGATCAAAGAATACGGGATCCGCGAGTAAGGATTCCCTAAACTACCCATCTATCACATAGCATCAAGCCTCCTCGTCACATCTGCTCCTTGATCTGCAATTCCTGCATGTGTGCGATCAATTGCATCAAGATGTAACTGCGCGATCTGCAAAGAGACATCCAAGTTTGAGCTGTCTGGTAAAGAAGACCTGCATGCAGATTGTGCAGATGACCAACTTCCTGGTCCTCTGGTCATGACCTCCGCTTTGCCCGAGCTCTGAGGTTCCCGTTGTAAGCACACAATAAATCTACTGCTTGGTCCGTTCACATCTTGCGGCACTCAGTATGCAGGGATTCACTTTCAGGAACAGGAACCAATCAGTCGGACGTAACACAAGGCGGAAGAGAACATGATTGTTGTGTCACAGGTCGCAAGGGCTGGAATCGTCCTCATCCTCCTATTGATGAACGGCTGTGGGCAACCGCCAGCCCAGCTACTTGAGGCAGCCCAGAAGGCGGTCGACGATGCCAAAACTGCAGAGGCGGAGACCTATGCGAAGGGCGATTGGCTGAAATTGGCGCAAGAGTTCGCCCTGGCTAAGGATGAGTTGGTCAAGCAAGAGACGGTCTTCCCGATGTTCAGATTGTATGACGACGTGGGCGACATGCTGAGCACAGTAGTTGTGTATGGGGGACACGTAGCAGCCAAGGCGTCGCAAAATAAGGAAGCGGCCAAGACAGCAGCTCTCGCGATGGAACAAGAGTCTCTGCGTACCGTGGTGTCTGCCAAGAGACTGATGGCCAGAGCCCTGAGTGGGACAAAACGAGATGCGGGAGAAGCGATCAAGCAGCAAGTCACAGCATTAGAAGCGGGTTTCATTGTGATACATGGGCTCATCGAGAACGGTGACTACCTCGCGGCGCAGATGCAAGCCAGGGCATTGACGGAGAAAGCAGGTGCAGTTTCCGGAGCGATTCGAAGTGCCATCGAGAAGGCTACAGGGAAAAAGCCAAAAACCCATGCGTAACAGATGTCAAGGACCTTTTGAAAATCTAGTCACGGAGGCAGTGTGTCCCATGCCGGGCGCTGCGATCACGGTGAGGGTGCTAGTGGTCTTGCTCATGGAGATGACTTTCAAAACTAGTTTCTTGGGCCGGCCAGAGCCATGTTGACGATTCGTGAGCAGCAGATCGGGTTGTTAAAGGTGATTGAGTGCCTGGCGGCAATTATTTTCGTGGCCGGAGCCCTGGCCTGGGGCTGGTATCTGACTCTTTTAGTGTGGCTCATCCTGGTAATCCTTCCCTATACCGTATTGCGGGTCATGCGAAATTTTAACCGGAGAATGATCTGTCTCGTCGTCCTGGATGGACCATTGCGAAGGAGGAATCAGGATCGCAAGAACAGATCTTAGGACGGTAGTGCGGGGGCATGATAGTAGTAACCCTAGTGATCCAAACGACCGCAGTAATTGAACCGTGCGCCTGACCGGTACGCAAATTCGAACGAATCACGGAATTGAGCGAGTGAATTCACTACCAGCTAGAGATCATTAAGACGGGCAGGAGAAGGACCGTTCGGAATAAGTGACGAGGATGGTCATGAGCGTGGCATCAACAAGGGAACCCTTATTACCTCCTCGATCGCCGAAGGAGGATTGGCTTGTCCAACTCGCTCGGCTTCAAGAACTGCTGACCGCCTGCCCCAGCGATCTCCTTTCGCGATGCGAACTGGCAGCACTCCTTGAAACGATGGACATGTACGAAGAGGCCTTGGTCCATTGGAAAGTGGTCATCGATCTTGATGCGAACCATCTCATCGCACGGGAAGGGCTCGTTCGCTGTCATCAGAAGACGGGGCATCACTTTACAACCCGCACAATGCGGAGGAGCGTATGACCACGATCTGGGGCCGTCTCGAACAAATTGCCGAGGGGCGTCCTGAGGGTCGGTGGGTTCAAGTCAGAACGACCATGCCGGGAAATGGGGCAATCCTCACTCGCATCATCATCGGTGGACAAACGCGCATAGCGAGGGGAATCGAACAGGTGGCCCTTGCCAATCTTCGAGAAGGAGAGTTTGTGGGAATCACCTTTCGCGCGGCACGCGCAGGTCTTGTGACCGCCGACACAATCTATGCCCGACCGGAATTCGTGATGAGCGAGTCGAAATCCCCCTCCTCAGCATGGCCACAAACGAGCTCTCAGGATTCCATGCAACAGGCCCCTTCTGGCCCTGAGTCGGTTTGCTGCTGCTCAAATCAACCAGGCATGAACACCGATTCCGACGCGCTTGACGCTATCTCTTTGATGTTCATGAGACAACCGCTCAGGCCAAAGACAAGCGACGGTGTCGAGGCGAAGGTGAGGCTTCGCGAGTAGATCGACCCATCACTATTTCACCTCAAGAGGGCACCCATGGCTGCAACGCGCAAGGCATTGGTCAAGAACGCGAAGAAGAATTCAGCGGTCGGAACAAGAAAGAAGACCAATAGACCGGAGAGAGCACGCTGAACATGTCAGGACAGGCGGACATCGTTGTGGCCCAGTTGCCGAGAGGTGCGACGGCAATGGTGTGGATAGACCCCGCCACGAGGACCGTGGAGACCAACCACGCCGAATTGCAGGTGTCACTGCACAGAGGCATCAAAGATTGGGCAGGTCATCTCGTGCTCCCACAAGACGGATCTATCTTTCTGTCAGCCGTGTACGACCATTTCATTCTGAGCGGATACCCAGTTTAGTGGTTTAGTGTGTCAGGTCTAAAAAGGGTTCAACGCACCTATCGTGTCTAGGATGAAACCGATCGATAGCGTAGCAGAGGCGAGCAAACGGGGCGAACCAATGGTCCACAAACAGGCGCACTAAAGAGCAGGCGACGCGTTGGGCGCCGAAAGCTGAGCGGAGTCGAGCTTAATCACCGCCTAAGTCTTGACCTAGGGAAGTAGGAGGCTGATCGTGAACGACAACGATACACGGGCATGGCAAGCTTGGAAAATGACGTGCTACACGGTGCTGATCATCGCACTGGCGATAACCGTCGTACATGTGGTGTACGGAGGCTGAGACACAGAATCTCGTGGACGATCGAAAATTCAATGAAATTAAAGTGAAGAAGCGGTCTGTGTCATTCACGTGGGCTATCGGCCCTGTCTTTCCGCCAATGGTACAGATGAATCGAAGCCTTGATCCGCCCTCCGGGCATTCAAGAGGAACACGAGGACCACAAACGATCGCATGCTGAACCTGTTATGGATCCTTCTCGGCGGGTATGTGGCCGGAATACTACTTCCGCTCTGTCTCCCCCGGCAACCCAACGCTCACATTATCACGGCCACCGTCCCCGCTATCGCCGCAACCAGTGCAGGCGTCGTTCTGGGGCTTCTCGGCCTCACGTCTTCCGAGCCCGTCACGGGATCGCTCGCCTCCACGATCCCTCTGCTGACCTTCGCCATTCGGATTGATCCACTCGCGGCATTCTTCGTGTTGACCATCTCCGTCGCCGGTCTCGCTGCGTCGATCTATGCCATCGGATACCTGCAGCATTTTGATGGGCGCGCATCGATCCCGATGCTCGGATCACTCTTCAATGGGTTTTTGCTCTCCATGACGCTCGTCGTCCTTGCGGACAATGGGTTTTTCTTTTTGATGGTGTGGGAACTCATGTCGTTGCTGTCCTATTTTCTCGTGGTGTCCGAGCACGAGAAAGCTGCGGTACGGTACGCGGGATTGTTCTATCTGATCATGACCCATGTGGGAACCGTCTTCATCATCCTGACCTTCCTCATTTTCTTCCAAGCAGGCGGGTCGTTTGCGTTCGACACCTTTCGACATCCGGAGCAGCCCTTGCCGGAGAGCATGAAAACGATCGCGTTTCTGATGGCGCTGGTCGGCTTCGGCACCAAAGCCGGTATCGTGCCGCTCCATGTCTGGCTTCCCTATGCGCATCCTGCGGCGCCGTCGCATATTTCAGCCTTGATGTCCGGCGTCATGATCAAGACCGCGATCTATGCCCTCATCCGGGTATATTTCGATTTCCTCGGCGGCCAGTTTCCCTGGTGGTGGGGCTTCGTGATCCTTGTGATCGGCGCAGTGTCTGCGTTACTCGGCGTGATGTATGCGTTGATGGAACATGATCTGAAAAGCTTACTTGCCTACCACAGCGTTGAGAACATCGGCATCATTCTATTGGGGATCGGGGCTGGGATGATCTTCCAGACCTACGGGCTCAAGGAGTTTGCCGCGCTGGGCCTGCTGGCCGCACTCTACCATACGATCAACCATGCCGCGTTCAAAGCCCTGTTGTTCCTGGGGGCCGGTTCGCTACTCTATGCCACGCACACACGCAACATGGAAGAGTACGGTGGCCTCCTCCGGCGCATGCCATGGACCGGTGCCTGTTTCTTAATCGGTTCGGTGTCGATTGTAGCCCTCCCACCGACCAATGGATTCGTCAGCGAATGGCTGGTCTTTCAAAGCCTCTTTCTCAGCTTTCACATTCCCGACACCTTCCTGAAGCTGATGCTCCCCCTTGCAGCGGCGATTCTAGCCCTGACCGGAGCGCTCGCCTTGGCCTGCTTCGCAAAAGCCTTCGGGATTTCGTTTCTTGCCCTGCCACGGAGCACGCACGCCCGACATGCGAGAGAGGCACCGATCCCTATGCGTATTGGGATGGCCCTCTTGGCGACAGTCTGTGTCGCCCTCGGTCTCGGCCCAATGGTGGTCGTGCCGCTGCTGGACCGAGTTGTCGCGCCGTTTACGGGTGTGTCGATCGAAAACCAAGTATTGGCCCTTGACGGTTGGGCGTTGGCCACGGTGGATGTGGAGTTTTCGAGTCTTTCGCCACCGGTCCTTGCCCTGCTGCTGGGGGGGCTTGCAGTGCTCGGGCTCGGCATCGTAGCGGCCTTCGGCGGGTTCGTGAAGAGACGGTATTACAAAACATGGGGCTGCGGGATCAACCTGACGCCCAGGATGGAGTATACCGCGACCGGATTTGTGCAGCCGATCAAGCGAGTGTTCAGCTCAATTTATCAACCGACGGTGAAGCTTGAGACGGAGTTTCTCCAAGAGTCACAGTATTTCGCCAAACGACGGCGCTTTGAATTTCACGTTGAACCGGTCTTTCAGAAGTATCTGTATGATCCGGTGCTTGCGTTCGTTGCCGCCCTAGCTGGACGTCTGCGGGTCATCCAGGCGGGAAGCCTGCACCTCTACTTGACCTATATCTTTGTCACGTTGATTGTCTTGTTATTGTTCGCGGTGTAAGCCGATGTTGGACGCCTTTCTTCTTATCGTTATGCAGACCGTCGTCTTATTGGCGACCGCTCCGTTGATGGTCGGCCTGATCAGGAAGGTGAAGGCCCGTTTGCAATGTCGGCGGGGGGCCTCCGTCGTTCAACCCTATGCGGATCTCATCAAGCTCTTCCGCAAACAGCCGGTTGTCTCATCCACCACGTCGTGGATTTTCACCGCCACCCCCTACATCCTCTTTGCCTCAACGCTGGCGGCCGGGCTGCTCGTGCCGGTGTTCATCTCCCGGACGCCGTTGAGCTTCGCAGGCAACATCATCGCCCTCGTCTACCTGCTGGCCGTGGGCACATTCTTCTTGATGCTGGCGGGTCTCGATGCTGGTTCGGCCTTTGGAGGAATGGGGAGCAGCCGCGAAGCGATTGTGGCGTCGTTGACCGAACCGGCCATGATGCTGTCGATCTTTGCGATCGCACTCACGGCAGGGTCTACGAATCTGAGCACCATCGTCCACAAGACGGCATTACTCGAAGGCATTATGACTGATCCGTCACCTCATCTCATGGCGTTCGCCGCACTGGTCATCGTGGCCATTGCCGAAACAGGGCGAGTGCCGGTGGACAACCCAGCCACCCACCTCGAACTCACGATGATCCATGAAGCGATGATCTTGGAATATTCCGGGCGATATCTCGCGTTGGTCGAATGGGCGGCGGGACTCAAGCTCTTGGTATTTCTCACCTTGATCGCCAACGTCTTCGCTCCCTGGGGGATTGCCACCAGTATGGAGTCAGCTGCGCTGGGTGTCGGCCTGGCCGCCTATCTCGTAAAGGTCTCGGGATTGGCGGTATTGATCGGCATCCTTGAATCGATGTTTGCCAAGTTGCGGCTATTCAGAGTGACGGACTTGCTGGGAGCCGCCTTTATCCTGGCGCTGCTCGGACTCGTCTTTTTCTATGTCTTGCGAGGCTGATGTGCCGCTGATGATACCATCGATCGGATCACAATTGGTGGATTTGGGCTCGGCCCTGTTGTTGCTGACCTGCTTTGCGATCGTGGCGCAGCGACGGCTGTCGGCCTGTGTCGATCTGTTTGCTCTGCAATCGGTTTTCCTGGCGCTCACCGCGACGCTCGTCGCATTCCTGACGGGGATTCACCACATTTACATCGCCGCCGCTTTGACCATCGTCATCAAGGCGATCGTCATCCCGCGAATCTTGAAAAAGGTGATCGAACGACTCAATGTCTCGCGTGAACTGGTGATGCATATCAATGTGCCGGCCAGCCTGCTCATCTGCGGCATGCTGGTCATGGTCGCCTTCCTAATTACGCAGCCGATCATTCCGCTTGGGCACCTGCTGACCCGGGATTCGCTGGCCATTGCGCTGGCGATCGTGCTGATCGGTTTCTTCACGATGATCGCGCGCCAAAAAGCCGTCACGCAAATGATCGCATTCCTGGTCATGGAAAACGGCCTCTTCTTAGGAGCCACCGCTGCAACCTATGGCATGCCGCTGGTCGTCGAATTAGGGGTGTTCTTCGATGTCTTGGTCGCCGCCTTGATCGCAGGCATCTATACGAATCGGCTGCAAGATGCCTTCGATAGCGTCGATACCGCCCACCTCAGTGAGTTGAAAGAATGAGCGATTTACCCACGACGCTCGCGGTCACCCTGCTCCTGCTCGCGCCGCTTGTGGCTGGGGGGCTCAGCCTGCTGCTGACCAGCTCGCGCTGGCTCCATGTGACCAATTTGACCAGCATTGGCACACTGGTTGCCGCGGAAGTCATGATCGCGCGCTCCGTCTTAGAGCAAGGCTCGCTCACGGCGTTCAGCGAGATCGTGTACATCGACGCCCTCTCGTCGGTCATTCTGTTCATTATCGGGACGGTCGGTCTCGCCTGTTCCCTCTATATGCGGTCATATATGGACGAACAAGTCGCCCGTGGCGTCATCGCACCCAAGCGCCTCAATCTGTTTTTCTTCTTGTTTCATATGTTCCTAATGACCATGGTCGTCGCGACCGTCGCCAATAGCTTAGGGGTACAATGGGTGGCGATCGAGGCCACGACGCTGACGACGACGTTTCTCATAGCCTTCTGGCGGCGGCGCGAATCGTTGGAAGCCGGGTGGAAATATCTCATCCTCTGTTCCGTCGGAATCTCCCTGGCTCTGTTCGGCGTCGTGCTGATGTATTATTCCTCCCTGCGCGTACTGGGAGATGTCAGTTCGGCCCTCAATATTACCCAGCTTCAGCAGGTGGCTTCGCAGCTGGACCCCCACATTCTGAAATTGGCCTTCGTGTTTCTGTTTGTCGGCTACGGCACAAAAGTCGGACTCGTACCGATGCATAGCTGGCTGCCCGATGCCTACACGGAAGCGCCGGCACCAGTCGCAGCTATGTTGGCGGGTGTGCTGGAAACCGTGGCGGTCTATGCCATTCTGAGATGCCGGGGCATTGTCGATCAGGCCGTGCCTCCGGATTTCACCGGTGGTCTACTAGCCATCTTCGGACTCGTGTCGTTCGCGCTCGCGGCGTTTTTTATCCTCCTGCAGCACAATTACAAACGCCTCTTTGCCTACTCCAGCATTGAGCACATGGGCTTGGCGATGGTCGGGTTCGGGATCGGCGGGCCGATCGGAAATTTTGGCGGCCTGTTCCATCTGGTCAATCATGCCTTGGCCAAATCGCTCGCCTTCTTTGCGGCAGGCAATATCCACCGCCGGTTCAAGACCGTCGAGATCACTGAAATACACGGTCTCACGACCGTCCTGCCCTGGTCTGCGCTGGCGCTGCTTATTGCTGGACTCGCTCTGGCGGCACTCCCGCCCTTTGCGCTCTTCGCCAGTGAGATGCAGATCCTCACAGCGCTGGGATCATCGGGCCTCCCAGGAGAATGGACCCAGCCGGGCACAAGGTTTCCCATCGTGGTTCTCCTGTTCTGCAGTCTGGTTGCCTTCGGCGGTCTTCTCTATCGCATCACTAGCATGGTCTGGGGCGTGGCTCCCGCGGACATCGTCTCGGGGGAGCAGTGGTCCGTGGGGCACGTTCCCATCATTCTCCTGGGAGCCGTGCTCGTGGGATTCTGCTGGGCTTTGCCGCCTCCGTTGCAGCAACTCTTTGAAGCCGCCTCAACCCTGTTGGTCAACCGCTAGTCGGGAGGGAACCGTGACAGACAGTCCATCACCTGAGCGATCAATAGAACAGCAGATACAGACCGTTTTCCCTAGCTTGATTCCGGATTATCCCTCAGGTACGGCTCTGGCGCGGTATCGTACCGACACACACCAACTCCCGGAACTCGTCCGGTTTCTTCATGAGAAGATGCGTGGCCGCCTGGCTCTGCTGTTCGCGGTGGATTGCCGACCTCTGGAGAAGAAGTGCGAGTTGCAGTACCTGTTCGCATTCAAGTCCCGCCAACCCTTCGTGCTCGTAACGACAGAGTTGATCGGAGAGGAACGTCTGTTCACGTCGATCACGCCGTCGATTCATGCCGCGCAATGGTATGAACGCGAGATTCGTGATCTCTTCGGCTTGATCCCACAAGGCCATCCGGATCTCCGTCGCCTGGTTCGACACGAGCATTGGCCGAAGGGCACCCATCCGTTACAGAAGGACTTTTCGTGGAACCACGTCTTGGAACGGCAACAAGGCGAATACCGGTTCTCCCACATTGAAGGGGAGGGAGTCTTCGAAGTCCCGGTCGGACCGATTCACGCCGGGATCATCGAGCCGGGGCATTTTCGCTTTTCCGTGGCCGGCGAGCCGATCATGCAACTGGAAGTGCGCCACTTCTGGAAACATCGTGGCGTGGAAAAACTGTTCGAGCAACTCCCGCTGATCGACGCGGTGCTATTGGCGGAACGCGTGTCTGGGGATACGACCATCGGGCACAGTCTGGCCTACTGCCAAGCGGTGGAAACGCTCCTGCATCTCAACGTGCCACGACGCGCCAAGTACCTCCGTTCGCTCTTTCTGGAACTAGAACGACTGTACAATCATCTCGGCGATATCGGCGCGATGTGCAATGACACAGCCTATGCGCTCGCCCATGCCCATTGTGGTCGGATGAAGGAGCAAGTCATGCAACTCAATGACCGGCTGGTTGGTTCGCGCTTCCTGCGAGGCGTCATGCAGGTCGGGGGAGTCAGTTGGGACGTCGATCGCAGCCAACTCCGTAACATCGTTCAAGAGCTCAACGGTATCCAGAAGGACTTCTCCGAAGTGGGCGCCATCATCTTTGTCAATGCCTCGCTCACGGATCGGCTTGAGACCACAGGAGTTCTGACTGAACGGATTGCCTGGGATCACGCCGTGACGGGAGTGGTGGGGCGGGCGTCAGGGATGGATCAGGATGTCCGAAGAGATCGCCCCTTCGCCGCATATGACGAACTGCCCGTGAACGTGGCGCTGTATCGCTATGGCGACGCACGAGCGAGATTGCGCGTGCGTGGCGATGAGATCCATGAATCCATCCGGCTCATTCGCGAGATTCAGGCGCGGATTCCCGATGGTCCCATAGCGGTTAAACCCGACCGATCGGCGACTCCTGGAGCTTGGGCAATCGCGGCTGTGGAAGGATGGCGAGGCGAGATTCTCTATTTCGTCATGGCCGGAACAGACGGCCGCATTCGCCGTTGCAAAGTGAGGGATCCGTCTTTCGCGAATTGGCCTGCCATCCAATGGGCTGTGTTAGGAAACATCATTCCTGATTTTCCACTCATCAACAAGAGTTTCAATCTGTCGTATGCGGGCAATGATCTCTGAGAAAGGGATGAGCCATGTTTCGGATCATCAAAAAAAGCCTGAAGACGGGCGTCGTCACCGGACAATATCCAGAATCCGAAAGGCCCTCGGAACCAATCAATCCGGCGGTGACGAAAAGGGCCAAGCCCTTTCGGCGCTCGCTCGCAATCCGGGAGGTCGATACCGGCTCCTGCAATGCCTGTGAGATGGAAATGAACGCGCTCCTGAATCCGGTATACGACGCCGAGCGGTTCGGCATTCACATAGTCGCCTCGCCGCGCCACGCTGATGCCTTGGTGGTGACGGGACCAGTCACCGTCAACATGGAGCGCGCGATGAAAGATGTGCACAAGCAAACGCCTGATCCGAAGATTGTGATTGCGCTCGGTGACTGCGCGATCAACTGTGGCATATTCAAAGGCAGTTATGCCGTGACAGGGCCCGTGGAACGGCACATCCCTGTTGATGTCCGCATCCCCGGCTGTCCGCCGCGTCCAGCGGAAATCCTTGAGGCCTTGTCGGAATTGCGCAAAGAAAGGCCATGAGGCGTAACGGCAAGAATCCTATCATGGATGCGTACTCCCCGAACAATTTAGGTTTTCACTAAGGATGTATGCGAAACATTAGGCCACGTGTATTGATCCTCGGTGGTGGATTCGGCGGCATGTATGCCGCACTGGAGTTCGAACGCGCGCTGGCGCGAGGGGCTGACGTGGACGTCACCCTCGTCAACCGCGACAACTTTTTCCTCTTCACCCCGATGCTGCACGAAGTCGCCGCAAGCGACCTCGATATCACGAATATCGTCAGCCCGATCCGCAAGCTCTTGCGTCGGGTGACCTTTTTTCATGGCGATATCGAAACCGTCGATCTTGTAAAGAAACGAGTCGGCCTGTCGCATGGGCATGAGCAACATTGCCACGCGCTGCCCTATGACCATCTGGTGCTGGCACTCGGCTCAACCACGAACTTCTTCGATATCCCAGGTTGGCAGACCGCGCGCTCACGATGAAATCGCTGAGCGACGCAATCTTTCTACGCAACCGCCTCATCGCGAACCTGGAAGAGGCGGACTTTGAATGTGCGGCGTCGTTCCACGCGCCGTTACTGAATTTCGTCGTGGCCGGTGGCGGGTTCGCCGGAGTCGAAACCATTGCGGCCATGAACGACTTTCTGCGGGAGGCGGTGCGGTACTTTCCGCATATTCGGGAAGAGATGCTGCGAATTATCCTCGTCCACTCGGGAAAGGTCATCTTGCCGGAACTCGGGGAGGAGCTCGGCGCCTACGCCCAGCGCAAACTCATAGAGAATAAGGTGGAAATCCATTCGAACTGTAAAGTCACCGCCATGACGGACCACGACGTGACGCTCAGCGATGGGACAACGGTGATAACTAATACATTGGTATGGACCGCCGGAACCAGCCCACATACTCTCTTGGACACCTTGCCCTGTCCGAAATCGAAGGGTCGGATCCTCGTCAACGAGTGCCTGGAAGTTCTCGAGTGGCCTGGCGTCTGGGCCTTTGGCGACTGTGCGCTCGTGCCGGACCCTCATACTGGGACATTTCATCCCCCCACCGCGCAGCACGCGCTGCGGGAGGGAAAGCTCGCGGCACAGAATATTCTGGCTACCATTCGAGGCGAGCAGCCGAAACCCTTCCGCTACTCGACGATCGGGCTCCTGGCCCCGATCGGGAAACGAACCGGCGTCGCGAATATTCTCGGCGTGAACTTTTCCGGCTTCATTGCCTGGTGGCTGTGGCGAACAATCTACTTGATGAAACTGCCTCGCTTTGAGAAGAAAGTGCTCGTGGCCTTGGACTGGACCCTGGATGTGCTCTTTTCGAAGGATCTGGTCCACTTCAGAACGACGCGCCTCCGTACCCCACCGCCGGCGCAAAAAGAATCGGAAAGTACGCCAGCCTAGGCTAGTCAACGCTTAACCTGGATTCCACAGTAGACAATACGGACCAAAGCCCACTTTCCCAAATGCCTTGATCCTCAATGTCGTAACTCGTCACTTTTTAACTGCGCCGCAGTTGAACATGGTGCATACGGTCTTGCAAGCAGTACAGGAATTGATTTGGATTAACCGTAGCTTATGAGCGAACTTTGGTTTCAGTTGCGGAATCCAGGCTTAATATCAGCGCAGCAAGCGAATGAAACGGTAAAAAAAGCTCATCGTTGTTCTCGTTGTGCACTCACCGCCGTCTCCTCCCATCTCTACGCCACCTTCTTCCCATCGAGCACTTCACGCACTTTTTGTGTCAATACATGAGGCGTGAACGGTTTCTGGAGAAAGGCCGTGTCTCGTTTGACCCCACCCTGTTCGAACACCGGATGGTCAGGGTAGCCGGACATGTACAGAACCTTGATGTCGGACCGCACAGCCGTCAGTTTTTCTGCGACCTCCGGCCCACTCATTTGCGGCATCGCGACATCCGTCAGCAACAAATGAATCGGGCCCAGATGCTTCGTGCCGGTCAGAAGCGCTTCGATGCCGTGACGTGCGACCAACACCTCATACCCACTGAGGCGAAGTGCTTCTTGCACAAGCCCTCGCACCGACGGGTCGTCCTCGACCAGGAGAATCGTTTCTCGCCCGATGGCTCTGCCGATCGTTCCACTGGCCATCGACGCGGCTTGTGTGGACGCCTCCACCTTCGGGAAAAAGATCTTGCACGTGGTGCCTTGTCCCAGCGTGCTCTCAATCCCGATCGTTCCACCGCTTTGCTTGACGATCCCATACACCGTAGACAACCCGAGACCCGTGCCCTTCCCCTTTTCCTTGGTCGTAAAAAACGGTTCGAATAAATGTGATTGGGTTTCTTCGCTCATCCCCTGGCCGGTATCCCTGATGGCCAGGAGTACATAGGCTCCCTCGTCAAGCATCATCGTTTCACGCCGAGGGCCCTTCCCGATGGTGACATTTCGAGTCTGGATCGTCAGCTGGCCACCCGTCGGCATGGCGTCTCGAGCATTCACCGCCAGATTCATGATCACTTGCTCGATCTGCCCCGGATCGGCCTTGATCGATCCCAATTGTGGGTCGAGATCGGCACACAGTTCAACGATGTCCTCGCCTAACAGTCGCCGCAACATCCCGTCCATGTTCATGACGAGCGCGTTCAGATCCACGATCTTGGCCGCCACAAATTGCCGGCGGCTGAACGCCAGGAGTTGACTGGTCAAGCCGGCGGCACGATCGGCAGCTTTTTTGACTTCTTCGATTTCACGGCGCGCGGGATCCGCCTGCGTCAAGCGACTCAGGATCAACTCGCTGTATCCACGAATCACCGTCAAAAGATTGTTAAAATCATGAGCGACCCCGCCGGCGAGCCGCCCCACGGCCTCCATCTTCTGCGCTTGACGCAGTTGCGCTTCGGTCAGGCGCAACGCCTCTTGCGCACTCGTGCGTTCACCGAATTGCCCGATTTTCAGGCCGACATCGGCGATCATACTGAGCAGCTCGCTATCCGGCTCATGGGCCTGATGGCTGAAGAACTCAATGACGCCCTCGACCTCACCCCCGATACGAATCGGAAACCCGAACGCTCCATGAAGCCCACTTGCAGACGCCAACTCCGCACGAACAAAGGCGGGGTCGAGCGTCACGTCTGTAATCCACACCGGTTGCCCGCTTTCCCAAATTCGACCGGGCAATCCCACACCCGGTTTGAATGTCTGGGTCTGCATCTGTGCAATGAACTCATCCGCGACGCGCGATGGGACTCGCCAGTAATCGAGGCACCGCAACGTGCCCGATTGTTTATCCAGCCTCCAAAATACGCCGAGATCCCATTCGAGACTCTCGCCGACCGCTTGAATGATTTTCGGCACCGCTTCTTCGAGTCGCACGGCCTCCGAGAGGACACGCGTCACCGCATATTGAGAGGCCAGCCGTCGTTCGGCCCGCCGACGATCCGTAATGTCGCGCACAAACGCACTGAAGATATACGCTTCACCGATACGGGCCGGCGAGACGGCGAGCTCAACCGGAAACTCGTGGCCTTCCTTATGTCGCGCGGCGATCTCGATCCGACGATTCAACACCGGGCCGACTCCGGTCTTGAGATACTCTCGAATCCCTTGTGCGTGCACCTCCCGATCCCGCTCGGGAATGATGGTGTCGGACAGCAATTTCCCCATCGCTTCTTCGCGGGTCCATCCGAAAATCGCAGCAGCTTGGGCATTCCATTCAGTCACAATTCCGGCCGCATCGATAGTGATGACTCCATCGAGCGCCGTATCAACGATCGCTCGATTGCGTTCCTGACTCTGTAACAACGCCGCTTCGGCGGCCCGCGCCCAGGCACTTTCCTGCTGTGCCTGCCGATACTCCGCTCGCAATCGGATCGTCGACCACAACAGCAATCCCAGCAGCGGGAGCCAGACGGCCGCCACGATACTGCGTTCAACATGGCCGAGCAGGAAGGTCCCCACGCCGAGGATAAAGAGCGTGATCAAGACCATCACAAACGTCAACCACTCATATCGGCGAGTCGTGGAGGCGGTTCGCCCTTCTGGTTGGGTCATGCGGTCACCCTTGTGATCACCCACGTGTCCAGAATTGCGGACGGACGGTAGGCCAATTTGGCCGCACGGAGTCCCGGAAGACCGGCATCATCCATGGCATTGATAGAGATCGCCCCTTTTGCCATGGCGGTTCGACAGGTGTCGCGGAAGACCCACTGAGCCAGACCAGGGATAGATCGGTCCGCGACCTCTAATAGGACGCACCAAGTTTGCGGCGTCACCCAGTAGCCAAAGGTGTAGGCGACGATGTCTTCGTGGATTTTCACGACGATCCCCGACAAGCCGATCCGTTCATGCTCTTGCAAGACAAGCCTATGGGCCATTTCCGCATCCTCCAGAAGCAGCTTTCCCATCTGATCGAGATGGCCGTTCCGTTTCTGCTCCGCCCATTGCCCATAGAGACGCACGCAGTCGGCCTGATAGTCAGCACGATACGGCTCGACCGTGATCGTCTGTTCGCGGGTCGCACGATTGCAGAGCGCCCGTTGGGATTTATAGTGATCTCCTGCCAAGGCCGCCAGCGCGCTGACAGGGTAGAGATAGTCGCCATCTTTCTGACAGAATCGAATCCCGTCGCACTCCAGTAGTTGCCTTTGTGACTCCATGACGTTTTCGATTCGACTCACCGGCGACGGTCCGTTCCACGACTGCATCATCACAAACGCCTGCTCCACGGCTTGATCCAGGGGGCCAGCCCCAAGCGGTGGTAGTGGCATGAACCATCCGTCCGGAGACTTGGCAAACAGAAACAGTGTGTGATCGAACTCCATCCACCAGTGGGAAAGCAGCGATGTCCAGATATAATGGTAGGGAAAGGCAAACGCGGCCGGCGTATTATGGCCAATCACGTGAGCACGCTCGAGCGCCTTCGCGAACTGTGGCGCGTCCGACGGCGTCAGCGGACGGAGCCGAGCATCAACTCGCGCAGGACTAAGCCGGGCCGTGAAGTGCGGAAGCGCCTGAAGCACGATCACATCGTCCTGAAAGCGCCCAATCAAGTGTGGATGGGCAGCAATTTTGTCCAATCCTCCCTCAGTCGTCAGCCAACCGAGGACCGACTCCGCATATTCGTGAATCGCACGGGGAACCGCGTCACGCATAAAGGGGCATTTGGAATCCCACCCGAGCAAGATTTCCCGACCCGACGCATCCCACATCAACGCCAGCGGATACAACTGACAGTCCAATGGGCGAACGTCGTAGATCCCGCACCGACCCGACTGCGAATCAAAGGCAGGACACAGATACCCTTCGTCCATCGGATTCTTGACAAGCTCGACCTGCGAGCCGGACTTATCCGGAAAGCACGAATAAGGCACTCCAAGTGCCACAGCATCGGTAATTTCTTGAGGGGTAAAGTATGGGCGAAGAAAACTATCGGCTTCCGGGAAGCGGCAACACACATCACAACGACCACATGCTGAGTCCGGAACCAGCTGAGGCAGAACCCGCATCGTTTGTCTGGAATCTACTGTCCTGAGATCCATCGAGCCCCAATCATACGATGCATGCCGAACGGTGGCAAGGAAGGTTTGCTTCCGATCATCGCGCACCCTGTCCGCATTACACCAGCCTCTACGCTTCGGAAAGTCCGCTGCCCTCTTGTCGGTCGCTGGTGTGCGTGCTAGCATTGCACTCTTTGCACTATTCTGATGCCGCACCTCCGCCATGCCGGAATGCGTGGAAGGGTTTCGCATTGACACAGATCGAAGCCTCCTGTCCGACTCTCTTGCCTGAGGCAGCACGCGACCGCTGCGCGACCATTCGCGAGCAGTTGTGTCGCGCGAACTTGTTCGGATCTCCAGCCGCCTTGCCACCACAAGGCTCCGCTTCAGACATGCAGGCGGTGACCTCCTGGCGAGTCAGTCCCTGTCCGTTGTACCTATCATCTGAGCAACTGCGGTTCTTCACCGACTTAGGGCCACATCTGCTGTCGTTCTACCGAGGATTGAATCGGTTGTACACCGAAAGCGTCAAAGGCATTCAACCGACCTGGATCGCAGGCTACCTCGATCAAGGGAAGCCGGCTGCATTAGTGCAATACAGCCGCATGAAACGGTTTCGCGATGCCCTGCCCGCCGTCATCAGGCCCGATATTATCCCCACACAGGACGGCATGGTGATCACCGAACTGGATTCGGTTCCAGGGGGGATCGGGCTCACCGCCTGTCTGTCTCAGATCTATCACGATCTCGATGGCGGGCCCGCACAGATCATCGGGGGACAAAACGGCATGCTCCACGGATTTGCTCGCATGCTGCGCTCTCTCCAGGATCAGCAGGGAGGATGCATCGCGATTCTGGTCTCTGACGAATCGAAGGACTATCGGCCGGAAATGTCTTGGGTGGCCGCTCAGCTCCGCAAAGAGGGAGTACTCGTTTGGTGTGTCGAACCGCGCGAGATTCAGTTTACGGAGGACGGGCTTCGCCTCCACACCGACGGAAGCGAGCAGACAATCAGCGTGCTCTATCGCTTTTATGAGCTGTTCGACTTGTTGAATATTCCCAAAGCTGAACTGGTCCAATATGCCGCGAAGAAAGGTCGGGTCTCCGTGACACCTCCCTATAAGCCGGCACTAGAAGAAAAATCGGCCTTCGCCCTGCTCCACCATCCGATCCTTCGCCCGTTTTGGGAAAACGAACTCGGTGCAGACTGCCTGCTGCATTTGACCACGATTATGCCGAAAACCTGGCTGCTCGACCCGGCACCGCTTCCTGCGATCGCGACGATTCCGGACCTGCATGTAGGGAACCGTCCGGTGGCGAACTGGGCCGAACTTGAAAGAGCGACACAGAAGGAACGCCAGTTTGTCATCAAACCTTCAGGCTTTTCAGAACTGGCCTGGGGAAGCCGTGGTGTTTCGATCGGGCATGACATGCCTCAGACCGAATGGGTTGAGGCTCTTCGGAAAGCCCTTACATCCTTTCCGACCACACCCTATATCTTGCAAGAGTTCCATAAGGGGCGGTTGTTCGAGATGGACTTTTTGGATGAGCACCAACAGGCCATGGCGCACATGTCGGGCCGGGCGCGACTCTCCCCGTATTACTTTGTTTCGGAAGGAAGAGCTGAACTTGCCGGCATCCTGGCTACCATCTGCCCAGCCGACAAAAAGATTCTTCATGGCATGAAAGACGCGATTATGGTCCCTTGCGCCCTACGACCGGACTGATGCGCGTCTCCTTAACCCACGTTATTCATGAACGTTTCTACTGCAACCGCCGATACGCCGTTGCGACTAGCTTGGCCGCGAGCTTCGCGCGGCCAGCGGACAGGCTCGCCCCTCGTGATCTCGACATACTGTTTCAAGTATGCCTCGGTCTCTCAGGGATCCGCGTGCCCGTCTCGCCTGGCGTCTTGGCGGTTTCGTCACGAACCGTCATGAATAATGTGGGTTGAAGAAACCATAAAATGGTCGTTTCACTTTCTTCCTTTTCCTGGTAGCCTTATAAGACTTTGGCTTTAACTCTTTTCCATGTCGACTGGTGCCCTGACTGTCTCGTGGTCCGCCGAAAGCTGGCGGACTTGGGGCTGACCTATGAAGATGTCACCGTGCCGGACAGCAGACGCATGCGCACCCAAGTTCACGAGGTATCCGGCCAATATTATGTCCCGGTCCTCAAGGACGGCGATCTCGTGCTGACGGAAACCGCCGACATCCTGGCCTATCTGGACAAGCGGTCTCTCACCAACCGGGCTGGAGCCGCAGCAACCACCGAGTTTCAGTCGCAAGCCCACACGACACCCGATGTTGCCGGCGAAGACGACGACCACCCTTCTTGCCGGATCAACTGACCACCAAAGGACGACACATGGAAGACTGGCAACAGATCCTCGCCAAAAGTATCGTCAAGCCAAAGGACCTCGCTGAACGGTTTGGCCTCGATGAGAAAGAAATAGAAGCGATCGTCGGCCCCTATCCGATGAGGATTACTCCGACGGTACTTGAGACGATCAAATCGAAGGACGATGCGATCTGGAAGCAGGTCGTCCCCGAAATCGCGGAGTTGGCCGACATCGACGCAGAGGACGATCCACTGGAAGAAGATCTCATGAGCCCGGTGCCCCATCTGGTCCACCGATATCCAGATCGGGTGCTGCTCATGGTCACCAATCAATGTCCGATCTATTGCCGGTTCTGCACCAGAAAGCGACTGGTGGGCAAACCTGGTTTTCTGAAAAAGGGAGAGCTGGACCGCGCCATCCAGTATCTTCGTGAGCATACGGAAGTGCGTGATGTCATCCTCTCAGGAGGCGACCCACTGCTGCTCCCCGACTATCTCCTTGAACGCATCTTCAAGGCCCTGCGGACCATTCCTCACCTGGAACTCATCCGCATCGGATCGCGGGTCCCAGGGTCGTTGCCGCAACGAATCACGCCCAAGCTCTGCGAGATGGTGAAAAAGTATCATCCGATTTACATGAACCTGCATTTCAACCACCCGGACGAACTTACCCCTGAAGTTAAGGCTGCCTGCGGCATGCTCGCGGATGCCGGCATCCCGCTGGGCGCCCAGACAGTCCTCCTCAAAGGCGTCAATGATGACCCGGAGATCATGAAACGCCTGGTCCATCAGCTGCTCCTTGCGCGGGTGAAGCCCTATTATCTCTATCAGGCCGACTTGACCAAGGGAACGAATCATTTCCGGACAACTGTCGAAACTGGGCTGAATATCATCAAGGCGCTCCAAGGCCATACGAGTGGAATGGCCGTGCCCCACTTCGTCATCGATGCACCGGGCGGCGGCGGCAAGATTCCGCTGCTGCCGGATGACTATCTGGTCCACATGGACAAGGACGAAGCCATCCTCAGGAATTATGAGAATAAGACGTTCCACTATCCCCAGCCAAAGTCTGACAACCGGCGGGAGCTTCCAATGGTCGGTGTAGGCTCCTCGCTCGAGAACGCAGAAGCAGCCTATGTGACATGTGGTGACAGCTACCCTGATCGCGACGGCTATGCTGCCTGGGGGAACAGCTGCGGCGGAGATGCGGACGACCTGTGACCACTCATTCATCTCGAGCCGGCATTCTTCCCTATCAAGACATCAAACGCTTGATCGCAAGCCGAGCCATTAGCGCCTCCCCGTCTGTCGAGAGCCGGCAGATCCAGCCAGCCAGCCTCGATCTCCGTCTCGGCCGCAAAGCCTATCGGCTGATCAGCAGCTTTTTGCCGGAACTGTCGGCCATCTCCTCACGTCTGAATGTGCTGGATTTTTATCAGTCGGACCTCGTGATGTACGAGATGGATCTCACCGACGGAGCGATTCTGGAAAAGGGCCATGTGTATCTCGTTCCATTGCTGGAACAACTGGCCCTCCCGAAAACGATCCGCGCACGGGCGAATCCAAAGAGCACGACTGGTCGTCTGGATGTCTTTACCCGCGTGGTGACGGATCTCACCTCCGGATTCGATGAAATTCGTGCCGGCTATCGAGGTCCGTTGTTCCTGGAGATTGTCCCGCGCTCATTTGCCATCAAAGTTCGCACGGGGCAGTCATTGAACCAAATCCGGTTTGTGTCTGGCGAGGCCACGGTGCCGGACCGAGCGCTTCAGGCGCTTCATCGAAACACACCGTTGCTGTACCATAATGTGGCTTCCCCGAAGGCCGTCGGCAGCCGAGACTTTCGTGTTGAGCGTGGATTGTTCCTGCGCATTGACCTCGCAGGCACGGATCAAAGAGACTCCCGTATCATCGGGTACCGTGCGAAGAAGAACAGCCACGTCATCGATCTGGAGAAAGTCGGCCACTATGTCGCGGCTGATTTTTGGGAACCGCTCCATCGCCATCGCCACGACAGCTTGTTATTGGAGCCCGAAGAGTTTTATATCCTGGCCTCAAAGGAGCGCATTCGCGTGCCGGCCGGCTACGCCGCCGAGATGGTGGCCTACGAAGCAGCTTGCGGGGAGCTCCGGACTCACTATGCGGGATTTTTCGACCCTGGATTCGGGTATGGATCCAAGGGAGAGATCACCGGCACACAAGTTGTGCTGGAAGTTCGCCCACACGACGTGCCATTCTTGATCCATGACGGACAGACATTTTTCAAGGTCGTGTATGACAGGATGATGGGGATGCCGACACAGCTCTATGGATCCTCGTTGGGATCTTCCTATCAACGACAAACCTTATCACTCAGCAAGCATTTTAAAGTCTAACCATGGCTCCATCTGATTTACCACCGCCTCACAACGAATCGCTGGCCCCGTCACGGCCGACCGAACCGGAAGAACAGGGGACGGGAAACGAGCATCAGATCCACGTCATCGGCTTGATGGTTGGAACCGCGCTGATGTTTATTGGCTTTCTCAATGTGTTTCTGTCCATCAGCGGTGGCTTTGAAATCAATATTGTGCCCTTTCTCATCTATTTTGGCGGACTGGCGATATGGGCCAATGCAGCCATTGAAACGCCGACCTTTCGGTATGGAGTCATGACTCTTGCCATTACCTTAGCCTTAGGTCTCTTTCAGTATGGGGAAGTTCTGTTTTGGCACAAGCAGGTCCTCTTCTGGGTCACCATCATCATCGTGATGTACTTCATGTTCGTCGAACCTAAAAAACCCACGGCCTGATCTCTGATGGCGATCACTGTCGTCATTCCAACCTTAAACGAAGAAAAGAACCTTCCACGAACTCTTGCGCGCCTATCGGCGGCTGCCCTGAGGGAGATTATCATCGTTGACGGCGGCAGCACCGACAGCACCGTCAGCCTCGCTGAAGAATTTTGCGCCCGTACGTTCAATGCCCGCATCATGACGTCGTCACGAGGGCGCGCGCGCCAAATGAACGAAGGGGCAAAAGCCAGCCAGGGGGAGATCTTACTCTTCCTGCATGCCGATACACAGTTGCCGCCACAAGCCGGACCGATCATAGAATTGGCCTTGAGCAAGCACCCCTCAACTGTGGGTGGGCATTTCAACGTCCGATTCGACAATTCCTCGGTTTGGGGCCAAGTCATCAGTTTCTTTATGAATCGCCGGTCGCGCTTGACGGGCATCGCAACCGGCGACCAAGCTCTCTTTGTCCGCCGCCACGTGTTCGAACTGCTCGGAGGCTTTTCCGAGATTCCGCTGATGGAAGACATCGAATTCAGCAGTCGGATGCAGCAAGCGGGTCGAACGGTGGCGCTCCGGGACGCTGTCGTCACCTCCTTTCGTCGGTGGGATACACAGGGCCCGCTGAGAACCATTCTCTTGATGTGGGCCCTGCGCTTCCTGTACTGGGCAGGAGTCAGCCCTCACCGGCTCAAGAAATTTTACGCCACCATCCGATGAAATCAACAACCCTTCACCCTTCACCGCTCACCCCTCACCAGACCGCCCTAGTGATCTTTGCCAAAGCGCCGATTCCCGGCCAGGTCAAGACACGCCTCTGCCCACCGCTCACTCCCGATGAAGCCGCTACACTCCATGGGAGCTTCGTCCTCGACACTCTGGAGCGAACAAAAACCGCTGTTGCAAAGCTGAAACTGCCGCTCGATCGTTACCTTGCCTGCGCGCCATCTGCCACACATGTCTTCTTCAAGATTATGGAAGAGCGGCAGAGTGTGAAGTTGATCGATCAAGTCGGCGCCGACCTCGGTGAGCGCATGAATCAGGCCTTTCGAAGGCTGTTCGCGCAAGGATATCGACAGGTCGTCCTCATTGGGACGGATGTACCGACGCTTCCGCTCAGCCATTTCAAGCAGGCCCTCCTGGCGCTGGAGAATCATGATCTCGTGCTTGGTCCGGCGTTGGATGGAGGGTACTACCTGATCGGCCTGAAGCGGATGGCACCGGAACTCTTCGTCGACATGTCATGGTCGACCGATCAAGTACTCGGACTCACACAGGAGAAAGCAGCGACGATCGGCCTCAAGGCTTCCTTGATTCAACCGTGGCGCGACGTCGATACCCTGGCCGATCTAGAAGCCCTCATTAAAGATTGCACCGCCGAGGCCAAGAAGCCGATGAATGATCGGGTGTTTTCAAGTCGCACGGCCGGCGTACTTCAGACGCTCTCCAAACGACTTTGTTCGAGAGCATAATGCGTTCCCAACCGCTCAACCAAGGGGCCACATGAACCAACACGTCGCACTCATCACCGGAGGGGCGAAAGGCATCGGACGGGGGATCGCGCTCGATCTCGCTTCCCGGCAGTGGAAGATTGCTGTCTGCTACAGAACCAGCGAAGCTGAGGCCAAGACAACGGCGCAGGAGATCATGCAGCGAGGGGGGCAAGCGCTGGCCATCCGGTGCGATGTTTCTGACCCAGTGGCGGCCAAGGACATGGTCACACAGGTAGAACAGGAATGGGGGCGAATCGATGTCCTGATCAATGGCGCAGGTCCCTATCATCGCGTCAACCTGTTCGACGAAACCGTCGAGGGCTGGAATGACATGTTCGATGGCAACTTGCATCCTATTTTCTATCTTGCTCAAGCTATCGCACCAGGCATGAAAGCGCGAAAATCAGGTCGCATCATCAGTTTCAGCATGGCCAATGCGGACCAGATGGAAGCACAGCCCGATGTCACCGCTCACTACATTGCCAAGGCCGGCGTGCTGATCCTGACGCGTACTTTGGCGAAGTTGTTGGCCCCCTATGGCATTACCGTCAATGCCATTTCGCCCGGCTTCATCGATTCGGGGAGCGCGCCGCCGCAAGAACTCGCCGCCATGACCAAACGTATTCCCGCCGGGTACATTGGAACGGTCGACGATACCGTTGCAGCTGTTCGTTATTTACTCAGCGAAGAGGCCCGTTATGTCAACGGGGCAAACATTCAGATCAGTGGAGCGTGGGGAATATGAAGAGGTGGAACGACATTCAGGTTACTTCCTTGCGCACAGAGCGCGCACCCGGAATGATCGTAGTTTCAAATCAAGGATTGTGCTCGCTCAACGTGCGCAGTGAAACCAACCTGAATGCCGTTCTTTGGGGAGAAGGGAGTTCAGGAAATGGAGGGGTACAGATGAAATCGGAACGGGAACGCGAAGCTCACAGTCGTTTTGTTCAGGCGCTTCAACACGAACATGTTATCTGCACCAAGTCAGGTTGCGGCGGGCCGATGCAGGTGACGGATCACACCCCGCATAACGGAAAGGTCAAGAAGTATGAAGCCGAATGTGAACAATGCCATGAAGTGGAACAGATCACGGGCAAAGAAGAGCACGCGCCTCCCTGGGACATCGCTTCAATCACAATGATGGCTGAGGTCCATCTTCTCCACGAACAGCCGGCCTGTCCCTACGACGACACGCCGATTACCTTCATTTCTTTGCCCAATCCACGGCGCAAAGCTCGGTACCGCCTCCTGTGCTACTACTGCGGCCGGCACACTGAAATGAACTGGCCACCACCGGAAGCGAAACGGTAACTCGACGAGTGCCTCGCCACCGCCTGTGCCGTAACTTCAGTATGCGGTGAGCGTCTTTCGAATGAATTCCCCAAGCCGGCGAAAGTAGGCTCGCCCACCCATCAGGTATGTGTCGTTATGTCCGGCACCTTCGACCACATACCAGTCCTTCGGCGGTTTGGCCGCGTCGAAGACCTGGCGACCAAACTCAATGGGAATAATGTCATCCTTGTCACCATGGATGATCAGCTTCGGAAGCGACAGCTGCGGCAGCCGGTCGATCAATCGATGTGCGGCTCCAAGGAGCCAATGCAGGGGTAACCCACCATAATAGAACTTGGCCACTGCTTCGATGGAAGGAAACGATGATTCAAGGATGAGTGCCGAAGCTGGTCGCTGCACTGCCAGTTCGCCTGCCACGGACGCTCCCAGAGATCGGCCGAACAGCACGATTCGTTCAGGGCGGATCTTTCTGATTCGCGTGAGGTACTCATAGGCACCGTACGCATCCTGATAAAGGCCTTCCTCGTTCGGGCTAGAACCCTGACTCTTCCCATATCCACGATAGTCGAACAAGAAAATCGATAGTCCCATCTGGTAGAGGAGCTTGAGATTTTCAAGGCGATTGATGATGTTTCCGGCATTGCCATGGCACCAGAGCATGACCGGACGATCAGCAGCCGCTTCGACGTACCAGCCGAACAGTCTCACTCCATCGTCAGCTTGAAACCACACGTCTTCAAGCGGCAGCCCGCTTAACCGTGCCCAATCTCGGTCTTGCCACGGTTCTGGATGATAGACGAAGAATTGGTCGAGAAAACTCACGGAGGGAGGATAACGGAACTTTTTTCAGGAAGGAAGGGATGAAAGTCTAAAAAAACGCCTGCACACTGAACAGAACGTCGTTGTCTCGGTCACGGTGATTGTACTCCAGCCTGACCGTCCAATTTTGGGCCAGCGTGAACCGCGACCCGAGGTACCATCGGAAATCGTCGGACTTGTCCCCCAACGGAAATTTTAGATAGGATCCCGTCGCCATGAGTTTCCATCGCTCCGTGAGATCGGCTAACAGCCCGATGGTCCCCCCACCTCCGATTCGATGCATCTCATGATATGCCTTGCTGATGTTTGCTTCGGTTTCCACAAAGGCGAACAGGACTTCCCGATTGAGCAACCGTAGTTCCTTCGCACCCCCGATCCCAGCGTTGAAGAGGCCGTTGCTGCAGAGCTGACAATCATTATGCCGGATGGTGTTCATCCCCACATTAAGCTTCCAGGAAGGGGCATGAAAGACTGAGTCGATCGGCGATAGGGACAGAAGATTCAGCAACGTGGCCCGTTCTACTCTAGTCTGATCCGCTCGATTGTAGTGCCGCACCGTGATGGAGGCCATTTCAATCTGCGCATCGGGAGTATACCCGACCTCTGGATCGAGCAAATCGTGGTACCCCCCGCGCACTGTCGCCTCCTCAAACGTATCGTTGTTTCGCCAACCGCCTCCGATGACTGCACGTGAGGTCTTATGGCCAAGTTCTGGCTGTTTCGCAAATGGGCGCACGGTAAACTCCTCGGATGGGATGCGAAGCTGACTGCGGGTTGTCAGAACCGTCCTATTGCGTTCCTTCCACTCCGGTTTTGAAGAGTCAGTCGTCTCGATTCGATACCGCAGATAGTCTGATGCGAGATCCAGCAGAAATGCCTGTTTGGCAGGTACCAAGCGGGTGAATGCTGGCGACATCAGTTCACCACCATCCTGTGTCATCCGATGAGCCAGATCGCGTTCCGCGGCAGGCAAGGATTCTCGCTTTCGTTTGATCACTGTGCTCCGAGAGGGCCGATACGTGATATCGGACACTAAGTTGGGCTTTGAGACGACCAATCGTATCGTATCGGCAGGGACAGTCCACCCGATAAACTCATCCGTCAAGTGCAAATCCGGATCGGCATAGTCCAAGAGGGCAAGGATATGGTACGAACAATTCTCCTTAAAAAAGAAATAGTCGAAGTAGGCATTCCCTAATTCCCACGCATGCATCAGAAATCGCCGCAGTTGGTTTTCTGTGAGATTCAGGCGATATTCCCAAATATCGCGGTTTTCGATGTCTCGATACTGCTGCACCTTGAGGTAATAAGGAATCGTGGAAAAATACCCCTTATAGCTTCCAAAGATGCCTCGTATAGGATAGGCAAGGCCGGCGTCTGGAGGTACGTCCGCTGCATAGTTGATAGTATAGGCGAGAATGCGGGTCTGTTCGGTTTGGCCCTTTTGATCAACACGAAAGAGGGTATGGCCGAACATGGAGGCTGGATTATTCAGAAAAGCTGAAGGGAAGATCAGAGAAATAGATTGGGCCTCGAAATCCTCGTACCACCGATCAAACCGTTCGCAGGAAAGCGCTGGAAGCCGAGTCGGATCAAACTGCAGTTGCTCTTTCAGCCAGTGGTACCGCGCGATGAACGCGCACTGAGCCGGCTGTCGAGAGCGACCGACCAGTTCAGCAGAGAAGAATTGTGCAAGGGTCGCCGCAAGCTCAGCCGATGGATCCGTCTTCCCATTGGAAGACAAGAAAAATCCTGGATCGTCCTGCTCGCTCTCATATCCTCCCCAAAGTCCTTTCCGATAGTGCAACAGGAGGTGCCACTCACGTTGTTCGGCAAGCTTCTTTTCTTGAGCTTGCTCGATCAGCTGTGCGAGATAAACCTCAGGCTTGGATTGCAGGGCATTGGAAGGAGAGGGAACGAATAAACAGGCTAGAAGCACGAAAAGAAAGACCAGCACGGCGTGAAAGAGACAACAAGGACCCTGACATCTCTGCCAGGGCCCCTTGTGCAAACTTACCGTACTGATGCTTGCGCGAGGACTGGATGGCCCTCGATCGCATCATTGAGGGACTTCACCAATGCGACCGGAGAAGCTTCCCCAGCTTGAACCAGTGACGTATACCGCTCCTGGGTCAAAGCGAAGAACGCTGCGTGGCGCTCCGCTGGTACACCCATCAGCGTCGCAAGCGAGGCCAAGTGCTCGCCCTGCCCTTGAGCCATCTCGGCGCTGAGCGCCTCGAAGTTCAAGGAGGCAAACATCGTCGTCTTATGCTCGCTCATGACCTTGCCATCGTTGGTGCATCCGGAAGTTCCAAAGCTGATACCGAACGTCTGGCTGCCAAAGGTGCCGTTCGTGGTGGCCTGCAGCACTTGGGGAGCGATTTCCTTCTGCCCCTTATACTCACCCCAAGCCAACTTACCCAATCCACAGCCCGGACCGGTGTCTGGATTTGCTGCCATCGCCAGACCCGCCTGAACGCTGAAGAGCACGGCGATAGACAATACAAGCACTTTCTTCGACATAAGTCCTCCTCCGTTAGAAATAAGTGAAGTACCCACTACTATTGCCAAAACATCGGCCCAAAGTATAACCGAATTCATCTCCGATGTTTATAAGAAAGTTCGGGTTGAAGGATAATTCACACCGATCAAACAAGCCCGATGATTATAGACAAATCACTGATGAGTGCAACACTTTTCCTTGGCCATTCGAGTGAATAGTTCTCTACCCATGAGTCATCCCCAGAGCTCCTATAGCATATAGAGTCGGATACAGATGTCCGCGCTTCGATCTAACGAGCACCGAGGAGTACTTGCCCCTCGACGTGATCGCACGGTACCTACGCTGGACTCCCACGTCCCAATTTCACCCCATCAAGATCATGACAACTATGATCATGCGATCTTCATCGTTCTGCCCCGGACACGCTACTCACTGGATGCATGTCCGGCGCTCGAGGAACAGCCGACACGCGCTGAGCGCTCGCGTTTTACTGCGGTACGCCTATCCTAAAATCCCTCGCCACACTCCAGACATGGCGTGCCATGACACACACCAAATTCATGATTGACGGATACCACCTATGTGACTATACTCGGGCTGATTGTTTATGACACCTAAGCAATCTTGCGGTCTAACTTCTATTAAGGAGGATCTATGAAGCACGCGTCCCGTTTATCCCTTGCGGTTATTGCCCTTGTCGGCCTCAGCTTGAGCGGTTGTCAGATCGTCGCCTCACCGATGGCTGGTGTTATCTACAATGAAACCAAATACGGCGATGTCGCAACCGACGAGGCAGGAGCCTCCAAAGAGGGTAAGGCCTGCGGCCAGTCGATTCTCGGATGGGTCGCAACCGGTGATGCAAGCGTCCAGGCTGCAAAGGCTGCCGGAGGGATCACCAAAGTCGCCTCCGTGGACCACTCCGCCAAGAATATCTTGGGCATCCTCGGTGAATGGTGCACCATCGTTCGTGGTAACTAGACCGCTATAGAGTACGCTTTGGAAGGGCCTTCCGGAGATTCTCCAGAAGGCCCTTTCTTTTTTCTCCCCCTAACCTTAGTGAAACTGTGGGATTCGTTTCCCTCGTCCGATTGATCACTCTCCCCAGTGCGTTGCTCTGCTCCCTATGTGTCACTGACGTGGCAGTCGCAGCCGAGTTCGGAGATGTGGAACTGAGTGCCTATGCGCTGGGCAACTGGCCTCGTGATCTGGCGATTTTCAACCAAGAGACGACGGTACCCGCCTCGATTCAAGACGCCTTCGGTGCTGGCCTGAAAGTGGGACTTTTTCCAGCTGCGCTCCGTCGAATGGTGGGCCTCGAGCTCGATTCCAACATGCACGGTGGAGCGATTTCCTTCCCCAACGTCGCCAATGGGCAGAACAATGGAGCTGGCCACTCCAACCTACTCATCCTGAATACAACGTTCAACCTGATCCTGCGTTACCCGGGAGAACGGATTCGCCCATATGTCGGAGCCGGTATTGGCTGGTCCCACGGAACACTCCTCAACCCCAACATTGCCGGACGAGACGATAAAGATTTTGACCAAGCTCGCGCCTTGGGACATCAGTTTCTCGGAGGGGCGCAAGTTCTTCTCAGCACCAAGATCTTTCTGTTCGGAGAGTACCGCTATTTTTTGGCCAACTATCACTGGGAGGGTCTGGCCATGGATTTTCGTACCCACTATGGGTTGGTGGGCGCAGGACTGCGCTTTTAATATTCTGGTATTGCCTGATGCCGATTCTCCAGCACCAGGCTAACTCCGGACTGCTGCTTCAATCCCACTTCACTGAACATTAGCAGAACGACTCTGAGCGATCGCGCGCAGCTGCACCTCGCTCCATTGCTGTAGTACCTGATGCTCTCTATTTAGGAAACGCACACCACCATCAGCTGAATACTCCGCCTCTGAGAGTAGGTTTCCGTGTTCATCAACCAGGCGGTAGCCTGTCGAACTAGCTACGATTGTGGCACGGCGCTCCACAACACCATTGCGTTCATAGGTCACGGTTGCGCCACCCTCCGAAGGAGTCCATCGGATCGTGGTTTCACCCAACGTGGTTACCTTTGTGCCGTCACTGCCTATGGTAGACGCCTTGATGGGGCTTTCCCCGGTCCAGAAATGCATCGAGTTAAAGATAAACGTGTCCAACAACGCCGAGAACATATAGGCCGGTATGATCAGCATGCCGAAGAAGACGATTTCCTTCATCCATTTCTCGTTGATTTCACCACTACCTTTAATGTTGCTGTTCCAGTGATAGACATTCTTGGTGAGATTGAACGGACCGTAGCAGGCGGTACTCATCGTCATAACACCCAGCAACACCGTCGCGGCAACAATTTGATGACCGACCTTATTCATCACTTTCTCCTTTCGTCAGAATGATCGCGCTGTCTCATTCATGGTGAAACTCTCATCCAGCACAGTGTCTTATCGCGCACAACCGTTTAGGCGAAGGAACCCGATCATCCAACCTAATGTGTCTCGCCGACCGGCGAATTCCAATCGTGATCCTTCCCACCATGCGTGGCAATATGAACCGCTTCGGCCCCGCCGATCCCGGATTGAACAACAGCGTATCACCCAACCATTCACTCTTGGGTTGATGGGTATGGCCAAAGATGCAAATGTCCGGCCGCGTACGATCGAGAAACGCTTTTCCCTCTTTGGTCAGCTTTCCACCCTCAAAGACAACATGTCGGATCGCGATGCGGAAACTTTTCAGCTTAATGAGGGCCTCAGTCGGAAAACCGCTCTCTTCGTACCCATCCACATTGCCGGACACGGCCGTCACGGGAGCAATCATCTCAAGTTGTTCGATGACCGATCGATTGCCGATATCGCCGGCATGAATAATATGATCCACGCCAGAAAAGTGACGCGCAATCTCCGGATCAAAGAGACTATGCGTATCGGCAATCACACCAATACAGATCGTCTGTACGGGGCTCATCGAAGGGTACTAATTGGTGCGCCCTGCGAGGCTCGAACGTTGGTCCAATCGAATGTGAAGGGTTCGGTGTTCTGCTTCGGCATCTCCGCGAGCTGGGTTTTGAGGCGCTCGGCTCTGGCATTGCTCATCGGATGGGTGGAAAGCCACTCGACCCGTCCCTCGTCTTTTTCCGCCAGCCGCTGAAAGAATGTGATCATGCCGGACGGATCGATCTTGGCACGGTAGAGCAACTGAAGACCGGTCAAGTCCGCCTCAGTTTCTTGCGCTCGACCGAACTTCAATGTCATCAATTCAACACCAAGCTGCTTCATCACTCCGCCCAATCCCGGCGGATTCCCCAGCACAATTGAGACTACGGCCACAAATCCCAGCTGCTTGACGATACGTTCAAGTCCGTGCCGCTGCAGCACATGGTTCAGCTCATGCGCAAGTACCCCGGCGACCTCCTCGCCACTCTCTGCTTTTTTCATCAGTCCGGTGAAGACGACGATGTAGCCGCCTGGCAGGGCAAACGCATTCACCACATCACTCTTCACGACAGTAACCTCGAAGGTGTAGGGGCTCTCCGGAATCTGGCCGGTCAGGCGATGGATCATCTCTTTGACAGCCTCGACGGAAGGTCCTTCTTTCATAACATCCTGATGAGCCAGAAAGTCGTGATAGGTTGACTCGCCCAGCTTCCGTTCCCACTCGACAGGAATTCGATCGACGGCGAGTTCAACCAGCACGTCGCTCCCAAACCACAGTCCGAGCACGACAACCAAGAGGGCGCCTCCGACAATACTCCACACCATTCGATGCCGTTGCCGCACCTGACGGACTTGTTCGGCGGCTCGTTCAAGCGGTTGGCTCAGATGATCAGGAGCCGCTTGCCGGAAGGCACGAATCACATCGGAGCTTTTGAGATAGAGTGTCCGCTGCCCTTTGAACCCCACCCATGTGGCCACGAGCTGATCATGATCCAGCCCTCCTGCGGATACGGTCAGTTCGGAAAACCTCAAGGATTCCGATCGGCTCACGGCTCCATCACGATCAGGGAAAAACGTGATCGTCAGTCCATGGTCTTCGACATGAACCAGGCAAGGGGCACCGCTGGCGGAGAATTCGTCGCCGAAACAGAGCGCGTTGGGAGTGCTTTCTACCATGGCATGCCATGCGGCAGTTCAAAATGGCTATCGACGAGGACGCAGGCGAGCGGCAAACGGAGGCGTGACGGTTTCCACCCTCCCACCCCGAGCTGCCAAGAGAGCTCCTTCCTCCTTTGGGGTACGGTGAGGATTTCCTGCGAGCTGAGAACAAAGTTGGCGGCCATTTTCAGCTACCGCTATTGACTAACTGGAATGAACTGTCGTACCCATGCGCCGAAACTGCCCGGATTGCGGCTCTGGATATACACGAGGCCCGGTCCGCGAAATCGGCAGACAAAGCCCTCGCCCGACGTAAAGCTGGCCACCCATCCGGACGTGGCCTTTTCGATGTTGTACGTAGTCGTGGTGGACCACGCCACCAGATGGCTATTATCCACGATATATTCTTGACCTGGCTTCAATTCGATCTTGTGAATGGCCCCGAAGCTGTTGAGGGCAAGCATTCCTTTCCCGCTCATTTTCAAGATAAAAAACCCCTCCCCACCCAGCAACCCCCGGCTCATGCTCTGCATTTGGCTGTCGATGACAACCCCATCCGCACCTGCCAGGAATCCATCCTTCTGCACCATATACTCGTTGACACCATCGAGTTCCAATACGACAATTTCGCCGGGCACGGTCGGCGCGAGCAACACTTCGCCGGCGCCTCGACTGGCCCGCAACGTCTGGAAGAAGAATTTTTCTCCTGTCAGGAACTTTCGTGACAGCGCTCCTAAAAACCCTCCCTCCATCTTGCTTTCAATATCGATGGTCGGCGAGCAGGCCACCATCGCGCCGGACTCGGCCTTGATGTGCTCTCCCTCCGCCAGCTCCAGACGCACCATCGGAAACGCACCAGGGTACAAAATCTCGCTTTTCATTATTTTCCCCTTTCTCCTCTTTCCCTTGATGTGGGTGGCAATGAGTTGGGCCCCACCCGCCCGCAGCGGGGTCCCTACACCGGGCGGGGTGCGAGGACGGGTGGGCGACCCATTGACAGGACCCGCATCATCACCCCACCACCCATCCGTACGCTCTTCGGCTCGGCTCCGGCCCTTCCTCCAGATAGCTCATTCTCAGCCGGCCCAAGGCGTCATTCGGAACCTCCCGTCGTTTAGCTTCGACATCGACCCCAAACACTCTGGCCGAATTGAATCCAAACACCTGTTCCTTCGCCCGCCTCGTCAACGGCTGATACTGATGCTTCTCGATCAATTGGTCAGGGATCTGGAATCGCCGAAAGGCTTCAATCTGCCATTGCGGCGTTCCATACCAGATCGAGTCGGTTCCCCACAGCACATGATCCATGCCGAACGAACGGATAATCTGCCCCAGTAGATGCGCGCAGATCAATGGGTATGTCGTCACCAGTTGCGCAAAGGTCGAACCCAGCTCCATGTAGATATTGGAGAGACCCGGCTCCTGCTCCTTCATCCGGCAGAACTCCGTGGTCCACGGAATTTCACCCGTCTTCGCAAAGATTTGCTCGATCGATGCCACGCCCCGAAACCCGGCGTGATACACCACAAAGTTGAGATCCGGGAAGTCTTTGGCCGCTTTGATCAGATCTCGCGGATGGTTGTAGTCCGGCACAGGACCGAGGGGAAGTCCCTTGTGGACGCAGATCCGCTTCACATTGAGCTTCCGCGCCTGCTCCAACATCGGATAGGCAATGTGTTCATCGTCCATGCGCCAGCCTCGGTCGAATCCCTTCGGACAGGAACCGGTGTAGCATTTCCAGGCATCGACCTTGAGGGTTTCAGCCTGCATGGCCATGAATTCACAATCTGCTGCACCGAGCTGGGGGGTCGCCAGACCATGGGCCAACATCCGTTGCGACCCGGCCAACCGATTGATCTCGTCACGAATGTGGGCCATTTCTCTTGGCGGAACGACGGCTTCCTGCGGATAGGGCCCTGGCGGTGTGCTGATCAAGCCGACGGTCGTCTCACTGTCGAAAAACACTTCCTTCACAAAATTCTTCCATGACAGATCATCGAGCGTGCCTCGATCACCAGCCAGTTTCGGATTGAGACCCATCTCGCGAATGTACTTTCTCAACGACAGCAGAGCCTGTTTGGACACGGCCCCCTTCCGATTGGCTTCGGCATCGGAGGGATCGTAATGAGAACTGACATAGTGGGTCTGCACATCAAAAATAAAATACGGATTTCCCTGCTGCTCGGCGAACGCCGCGGTTTCGAACAGCTCAATTTTCTCAATGTTGAAAAAGCGACCGAATGAGTCATTCATGGCCAGCAGAGCAGCCGCCATACCGCCCGCTGTAGTCAAAAACTCCCGACGTGTGACTCCCAACCGACCCGCCGCCTTTGCTACCAGCTCTCCCGTGACTTGCTCGACGCGAGCCTGCTCGGCCGTTTGATCAATCGGGAAAAACTCTTCGTTGGATACGATCTGAGTTGGAATAGGCGTCGGGAACGTCATCCCCTTCTTCATGGAAAAACCTCATACCATTGTTTCGGTAAATGCCCCATGCTGCCTCTTCAGCTATCAGCGACGTAACCGTTAACGTCCGAGCACTTTTGCCAGGATTCACAGGCTGTTCAAAAAGGCCTTCCAGCGAGGCCGCAGCGAGCGAAGAGGGGAAGCGTACTCAGTCCCGTACATTGAGCCTCTGAGCGACCGGAGAACGAAGCTGGAGGATTTTTTCAACAGCCTGCGCTGATTGTGTGGAATGCTTGACGCTCTGTCAAGCAAGCGATGCCGGGGCAGACCGGGAGGAACGGAAACGGACTTATCTGGACTTGGATGAAGAGGCTGAGGATTTCACCGGAGCGGCAGACGTGTGTCCAACAGGAATCTCTACCACCACATCGGCCTGGGGATCGGCATCTTGATCTTTCCCGTCGTGTCCAACACTGTAGAGGACACCTTTTTTCATGTTCAATAGCATTGGCAGTCCCGTGTAGGGGTCATACAGGCTTTGCCCTGCTTTTGCAATCCGAGTGGCGAGATCACTGTCGGCGGGACCACGCCTGAGCCAAGCTTGTAAACTGGCAAGCCGAAGGCGGGCTTCTGTGTCGACCACGAATCCGTTGTACAGATCCCATGGAGCAAGCGGTTCAAGCCCCACGATGTTCTCGATTGGGTTGGTGAGATGATCCATCACGCCAGACGCTGGGAAACGGATATAGTCTTTCCACTTTGGCAACGAGCCATACCGCCCTTCGCCGGCAGCTTTGTAAGACGCATCATAATATTCCGCATAGTCATTGAGACGACGTTGCATCGGCAAGGGAAGCGCCGATGCCACCATGGTGTACACCGGCTGTTCTTCGGCTCTCGCTGCTTTCAACTGAGTCTCGTATGTCTTCGAGGCCACGACCAGTTCGCTCTGCATGGGCCAGCGCATCGAAAGTTCTCCCTGATCAAGCGGACGGAGCACCTTCGTGACGCGCCACAGATACTTCCCGTCAAAATCGGAGCCGACGAGCAACCCCGAAGCGACGGCAATGTCATCATTGATCGCTTGCAATGCCAGCATCTTCACCGGCAGAGTCTTCGCCTGACTCAAGACGATGCGCCACGCTTCCATATCCGTCTCAAGTCGATCGATGCCGAGATCGGCACTCTGCAGGAATCCATCCGCCACATGGAGCTGGTGGGCGAAGACCATCGCAATACAGGGCGGACTCACCGTTTGGCCATACCCCCAATCTTCAAAGGGAAGTTTTTGCCACTGGTTATACCGATTGAGCGCCGACTCATGCTGGTTACCCCATTCCTTAATGGTCTGCTGATGAGACTTAAACGCCCCAACAGGATTTGAACTGCGAACCCACCCTCGCATAACATTGGCTGAGGCATTCACTCCCTCAACCGTCCCTGAGCCTGAGCTCCCCAAACACGCAAGCGCCAACTTACCATCGTGGGTCTCAGGCTTCCGATCGTATCCCGCCTGTATCGGATCGTGACCAACCGACACGTCAAACCCGAGGAGGAACAGAAAGCCGTTCTTCTTGAAGTCCGACAGCGTCCGTTGAGGAGTAGTCGTAAGACTTTGGAATAGCGGAGAGGGTGATTCTTCCATGATGATCCAGGTCAGTCCGATGGCACCGATCCCTAACGCGATGAGGATCCCCGAAAGCATCACCAACCCGATGCACGTCACCACAAGGGCGCGCGTAGTCGAAAAACACGAGCTGATAAAGCCGGCAATCGCCAAGCGGGCTCGAACCAGTATCGAACTAGATTTTCGCCTTGGCTTGGGCGCTGCGACATCCTCTCGCGTCTCAATCGGCCTGACATTTTGAGACGACTCAAAGAGCACATCAACAGCAGCAGCCACGGACATAGACCGACCAACATCTTGCCGTTCTGCGCTCTCCGACGATACCGGTGCACCTGGAGCGGCGTGAGGTTGTTCGATGAATCGGATCGATTCCCCTGCTTTGATCCATTCTTCCTGTTCGGACACTGGCTCAGAAACGGGTACAGGAATAGGAGCGCGTGCCTCAACAAATGGCATGGCATGGGGTTGCGGTTCATGGACCTGCACCTCGGCTGTCTCTTTTACGCGCTGAGAAGTTTCTCCCATTTCTGGCTGCGATTCTAAAATTCTCTGTTGCGTTCGCAGAGGGGAGGAAGGTGGAATCTCATCGGTCTCCGTGCTCAGTGTCTCGCTGCTAGATTGTGGTAGTGCGACGGGAGGTTCGGGCGTAGATTCCTGAACGAGGCTCTGAGCGACTGAGATCGCATGCTCATCTTCCGTGTTCAAGCGGAAGTCATTATCCTTCGATAAAACTTCTGAGGGAGATGTCACAGCGTCTGCAACTGGTTCATCCGCAAAAACCGGCGTCCCTAGTGCTGCCGTAGGAGCTTCCGGCGGCGGGGCATCGATGCTCGGAACGCTCATCACCCGAAACTGCGGTTCAGACTCTTCTGGAGCAGAGGGCTCTTCGGTTTCGAGTGTGGTGTATTCCAACTCAGCAGAGGAAATCTCCAGATCGGGTGATGCCGGAGTCAGTGGAGTTGGCACAATCGAGAATGAATCCATTTCGTCAACGGACGTATCCGGTGAAGACGGAGGTTGAACCTGGCTTTCACTCACTGTTGGGGACAGTGCTGGTTCAGCTGGATGAGGCGATGGATCTACCGCCAGCTTCAGACTCTCTGTCATCGGAGGATCGACCTGCGCCGGCGGAATCGAAATGACCGACTCCTGAACGTGATCCCAGGGCATCGACGCAATTGGAGATCCAGCAGAGGTGTGGTCTCCGAACGACGTTGATTCTTCGCGCTCTGGTATTTCGACCACGTGGTCTTCTAATACCTGTTCCTGGTGAGATCCCATTGCCGAGGCTGGGGTCGGTGCTTCACCGACATTCGTCTCGGTGAGTTCCGACGGGGAACCATGTGCCGAACGATCACTTCCCAACTTCCATGCACTATCGAATACAGATTCCCAGGAGAAGCCTGGTTGGTTCCATGGTTCTGAAACCTCATTGCCTGAAACCGACTCTGGCCTCGATGGGTTAGGCGTGTCTGGAGGCTGTTCTGTCACGACCTCCTTCGATTCGGTCTCGACAAGTTGCAGTAGAGAGGGCTGTCTATCCTCCACCTCTATTGGTGGAACGCTCGATTGTTCTGTTCCCAATGATTCATGCGCTGCGATCTCTTCAACCTGGGATGACGCCATGACACTGGTATCTTCGGAGAACTGGATTGAGCTCGCTGGCGCTTCCGGAGCAGTGGCTAGTTCCGTCGGTACAACACCCATGAAGGGGTTACTTGCACCATAGGGCGCACGTGGTTCAGCCTCGGCCACCCATCCGTCTTGTTCCTGACTCTCAATAGGGCCACCTGGTGACACCATCGAATCGGGCGCCAGTTGCGTCTCAGTACTCTCAACCGCGAGTATTGACCTCTCTTCAACCTGGCATGACGACATGTCGCTGATATCTTCTACAGGCTGGATCGAACTCATTAGCACTTCCTGAACAATGGTCGAGTCCTGGGGTGCAACACCTGTTGATAGGGCACTTGCATCAAAGGAGGCCTCCAGTGCGGTCTCGACCAACCCTCGGTTTTGTTCCTGAGCCACAGCAGAACCATCTACCGACACCGATGGGGGCACGAGCGAGTGGTGACCTTCAAGCTCAACCTGTCTGGGAAGATCATCTATCTGCGATCCAGAGGGAACACGCCCACCTTCATCAGTGCGAGGTTCGTCCGATGCAGCACTTCCCACTTCACTCGTGCTGCTCATGGTCTGCGCTTGTTCTTGTGAGGATGAATCAGAGGGCGGCAATGCTCCACCATACGTGAGCGCTTGAGGTGTCGTAAGGTCCGTGACCGTCGGTGGGATAAGCGATTCTGATGAATCGGATACGATGACTGCATTGGGAGAATCCGGCGACGTCACCAGAGGATCCTGGATCTCCCATGGCATCACCCCATCCATCGGTTCAGGACCTGCCGTGACACCCTGAATTACCTCAGGCATGTCGAGGGATGGGGCGTCGGTCGATGGTCCAGAATCACGAGACTGACGGGCCAGCAGCTCACCGGTTTGCGCGTCAAAGAAGGACGCCAACCGAAATGCCACTGGGCTCGCGGGCGCAAGTGCCCGTACTTTGTCGTAGAGCTGGGAGGCATGCTGTGGATGGTCGGGGTCTGGGTCTTCGATTAAGATGTCGATCGCCTTGCCGAACTCAGCCACGGCCTCGAGGGTATCTCCTTTTTCCTGATAGAGTCCCCCAAGCTTCTCCAAGAACGGCACACAGCGCGGCCCGGCCGCCAAGTATTCGCGAAGCAACGATTCCGCAAGCCAGTAATCCTGACGTTGAAACGCTTCATCAATGAGTGAGTCAAAGGCTTGTCTCGCCGGGATCAAGCTCCCGAGACGAAGGTGGAGAGTGGCGAACAGTCGTCGCGCCTCCATGTTCTGGGGATCAACTGCGAGTAATTCCTTCAGTGCGGTAGAAGAACGCCCATATTTCCCGGCATTCATTTGGGTGATGGCGTCCTCAAGAAGAGCGCTCTTCCTGCTGTAGCCAACCACACCACGCTTGTGAACGCGGGAGGTCTGGGTTTTATCTGATTTTAAAGGGGATTTCTTATTTACACGCACGATACAACCTTAGCAGATCCCGACCCCGTATCAGCCTGCGCCAGCGGCCCATTCTGCTCTTGCCGACGTTCGTGAAATTGGGCCATGGCATAGGCGCGAAACCTTTAAGGGGTCTGCAATCTCAATGCCCCACTCATCCAATGGATCGTCACACCAAGCCATTGAAAAGTAATGGCTTACCTTGTAGTAATTTCTTGCGGTTCATCCGCCTATCCAATTTTGGACAGACCGTTGCCTCCCTAACTTGTCCAGTGGGAGAGAGGCAAAATCCGATAAATGAAGAGTACCCCGATCAATCCACTCATGCATGTGCGGCCAGGGGTCGTCTCGCTCACACCCGTCGCCTCTCTGTATCGGTGTATTGGCGAACACACTTAACGATCGGCTCAGGAGCGCGCCTCCAAAGCCTGGAAGGGATGGCCGGCAGCGAGCGCCCCTCCGATGGATAGGCGCGGACGGGGCGCTTTCAAAAAACATCAGCTTGGTTGTGTCTTTCGACACGCCTATGGTACGGTCAGACTCACGTATACCGCATCAGCTGATGCCACGGAATCAATAGTCCATCGTGCAAGCCCGTCCAATATCTCATCGCCCATCGAACACGACCAGGGAACTTAGCACCTGCCTGATCTTGGTGCTTCTGCTCTGCTTGTCCTTCCCTCCCCCTCTATTCTCGCAAGGCGGAGGAGGCCAACCGACAAAAGTCGCGTTGGATTTCAACGAAGTCGAGATCCCCGTCTTCGTCCGGTTTATCAGTGAGATCACCGGAAAAAACTTTGTGCTGGATGAGACCATTAAAAAGCAGGGCGGAAAAGTATCCGTGTTTTCTCCGACTAAAGTTTCACCGGACCAGGCTTTCACCATGTTCGTCGCGGCGTTAGAAGCCGCCCGTATCGCCGTGGTCCCGAAGGGAGGAAACCTCTATCAGGTGGTCCCCATGGGTGACCTTCCGCCGGAGCGGGGTGTGTTTGTCTATAAGCTGAAACACGCCAACGCGACCGATCTTGCCGCTGTTCTCACCAATTTGGTGGCCCGCTCACAAACCGTGGCGCAGATCACACCTGGCACCAGGCCACCCGTCAGACCGCTGACGGAATTCGAGGCTCCGGTCCAAGTGTTTGCTGATAAGGCGACCAACTCCATTGTGATCAGTGCAACCAAACTCGCCTGGAGTCATCTCCAAGCCGTGATTCGCGATCTCGACATCCGACGCAAGCAGGTCTTTGTGGAGGCGGTGATCCTGGAGGTCCAAGTGGATCGCCTTCGCCAAATCGGCACCGATCCGACGCAGGTGCTCGGTGCGGGAAAATCTGGCTTCGTACAGGGAATCGGCGGGTTCAACAGGGCACCGGAAGACTTGGCAACCTTCGCCCAAGCGATCAGCGGTGTTGCGGCCGGAGGGGCAACCGGCGGTGCAGCGCCGCTCCTGAATACGCTGAACGTGCGCGCATTCATGAACCTCCTGATGAACCTGACTGATACGAATGTCCTCTCCACACCCCAGGTGCTTGCCGCCGATAACCAGAAGGCAAAGATCGTCGTCGGTGAAAATCGCCCATTCCCAACCGGCCAGGCCCAAGGCATCACCGGGGGAACGCTCGTCACCATTGAGCGAAAAGACGTCGGCGTGACATTAGAGTTGACCCCGCAGGTCCTCGAAGGTGATTTGATTCGTCTGGAAATCAAGCAAGAGATTACGGCGATCGCGGAAAACGTGGCGCAGACCATCGGCGCTGGGTCGGCCAGTATCCCGGTCGGACCCACCACAACGAAGCGATCCATGGAAACGACGACAGTCGCACAGGATCAACAGACGCTCGTCGTCGGAGGATTGGTGCGTGACAATGTCACGCTCGGTGAAAAGAAAATTCCCGTGTTGGGAGACATCCCGTGGCTCGGCTGGCTGTTCAAATCTCAGACTCGCCAGACTGAGAAGCTGAATCTTCTCGTCTTTCTCACGCCGCACTTAGTCCGGGACGACGCAGATGTGGTGGAATTGAATGCCAGAAAGGCTAGAGATATCAATATCTTGCAACGAGATAACCGAATTGAAGAACCGACGAAACTCAAGCAGGATGTGCTGGAACGGCTCGAACTCCCGTCAACCGTCCACCCTCCCCCTTTAACGGATAAGCCCAGCAAGCCTTAACAGAACGCTGAAAAAGTCAGGCAGCTTCGTTCCCTGCCTCGCCGAAGCGCTTCGCGCAGGCAGGTCGCATCGCTCAAGAGGCCAAACGTACCAAAATGCACGCTTCGCCTCTTCGCTCACTGCGAGCTTGTTCGCGGAACCGTGCGTCTTGGCTCGCCTCGCACGCCTCGCAGATTCTTCGATGCGGGATGAGTCGGCGAAGCGGGCGCGGTGGGGTTGGGCGGGTTGAGAAGTCTGGCCTTTTTGAGCATCCTGACGTTCTTCTGGCATAAGCACCAGCTCAACAATCCTCTGATACCCATCACATAGTACTTTCGAACAGAAGGTCCTACGCCCCCCCTCCGAGGAATGGCCCATGGCCCACCACCTGGATAGACTGCGGCCTACGGAGGACACAACAATGGCTGACACGACCATTAACTGGCGAATCCATCCTCGGGCACCTGTGGCCTATCCTGCGATATTCGGAGGCGCTCCATTTGTGGGAGAAGGGGTGGTGTCTGACCTGTCCGTGGCAGGCTGTTCCGTCACTTGTGAGCGAACCGTCCTCATGGGGAGCTATATCAAGCTGAGTGTTCTCATGCCGGATCCGACCGCATCCCTGTTTATCGAACTGGGGAAAGTCCGTTGGGTCAGGGAACATACGTTCGGCGTCGAGTTCATTCGCGTGCCGATGATGACCCGCCACCGATTGGATCGAGTGGTCTCCCAAGAGCTGGCCCTCGACGTACACCTTTCTCCAATAGTCGCCTAGCTCCACTGGCACTCATTGCTGCTCATACCAATACGACGAGTTCGTCCTAGAGATCAGCCGATCTCACGCGCTGGTTATACGAGAGAGAAAGAATGTTGGAGGGAAAGGTCGGTACTTTAAAAGAAGTTGCACACCCTACCTTCCTGTGGCAGGGTGTGCACTAAAATTGTGACCGAACTTACGGTTTCATGTCAAAGTGCAGCGACAAGCCTCCATGCACACTGATCGTTCTGATCGTGGACGAATAGTCATCGAGAAATAGATCACCTGTAGAAGAGAATAGGGGCGAATTCACCCCGAACCGATCCGTCCCCAGGCCGCTGTGTTCGGCATGGAGATACTTTGCCTCAGCAAAGGCAGCCAGATACTTGAAGAGAAACACCTTAAACCCGCCCTTTGCCTGAAACGCGACAGTCGTATCCCGCTGGTCGCTGATGGGCGCGGCGAACGAAGCCCCGAGGGTTCCACCTGGCTTGAACGCCATCTGATGTGCTCCTCCCCCGATCCCAACGTACGGATACCATCGCCCGTTGGGATAGGCCTCGGAAATCGCCATCGGTCTTCGAATCATGAGATTGAAGCCGACGTAGATACCCTGCATCTCGGTCGTGGTGCCCTGAAACGATCCATCTGGAAGAGTGACCCCATTAAAGTTTTCCCGACAGCAGGCCACGTCCGGATACCAGATATAGCCCTCGATCTCACCACCGAGATCGAATCCTAACAACTTGTTTCTGGTTGGAAACCAGAGCCCCGCGTTGCCACCGATCGACTGTTTCATCTGATAGTCGACATCCCTGTCCACATCGCCATTACGAAATGTGGCATCCTGGCTGAATGGGATTGCCACGCCAGCCATAAAGGACAGATAGGGCTCGATCGTCCCGGAGGACATGGTTGGGGGATCAGGCGAGATGGCATAGGGATCGGCGACCCGTAGGTTGTACGGATCTTCCGCCCGAGTGACCTCAGCGTAGCCGATGACACAGAGAAGGCAAACGATCGCCGAAATTCTCGTTTTCATTCATTGCCCTCCAAAGGTAAAGAAAACATATTCTTCGACGAATTTGGGTCGAGAAATTTGATATCAGTCGGTAGATCGTCGATGGTCACTGAGGCGGCACGAGACGATTGCGTGTTCGTGATACTCAAATCGCCCCACTGTTCCGCTGTTGCGGTTATTGGCATGGAAGTCCAACTATCCGCCTCCAGAGCGATCATGAGGGGATGCTCTTCTCGCATCGCAGGACGGACGGCGCCAACAGTAGCAACCCCGCGTTCATTTTTAAAAATAGATAAAACGGATTGGAGTTATCGGTAAATCCAATACCCCATCGGGCATGGCTGCGTCGATGGATGAATAGATTATTTCTCCAGCCTTCACTGACAGCCATCACACTCGCTCTTGCATAGAGCACGACAACCCACCAGCAAATAACTCATTGAATAGCCATGACAATCATCACACCTGCGTTACAGAGCAGAGGCGATGGACAGGCCGTAGAGATCAGGCCTACGAAGTGGTGGCGGAGGAGGATGCCAACGGAAGAATGGACGCGGGGAACTACCGTCCCAACGCTTGTTTGACCGCCGCACCGATTTCAGCTGGATTCTTGACGACTTTAACCCCAGCTGCTTCCAAGGTTTTCATCTTTTCGGCTGCGGTCCCCTTGCCGCCGGAGATAATGGCGCCGGCATGGCCCATGCGGCGGCCAGGAGGCGCCGTGATACCGGCGATGAAGCTGATGACCGGCTTCTTCACGTTCTTCTTGATGAACTCGGCGGCTTTCTCTTCCGCATCACCGCCGATCTCGCCGATCATGACAATCGCCTGGGTCTCTGGATCTTTTTCAAACAACGGCAGCACATCGACAAAACCAGTACCATTGACCGGGTCACCGCCGATACCCACACAGGTCGTCTCGCCCAACCCCAACGTCGAGAGTTGATGGACGGCTTCATACGTGAGGGTGCCGCTGCGAGAGACCACTCCGACCACACCCTTCTTGTGAATGAAGCCCGGCATGATGCCGATCTTCGCTTCATCGACCGTGATGACGCCTGGGCAGTTCGGTCCGATCAGCCTTACATCCCGACCGCGGAGCGCCCGCTTGACCTTCACCATGTCATTGACGGGAATGCCTTCAGTAATGCAAATGACCAACTTGATTCCGGCATCGGCTGCTTCGAGGATGGCGTCTGCGCAGAACGGCGGCGGGACGAAGATGAGCGAGGTGTCGGCCTCAGTCTTTTTCACCGCATCGGCCACGGTGTTGAACACGGGAATGCCTTCGACTTCCTGTCCGGCCTTCCCCGGCGTCACACCAGCCACTACTTTCGTGCCATAGGCCTTGCATTGGGTCGCATGGAACGACCCTTCCTTGCCCGTAATCCCCTGCACCACCACTCGCGTATTCTTATTGACGAGAATGCTCACGGTTTCCTCTTTTCTTACCTTCCTTTTCAAGAAGGTGCGCCGGGTCGGTCTTCATACTGCGCGCATCCACCGAGCACCGACCAATGTCTGACAATCTAGTTGATTCATATGTGCGCGGTGGGCGAGCACTGAAGACCTGCCCGGCGCACCTTTCGCTCACGCTGCCTTGCCAGTCAGTTTCACAATTTTTTGTGCTGCTTCCCAGAGATCATCAGCCACTTCAAGCTTCAATCCCGATTCAGCTAATAGCTTGCGGCCTTCTTCTGCGTTTGTGCCCTGCAACCGGACGACGAGGGGCACGGTGATTTTCACTTCCTTGGCCGCTTCGATGACGCCGTGCGCAATCCGCTCGCAGCGTACGATGCCACCGAAGATGTTGATGAAGATGCCCTTGACGTTCGGGTCTTTCAGCAGGATGCGAAACCCCGCTGCAACAGTCTCTTTTGTGGCACCACCACCCACATCCAGAAAGTTTGCCGGCTCACTGCCGGCCAGCTTGATGACATCCATCGTCGCCATGGCAAGACCCGCGCCGTTTACCATGCAGCCGATGTTGCCGTCCAGCTTCACGTAGTTCAGGTTGTTGGCCGTCGCTTCGATTTCCAACGGTTCCTCTTCATTCAGATCCCGCATCTTCTGCACGTCCTCGTGCTTGAAGAGACCGTTGTCATCGAATGACACCTTGCCGTCCAATGCAATCAAGCCTTTTTCTTTTGTGATGATCAGGGGGTTGATCTCGACCAACGCCGCGTCCTTCTCCATAAACAGGCGATACAGATTTCCCAACATCTTCACGAAGGGGTTGATGGCCGCCGGTTCGATGTTCTGTAGGCCCAGTGCGAACGCTACGTTGCGGCCGTTGTGTCCCTGAAACCCGACCGCCGGATCGATCGCTTCCTTGATGATCTTCTCCGGTGTATGGGCCGCCACTTCTTCGATTTCCATCCCGCCTTCCGTGCTGGCGATGAAGGTGGGCCAGCCGGTGTCGCGGTCCACAAGGATCGACAGATAGAGCTCCTTGGCGATATTGGCGCCTTCTTCCATCAAGAGGCGGTGAACCTGGCGCCCCTTCGGGCCGGTCTGATGCGTGACCAACGTCTTGCCGATCAGCTCCTTGGCAAATCCGGCCACCGCGCCTTTGTCTTTCGTGATCTTGACACCACCGGCTTTGCCGCGGCCACCAGCATGGATCTGCGCTTTCACGACGAAGACCGGAGTATTGAGCTCATTAGCCCAGGCGGTCGCATCTTCGGGAGAGGCAATTTCCTTCCCTCGCGGCACCGGAACGCCGAACTGAGCGAACAAGGACTTGGCTTGGAATTCGTGAACGTTCATAGCGCTCCTTCTCTCACTTCAGGACGGAGTCATGAGGACTGTGGACTGAGTTGATTTTCTACTCGGTCCTCAGCACTCAGTCCTCTCATTACTAACTCACTTTTCTTGTATAGGCAGGCAGAATCATCGGCGAAATCACGCCACTGACGTTGCCGTGCTTCTTGGCGTCGGCCCGGAACCGTTGAAGATGCTTCAACGTGAGCTGACCTTGCTTCATCGATCCAACACGGCCTGCCGCCGTCAACCCGGATCGTTTGCCGTACACCATCAGGTCCAGCAGCGAGTTTCCCATTAATCGATTGCGCCCATGCAGGCCGCCAGAAGCTTCACCAGCGACAAAGAGATTCTTCACATTCGTTTCCGAGTTGGTATCGATCTTCACTCCGCCGTTTTGATAGTGCAACGTTGGATAGATCAGCACCGGATCCTTGCTGATATCGATCCCGAACCGCTCGAATTGCAACATCATCGCCGGGAAATGTTTTTCCACCGTGCCGGGCCCATGTTCCGCATCCAACAGCGGCGTATCTAGCCAGACTCCGACGCGGCCCGACATCGTACGGATTCCACGACCTTCTTCGCACTCCCGGATGATCGAGGACGAGACGACGTCGCGGGTATCGAGCTCGTTGACGAAGCGCTCGCCCTTGGCGTTGACGAGATGGCCGCCTTCAGAGCGAATCCCTTCCGTCACCAAGGCACCGATCAGCTGCTCCGGATACACCGCCCCTGACGGGTGGTATTGGAAGGTATCGATATGGGCCAGCTTGGCGCCCATGCGATACGACAGACACAGTCCGTCGCCGGTCGCGCCATAGTGATTGCTCGTCGGGAACCCCTGGATGTGCAGACGGCCGATGCCCCCAGTCGCCATGATCACGCACTTCGCCGCCACGACCACGTGCCGCTGATTATCCAGATCCTTGAAGATGGCCCCGGTACAGTTCCCCGCCTCGTCACTCAGTAATTCGATGGCGGCCACAAACTCGAGCAACTGAATCTTTTGGTTGATGACCTCGTCCTTGAGCACGCGCATGATTTCGAGACCAGTGTAGTCTGAGCAGGTCAAGAGACGTGGCTTAGAACTGCCGCCGCCCTTCTTCACATGGAGGTTGCCGTCGGCCTGCCGATCGAACAGCACGCCCAACTCCAGCAGCCACTTCGCAATCGACGGCCCGTCCTCAACCATGGTTTTAAGAAGGGCATGGTCGTTCTCCATGTGGCCGCCCTTGAGCGTATCGATGAAATGCGTGACCGGGGAATCTTCAGGCGCGACGGAAATCTGCATCCCGCCCTGCGCCATCACGCTATTGGAGTCACCAAGCCGCAGCTTCGTCGCCAGGATGGTCTTGGCGCCGGCGCCGTGCGCATGCAGTGCCGCTGCACAACCGGCCCCGCCACCGCCGATCACGAGCACATCGCAGGTGTAGTGCGCCGTAAGATCAGCATCATCCTGTATGGAACTGTCACCTTCAAGCAGCGTCGCCAACTCCACGACCGTCTTGTCCCCCTCATTGGGACCGAAGCGGATTGGCCGGTAGGCGCTGGCTCTGAAATCCGGATGATATTTGTGAATCAGTTGATCGCGTTCAGCTGGAGAAAACTTGGAGATGGTCTGCTGACGGCGGGCATCCCGAGTCTTGTGAACGATTTGTTGAAGTGCGTGGATGTCCATGGGTCCTTAGTCACAGGTCTACAGTCAGAGAGCCATCATGTCGTTCGGTTTACCGCAGACGATACGACCTTGAGACTTTTCGACTGATTCATTTCACCGTCGCACAGTGTTCGGCCAGTTCCTTATCGCTCATCTTTAGGACTTTGTCCCACTCCTTGTTGTACTGGCCGTCTTGGATTTCCTTAATGCGCGTATCGAGGCCGACCGGTTTTTCAGAAAAATGTGCGCCCTGCGCGCGACTGACGTACAGCGCCACGAGATTCGGCGCAATATCAGCGATGCACACCGGCGTACACATGCCGCACATGACACAGTCCATAAACATCTCAGAGACGCTCTTGAAGTCGCCGAAGACGGCTTTCCAGACTCCCTCACGCACATCGATCTTCTGCGGGCACGCCTCTGTGCAGGCGTTACAGTTCCGGCAGAGCGGCGCTTCCGGGTACAGATTAAAGAGGTCTTGCTTGGGATCTTTGAGCTTCTGAATCTCGTAGGTCGCCTTGCGGGCAGGGAACGGCGGCATCATCGTAAACGACATCCCGTCTTGAACAGCCATCTGACAAGCCAGGCAGGTTCGGACCTTTGGATCATCCTTCGTCCGATAGTAGGTCGCACAGGCACCGCAGAAACCGCCGAGACAGCCGACGCCACGCACGACCGTGATCCCTTCCGGCACATCCACTTTCTTACCGGCGATCTCGATCGTGACCATCCTAGGCGTCATCACCTCAGGCTGATCAATCACATTGGTATCGTCTTGGGCCATAGGCTCCTTCGTAACACGCGAAGCGCGAGGAGCGATAGCCCCCTCACGCCTCACGGTCACTCGAAATTAAGCGATCGCGTCGATGATCGCGTTTAACGTCGCGCTCGGACGCATGGCCTTGGCGGCTTTGGCATCGTCCGGGTGATAGTACCCACCGACATCTTGCGGCTTACCTTGAGCGGCAAGCAATTCGCCGTCGATCTTCTTTTCGTTGTCGCTCAGATCCTTTGCAATCTTAGTGAATCGATCAGCGATCCGCTTGTCTGCTGTCTGCGCAGCCAAGGCCTGTGCCCAATAGAGCGCCAGGTAGAAGTGGCTGCCACGGTTGTCGATCTCACCGACTTTGCGAGCTGGCGATTTGTTCCAGCGTGTCCGCCAGAATCTTAGCAATCGGATTGTTTCCCACTTTTGCGAGATGCTCCAATGAAGCCGCGAGGGCGAGGAACTCGCCGAGTGAATCCCAGCGTAGATAGCCTTCCTCTTGGAACTGCTGCACGTGCTTCGGCGCTGATCCACCCGCACCGGTCTCGAACAAGCCGCCGCCGTTCAGCAACGGAACGATCGAGAGCATCTTGGCACTAGTACCGATTTCAAGAATCGGGAACAGGTCGGTCAGATAGTCGCGCAACACGTTGCCGGTGACGGAAATCGTATCCTTGCCTTCCTTCATCCGCTGGATTGAGAAGCGGCAGGCGTCCGCGGGCGACATGATCTTGATCTCCAGACCATTCGTGTCATGCTTCGGCAAATAGGTATTGACCTTCTTGATCAACTCGGCATCGTGCGCGCGATCCTTGTTCAACCAGAACACGGCCGGGGCACCGGTCGCCCTGGCCCGAGTCACGGCCAGCTTCACCCAGTCCTGAATCGGAGTATCCTTCACTTGGCAGGCGCGCCAGATGTCCCCCGCTTCCACCTTGTGTTCATGCAACGTGTTACCGGCCGCATCCACGATGCGGATGGTGCCGTTACCAGGCGCCTTGAAGGTCTTGTCGTGCGAACCGTACTCTTCCGCCGCCTGCGCCATCAGACCAACGTTGGGCACGGTACCCATGGTCTTCGGATCGAACGCGCCGTTCTTTTTACAGAACTCAACGACTTCGTGATAGACCGGCGCATAGCTCGAGTCAGGAATCACGCACTTCACATCGGCCAACTTGCCGTCAGGCCCCCACATCTTGCCGCTGTCACGAATGACCGGCGGCATGGAGGCATCGATGATGATGTCGCTCGGCACGTGGAGATTGGTGATGCCCTTGTCGCTGTTCACCATAGCCATCGGTGGGCGCTTTTGATAGACGGCTTGAATGTCTGCTTCGATCGCCTTGCGTTGTTCATCCGGCAAGGACTTGATCTTGGCATAGACATCACCGAGACCGTTGTCCGGATCCACACCCAGCTTCTTGAACGTCTCACCGTGCTTCTCGAAGACATCCTTGAAATAGACCGTCACGCCATGGCCAAAGATCTTCGGATCCGAGACCTTCATCATGGTGGCCTTCATATGCAGCGAGAACAGCACGCCCTTGCTCTTGGCATCCTCAATCTGTTCTTCCAAGAAGGTGCGCAGGGCCTTCACGCTCATGAAGGTCGCATCCAGCACTTCACCGGCTTGCAACGCGACTTTCTCCTTTAAGACGGTGGTCTTGCCATCTGCGCCCACAAACTCGATCTTCGCCGTAGTCGCTGCCGGGATCGTCATCGACTTTTCGTTCGAACGGAAGTCACCACTCTTCATGTGGGACACGTGGGTCTTGGAATCAGGACTCCAGGCGCCCATCTTATGCGGATGCTTTCTGGTATGGGCCTTCACTGAAAGCGGCGCGCGGCGATCCGAGTTTCCTTCACGCAGCACTGGATTCACAGCACTGCCTTTGACTTTGTCGTAGCGGCTCTTGATGTCCTTTTCCTTATCGTCCTTCGGATTCTCGGGATAGTCGGGCAGCTTGTAGCCCTGACCCTGCAATTCCTTGATGGTCTCTTGAAGTTGAGGCAACGAGGCGCTGATATTCGGTAGCTTGATGATATTGGCTTCTGGTGTCTTAGCCATCTCACCCAACTCGGCCAATGCGTCGTGCTGCTTCTGTGCCGGCGTCAAGTACTCCGGAAATACGGCGAGTACGCGGCCCGCCAGCGAGATGTCTCGCAATTCGACCGTCACACCTGCCGCCTTCGAGAAGGCATTGATGATCGGCAGAAAGGAATAAGTCGCCAGCATCGGCGCTTCATCGGTCTTCGTGTAAATTATTTTGTCTGCTTTTGCCATGGCTTTCCCCCTCTTCTTAAATATCTGATTTAGTTCAGCGCGTTCAGCGCGGAACCAGCCTTAAACCAAGTGATTTGTGGTGCTGTCATGCTGTGATTGGCTTGAACCTTCACATCGCCGCTGGTCTTATGCACAACCACTGTGACTGGCTTGCCTGGAGCCAGATTGTTCAGATCGAGTACGCTCAGCCGATCGTTCATCTCAATCTTGTCATAATCCTTCGGGTCCGCGAATGTCAGCGGCAGGATGCCCTGCTTCTTGAGATTGGTTTCATGGATGCGTGCAAAACTCTTGGTGATGACGGCTCGCACGTTCAAGAACCGTGGAGACATGGCCGCGTGCTCACGGCTGCTGCCTTCGCCGTAATTTTCATCGCCGACGACAATCGACCCAATACCTTGAGCTTTGTACGCTCTGGCAATTTGTGCCATCGTGAGATTGGTTTCGCCTGTCAGGATGTTCGTACCCTTCCCCGGCTCTGACGAAAACGCGTTATTCGCTCCAAGGAACATATTGTCGCTGATCTTGTCGAGATGTCCGCGGAACTTGAGCCAGGGACCGGCCGGGGAGATGTGGTCGGTCGTGGTCTTCCCCTTGGTCTTGATCAACAGCGGCAACTTGTCGAAATCCTTGCCGTCCCACTTAGGGAACGGCTGCAACAGCTGCAATCGCTCGCTGGTCGGTGGTATGTCGACGGTCAGGTTCGAACCGTCTGCAGCAGGCTCAACATACCCCTCTTCGCCCTTCGCAAAGCCCTTGGCCGGCAATTCCTCGCCCACCGGTGGCTGGAACTTGAATTCTTTGCCGTCCGCGCCCTTGACCGTCTGATTGACCGGATCGAAGCCCAGATCGCCGGTGATGGCATAGGCGGTCACGACCTCCGGACTGGCGAGAAACGAGAGTGTTTCACTGATCCCGTCGTTGCGGCCTGGGAAATTCCGATTGAATGAGCTGACGATCGAATCCGCCTTGCCCTTCACGCCATCAGCCCGTTTCCACTGTCCGATACAGGGGCCGCAAGAATTGGACAGCACGGTGCCCCCCAGCTGCTCGAACGTGTCCAAAAACCCATCACGCTTCATGGTGTGATAAATACGCTCGGAGCCAGGCGAGACCAAAAACGAGGCTTTCGCCTTCAAGCCAGCCTTGAGCGCCTGTTGCGCGATGTGCGCCGACCGGCTGATGTCTTCATACGACGAATTGGTGCAGCTGCCGATGAGCGCCGCCTTCAACTCGACCGGATAGCCCTTCTCTTGTGCTTCGGCCTTCAACTTCGAGATCGGCCTGGCCAAGTCCGGTGTATGCGGTCCAACCACATGCGGCTCGAGCTTTGAGAGATCGACTTCCACGATTTGGTCGTAATACTTCTCCGGCGACTGATAGACTTCGGGGTCGGCCACCAGTAGATTTTTCTGCGCCGTCGCCAAGCTCGAGAGGTCCGCGCGATCGGTGATATTCATGTAGGCGACCATCTTCTGGTCGAAGGGAAACACGGAGGTCGTTGCACCGAGTTCAGCGCCCATGTTGCAGATAGTGCCCTTGCCGGTGGCACTGATCGTCTCAGCGCCAGGACCAAAGTACTCAACGATTTTGTTGGTCCCGCCCTTCACAGTGAGCAGGCCGCACAGATAGAGAATGACGTCTTTCGCTGAGGCCCACCCGCTCAACTTGCCGGTCAGTTTCACGCCGATGAGTTTCGGATGGAGCACTTCCCACGGCAGGCCAGCCATGACTTCCCCGGCATCGGCCCCGCCGACACCGATCGCCAATCCGCCCAACCCGCCCCCGTTCGGCGTATGCGAGTCGGTTCCGATGATCAGACAGCCAGGGAATGCATAATTTTCCAGCACGACTTGATGGATGATCCCGGCTCCCGGCTTCCAGAAACCGATGCCGTACTTCTTCGCAGCGGACGCGAGAAAGTTATAGACTTCCTTATTCTCGTCCAAGGCGCGCGTCAGGTCCTTCTCCGATCCCATTTCGGCACGGATCAAATGGTCGCAGTGTATCGTGCTGGGCACCGCCGCTTTCTTCTTGTTCGCCTGCATGAACTGCAAGACCGCCATCTGCGCCGTTGCGTCCTGCATGGCAACTCGGTCTGGGCGGAGGGCCAACATGGCTTTGCCCCGTTCCCAATTCTGAGTATCGAAGTTATCAGCGTGCGAGACCAGAATCTTCTCAGCCAGCGTCAAGCCACGGCCAAATTTCTTTCGAGCCTTGTCTATGACGCCCGGCATTTTGGCATAGAGGTTTTTAGCGAGATCCATCGACATGATTATTTCTCCTTAAAGAGCTGTCAGCGATCAGCTTTCAGCTAGCTGACGGCTGGGTGCTGATAGCTTCCTATTTCAACGGTGGAACTTCCCGCCGTTTAGGTGCGGCGTAGTTCACCAGATAATCGAACAGCCGGATCAAGCGGCTGTCCTGACGTTTTTGATCGACCCAATGGCCGATCAAGCCGATCGTCCGCGAGAGGATGAAGAAGCCGTTCAAACTATCGACCGGAAATCCGATATCGACCAACACGGCCGCCATCGTCCCGTCTACGTTCAGAATTAGGTTATCCTTCTTTGCCGCCGTGACCTGCTCTACTTGTAGTGCAAAATCGAGGCACGGGGTCTTGATGGGTAAGCTCTTCACATAGCCGACCAGCTCCTTCACCCGCTTGTCCGGATTGCGCAAGCTCTTCACGCGATGACCGATACCGGGCACCGGACCATGGTTCTTCTTCATGTAGGTCAGGAATTCGTCGACCGTCATCTTATTGTCGACAGCATGTTTAAAGAACCGTCCGGCATCGGTGACCGCACCGCCGAAGCGCGGGCCGATCATGATGAGTCCCGCGGCCACCGACTGAGACAGGCCAATCCCGGCGCAAGCCGCGATGATCGTCCCCAACGCGCCGCTGACGCAGGGGCCATGGTCGGCAGAGAGCATCATGATGCGCTTGATAATTTCGGCTTCCTGCTTGGAGATCAGCCGCTTGTCCCACAAGAGTCCGACGACATGGGGAATTTCGTAGCCCTTGTTGATGAGCTCGGAGGCGGGATACCCGTCATAGCAGGGTTCGTCTCCGCGATCGTCGCTGATCGTAGTACGAATCAGTGGGGTGACCATGACTTCGTCGGCCTTCATGGCCGCTTCAATACTCTTGGGTAACTTCGGCAGTGACACCGGCTCAACCGGCTCCTTCACCTGGCCTGACTTCAACATCTCCTGATAGACGTCCTTGATCGCCGGACCGAGCGCGCCAAACGTGGGCGGCACAATTGCGCCGGACTTTTTGAGGGCATCGGACTTGGACCGGGCCGATCCTTCGCCCTTCAATCCCTCTTTCGCGCCCGCGTGACCGAACTTCATCCCCTTCGGCAAACTTTCCTGGCAGAAGCCGGAGACGACGGCCATCAACTTCACACGCCGCTTCTTGGCGCCGTACCACTCGGCGGCTCGTTCTTCGAGATCGCCGCCCATTTCGCCGACTATGACAACCGCTTTGGTCTGCGGATCGTTCTCAAACATTTCGAGATAGCTCACGTAGTCAGTGCCCGGATAGGCATCGCCGCCGATGCCGATGGCCGTCGTGATGCCGTCGGCGAACTGCGAGCAAATCCAGATAATTTCGTTCGAGAGACCGCCCGACTTGGTGATGACGCCGAAGGAACCTTCACGATAGAGCTTAGATAAGACGAGGTTGTCGAACGCACCACCGATGACACCGAGCCGACAGGAACCGGCCGACACAATACCGATCGACGAGGGGCCGTTAAACACCTTGCCAAGCTTTCTGGCATGGGCCCCAAGAATCTTGGCGTCCTTCTCCGGCACACCCTCCGTGATCATCGACACGACCTTGATGTGTGTATCGTCGAGGGCTTCCATCCCGCCCTTCATCGCGCGGTCCGCTCCAATGTACACAAGGCTGGTGTTGATGGTCGGATGGTTCTTCGTCGCTTCGGCGATGGTCTTATAGACCGGGATGGCGATGAGGCCGCTGCCGTAAGGCACTTCATTGGACTTGCCTGCGTCAGGCGGATACACAAACGCTTCGACGTTGAGCGGGCGCTTGATCAGGTAACAGAACTCCGCCATACGGCGGGCTGCGTTGACACCGGCAGCGCCCCCCTGAATCACAACCCGGGTGTCTTTATTGGCCAGAATGCTCATCGGAATCTCCCTCTTTCCTTTAGGACTGAGCGCTGAGAAATGAGGGCCGAGTGAACGCCCTCCGACTAGCTCAGTCCACAGTCCTGAGTCCTCGTTACTATTTCTGAAGTGCTTTGTCGACGATGTCCGTCAGCGGGGTGTTGCGATCGAAGACGTTGATGTCGAATCCTTCGTCCTTGAGCGCGCGCATCGCGTCGAGCCCTTCCTTCTCTCGCGGGCCTCCGCGACGCACCCAGATCTTCACGCCCTTCAGCTTCCCCTCCGCCTTGGCCTTGCGGAATCCGTTGATGATGCCGCCGAATGTTTTCACCACGTCGGTGAAATTGGCGATCGCGCCACCGACAATGATGTTCTTGATTCCGGGCAACGAACAGACTTTTTCCGTCAGCACTTCAACGGCCCAATCGGGAGGATCGCCGGAGTATTCGGCATAGTTCGCCAGCTTGCCGCCACGCGCCACGACGGCATCGGAGTAATAGACACTGGCGCCCCCGCCTGCGGGGAGCATCGCCGTATCGCCACCGGGAATTTCAATGAACTTGACCGAGCCCTTGATCTTGCTGTCGACCGCCATGACCTCCTCTTCCTGCTTGGAATAGGCCCGGCCGAATTCTGCCGCAAACGCAAAATTCCAATCCGGATGACGGAACTTGGCATCGCCGTCGAGCAAGGTCACCGCGTCAAGCGCGACTAACTCGCCATCGCTCGCGCGAGTCACGACGGGATTCACCTCGAGATACTGCGCATCTTCGTTGTCGAAGCAGCTAAACATCTTGCCGGCGAAATCCGCCATCTTCTTCACCAACGCGCCGGTAAAACCTGCCTCCTTGGCGAGCTTTTCCAGCGCTTCATGGGAGGGAGCCTGTCCCACGTCAAGGCACAAGCGCTTCACGCGGTCCCAATTCGATTCAACTTCGATCCCACCGCAGTTGGCTACGAGAATCTCGCTGCCTTCGCGAGTCGATTTCACCGCGCAATAGTATTCCTCTTTGTGGGCAATCATTTCGGAGACGATGACTTGCGAAACCCTAATGCTGCCGACCTGGCGGCCGATCATGTCTTTGGTCGCCGCCAGAGCACCGGTCAGATCGAGGCCCACCTTCACCAACCCGAGCTTAAACCTGGAACCGAGCGCTTCATGCGCTTTGGCAACCAATTGACTTTGCTTCATCCAGTCGTTGACGTGACCAAGCTTGGAGAGTTCGTCCGCGGAGGTCACAACCGCATAATGGGGGACGTGAATTCCCCACTTCTTCATCAGTCCCATCCCGGGACCTTCCAACACCTTTGCCATGAGAGTTCTCCTTCGTATTCAACGCAGCCGATCAGGGAGCCGGATTGTAACGGAAATCAACGGGATGACTCAAGACACCAGAGGAACTAAAATGAAACGGATCAAAAGCCCTAGTGTGGAAATTCTCGGCCTATTTTCTACTAAGCACTCAAAATATAAAGATTTACCGTCTCTGATTATTACTTTGTAGACCGAAGAGACTGGCATCTGAGGCAGAAATATGCGCTCCGCTCCTTCTGAAAGCGTCGAATGACCCCGCCACAGTGATTGGGACAGGCTTGGCCCGCTTTGCCATAGACCAGATGCCGCCGCTTGTATTGCCCTTCTGTTCCATCGGGAGCAAAAAAATCCCGGACACTTGATCCGCCACAGGCAATCGCCTCATGGAGGACCTCGGACATGACCTGGTAAAGCTTTTCAAACCTGGCCACCGACAGTCTGCTGACCTGAACATGCGGGTGCAGACCAGCTCGAAAAAGAATCTCATTCGCGTAGATATTCCCGATCCCGGCGATGACTTGTTGATGCATCAGGAGGGATTTGAGCCGGCCACGTCTCGATTGCAACAGTTTCACAAAGTCCTGCTGCGACACGGCGAGCGGATCCAGTCCAAACCGGCGGGCGAGATATCGATCAAGTCCCGCTCTATCCAACAGCGAGAGTCGCCCAAACCGACGGGGATTCCAGTACCGTAATTCCGGTTCACGAGCGTCTTCAAACGACATCTTCACATGGACATGCTGTGGATGTTTCGTCAGCGTGGACTGGAACAGGAGGAGTCCGGTCATCCCAAGTTCAGCCACGACATAGCGACAGTGCTTGTCCTTCACAAATCCAAGGGCCACACTCTTGCCGAATCGCTCGACAGACTGCAGGCTGGCGCCGGGATACCACGATACGGTCGAGAATCCCTCCCGCACGATATCCGCCCGTCCGACCCACACATCTCCTAATGACGCACCGAGGAGACGGGAACGGATTTGTCCAGCCACGACTTCTGCTTCTGGGAGCTCCGGCATCACTCATCCAGGTTACGAGATGGAGAGAAATGCCATTACGCCATGAGGCTTGGAGGAAAGGCAAGACGGTTGCTGGATGAAGAATAAAGATCAGTAAGGAAAGACGACGGGATTACGCGGCGCGTCGGAGTTGGCGCACTTGTTCAATGGCGACCTGCAGATTTGGCAGCGGCATGGCACCAGGCCGCCGGGCCATGACCAGCTTCAAGACCTCATCGTAGGTCCGGCCTTCCACGCAACAGAGATAGGCCATGACCACGGACACGGAGCGACCCATGCCAGCCCGACAACAGACCAGGGTCCGACTCTTTGGAGCGCGCGACTCAAGCCATTGCACCGCTTCCGCTAGCTTGGCAGGATCGACTTTGGCAAATTCTCGAAAGGGAATACGATGATAGTCCACCCAGGCAGCCGGTGTGATCGTAAACTCTTCAGCCACCAGCAGCAGTGTGCCGACCACCTCAGGTGGCCCTTGTGCATCGTCGATGCTTCCCACCAGCAAATTATCCGTAATCAAATGCATTGCGTTGTCAGTATAACGCGACTCTAATAGACGTCAAGCGTTCTCGCGGCTCTGTCGTGGCGGTTGCGATTCCATTTCCCCGCCCGCTATACTCAACCTCGGCAGTTGGGGAACGGATTTCTTCGTCCTATGGTCACCATCACTCAACAGGAAGTAGAACGGCGCCTGAACACGGTCCAATGCGCCATCTGTAAACAGTCCAGTTTTGCCATTGACGAACGATTCATGGGAACTGACGGTGACTGGCGGGGCATCTGCAAGAAATGCTTCTACACCTTCCCCGTCCATACCGATATGGAGTTTTATCTCCGGACACAGCCGGACGTGCCGTTTCACTTGAAGGAGATTTCCTGCACGACCTGCAACCATCGCGGAGTCGACCTCGACTTCCGGGCTACGTTATCCGTCCGGGAGGCCATCTACTTCGTGACCTGCAAGGGCTGTAAACGACAGTTCCCGGAGAAATCGTCACTGGAAGCGTTTGAATAAGTCAGCCACAGCACTCCCTGCTGGTGTATACTGGAACTATGAGTGACAATCCAAAACAGCCAGACCAATCTTTGCCGGAAGAAAAGCCGAAGGTGAGAAAAGAAATCCCCCTCATCGCTATTCAGGATGATGATGCGGTGATGGCCGAGGAAATGGCGGATCTGTTCGAGGAAGACAAGGTCTCGCACCAGCACGGTAGCTCGGAGCCGGAAGCGGATTAGCCACCAAGCGTACAGCTATCAGCCGTCATCGTTCAGCAAACCATTTAATTAGCCCAACACTAGCAGCCCTGGCAGTCCTGCCCTGCTCAGGCGCTTCGGCTCGACCACGCTACACCTCAGGCCGCTCGGCGCTGCAAACTCGTTCAGGCCCAGCGTTCCTCAGCCTGAACTTCAAACATGCGCCGCCGTCCTCATACTTCGGACCGCAACCTTTCGGCAAGCGCGGTAACCCCTATCCTACGCAATTCGCGATGCAGCACCGCTCAGCGCCGCCCTAAAAATAATAGCGACGACGAGTCGCTTTCAGATCCTTCGCCCACATGACAAGTTGACCCTGTGGGCAAGACTCACTATCCTCCATCCTGACTTATTACTAGGTTTATCTGTTTCCAGATTCCTGCCCACCTGGCTTCAAGATCTTTCATGTAGTTAAAGAAATATCCCGGTGTGAACATTTGAATATTTTTAGAAGAACCGCCTTTTTTGTCCATGCTGTAACGGAATAGTTGATCTGGAGTGCGATCTACCCCATACAAGACTTGAACGCCAGCAATCTGATCTAACTCTTTCGGGGATAACGCCCAGCTTGTTTGAAAATCGTACTCGGCACCCGGCAGTAGGACTTTATACAACCTCCAGAGCTCGGCAATCTCATGGTGCTTACTTGGCTCTTGGCCAATACCTTGTATGCATGCCTTCAGAAAAAGCTCGGTTGCCAAATGGAGGCAGTAATAGCAGACGCTAGCTTGTGGCCATTCGAGCCTTTCTCCAGCCTCACCTGCTTGTTCACAAAGGACAATCGCAGCACTGAGATAAGCCCGAGATAATCTGTATAACCGCTCAGCTGGTGGCAATTTCTTGAACGATGCTGAGTCGACCGAGATTCCTTTCTATCTCATTCCGCGCAGGAAAGGATTATGTATGTAATGCCTCTTGCCGTCGGCTGAAACACCAACAGCAGCCACACCCTCAGGTATTTCTATCATGCCAACTGATTTCTTCTTCGGCATTCTGAATTTCACCAATTGATTTTTGCTGGACAGGAGCTCCCATACGATGTTTGAAGAAAGGAAGCGGGAGCAGGATGGCGGGTTCAGCCCTCTGAATCGGTCAAACCCTGCCGAACAGCTCGTCTTGAGTCCTCACGCCGAACCTTATTACTCTCCTGTTTAGCGTCAGCCTTATGACCCCAATAGGCGCCATCTCCCTTCTTTGGTCCAGCATGTTCTGTCTTCTTAGCATTTCCGGCCATGCCCTAATCCTGCCGAGCCTCAAGCAAGCAGATGCTCTGTTATACAGCCAATCTAGAAACACGAAGGTGTTTTCGGCGCTGCTCGGCATGCCACAGGTCATACTGCATTTGATGGTTGAGCCAGCTTTCAGCCGACGTGCCAAACGTCATAGACAAACGCATCGCTATTTCTGGACTGACACCCGCCCTTGCGTTCAGGATCGCCGAGAGAGTCTTGCGACTAACGCCCAATGCTTGTGCTGCTTCTGTAACACTGACCCTTAGCGGTTTCAAGCAAAGCTGCTTGATGATTTCTCCAGGATGTGGAGGATTGTGCATGCGCATTTCCTACTCCGCTAGGCAGCCGTCAGTGGAGAAATACGATTGATTCTGCCCTTGGCTTGTTTCGCTGCCTCCCACAGATCAACCGCTCGCTGGGCGTTCAACCAAAACTCTGGGCTGTTACCAAATAACCGAGAGAGCCGCAGTGCCATTTCTGGGCTCACCGCCCGTCTTTCTCGCAGCACCTCATTCACCGTCTGGCGCGAGACCCCGATGGCTTTGGCAAGGCCAGACACGGTCAGCCCGTAATCGGGAAGAAAGTCTTCTCGCAGCATTTCACCCGGGTGCGTGGGACGCACCTTCCGGGCTCCTTTGTTGGGAATAGCCATACCTCACCTCAATGATAGTCGGTCAGTTCAACGTCGTACGCATCGCCCTCGACAAATCGGAAGCAAATCCTCCACTGCATGTTCACTGAAATAGAATGCTGGCCTACCCGATCACGCTCAAGCCTGTGCAGCCGATTGCTCGGGGGAGTCTTCAAATCATCTACACCGATAGCCGAATCGAGATACTGCAGCCTTCGTAAGGCTCCACGCCAAATCTCAACTGGAAATCGTTTAGCCCTACCCGTCTCATACAATTCCGCCGTGTGCCGATCCGCAAACGTTTTGATCACACAGGAAAGTGTAAACTACTGCGTGACACATGGTCAATCGCCATCTGAATACCGGCACCCTCTATGGGCGGTCGACCGTGGCATGCGTCAATGCTCAACGCATTATGGCAGAGCCGAAACTGCCTGCCCTTTGTCAGCCGAGACTGCCTGTTTGCATGATGCCTCGACCAAAATGCGCGGCACCAACCGCCAGCCTTCTCTCAGTCCTTGATGAGTTCGAGCGCGCTGGTTTGCATCTGGGGAGTGATCGGATAGTTGCCCCCGATGGAGATGATGCGTTGGCCTCTTCGGCTCAGGGCAAAGCGGAGAAATTCGCGGATGAGGGCAGGCAGCGGTTTGCCTGGTGCCTTGTTCACCACAAGGGTCAGCTGACGGGCGAGAGGATAGCGTCGGTTCAGGACTTGCTCATAAGTCGGATAGGACACTGTTTTCTCATCGATGCGAATTGGAAGAAACCGTACGGCATCATTCGCGAACATCACGCTTGCAAAGCCGATGGAGGCCTGATCCGCAGCAATACTATTCAACAACCCGCCGGGCACACGTTCGAACGTAACATCAAAGTGATGGTCTTCCCCCTCGAGAACTTGCTCACGAAACAAGGCGTGGGTGCCGTGGTTTTGGCTGAGGGCGTAGCGTGCAATCAGCTTTTTCCCAGGCTGACCTCGTACGCCAAGATCCATCCAGGTTTCCGGGACCCTGGATGCCGTTGTGACATGTCGGGAAAAAATAGCCTGGAGACTGCTCATCGAGATGTCGGGCAGCGGATTACCAAGATTGACATAGACGGCAACCGCGTCATGGGCGACCGGCACTTCAACCGGTAGATATCCGAAGCGGCCTTTAAAGGTGGCACACTCGGCATCCGAGAGTGGACGCGACATAGGGACGATGTCGACCTTACCTTCCAAGAGCTCGACCAGCCCGTCTGCTATCCCACCACCGGTGATCTGTGTGCGAATTGCCGGATAGAGTTTCATAAACTCTTCGGCCCACCGATTCACCAGAATCGTGGTGCTGGCGCTGCCTCGGCTGCGCAGCGTGCCGGAAGGTTCGGACTGCTCTTCATACTGACCCAGCGATGCCGTGACTTCGAATATGGTTTTTTCGTCCAGCACCATCGATCTGGCCGACGCTGGTCGGTTCGTCGGCAGGTCTTGCGCCTGCACGACGAGGGTCGAGGCTAGGAGCATGATGATGGAGATAGAACTCGACATATAACGCACGGCCAGCACCCTCTCCATTCACGCCTGCAGCAGATACCGGGTAATCACCCGATACAACAGGGCCGCCAACAGCACGAGTCCGATCGTGATGTACACATTGTTAAAGATGTGATCAACCTGTCGGTCTGCCACAGCAGTCAGTCCCGTGGTTGCAGAGGCATTGGTGGCCAGCTGGTTCAACCCGGCGATAATTTCCTTCGTCTTCTCCAACGCAACTTGGTAATCTTTGATATCGAACGGCTCGCCGGGCGGTTCCGAAGAAGATTGTCCGGGCACGTAGTATTTGGATGCCACGGCGTCTGCCCCTTTCAAGGTCTGGTCGAGCGAAAGGAGTGTCTGTTGGAGAGCCGTGGCCAAGCGCGTGGCATCCTGGGCCAGTGTTGATCCCTGTTCGGTCAGCGTGCTGGCCTTGCCTAACACCTCCGTGATTTGTTTCTGACGTTGGTCGAGTTCCTGAAAGATCTCGTGACGTTCGTGCGCAATGGTCTGTGGCAAAGTCTCAACCATCCGCCCCATACGGGCTGCCGTCTTGCTGAGTTCTTCGATCGTGGTCAGCAACTTCCCAATTTCCGGTGCAGCGAGAATCTCGTTGGTCGCCGCTTCCGCTTCAATGCCGGCGATACTCGGCCCACGCTTACCATACCAAAATGCGCGTTCAGCTAACCGCCGCGTTTCTCGCAACTCGGCGTTCGTCTCACGAAGCGGGGCCAACATACCACCACCAGACTGAAGATCAACCAATAAAGACGCCGCTCGTGTTCCCGCGAAGTCATTAAATTTGACGAAGGCAACCTGTTCCACATCACGATGGTCACGCCGCCACTCGAGGGATCAGCAAATCCAGCAGTTCAAGCTGATCCTGCATCATAACCCTGGCTACCAAAGCCCAGGCCTCACGCCGCATGGTATGGAGGGCATTGATCAATACCGGAGCGCGATCGCCGAATATGGAGTTCGCTCGATTTTCGTCAATCCACACGATGCTTTGGAGGGTAACCGCAACGGTCAAATCCAGCACTTCCGAATAGGGATCATCGCCAGAGACGATGTCGTTGATGGCAAGCACCCCATCCAGCTTGATTCGATGTGCAATTCTCCGCTCGGTGGCGTCATTGTTGTTTCGCTTGATGAGGTCCACCGCTGAGCCGACCACCATGGAGGAACGATCCGCAAACCCTTTGGTAAGGTGATCGAGCTCTTCGATTGAGATCCGGTCGGATTGCGGCAGGTTCGATTTTGACGCAGCAACTTCAGCCGTGCGGCCCATCGCCGAGCAACCGGCCACAGAGACAACCAAGGTCACAGCCATCAAGAGATGGCGTACCGCTGCACCATGAATGTGACCGTTGTCGTTGTCCACCGGTGTCACCCAGCTGCTACTACTCTGTCGCCAGCAATGAGGTCGCAGAAACCATTTCGACTGGCACCACCACACGCGTGCCACAGCCAGCCTGGCATGCAGACCGCGCCAGAAGGTATGCGCTCCCCTCATACTTCTCTCTAGGATCAAAACCTAGCCACGATTCTGCGTCTGTCATTATCATCTGTCAACTCTCAATTCCTGAACCCTATAGTATTGGTGTGGCCTCGCTGCCTTCTACTCCACCATCAAATCGATTGAACAAATTCCACCACGCAGTCTTGATCGATCCGTCCCAGCGCCGATAGCTTGCCAGCCTTCTCCTTGTGAGCAATCCGTTCGATTTTCACAATCGCGCCGCGATGCCACTCATCAAACGCTGCGTTCTGAGGCGAAACCAGGCGATCCTGCCGTCCGATTTCTGGCCGCCCCGTCTCATTGCACAACCAGGCCCGCTTCTCGCCTTTCAGTTCCCGCAGTTCGCTCACGACTCGATAGACATCCGGCCGTCGGTCGACGATGGTCTTCCCGTCTTTTCGCAACAGCAGATAGGAAAACTTCAGCGCGTCTTTGATGAAGCCGACCTCGCCATCGATTTCTTGGATTGATGCCGGCGGCGCCCAGAACCGCTCTTCGTGACACCAGTCATCAGGCTTTGCCAGTGCTGGGCAGTTCTGCTCATGAAGACAGGGACTATAGACGGTGCAATGCTTCTCTTGGAGCAATCGGTCCCGCACCTGATGCAGCGCACGGGAGGTTTCTCGTAAGGCCGGCTCCACGATCATGATCGTGCCCTGAGGTGCGAGAAGCGCTAACAGCTCCGTCACAAGGCGACTTCGCATCGCGATCGGATCTGTCGCATTTGCATGAATCTCGTTCAGGCAGTTTGCAAGAATGATGAGATTGAATGGAGCCCTCGGTTCAACCTCTTTTATCCACCCAGTCCGTGCTACATCTGCCTTGCAAGTTTGCAGGCTCGTGCCGGTCAGGTCGGCTGTTCGGCAATACTTACTCCAGAGGCTTTCGGCTTGGTGAAGTGCCGCCATCGAATGGTCCACGGCCACGACTGACAGCCCAGAGACGCTCCCTCGCCCATGCCACCAGTCGAGAACCGCGAGTGCTCCGGTCCCAGGCCCAGAGCCGATGTCCAGCACCGAAAATGTTTCGTTAGCCTGCTGAGCCGGCATTTCATCCAGAAGTACTTGAATCTTTGACAGATTCACCGGTAAAAAATAGTTGAGATAGGCGGCGGAAAAGGCTGGAGACTCGAGGTAAGAACCGCTCAGCGCACTTCGCTCTTTCGTAAAGAGCCTTGAGAGTTCAAGAACCGCAGATGAGAGATCCTTTTGCGAGAGCCCTTCTCTTTTGGTTACTTGCTCAATCGTAGTTAGCACCAGGGACGAGACGGTAACATTGTGGCTGCGCATGGCCCTAGTGTATGCTCAGTCTATTACGGAGGACAACTATGACGGATGATATCCTCAAGGCCTATAAAGAGGTTGAGTCGGCTGTGGAGCGCTATATCCGACTGCTGCACGACCATGTCACGATGTTACAAAACGTCGAGCCACCTGGCTCGGATAAAGTTCTTCGACTGACTGCCGGCTCGAAGGCCATGACCGATAGTGCAGGAATCTATCTGTCCTATGCGAAGTATGTGGCCTATGGGATGCCGAACAGTGAGGAAATGATTGAGGACGAGATCCAAGGGTAGCGAACGGTCTGTTCGATCTATCTGGTTTCTCTGGTCTGTCCAGTTGACCAGATAGACAAGAAGACGAGATAGACCAAAAAATGAAAGAGCCCGTCAGGCTCGGACCCTGACGGGCTCTTTGTTTTCCAACACCAGTTTAGATGCTTCGCATGAAATGAGCCACTTCGTCCGCATTGACGACTCCGCCCATAATTTGCGACATCGCGACGTTAGTAGACTTCTTACCGCTGACACCGGACTCAACTTCGTCCACGATCAACTCCACCGGCATCGACTGTCCACCGTATACGCGCGGACCGCCGATGATTTTCGCGTTGGAGAAGCCATAGATGGCGGTTGCTACTTCCTTCGCCAGCCAGCCCACATAGTTGAATTCAGGAACGACGATCAACTTGGCCTTGCCGCACAACTGACGGAGTTCCTTCGTCGGGAATGGACGGAGGGACCGGACCTTGATCAATCCGACCTTCATACCCTTTTCTTTACAGAGTCGAACGGCTTCCCGCGATTGCGCGGCAGCGCTGCCGGAGGCAATGATGATGACTTCTGCATCCTCGACATTCTCCGCCGTGAGTAACCCGCCCAAATACCGATCGATGTATTTGCGCGACCGTTCGACGGCTGCCCACACTTCCTGTTGCCAGACGGCGTGAATATTGTACGCCATGAAGTTCGACTTCTGTACCGGAGCGTCACGCGATAGACGCGCAGGAGGATTCTCCGCATCGAGCACAGGGACGGCGCCACGCCACGCTTCGCGCGGCGGGAGCTTGATGCCACGATCTTGCATGCGCACATACCCACGGGCATGCGTCACAAAGAAGCCGTCGCAGCAGACGCCGACGGGCAAGGTCACGTCATTCTTTTCGCTGATCGTGAAACCGGCCATCGTAAAGTCAAACATGTCCTGCTGGTTCTCAGCATGAAACACGATCATGCCGCAGTTGAGCAGATAGGAGACTTCGATGTTGTCCGGCTGAATGGCCAGCGGTGCATTGACGACACGGCAGGTAAACATGGCAACGACCGGAAGACGGTGGCCTGGCCAGGAGGCAATGCCTTCAAGACCTCTCAACGTACCAGGACCGGCCGTCGCAGTGTAGCAACGGACACCCGCACGTGAGCCGCCGGCGATAGCCGCCATCACGCCTACCTCTTCCTCACCGCGATAATACTCTTTCACATAACCTTCACCGTAGAGCACACCGACAAGCTGCATGGTTTCGCTCTGCGGCGTGATCGGGTACGCGATAGCCAAATCCACATTCGAACGACGGATTGCTTCTTTTGCCGCCTCGCTGCCGGTGATGAATTCCTTTGTCCGTGGCGCCTCATGAAACATATACTCAGGCGTCACCACCCGCTGTCTTTTCGCTTCGCCATGCGGATCTTTTTTCGATGCGCTTGGCGGCGGCGCTACACTGGTAATCGGGTCGCCTTGCGGATTTGTCTTCACTTCAGTCTCGCTCATAATTGCACCTCTTGGCTAGTTCGAGCATTGCCACTCGGCCTTATCCTTCCCGCTTCATCTGCTCGGCAGAATGACCGAACATCGCTGCGCTCGCCGTCCCACCAGGAGTCGGAGCAAACGCCATCGGATTGGTGTGAGTCTTACCGCCATGCACCTTTGATTGCGTGCCGGTAAAACGGACATTTTCGCCGCTCTCCGGCAACTTGATTCCTAGCTCCTCACGGACACGCTTGAAAATCTGGGCGACACGCTTGATCTTGAGCGTATCGGAGTCTCGAATCGTCAACATTGCATCCTCATGACCTTGCTCCGCGCAGACCGCCATGGTGCAGCAATTGGTTCCCGCCCTGATCATCTTCAGGGTGAGATTCGCATAGTGACAATGGACACCGATAAAGATGCAGGCTTCGATCTTATTTCCCCAGATCGTCAGATTCGGATGATTGGGGTTGATCACTTCTTCAGGATCAATTTTCGGGTATTTCGGCCGATAATCCGGCATAGGGATAATCATCACTTCAGGAATCTGGGCCGCTATTTCGAGCGTGGCCTTCGCCTTTTCTACCGCGTGATCGTTCCACGCCCACAAGAGCAGAGGACCTGGAAAGATCGTCGCATTCGGGCTCGTCAACATTTTGCGAGCCATCTCTTCAATGACAACCTCCTCGTTTGGCTCAAGGAGGCCGTAGTACAACCCCTGTCCAGGATCCGGCAGGGCTACACCTAACTGGGCCGCAGACGGCGGATGGAAGCCTGCTGGACCCGGCACGATGATTCGCTCTCTGGTATCTTGTGTGATTGCCACGCCTGACTCCCCTTCCTTACCCAACCATAGGGCTCGCAAGCACTGCAGTGGTGCTCTTGTCCCCGTACGTAATATTGTCCGTCAACGCCGCCTTGGGCAGCTGATCGATCATGATCATTTTAATGGCATTATTCTTGGCCATGTTGTCACACACCCACACGCATTGAGCACAGCCCTTACAGCGATCCACGGCGACATAGGCGGATCCATACTTAAAGCCTTGATCTTTGCCCATCTCCTCACTGTAGAGAATCGTGTTGGCTTCCGGACAGTACTGCGTGCAAAGCTTACAACTCTTCGCGGCACAGATTTCAACATTTATATCGGCTACAAGGTACATGAAGACTCCTTTGTGGCTCGGCTACGCAGTGGCAGCGGCCGTCGCAGTGGCCACTGGCTCTTCTGCGCGTTTGACATCGGGCGCTGCCCAACCGTGATCGACAGCATAGTTCCATCCAGCCCGCATGACGGCGACGTTCTTATCGATCAGCTCCTGCTTTTTCTTGAACTTCCGTTCAACGACACTATCGAGTGCGGCAGTACCGCCAGATACCACAAAACCCTTACCGAGGAACCGATCCTTGACGGCCTGATCCAACCCCACCATATTCGTAAGACCTGTAATCGCCCCGATACAGCCCATTAGCGCCATGTTGGTGGCGAGGTCCATGCCTGCGACTTCCAACGACATCTTCGTCGCTGGAAAGTAATAGAGCTTCACGCGACGTTCTTTCAGCTCAGCCGCCTGATCGCGGTGAAGATTCATCGGTCCATCATTGTTGATCAACGCAATCCCATCTTCTTTTAAACCGAAGTAGAACGGCATCGTGTACGATTTGCCGTGGGTAATGACCTGAGGGTGGAAAATAATGATGATGTGAGGAAATGTGATTTCGCCAATCTCATAAATCGGTTCGTCCGATACACGGACATAGCTTTCGACCGGCGCCATCCGTTTTTCAGATCCATAGAATGGTACGATCGTGCTTTCGCCTCCGGCATTGATAACGGCCGTGCTCAGGATGTGCGAACCCGTCACGACGCCCTGTCCGCCGACACCTGCCATTCGAATGTTGAAGCGCTTTGCCATCGTGCAATCTCCTTCGGTCGCTTAGGCCTTGTTGGGAATCGCGGCAGCCGGCTTGGGGAGGAACTCCTTATAGCCATAGCGCTCGGCAAGATACTGCTTGGCCTCTTCGCTGACATACTCGGTGAACTGATACCGGTCATTCTCAACCGTCTTCGCGTCTTCCATCACCTTGTCGGTTGGAATGGCATACTCAATATTGCAAGAGGTATAGGCCTGAATATAGGTCGAGCCGACTTCGCGAGCGATCAACACCGCTTTCTTAATGACGCTTTCGACACGTCGTGGATTATTCGGCACCACAGTCGCCACATAGGCGCAACCTGCAACCTTGGCCATCTGTAGCATATCCATCTTCTCAAACTTCTTGCCGAGAGGAGCCATTTTCAGCACGGCACCTCGGTTGGTCATGCCACTTTCCTGCCCACCGGTATTCCCATACACCTCGTTGTCCAACATGATGGTCGTAAATCGTTCCTTGCGAAACCATGAATGGAGCACTTGCTGGAAGCCGATATCCGCGGTACCACCGTCTCCGGCCATCACAACCACATCCTTCGGCTTATCGCCGAAACGAAGACGGAGACCGCGAGACAATCCGCTCGCGACTCCATTTTGGTCACCGTAATTGCCGTAGACAAAAGGAATGGCTGCCTGGGAAATGGCAAGACGACCGCAACCGGCCGTCCCAACAGTAATGGTATCTTCGGGATTGGGGAAAGCAATGATGGCAAGCCTGATAAAAAGCGTCATCGCACAACCAGCACACATGGGATGTTCTTCCAACACTTCCTTGAAACTCCCCATTTGTGAAACAGTGACCTTCTTTCCAAAAGGCCCATGTTCCACCATGTCCCGATATTCCTTTGGCATAAACTTCTCAAATCCATTGGAAAACTTGACATAATCAAGACTCATCAGACACCTCCCTTATATATCGATTGGCAACGGCCGACCGCTGCTCATCATTTTTTACACTGCCGACATGCATCGAATAAAACTTGATGGCTTGGATAATTCAGACCACTACGCAATGGCCATCGAGTCTGGGCATCCTAACAAAGCCGGAAAAAGACTGTCAATCTTTGATCAACCTTTTCTCAGCTCTAGGAGTGACACTTCCTTGCTTATGAATTTATGACGAATACTAAGGTGATAGTATAACGCCATGAAAATCAAAGCAACTTCAAAGATGGCCCAAGGTGTCCAAAAGAAAAGACCTAGATCCAGCCGGCGAGATAGGCCATTTGCCCCAAACGACCAGGACAAGAAAATCACACGAATGAGCCGCGCTCCGAACGTTCTTAATGATTCACGTTTAGACATTGCTGATCCGTTGCATTCCGTTTACACTACTTCCCATGCTCTTGCGCGTTCTCATCCCGGGCGAAGATGATGCGGGTGTCCATGTCGGCGGGGTCCATAAACGCCCGGCGATTCCGGACGATTCAATCAAGGCTGAATGCCCAAAATTCATGGCACATGGCCCCTGTGGAGGGGTCCGTAAAGGTGGCCTTTGTGAAGTCTATCCCGAAATGAAATGCCCCTGGGTCTCTCTGTATATCGAATTGGAAAAAATCGGTCAGACTGAATGGATGAAGCAAGCCTAAAAGGAGTCTGAGGTGACGGGTAAGGAGTTGAAAAAGAGCATACGGAGCACGAAGCTTGGGTACAACGAGCGTCATGCTCGAAGCGGGATCAACGCTCCTCTCCCAGATATCGAGACCTTCCCGAATCAATACAAGAGATATGAAATTACGATTGAGATCCCCGAGTACACAGCGATTTGTCCAAAAACTAACTTGCCGGACTTCGGAACCATTACACTGCATTACATGCCTGATAAAGAATGTCTTGAGCTGAAAGCGCTCAAGATGTACATCCACGCCTACCGAAATCTCGGCATCTTCTACGAAAATGCCGTCAACAGAATTCTCCACGATATTGTCAAATCCTGCCGTCCCGTTTGGGCCAAAGTCACCGGCACCTTTACCGCTCGCGGCGGGCTCTGTAGCAAAATCGAAGCAAAGTACCCGTAGAGCCCGTACCTCTCCCAACAGATTAAGGTCTTGTGGAGCATTCCATCCCAGGGTACTCTCATAAGCATGACGACGTATGCCATAGGCGATGTGCAGGGATGCTACGAGCCCTTGCAACGCCTTATCAACCATATCCACTTCAACCCAACCCATGATCGTCTCTGGTTCGTCGGCGATCTCGTCAATCGTGGCCCAGACTCACTGAACGTCCTTCGCTACGTCAAGAATCTGCGAGATCGGGCGATTGTCGTATTAGGCAATCATGACCTTTTCCTCCTAGCCGTGGCTGAAGGTATTGTCAGGCTGCGTCCAGAAGACACACTAGATGAGATGCTAACGGCACCAGATCACGACGAACTACTCACGTGGTTACGTCAACAACGGCTCCTGTATCGTGAGGATCCTTTCGTACTTGTTCACGCGGGTTTACTACCCCAATGGTCCATCGATGAAGCGGAAAGACTGGCTCGTGAAGTCGAGACCGGTCTGCAAAGTCCCACATACCGAGACATCCTACAAGCTCTGCATCCCAGCAAACATCTCCAATGGTCGCCAAACCTGACCGGCGCCACTCGACTCGCGACCATTATGAAGGTGCTCACCAGACTCCGGGCTTGTTCGCCGGATGGCCGGATGGAATCGTCGTTCAATGGTCCTCCAGGGCGAATCCCTGCCGGCTATTTCCCCTGGTTCAACATTCCAGACCGACGTCACGGGAATACCACCATTGTCTGTGGCCATTGGGCCGCTTTAGGACTCCACTGCGAAGCACAGCTCGTGGCCATCGACAGTGGCTGTGTGTGGGGACGGCAACTGACGGCAGTCCGGTTGGAAGATCGAACAGTGTTTCAAGTGTCCTGTCATGATGCAGAATAGAGCGGTGGCCGAGTCAGAGTTCCCTGATCCCCCACCGCCCCGCTATTCGTCACGCCCGTTTCCGTCCTACCGTTTTGTGCCGGGGCAAACACCACGCCCTCGACGAACCGACCAGGGTCATTCCTACGCTCAGCCGGAGCCGCAACCCTCGTCGTTCCCACCCGAACAATGGCAACATGCTGAGACCTATCGATATGGGATTGACCTCTACAATCACGGCTATTGGTGGGAAAGCCATGAAGTCTTCGAAGCACTGTGGAATAACGCAGGACGCCGGAGCGAGCAAGGAAATTTCTTCCAGGCTCTCATTCAACTTGCCGCGGCGAATCTGAAACTGTTCATGGGCAACCGGCAGGCGGCGCAGAACCTGCTACAACGTGGCCTTATCCGACTGCAGAGGGTGCCGGCATCCTATATGGGAATGGATGTCGCACGACTCACCGAAGATGTACGGCAGCGCGTGAACGGCCCGGAATTCCAGGCACCACTCATGTGCCTGATCGGGTTGAAGCGGATAGGGTAAACTTAAGGGTCCTGTGGGGCGGCACCGCGCTGCGGAGCTAGTCGTCCTGGTTGGTGCCTTTACACATCCTTCCCGAAGACTGCCAGCAAAGGAGGTCCGATAGCCTGTACTGTCTGAGCAAGTGACGCCTGCACAGCCAATGCGCCATACGTTACAGACAAGGCTCTCTTCCTATAGTGGTACCCCAGGATGTGAAGGATAGAGGGAGGCGGCCGCTGACGACGATTCGACTGGAAGACCGGCCGGTGCTTCAGGTGAACTGCGTGGATACAGTGCGCAGAGCGTAGGCTCACGTACATGTTCTAGACACCCAATACAAGGCGTAGAGGTGGCACCTCCTCTCCAATCCCGAACGAAAGCTCTCCCTTCACTGACTCCGGATCCACATAGGTCCCAAACAAGCGGTCCCAGACGGTAAACAACGCAGCAAGATTGGCCATGTAGTGCTCAGGCCTATCGCTGTGGTGAATGTGGTGATAGCGCGGGGTCACGATCAGCCATTCGAGCCAATTGGATCGCCATGTGACATTGATATGCATCCAATCGTTCTGAAGATTGTTGAAGAGACCTATGGTTAGTTCCATCCACCAGGGCGACAACCCGAGGAACGAATAAGCAAAGAGGTACGGGAGGTTGACGATCACGTCCTGAGGAATCGTCGCTCGAAACCCAGCCAGCCAATACATCTGACTGGGCGAGTGATGCCATTTATGAATGCGCCAGACATATCTGTGATGCATCAATCGATGGATCCAGTAGTGGCCGAGGTCAGCGATCACAAAATATATATGGACCCAGCCTTCGCTGCAACGACGGCGTGTCACGCGATGCACCAGGTAACACAGGGCTGCGTGTATATATTCGGCCTCTCGGTGGACCACAGCTGTGTCCGGGCCTTGATGAACTACGCGCGCGTTCTCCTTATTAGCACAACGGCCTTGGTTGGGCCGACAATTTGTCCAGGGTCTGAACGCGCTAGGTGTCCCTCTGGTGTCATCACGGATCGTCCGCGTTGCACTCCGTGGTGTGAATCCTTGTGAGGGGATGCGGCCCTCCTCTCCTCCTAAAGACCGTCGCGACCTGTCCTGCCTCTAAGCAGGTGATCGATACGCCTCATCATGAGCCAACAAGGCCCAGATCACTCGGGCATTTTTGTTGGCTAAGGCGACCGCAGCCACATTGGTGCCTTTGCGGTGTTGGAGTGCGCATAGCCACCGTCCCTGCCTATCGGTTCGCCGCTCCGCTCGTTGGACGACGGCGCGCGCCCCATGAATCAGCAGGGTCCGCACGTACCGACTGCCGTGTTTCGAAATCCCGCCCAACCGCTCCTTGCCCCCACTGGAATATTGCCGAGGCACCAGCCCTAACCAAGCCGCCAGATGCCGGCCGTTGTGAAATGCGTGAGGTCGACCGACGGTCGCCACCAGCGCCGTAGCCGTCAGCGGACCAATCCCCGGTACCGCCGCCAGCTTCTGGCAGACCGGGTGCGCCCGGAATAGGCATTCGACCCGGTGCGTCACCCGCTCAATGCGCGCGTCGAGCTCCGTCAGTTGTGCGTACAACTCGGCGAAGGTCTCCCGGGCCAAGGCGGTCAATCCCGACGCCGGGTCATCCAGAAACCGGACGAGGGCAGGCCGGACCTTCTCCGGGGATTGTCCAATTACCAATCCATACTCGGCCAACAAACCCCGAATCTGATTGATGACAGCGGTCCGATGTTTCACGAAGAGCGATCGCGTGCGGTGCACAGCCTGCAGGTCGGCTTGCTCCACCGTCTTGATCGAGACACCGCGCATGGTGGGCCGACTCACCGCTTCGCAGATCGCTTCCGCATCGCGACGATCATTCTTGTTCGTCTTGACATAGGGCTTGACGTACTTCGGGTGCATCAGCTTGACCGTATGCCCGAGCTGTTCAAACGCGCGCCCCCAGGCTGCGCACTCCCGCACGCCTCCATCCCGATGACGCAGGGCGGCAGACTCGCTACCGTGTGGAAGAACTGATCGCGCTTGAGGCGTCGGCTGAATACGGCGCGTCCTCGGGCATCCACCCCGTGCAACTGAAACACCTGCTTTGCCACATCGATCCCTAATGTTGTGATGTGCATAATAGCCCTCCCTTCGTTCTGACGATGAGTGTGCGTTGCGCGCTCGATAGCACCCATCTTGCCTCCGAAGAGGCTTGTTGGGGAAGAAGGCTGGGTCCATTTCATTAGCACAGCACCCGCACCGGCAAAGGCAGTTGGAGAATCACTACTGGCAAATTCGGCCTGACCGCGATCAATCGGTCGATATATTCCGAGATCGGCACCATTCCAAACCAGTAAATCGAGATGAGGAGAATATCCCGCCCCAAGACTTTCCGATAATTCACCTGTCTGGCAGGCCGGATCCATTCGATGCCAGTCATCACCACAAGCCGCACGACGAACGCGAGTGGGAAAAACAGATTGTGATCGAGGATAAATTGACGAATTTCTCGACTCGTCAGCCGATCGAACCAGTCCATGACCGGGGCCTCACCGCATCTGTTGACGTCTCCAGAAGTGTATCAGATGGGCTTTGCAACGTCTGACGAGTAAACAGGTTCTGGCGAGCTGAGGAACAATGGGCTTGGGCTAGTGGTAGCTCTCGGAGTCGCTCGGAAACTTGCCCTGTTCCACTTCTTCCTTATAACGGCTCAGTGCTTGGAGGGTGTCGGTTTTCAGGTGAGCGTAGGTCTTCACGAATTTCGGGGTGAACGCATCAAAGAGTCCAAGGAGATCATAGAGCACAAGCACTTGGCCATCGCAGTGAGGCCCGGCCCCTATCCCGATGGTCGAGATTGAAAGAGCTTGAGTGATCTTTTTGGCCAAATCGGCAGGTATCGCTTCCAGAACAAGCGCGAAGGCTCCGGCAGCTTCGATGGCCTTTGCATCCTGAAGCAATCTGGAGGCTTGATCGTCGGCTTTGCCTTGGACCTTATATCCGCCCAATGCATAGACTGATTGCGGCGTCATACCCAGGTGGCCCATGACAGGAATCCCAACACTCGTCATGGCGTTGATTCGATCTGCCATCACGGCACCCCCCTCCAGCTTCACAGCAGTGGCACCGGCTTGCAGCAATCGGCCCGCATTGCGCAAGGCCTCCTCTGTGCTGGCCTGATAGGACATGAACGGCATGTCCGCAATCACCAAAGCTCGCTGCACCACGCTGGCGACCAGTTTGGTGTGATACAGCATGTCCTCCATCGTCACCGTCAGCGTATTGGGTTTTCCCTGGATGACCATGCCCAGCGAATCCCCCACCAGCATCACCCGGATCCCCGCTTGCTCGACAATACGTGCAAACAGCGCATCATAGGCCGTCACGACGGCAACCTTTTTCCGATCTCGCTTGTACTGCTGAAAATCGAGAATCGTCATCAGTCCAATTCGGCTTTGGTGATGATCTCGGCCAACCGATGCGTGGCTTTGATCGCCATAATATGTACACCGTCGCAGTGTGGCCGAACCGCCTTGATCGTCCGTACGGCGATGTCGACTCCAACGTCTTCAGTCTTCTCCCCGGCAGCTTTGAGCTCGTCGATCATCTCGCTTGGCACCGACATGCCGGGGATGTTGGCGTTCATAAATTCCGCCATCTTCGCATTACGCAGCAACAGGATACCCGCCAAGACCTTCACGTTGAACGGCCGCACCTGTTTCATGAAACTGGCGAAGACATCGGGATGATAGACCGCCTGGGTCTGAAAGAACTGGGCGCCGGCTTTCACTTTCACTTCAAACTTCGCCAGCACCGGCCCGACCAGATCGGCCTCCGGTGTAACGGCCGCGCCGATGGTGAACGCTGTGGACCCATCTAGTTTATTGCCAACCATGTCCTTGCCGTTGTTCAACCCTCGGACGAGTTGCATCACCTGAACGGAATCGAGGTCGTAGACCGGCTTCGCTTCTTTGTGGTCACCGACCGTCGGATAATCGCCCGTGAGACACAGAATATTGCGAATCCCAAGCATATGCGCGCCCATCAGATCCGACTGCATGGCGATCCGATTACGATCGCGACAGGTCAACTGCATCACGGGATCGTGCCCCAACTCATAGAGCAGGCGACAGACCGGAAGTGAGCCCGCACGCACCACGGCGGCGGTATTATCGGTGACGTTCACTCCATGGACACGTCCCACCAGTTGTTTGGCATTTTCCAGCACGGACGAGATGTTCGTCCCTTTAGGGGGGTTATATTCAACCGTGACAGCAAACGTTCCTCGGTTGAGAACATCGATTAGGCGCTGTGGCTCTCGACTCATGGATAGCCCCTCATAGCAATCCTGCTGCTCTCTTGGCGGACTCCACCGTATTTTCCAACAGCATCGCGATGGTCATCGGGCCGACTCCACCAGGAACAGGGCTAATCCAGCCGGCCTTCTGGCTGACTGGTTCAAAATCGACGTCTCCGCACAGCTTACCCTCAGGCGTCTTGTTGGTCCCCACATCAATGACGACTGCACCCTCGCGCACCATGTCGGCCGTCACAAACTTCGCCTTTCCGATCGCCACAAGCAGCAACTCCGCCTCACGACACACCGCTGGAAGGTCACGGGTTTTTGAATGACAGATCGTCACCGTCGCGTTCCGTTGAAGAAGCATGAGCGCCAACGGCTTCCCGACAATATTGCTCCGTCCCAGCACAACCGCCCGTTTTCCTTCAATCGTAATACCGGTTGATTCAATCATCTTGATGACGCCTTTAGGAGTACAGGCCTCGAATACTGGATGGCCTTCCACCAGCCGGCCGAAGTTGTAGGGATGAAACCCATCGGCATCCTTGAGCGGCGAGACGGCCTCCAGAATGACCTTGCTGTCGATATGTTTGGGCAACGGGAGCTGAACCAGAATTCCATGGATGTTGGGGTCAGTATTCTTTTTGTCGATCAGCGCCAATAACTCGGCCTGCGTCGTGTTCGCCGGGAGTTTGTAATCGTCGACATAGATGCCTGCCAATTCGCAGGCCTTTTGTTTGTTTCGAACATACACATGCGAGGCGGGATCATCGCCCACCAAAATGGTCGCAAGACCAGGTTTCATCGATTTTTTGGCGAACAGGTCCGCCGATTCTTTCGCTAGACGATCGCGTACTTGCTGAGCGAGCGCTTTTCCATCAATCAATTGTGCGGCCACGATCCCCCCTCCCTCTAACCATTCAAGTAGGTTAATTTCCGCAACTTAGCAGGGGAATTTTATGCAAGTCAACGCTTTGCCATCGCCGCTCCTTGCCTTTATCCTACAGCACTCTTTCTTGACAGGCTCTTTGCCCCTCCGGTACGATCATCACTGCTCACAACCTGGACAACCCACCTTTGTTCGTCACATTCTATCGCCACATATTATCGGCTGCTGTCCTCGCGCTAGGCTTGACGGCTTACAGCGAAGCCGCCCAAATCATCGGCCTGGAGTCACCGAATAGCTTTGTCGGCGACCCGTCAGGGAAAGACTATTTCATTTCCAACATCAACGGCGAGCCGGACGCGAGAGACAACAACGGCTTCATCACGAAACTCGACACGGAAGGCAAGATCACCAACCTCAAGTTTATCCAAGGCGGTGTCTCGGATGTGCTGCTGCACGCCCCGAAGGGAATGGCCTTGATTGGGTCAATGCTCTACATTGCCGATCTTGATCAGCTGAAAGGCTTCGATAAGACGACGGGAAAACTTTTGGCCACCGTCTCGTTTCCCTCCCAGCCCCACGGACAGGTTTCGCTGACCGACGTTGCCGCGTCACCGACCGGCCTCCTCTACGCCTCAGACCAGACGGCTAATTCGATTTACCGTATCACCCCATCAGATAATCACCGGGTTGACCTGCTAATTCACGACGACCGGCTTGCGGGCCCCGCAGGAATCGCGATTCACCCCAAAACGAATCATCTCATCACCGTGAGCTGGGAGAAGGGAAAGATCCTTGAAATCACGCCTGATGGACAATTGAGCGAACTCGAATCGAACGGATTTTTCACCAGTCGCTTTCAAAACCTGAGCGGAGTGGATTTCGATCAATGGGGTAACATGTACGTGTCTGATTTTACAAAGGGCAAGATTTGGCGCATGACCAGAGACCATCGCTTCCAAGTTATTGCCGAATACCTCCCCGCCCCGGCTGACATCGGGATAGACCGCGCGAATAACTTGATCCTGGTGCCCTACCACTACATGCATGCCGCCGAGATGAATGGGCTTGAAACCCCGTCAGGATCCAAGCCCAAAGATGGAAAGCGTACACTGGCCGACTACGGATTCATTCCTCCGCCTCCCAAGCCCGGAGTGGAAGGAACGAAGAAATGAGCTCCTGTGCCTATTGTCACAACCGAAAGGGCAAGCGCCCGTGCCCTGCCCTCGAAGGATTAATCTGCAGCCCCTGCTGTGGAGAACATCGCATGACACGGATTTCCTGTCCCAGTGATTGTGCCTATCTCGATACGGGAAGTGATTATCAGCAGAAACGACTCAGTGAGCAGTTCTTGCCCGTTCGGCGGGAGTTTTATCGAGAGTTAGATGAATCGGGAGGGCAGAAAGCCGTCGCGTTGTTCAACCTGATCGAGGTCGTCATCTTCAGCTATTTTGAAGGGCGCCGAGATGGCCAGGACGCCGAGGTCATTACGGCGCTTCAGGCGCTCCGTCGCACACTCAGTCCGCTGCATATTCCCGCAGCTCCCATGCCGGTGTTCGCCGAACACCTCCGGAAAGAGTACGAAACGTTCAGCAAGCAGAACCCAGAGCAGATCGCAGATTCATCGGATGCGCCGGCAGTCCTGGATCGGATCGACCGGTTCGCCTCGACGTTTTCAGGAAATGATTTTCAGTCCAGCCGGTTTCTTGGAGGGCTGATCGGTTATGTCAAAACGCACCATCCGGAGATCGCCGATCACCTGAAGAGGGAGCATGAGCCGGGACACATCTTTCTTCCAGGCCAATCGTTCAGGCCTCCATCAAATCCTGACGCACACACCCACGGTCCCGACTGCCACCATCATCGAGATTAACCGACCGTACCGAATCCAATCAGACAGCCGTATCCACATTTGTCGGTGCAAGAGCTGTTTGATATGAGTGGCTAGTCAAAAATCAATACGAACCTACTCCACAATCGTGACCGTCATTTCCACACGTTCTTTCGGATTATCCCGCTCATCGCGCGCCAGGTTGACGATCTTGTCGGCCACCCCAATGCCCTTCGTCACTTCGCCAAACACGGAGTACTTGCGATCTAAGAATCGCGAGTCCTCGACGACGATGAAGAACTGGGAACCTGCCGTATCCGGATCAGCTGCCCTGGCCATAGAGACAATGCCGCGTTTGTGGGGGATGTCGCTGAACTCCGCTTTAACTGTATGGCCAGGACCACCCTGTCCATAGGTATCCTTTTTGAATGAGTCTTTCGTATTGGGGTCACCACCTTGGATCATGAAGCCGGGAATGACTCGGTGGAAAATCGTCCCATTGTAAAATCCTGATTTCGCGAGCTTGGTAAAATTCTCCACATGCTTTGGCGCGACATCCGAATAAAACTTGATTTCAATATCGCCGAATTTCGTCTTGATGATCGCCCGTGGCCCTTTCGGTGCCTCTGCCTTTGAGTTCGTTGTTGTATCAGCGGCTGCAACCGACCCGACCCCTGAAACCGACAGAGCCACCCCAACCAACATCCCCATCAGCATGGGCCATCCAGCTTGCTTCAACATTACCGACCTCCTATACAATTCCAAAACAAGGACGGGTTATTGTAACACGGACGGACTCAACGTTCAGCCTCCTCCAGCGCTCGTTGCGCCGCCTCCTGTTCCGCTTCCTTCTTGCTGTGTCCTCGGCCAATTCCAAACACTCTGTCATTCGCCTGCACTTCCACTTCAAATACCTTTTGGTGATCCGGCCCGGTTTCGCGTACGATCACATACCGAGGCAGCGATTCATACCGTTTTTGGCACCATTCCTGGAACCGCGTCTTGTAGTCATCTCCTCCAGGTTGTTCTTGCAGGACATCGAGGTGACGCAGCTCATCGGTCAGGGCCTCAATGGTGAAGTTTCGACTCGCCTCAAACCCTCCATCAAGATAGACCGCCGCAATCACGGCCTCCAACGCATCCGCTAGCAGTGAGGACTTGTCGCGCCCATTGGAAAGTTCTTCGCCACGACCAAGTTTCAGTCTGGCCCCGAGGTTCAGCCGTCTCGCGGCATTGGCCAAGGGCGCTTCGCTCACGAGGTTCGCTTTGAGCTTTGAGAGGGCCCCTTCACTCAATTCGGGGTATCGCCTCGCAAGATAATCGCTCATGATGAGCGACAACACGGCATCCCCCAAAAACTCAAGCCGCTCATTATGCTTTCGACCAGAATCTCGACGCTCATTCACATACGATTTGTGGGTCAACGCCTCGAACAAGAAGCTCGGATTTGTGAATCGATAGCTTGATATGGCAGGAGAAGAATCGGCTGAAGAAGCCGACGTCATCGTGACACGCGCACTACGCGTCCAGTCTCGTGAAGATCAAACAGGCGTTCACTCCACCAAATCCAAAGGAATTCGATAACGCCGTTTTAATGGCGGACGGTCGTGCCTTATTGGGAACATAATCCAAATCACAGGCCGGATCTGGATGATCCAGATTGATCGTGGGAGGAAGCACACCATGAAATAGCGCCAGAAGACTGAACACGGCCTCAATCCCACCGGCAGCTCCAAGGAGATGCCCGGTCATAGACTTGGTCGAGCTGACTGGAATGCGAAACGCCTGTTCGCCGAATACCCGTTTGATCGCTCGAGTCTCAATGGCATCGGCCATCGTCGACGTACCATGCGCATTGATATACCCGATCTGATCGCGATTGATTCCGGCATCGTTGAGCGCAAGTTCCATGCAACGGACAGCCCCCTCACCCTCTTCTGGTGGCGCCGTAATGTGGTACGCGTCGCTGTTCATCCCATACCCAATGATCTCGCCGTAAATTCGGACTCCACGCCGAAGAGCATGTTCCAGCTCCTCAATCACCACGACCCCCGCACCCTCGCCCAGCACAAATCCATCACGGTCCTTGTCGAATGGACGGCTCGCCTTCGTCGGCTCGTCATTCCGGAACGACAACGCCTTGGCTGCGGCAAAACCCGCCACACCCAAGGGAGTGACCGCCGCTTCCGCCCCACCGGCCACCATGACATCGGCATCACCTCGCTGAATCAGGCGGTACGCATCCCCGATGCAATGATTGCCCGTGGCGCAAGCCGTCACCGCACACGAGTTCGGCCCCTTGGCTCCGATCCGAATCGCCACCTGCCCGGACGCCAAATTGATGATGGTCATTGGAATAAAAAACGGTGAGACTCGACCCGGCCCCTTGGCTCTGAGCACATCATGATAGTGCTCGATCGACCCGAGCCCGCCGATCCCAGAGCCGATGTACACGCCGACCTTCGTAGCCTCTTCCGGCGCGACCTTGAGGCCAGCATCATTCACCGCCAACTGGGCGGCGCCCACGGCGTAGTGGATGAACGTATCCATCTTTTTGATTTCTTTTTTTTCGATGAACTGAGCCGGATCGAAGTCTTTCACCTCACCCGCAATTTGGGCATCATATCCCGTTGGGTCAAATCTGGTGATCCGGCCGATCCCGGACTCACCGGCACAGATCGCCTTCCAGGTCTTCTCGACACCCGTGCCTAGCGGCGTCACGAGCCCAAGACCGGTAACCACCACACGACGTGTTACCTGATCAGATCTTCCTGCCGACATACTTAGGACTTTTCCTTGATGTAGTCTAGCGCCTTCCCAACGGTCAGAATCTTTTCTGCATCCTCATCGGGAATTTCGATCGAGAACTCTTCCTCCAATGCCATGACCAGCTCGACGGTATCGAGCGAATCAGCACCAAGATCTTCAACGAAGGAGGCTTCCGGCGTCACCTCATCCTCTTCCACCCCGAGTTGCTCAGCAATAATCTTCTTGACTCGCTCATCAACAGTTGCCATCGCTATGACTACCTCCTTCCCCAGTATGACTCCCGCTGCACCGCCACATGGGGATCTGTGACGCGCGTACATTCAAACGATTCGACGTGCTTATACCATCAACATCCCACCGTTCACGTGCAAGACATGACCGGTAATGTAGGCCGCATCCTCAGACACCAAAAACCGCACGGCCGCCGCAATATCCGCCGGCGTACCCAATCGACCCAAGGGGATTTGTTTCAGCAATGTATCCTTCACATCAGCGGGTAGTCCATGGGTCATGGCCGTGTCGATGAAACCAGGCGCCACCGCATTCACCGTGACGTTGCGACTGGCATATTCCCGCCCGACGGTTTTTGTAAATCCGATCACCGCCGCCTTCGAAGCCGAGTAATTGGCCTGCCCCGCATTCCCAATGACCCCAACGATCGAGGCGATGTTGACGATGCGACCATACCGTTGCTTGGTCATCGGCTGCAAGACCGCCTTCGTGCAGTTAAACGTCCCGTTCAAGTTGATCTGAAGCACCAGATTCCAATCTTCTTCCTTCATCCGTAACAACAAGCCATCGCGCGTGATACCGGCATTGTTGACGAGGATATCCACCTTGCCCCAGGCCTTCATGACTTGCTCGACCATCGCCTTGGTTTCATTGGCGTCGGCCACGTTGACTTTGATGTTCAGAGCCTTCCGCCCGAGCTTCTCGACGGAGGCGACCGTTTCCACGGAGCGACCGGGATCAAGATCGGCCACGGCAATGTCGGCCCCCGCTTGAGCAAGGCATTCGGCAATGGCCTTGCCGATACCTTGTGCAGCGCCGGTGACAATAGCTGTTTTTCCTTGTAATGACATTAATACCCCCGAAAAACGTGCGAAAGTTGGAAACCTTGAATGTGCAAAGGTATCACCCTCGGGCGAACTTTCATACTTTCAAACTTTGCAACGTGGTTTCAAGCGACTTCGGATCATTCACATTCAACAGTTTCGCCTCAGGCAGAATTCGTCTGATCAATCCAGTCAATACGGTGCCAGGGCCGATTTCGACAAACGTCGTGACGCCCATCCTTCCCATCGTCTGCACGGTGTCCTCCCACAGCACAGAAGAGGGTAGCTGACGAACCAACGACGCTTGGATCTCCTGTGCCCGACTGATCGCTTTCGCCTCTGCATTATTTACCAAAGGAGCGCTTAGGTCCGACCACCGAACGATGGAGAAATCCTTCGCCAATCGATCAGCTGCTTGCTGCATCAACGGGGTATGAACCGGCACACTGACCGGCAAGGGGATGGCCTTTTTACAGCCTTGTGCTTTGGCCAATTCGATCGCCCGCTCTACCGCTGCCCGTTCACCAGCAATCACGACCTGTCCCGGAGAGTTAAAGTTTGCTGCCGCGACGACCCCGACGGACGATGCCATGCGGCAGACTTCCTTGACAACCTCGGCGGTTAAACCCAACAGAGCCGCAACGAGACCCGTTCCTTTAGCCACGGCTTCGGACATGTAGCGTCCCCGCTTCTGAACCAGACCGACGGCATCACGAAAGGATAAGCCGCCTGCCGCAACCAACGCTGAATATTCACCCAAACTATGACCCGCCACCGCGACCGGCTTGACCCCAACCGGCTCAAACAGTTTCAACGCCGCCACACTGCTCACGAGCAAGGCCGGCTGGGTGAATTCCGTCAGATTGAGTCGCTCAGCAGGTCCACTGAAACACAACTCGGCGACATCATACCCCAAGACTGAAGAGGCCTCATCATAGACGGACTTCAATGAGGGATGCGCGTCATAGAGCGCCTTCCCCATCCCGACCGACTGGGAACCCTGTCCAGGGAAAACAAGTCCGATTCCTAGAGCCATGGGGCGTTAGATATCTTCGAAATTCTGTGTAAAGTCAACGAGAAAAGTTGTCATAAGCCGCCGCCTTCCCGCAATCACGAGTGTGGCCACCTTGGAATAGTCCTGGATCATGACCTGGTCATTCTCTACCATCGGATGACCGCAGAGGCCCATGTTAATCCTGCTCCAAACGCCCCAAGCAGCACCAACGAGCCATCCTTGATACGCCCCTCACGCACCGCTTCATCGAGTGCGATCGGAATAGAGGCGGCTGAAGTATTTCCATATCGATCCACGTTCAGCATAACCTTTTCGATCGGAAGGCTGAGCCGTTCCATCACCGCCTTGAGAATCCGAATATTGGCCTGGTGGGGCACATAGAGATCGATATCTTCCACACGAAGATGATTCGCTGCCAGTGTCGAACGGGCGATCTCTTCCAAGCTGCGTACGGCAACTTTGAACGTCTCGTTCCCTTTCATCTTGATGTACTGCAGTCGCTCGTCGATCACTTTTTCGGAGGGTGGAGTATGTGAGCCTCCTCCCGGCACCATGATCAGCTCGCAGAGCGTCCCGTCGGAGCGAAGGTGAGTCGAGAGGATCCCTCGTTCTCCATCGCTGGCACTGACGACGGCCGCACCAGCCCCATCCCCAAACAGCACGCAGGTGTTCCGGTCAGTCCAATCGGTAATGGCAGACATCACCTCTGATCCAATGACCAAGACATGACGCATTCCCGTTTTAATGTACGCATCTGCTACCGAGAGCGCGTAGACAAATCCACAGCAGGCGGCCGACAGATCGCACGCCGCGGCTTTGGTCGCACCGAGTTGATACTGGACGAGACAGGCCGTGGCAGGGAGCGGATAATCACCCGTACAGGTGGCCACCAAAATCATGTCGAGATCGGTTGCCGCCAGACCCGCCGCCGTCAACGCCCGTTTCCCGGCCTGAACCGCCAAATCCGAACAGGCTTCTCCGGTGGCTGCAATCCGCCGCTCTCGGATTCCGGTCCGTTCTCGAATCCATTCATCAGACGTCGCCACCATACGTTCAAGATCTGCATTCGTCAGCACTCTAGCAGGTACATAGGAGCCGATCCCCGCAATGCAGGCTTTCATGGTTTCTCTTCTACCATCGGCTGAGATTGACTCTCTTCAATGTCCCGTTGAATCAGCTCGTGCACACGGCCTTCCGCCATGCGCTTGGCTCGTCGAATCGCGTTCTTAATAGCCTTTGCCGATGATCGGCCATGGCAAATCATCGTAATTCCGTTGACGCCCAATAATGGAGCACCGCCGAACTCTGCATAGTCCGTTTTCCGTTTCAGATTCATCAACGGCCCGGCCATCAACGGATACGCGAGGCGACCGATGAAACTGCCTGCGATCTCCTTGAGCAACAGCTTCTTAATCATCTCAGCCACGCCTTCGGAAATCTTCAAGGCGACGTTCCCGATAAACCCATCGCAGACGACAATATCGGCAACGCCGCTATACACATCACGCCCCTCGACATTCCCCACAAAATTCATCGAACTGCCTTTGAGGAGCTTGAACGCTTCTTTGGTGACTTCGTTGCCCTTGCTGTCTTCTTCTCCGATACTCAGCAGACCGACACGGGGATTCGGTTTTCCGAGCAGATGCTTCCCATACTCATGGCCCATCACGGCGAATTGTTCGAGATGCTTGGCGGTGCAGTCGACGTTGGCCCCCACATCGAGCATGATCGCTTCCCCACCCAGCGTCGGCAGACTGGTGGCAATCGCCGGCCGCTCCACCCCCTTCGTCAGTCCTAACACGAAGAACGACGCCACCATGCTTGCCCCGGTGTTCCCGGGGCTCACGACCCCGTGGGCATAGCCGTTCTTGACCAACTCAGTCGCCACCCAAATCGACGAGTCCCGCTTCTTCCGAGCGACGGCGGCCGGCGACTCATGCATTCCGACGACCTGAGACGCATGCCGAATGGTGAGGCGTGAATCGTGACTGGACTGACGCTCACATTCCTGTTTTAGGGTTGTTTCGTCACCGACGAGAATGACCTCGACGTCAAACTCTTTCACCGCCTGAAGAGCACCCTCGACACACGGTGCGGGGCCATGATCCCCTCCCACCGCGTCGAGCGCGATCGTCATGCGAGATGGTGTACTCACGGATGGTATTGGAAAGACTGGCTGAACACGCGTCGCCCCCTGGGCTCACGTCAGACGTGCTGGGAAACTCGCGGCATGGACCAAATTGGACAACCTGCTCACGCCTCTTCGACCTGAATGACGGCCTTGCCTTTATAGGTCCCACAGTTCAAACAGGTATAATGCGGCAGCTTCATCTCGTGGCACTGTGGGCACACCGCCATCCCCGGAGGGGTCATACGCAGCTTTTGGGTACGACGCTTGTCGCGCCTTGCCCGTGAATGTTTATGTTTAGGATTGGGCATGATGACTCCTTCTTCTGTTCGATTCGGACCACCCTTCAGCGCTCACCGGGGCCCCTCAGCTTTTCTTTCATCGTCCGCAACACCTGAAACGGGTTTCCCGTCTGCTCTTCACTACAACGACACGGACCTTCATTCAAATCTTTCCCACAACGAGGACAGAGGCCGAGACATTCCTCGGAACACAGCGGGTGCATCGGCGAAGCAAGAATCAATTGCTCCCGCAACATCGGCGCCAGTTCCAGATGATCGCCCACGTAGTAATACAGATCATCATTCTGCTCTTCAGGCTCGGCCTCAAGCGCCGGCGTCTCTTTTCTATGCCGTGAATCGGTTCGCTTTGCGGCAGTCGCCGTCGTCTTCGACTTTGCTTCACGCTCATAGGCCACATGGAGAGAAAAGGCCATCGGCTCGTCAAAATCCTTGAGGCAGCGCACACATTGACGGATCGCCGTTCCTTCCACCACTCCAGTCACGCAGATCGTGCGATCAACCGCGCGAAGATCAAGTCCGATCGCCAAGGGCCCTCGAATGCACACATCCGCATCCGTTAGTGCCAACTCTTCACCCGTCAAATCTCCCGACAACGAGAGCCCCTCTGCCGTGATGTCTGCGATTTTCGGTATCAACACATCCATGGTTACCCTCGACAGCGTGCCGCTGTCCCATCCCGATGCATCGAAATCGCCTCTCACGTTCGTTATCGCTCCTCGGCAAAGCTAATGATAGCGATATGCCGAGCCCGCTTGACGGCCACCGTCAGTTCACGCTGATGACGCATGCAATTCCCGGAAATGCGGCGTGGAACAATGCGTCCGCGCTCCGACAAAAAACTTCTGAGCAGACCGGCGTCCTTGAAATCAATCGGCGCCTTTTCCAAACAAAATCTGCAGGGACGCCTCCGCTGAAACAATCGCCCCCCGCCACGTTCGTTTTCACCTCGATCCATTACTGCCTCCTCATGCTCCTGCCGTTAACCTTCTTCACCCATTTCATAGCCAGGCTCGTCATGCACTGGAGATTCGGCACTGGGACCACTTTCTTGGCGCTTGGGCATGAACGTCACAGTCTGTGCAACCACCTCGTGCTTGCTGCGCTTTTGCCCATCTTCAGTTTCCCATCGGCGTTGCTGCAACCGACCTTCGACGATTGCCCCGTTGCCTTTACTGAGATACTGCCCACAATGTTCCGCCTGCTTGCCGAATACGACGATATCAACAAAACACACTTCTTCCTTCAAGTCATCACCCTGCTTAAACCGACGGCTCACTGCCAAGCCAAAACTCGCCACCGGGGTCCCGCTAGGCGTATACCGGAGCTCAGGATTCCGGGTGAGGTTCCCCATCAGGATGACTTTGTTAAACCCGGCCACCGTCGGACTCCTGCGCTGAGGCTTCTACCGGATGCCGTTCCACCAAGGGTTTCTCGTGATGGATCGTCAGAAATTTGATGATGTTGTCTTCCAATCGATAGGCCCGTTCGAGTTCACCAACGGTGTTGTTCGGCGCCTTAAAGTAGAAATAGGCGTAGGTCCCCTTCCGCTCGCGACGCACTTCGTAAGCGAGTTTTTTCTTTCCTAAATTCTCGGCTTTGATGAATTGTGCGCCGGTCTTGTCGGCGACGCTTTTCATCTTGTCGATGAGCGTCTTCGTTTCCTCGTCGGAGACAGACGGACGAATAATAAAGAGAGACTCGTAGAGCTCCATGCAGCAATCCTCCTGGACAAAGGCCCCCGAACCAGCCGGGAGCGAGGTGTAGGGCGCCTATTTGGCGTAAAGAACGGTGGACCGTAACACAGGATTTCTTACGCTGTCAATGAATCACGGAGCGTAATCTAACGGTCGAGGTTCTTCACGTACATCGTGAACGTGAGCGTGTGATCTGACCGACAGCTTCATAAGGACTTTCCCTGCATTGACAGAAAAATGCCAGAGTGCAACCATTGGTTACGAATTTGACATGCCATGGATCGCCATATCGTCTGCTTACAAATTCCTGCTTTTAGAATCACGCTGGCTCGCGCTGCGGACAGTGCGCTGCGGAATAGACCTGTGGCCGTCGCACCAATCCATGCGCCACGTGCGTTGATTCGAGAGATTTCTATTGAAGCGTCTTGCGAAGGTCTTCAGCCTGGCATGCCCATAGCCCTCGGACGGCTGATCTGTCCTGGCCTGCAGGTGATCCCTCCGGACTCATCATTGACTCACGCCGCCCACCATGAGCTGCAACGGCACATCTCCTCCCTTGCACCGGTTTGGGAATCGATCAGGCCCGGCTCGCTCTTCTTAGACCTCACCGGCACCACTCGACTCTTCGGACCTCCCATCGATACAGCAACCCGCATCAGTCGAATGCTGGCACACCAACAGGGATGGCCCAGCACAATCGGACTGGCAGGGAATAAGCTGGTCTCGCATCTGGCTGCAGCCACACTGACGAACCCGCCTCAAGTGTTATTAATCCACTCCGGAGACGAACAATCGTTTCTCGCACCATTGCCGACTCTATCGCTTCCCGGCCTCCATGGCGTCCACACCTCACGGGTTTTACAACGACTAGAGGATTTGAATCTCCGTACCCTGGGTGCGATCGCCTCCGTCTCATTAACACATCTGCAAGCCGTTCTTGGGGCTCCTGCTAACCTGTTGCACGATTGGGCCCTCGGAATCGATTCTTCTCCGGTCCATTCACCGATCGCACAGCCAGTCATTGAACGCTCTACTCATCTCGATCCAGATGAAGTGGATGATCGTTTCTTGTTGGGACGGCTGTACCAACTATTGGAGCAGATTTGTGCAACACTTCGGCAACGACAACGCATGTGCCGGCACATCTTGCTGACGGTTCATCACAGCGACCACGTCGAGCAAGCGGCGCAAGAAACGCTGCCTCACAGCACGTACTGGGAAGCCGATCTCCAGCCTGTGCTCACTCGCCTGTTCTACCGGTGTTTTCGTCGCCGAGTGCGTCTCACGCGCCTGAAGCTTGAGGTTAGTCAACTGGAGCCACCGGTCCAGCAACTTTCGCTCTTCAGTGAATCGGAAGCCGGAATTCCTCCCCGCGCTCACCGGCTTTCACTGGCCCTCGATCATATTCGCGCGAAATTCGGTGATCACGCTTTGTCCTGGGGGCGGACGTTGCCATGATGGCTCCTCAGTTCATCCATCTCCATGTCCATTCTGATTATTCACCGATGCGCGGGGTCTCGTCTCTGGAGGAACTCTGTGCCTTGGTACGGCAACACGGGTCGCCAGCTATGGCCTTGACCGATACAAACGGATTGTATGGTGCGATCCGGTTTGTCGAGCACGCGAAGCAACAGGGCCTTCGTCCGATTCTCGGTGCCGAGCTGACAACCATCGATCATCGCGCAGTCTTACTGGCCAAAACACCGGACGGTTATGCAAATCTCTGTCGCTTGTTGTCAGAGCGGCATGGCAATCACTCGTTCGACTTTCTTGCATCGGTTTCACACCATCGTGATGGTCTGATCATCTTGACTGATGACGAAATGGCACTCGCAACCTGGCAGAAAGAATCACGGCAAGATCTCTACGTCGAGCTGACCCCAGGACCAGCCATGCATGGGGCGCTCCTCTTCAGTCGCCGCATCGGGCTCCCACCCCTCGCCACTAATCGCGTGTACTTTTCAAGCCCGGATGGTTTTCCCACGCATCGCCTGTTGCGCGCCATTGCCCTCAATACGACGCTGTCGCGACTGCCCGAAACCGCCTGTTGTGCGTCTAGGCAATGGCTGCTACCGCCCGCGCTCATGGCCTCTCAGTTTCCACATGTCCCTGAAGCAGTAGAAAACACCCTTCGCATTGCAGAAGCCTGTCACAGCGATTGGCGTTTTGGGGATACCATCTTTCCGGCTTTTCGCCGACTCACCGATGACGACGCCTTCACGACACTCAAAGACAAAACCTATGCCGGTGCGCGTGAACGATACGTGGCTGTCTCACAAACGATCCGCGATCGGATTGAAAAGGAGTTGGCCATCATTCGAGTCAAACGTTTCGCGCATTACTTCCTTGTTGTGGAGGAAATCGTTCGTCAGGCACCCCGGACATGTGGCCGCGGATCGGTCGCCGCCTCCATCGTGTCCTATTGTCTCAACATCACCCACGTCGATCCGATCAAACACAATCTTTTCTTCGAGCGGTTTCTCAACCCGGGCCGGAAAGACCCGCCGGACATCGATATCGACTTTCCCTGGGACGAGCGCGACGACATGTTGAACTGGGTGTTCGCGCACTATGGGGAGCGTCAGGCCGCCATGGTGGCGAATCAGAACAGCCTCGGCTTCCGAGCCGCCATCCGCGAAACGGCAAAGGTCTACGGTATGCCGGCCGAAGAGATCAGCAAGATGTCGTCACATATCCTGCGCCAGGAGGATGTTCTGAATTTTTCCGTTCCGCCGACTATCGAGCAATGGCTCCGTCGGCTCTCACAGACGTTGAAATTGAACGTGCCCTGGCCTGAGATCTTGGCTCAGGCGTTGCGAGCGCAGAACCATTTTCGTCACCTTTCCATGCATTGCGGCGGGGTTGTCATCGTACCGGACGAGATCAGGCGCTACGTGCCAGTGGAATATACCGCCAAGGGCTTGCCGGTCATCCAGTGGGAAAAGGACCAAGCGGAAGACGCAGGACTCGTCAAAATCGATATCTTGGGCAACCGATCGTTAGCTGTGATCCGGGACGCCCTCGCAGCCATTGCTGAACATACGGGCAGACAAATCGACTACGTGGCTTGGGATCCGTTGGAGGATGCTGCCACGCAAGAAGCGATCCGGTGCGGCGAGACGATCGGCTGTTTCTATATCGAATCGCCCGCCACCCGTCTCTTGCTGAGGAAGCTATGGATCGGCATGCCCGCGCATCGCCGCAAACAGCTGGACGTCTTCGAATATCTGGTGATGGTTTCATCGCTGGTCAGACCCGCCACGAATGCCTTCGTCGAAGAGTTTATTCGCCGAGCGCAAGAAGGATCCTGTGCATTCTGGCATCACACGTTGCAAGGAGTGCTGGACGAGACCCACGGCATCATGACGTATCAGGAAGACGTCTCCAAGGTGGCCATGGCGCTGGCTGATTTTTCTATCGAAGATGCGGATCAGCTGCGTAAGGTCATCAGCAAGAAACATAAACAACGGCAACTGCAAGACTACTACGAGCAGTTTTGCCACGGAGCGGAAAGAAATAATGCATCGCCCGAGACCATCGAGAACATCTGGAAGATGATCATGAGTTTCGCCGGCTACAGCTTTTGCAAACCCCATTCCGCCAGCTATGCGCAGGTCTCGTTCAAATCCGCCTATCTCCGAACCCACTATCCGGCAGAATTCATCGCCGCCGTCATCAGCAACCAAGGAGGATTTTACTCGACCTTCGCATACGTCTCGGAGGCTCGCCGCATGGGGCTGGCAATTCTTTTACCGGATATCAACGACAGCGAGTGGGTTTACCGCGGCGAAGGTGAGCGGCTACGGATGGGCTTGATGCAGATCAAGACGATTCCGAAAGAACTCGGCACAAGAATTATCCAAGAGCGAACAAAGAATGGTCCGTACCGATCGTTTCAGGACTTTCTGCAGCGTGTGAAACCTGAGCCGGCCCAGGCCAGAGCATTGGTCCGCGCCGGCTGCTGTGACTCCATCGCCGGTGAGCTCACCAGGCCGGCCTTGATGTGGCGGTTGTACGCGGGAAGCGATGCCACTACCGGCCCCTTACCGATCCCGGATGACTATGCTGCTGCGCAGAAGCGAGCCCATGAGATCCAATCATTCGGCTTTCTTGCCAGCCGCCATCCCCTGACCCTTTATCGCAAACAGATCGAGCGGCTGCGACCGGTACCTGCTTCCCAGATGCATCGGTTCGTCGGCCTGCGCATCACCATGGTCGGTGTGCTGATCACCGAGAAGGCGGCTGAGACGAAACACGGGCAGGCCATGGAATTCATCACCCTGGAAGACATCACAGCCATTTACGATGCCACGCTGTTCCCCGAGGCCTACCGCCGCTGCTGTCATCTGCTCTCTCCAAACCGGCCATACGTGGTCCGTGGACTGGTGGAAGCAAGCTTCGGCGTCACCACACTGACCGTGTTCGATCTCCAACTGCTGGAGCCGACGACTAACGACCAACATGACCGGCTGAGTCAGTTTGAATACGTTGGCGATTGATAGCACCACCCCAGCCTCATGAGCTGGAAAACTGCGTTCGAGCGTGGGCTCTGTGCTCTATAAGTCATTGCTATTGCGAGAACTTCCTGGCAGTGAGCCGATTCCCATCTCTAATCGGCTCACGTTTCATGCTTTTCCTGAGCCGATTAGTTGATATAACCGGGGCGGGAGCAGCTCAACGAGCGGCAGATGCAGATTCTTCGCCGTATGCTGGAAGAAGGCCCGGATGGCTTCGAAGGTGGCATGAGCGCAAAAAAGTACATGACCATCACCGGCGCGTCAAAAGCCACAGCCACGCGCGATTTACAGGAATTGATGGAGAAAGGTATCTTCGCACCTACTGGCAGCGGGCGTAGCACCCGTTATCAGATCAGCTTGTAGCCCCACGACTCCCTCTCCCTGCCGGAAGCGCGCCGGTTTCACAAAGAAATTAATCAAGTCAGCGATGCACGATATAAGATCCGCCCCTGGTTCCGTTCTCTAGGTTCGAGGAGCAATCGTTATTCTTCTATTCAGAACTCTGTTAAAATCGCCTTCCCCAATCGATACCCAGACCGGAGGCAGAATTATGCAACCTTTCTCTATTCGTCATGGGAAAGCACTCGTGGAACAGCGCATTCGAGTCACAATGAAGGACCGCTTGCGCCAGCGCTTATGGCTAACGGTACAAAAATACAATGAAACATATTGGTACCAGCCAGACCCCTCAGACAGTTGGACTTCACAAACGAGCATTGCGGAGCAGACCGAGTTAAAGCTGAAGCGGCTTCTCGGCTTTCCAGAGCTTAAGGCACGTGCTACAGAAGATGCAGTAGGGCTTGAGGGGTACTTCATGAAAGGGTATCCCTCATGCGCACTTGAAACAATTGAACAGTTTGCGGAAGAGCTGTCCACATTTGGGGAGCATGGTTATGGTAAGGGTCAGGCGGAACATTTCCAAGCAGAAGTTAATGAAGCGATGATGGACTTTGAATGCCCCTGGCGCCTTTCGGATGGACGGTTTTTTCAGATCGATGCTGAGTTCTTTCAAGCTGAAATCATTCAAAAGGGTGAAGATATCTTGAGAGAGAAAGGATTTGAGGGTGCACACGATGAGTTTCGAGAGGCTCGTGAAGACCTCTCAGACGGAAAGACTAAAGATGTGATCTTAAAGGCATTCAAGAGCTTCGAGAGCACGTTAAAGACCGTGCTCAATCAGCATAGTGGGGATATCACAGACCTGCTTCGGATGTTCCGAGAGAAGAGCTTCTTGGATGATATCCCAGAAGCTTCAGCAAAGGCAGTCAGCAAGACAGTACTTGGATCGCTGGCAACGCTTCGGAATGAACTGGCGGGACATGGGCAGGGAAATGCAGTTCTAGAAGTACCCCGTCATTACGCCGTCTTAGCAATTCATCTAGCTGGCTCTTTGAATCAATTTGTTCTAGATCAATACCTAAGAAAACAGTCACACCCCACAGCGGTGTTTCCTGGCAAATAACAATATGCGGCGGAATGAGGAAATGGTGTCATGGACCATTCTCTGGCTAGACTCCCCTCCCCCATCGTATTTGCCCCCTCTTCGCCTCTGCCATTTAGGATGGCGCTGGCATCACCCCGAGTAGCCACTCATTGAGGGATTCGCATGGATGCAAGCTTTTGGCACAACCGATGGCAGACGAACCAGACTGGATGGCACGAGCGCGACGTTAACCCGCTACTGATCGCTCATTTCCCTTTGCTAAACGTGGCTTCGGGCAGTCGTGTGTTTGTGCCGCTCTGCGGGAAGTCACTCGACCTCGGCTGGCTCCTGTCTCGCGGCTATGCGGTCGCTGGTGCGGAACTGAGTGAACTGGCTGTGACGCAGCTCTTTGCGGAGCTGGGCATGGAACCAACCATCTCAGAAGTCGGAAAGCACAAACACTTTCACGGAGAGAAGATCGATATCTTCGTGGGCGATCTCTTTGACCTATCGCGCGAGATGCTTGGTCCCGTTGACGCGGTCTATGACCGAGCCGCGCTGGTTGCGCTACCGGAAGCGATGCGAGCGCAGTACACGGCGCATCTCAAATCCCTCACAGCCTTGGCGCCCCAACTCGTCATTGGCTATGAGTACGACCAGACCGTCGTACCAGGCCCTCCATTTTCCGTCACCCCCGATGAGCTCCATCGCCATTACAGCGACGCCTACACCCTCACGCCGCTGGCCCGTGTGGATGTCCCTGGTGGGCTCAAGGGCAAGTGCCCAGCGACAGAACATGTCTGGCGGTTGGAGAAACTACCAGGCTAACAGCTTTGTGAACTTCAAAACATCGGAGAGAGGATAACTTAGAAATCGCGAGTTGCAATTGATCAGGAAGAACTTCTCCGCTTTAGACCCCGATGGCCATGCGGACCGGATGAACGGTTTCCTGAATGCCGTACAGCCCTGTCGATTCCACCTGCTCGGGATCAACATGCGTCCCGAACAGCCGATCCCATATCGTAAACAAGACCCCAAAATTTGCCCCGGCCCTTCCAATCTCTTTCAGGTGATGTACCCGATGATAGCGTGGCGTGACAAAGAACCACTCCAGTTTTCTCGATTGCCAGGTCACGTTCATATGCATCCAGTTATTGGTCAGGATCATCAGATAGGAATAAAGTGGAAAGAAGAGTGATGGCACTGGTTTGAGGAGCGGAAATGCCAGCAGATATGGAATGCTGGCGAGGACGACTTGCGGAAAACTCGCCCGGATACCGGCCAGCCAGTAGAGCTCCGTCGGCGAATGGTGCCAGCGATGGATCGGCCAGACCCACGGCATATGCCAGAGCCGATGCATCCAGTAGGCCAATCCGTCGAGGACGAGCAAGAAGACTACGAGCTTAAAAGCGAACGGCAGCGCCCGCCAATGCCAGTAGGAGTAATGCGGAAATGGGATTCGACTCGTCACCTGTGTGGCAAAAACAAAGAAGACCTGATACGTCGTGAGGGCCGCTACATCCTGCGCAAGTACCTGGCTATACGGGAACTGACGCGTGGGCCACCAATATTCTGCCGCGAAAAAGAGCAGGCCGATTCCCCAATAGATGGCGATCCCTTCCCACGCAAACGCATTAGCAAGCGAGTCGAGCATCGTGACAACTTAGGACACATATCCCCGAAGGACGACCGAGAACGGCAAGACAAGAGGATCGCTTAACATGAAGGCACCGGTCAACTCGGCAAAGGGCCCCTGTTCGCCCTCCTATGGGGGGATCTGGCTGTAAGACGTGGGCCTCCCTGACCGATGTCGGGAAGCTTGCAGGTCGGAATTGTGTGGTGGCGACGGGTAAGAGACGAACGGCACGTGTCCTGGAACCGGTTCAGCGCGAGTTCTTCGTGGTCGACAACAGGGCCAGGAAGCTACACGTTAAATCTGAAGTACACGATATCTGCTTCTTTGATGACGTAATCCTTACCTTCCAGGCGGAATAACCCTTTCTCCTTCACCTTCGCCTCCGACCCACAGGCCAGCAGGTCATCGTAGTGGTAGACCTCGGCACGGATGAAGCCGCGTTCCATATCGGAGTGGATTTTTCCGGCGGCTTGTGGTGCTTTCATCCCCTTAGGGATGGGCCAAGCGCGAGATTCGACTTCGCCGGCAGTGAAGAAGGTAATCAAGTCCAGTAATGTGTAGGCTTCGCGTGTCAGTCGGACCAGCCCCGATTCGGTCAGCCCGAGTTCTTTCAGGAAGTCCGCCCGCTCGCTGTCCGGCAGCGAGGAAAGTTCCGCTTCGAGTTGTCCGCAGATCGTCACGACGCGGGCACCACGCTTCTCGGCAAAGTCGCGCACCGTCTTGACCATCGCGTCATCCGCGTTCTTCCCTTCGGATACGTTCGCAAGAAAGAGGACCGGCTTGGCGGATAGCAGCTGACATTCGGTGAGGATGACCCGTTCCTCAGCCGTGTAGGGCAGGTTGCCTAACCATTCGCCTTTGTCCAGCTGACCGATGAGCCTGGTGAGAAACTCCACTTCGAATGCAGCTTTTTTATCTCCAGCCCTCACTTTTTTCTCGGTTTTCTGCTTCCGCCGATCGAGCGTCTCCAGATCGGACAACATCAGTTCAGTTTCGATCACGCCGATATCCCGGAGCGGGTCGACCCCGCCGCTGACATGGACGACATCGGTGCCTTGGAAACAACGGACCACATGCAGCAACGCATCGACTTCACGGATATGGCCGAGGAATTGATTGCCCAATCCTTCGCCTTTACTGGCTCCTTCCACGAGCCCGGCGATGTCGCGCACTTCCAGCGTGCTGTAGGTGGTTTTCTTCGAAGCGAAGATCTCGGTTAGCTTAATGAGACGAGCGTCCGGGACCAAGGCAATGCCGGTGTTCGGATCGACTGTTGCAAACGGATAATTAGCCGCCAAGGCGCCGCTGCCGGTCAATGCATTGAAAACTGTCGTCTTGCCGACGTTCGGCAACCCGATCATGCCGCAACAAAGACCCATTTATGTCGTCCCCTCCCCTTCGTCCACGACCTTCTCTCTGATATTAAACTGATTCATCGCGACATCCGCTCCCCGGTGAATCAAACATTCCAATGCATCGACAGCTCGTCCCAGACAAGGCTCAATGATGGCCATCTCATCCTGAGTCACCCGCTCCAATACATAATCGGCAGAATTCTGACCAGGCGCGGGCCGACCGATTCCAATTTTCAATCGGATGAATTCTGGAGTCCCGAGTGCCTCTATGATGGATTTGATCCCGTTGTGTCCCCCATGGCCACCAGATAGCTTGATCCTCAGCCGCCCTGGCTCCAAATCCAGATCGTCGTGTATGACAATGAGTTCGTTGGGGGTGAGCTCGAATTCGCGGAAGAGGCCTTTCAAGGGAGGGCCGGTCACATTCATCCAGTCGAGCAAGCCAGCCAGCTCGATCAATTCCCCTCCGAGTCGCCCAGATCCCCGCTGCGCGGTCCCACGCGGCGAGAGTCGGATCGACCATCGAGCGGCGGCCCGCTCGATGGCCCACATGCCGACATTGTGGCGAGTCTGGGCATAGGCTTTGCCAGGATTGCCCAGTCCAACGAGCAGACGCAACGTTACTTCTTCTTTTCAGCTTCTTTCTTGTCAGCCTTCGGAGCCGCGGCAGCTTCTTTCTTCTCGCCACCCTTGGCATCACCGGCAGGCGCAGCCGCTCCAGCCTTGGCCGGTTCAGCACCCGCAGCGCCTTCAGCTCCTACTTCCTTACCTTTCGCCACGACTTCGGGTTCGCCCGCCGCTCCCACACCGCTGGTGAGCAAGGCTTCGAGTTTGGCATCCGACATCGGTGCCGCGACACTGACCACCATTTGATCAGCATCATCCAGGAAACGGACACCTTCACGCGCCCCAAGTTCCTTCACATGGATGCCGCTGGCGATAGTCAAAGGAGAGGCATCGACCTCGATGTAATCGGGCAATGCAGCAGGAAGACACTCGACCTGTACGTCGCGCATGTTGTGGTGCAGCACTCCACCTTCCTTCACACCGGCTGGAACACCACCAATGATCTTGATCGGAACTTTCACTCTGATCGGCTTGCTCATGGAAATCTCAAAGAGGTCCGCGTGGAGGACAGCCCCGGTCACCGGATCGACTTGATAGTCACGCAAGAGCGCGGTACGATTCGGCTTGGACTTAGCACCATTCACCGTGAGCGAGATCAACGCGGTACTGCCCGCATGCGACTTTAAAATCTTGATCAATTCCTCAGGGTTGACAGTCAACAACAGACAGTCCCCCTGTCCGTAGAGCACGGCCGGAATTTTCCCTGCCCGCCGCATCGACCGTGCAGCTCCCTTGCCCGCCTGTTCTCTCACGGCCACTGTTAAATCGAATTTCATGATCTTCCTCCGTCTCCTCGACTGCTCGCGCAAGACCCAGTCCCGACTGGGCTACGCAAATAATGAACTCACCGACTCATCTTCATGGATCCGTCTGATGGCTTCGCCTAAGAGAGACGCCACCGACAACTGATGCAACTTCGGACAGGCCAACTCTTTTCCTCGCAGCGGAATCGTGTTGGTCACTACGACTTGGGACAGACAGGACGTCTGTAACCGTTCCAGCGCCGGCCCGGACAGCACAGCGTGCGTGCAGGCCGTGATCACCTCTCGAGCACCATGATCAAGACAAGCCTGAGCCCCCTGAACAATGGTGCCTGCTGTATCGATCATGTCATCGAGGAGCAACACACTCTTCCCTTGCACATCTCCGATGATGTTCATGATTTGCGCTTGGTTCGGGCCTTCACGTCGCTTGTCGATGATCGCTAGGTTCGCCTGAAGGCGCTTGGCAAATGCCCTGGCCCGCTCCACGCCCCCTGCATCGGGCGAGACGACGACCAGATCCACGATTTTTTTCTTCACAATGTAGTCCAGCAACACTGGAAGGGCGTACAAGTGATCGACCGGCACGTTGAAAAATCCCTGGATCTGCCCGGCATGAAGATCCATTGAGAGCACACGATCGGCTCCGGCCGTCGTAATCAAGTCAGCAACGAGCTTCGCCGTGATCGGAACGCGTGGTTGGTCCTTGCGGTCCTGACGAGCATATCCGAAATAAGGCACAACGGCAGTGATACGATTGGCCGACGAACGTTTCAACGCATCGATGATGATCAACAACTCCATCAAGGAATCGTTGACCGGTTGACAACAGGACTGCACAACGAACACGTCGGCGCCACGCACATTTTCGTCGATCTTGACCCGAATTTCCCCATCACTGAACGACGAAACCGTCGCTTCACCTAGCTTCTGTCCCAAATACGCTGCGATCTCTTGGGCAAGCGAAAGATTGGCGTTGCCAGAGAAAATTTTTAGTTCTCTGTTCATGAAGAACGTATCCTGAACCGCCTTCTCGTTTTTCTCTAACGTGCTGGATTCTCTAGTGGTTCTTGTGCGGTGAGCGACGGTGGCCTTTGCACGCCACCTCTCATTTACTGCACACACTACCGGGGAAACCAATCAAAGGGGGGAACTTTATCGGAAATCACGGGCATCTGTCAACAAACGACTGTCGGGTGAAGCGTCTGATCTGCTCCCTGTGCATGACGACGGGTATCAGCTGGGCGCTGACGAAGCGAACCCACTCTGGTCAAGAAATAATTCGCATGTTACCCTACGTGTATAGCCACATTGGAGGGGTAGAATGAAGCGGAAAACCTTCCGAGATCGGTGGTCGCAAGCCTTGGTGTGGGCTGGGACTGTCGCCTGTGGCCTCTTCCCCTTCCCCACCATCGCTGAAACTCTCCAAATACCATGGGAGTGTTCTAACTACACAGGCGACGCGCAGACTCGTTGCGTGAACGCCTTCATGGAAGCACAGCAGAAAAAAATCACTGAGCTTGAAGGGAAACTCCAGGCCCAAGAGGGGACAGTCAGTCAACTCAAAAGCCAGCTCGATCGACAATCAACCGCGACGGCGGATTTGCAACGACAGCTGGTAGAACGGCCCACCACGAGCATTGTCTCAATCCCGTATTCCTATCCATACTCCTATGGCTATCCCCTCGGCCTCGGGTTGGGGTTTGGACTTCATTTTGGAAGTTCTGGGATGTATGCGTCACCCTTTTACCGTCCCTTTTGGGGCCCTCGACATTACGGGTATTGGGGCTATGGCTGGTAAGGTTCCCTGACTGGGGAAAACTGCAACACCCCTTCCTTTGTAAACACCAGTCACTCCTGCTCAGATCAGTCTTTTCGTTGACAAGTTGCCTCCGGCCACATAGCCTGCTACCTAGTACCCCATTAGCTACAACACCGGGTCGGCTCGACAGACAAAGAGCCACCGTCTCATGCTTGGGAGACATGCAAAGAAATCTGCCACGCGACATAAGGACACTCGATGGTCACCCGTAAATTCCCGCGGTTTCCGGTAGCAATCCCCAGCACGTTGGTGCAGAGAGACAAACTTCGATACAACGCGTCTGTGAAGGATCTCTCGCTGAAAGGCTGCCGGTTAGAAAGCGTCGTCCAGCCCTTTACCGGCATGCAGGTGGAATTACTCATTGAACTACCCGGCGAACCTACCCCCATCTACGTGAGTAGAGGGGCCGTCCGCTGGTCCGGATCACAAGGAATCGGTGTCGAATTCTTAACCGTGGCTCCTGCTGAACAAGAACGACTCAAGCGGGTGGTCGAACAGCTCTCCGTAACGGCAGGACAGGCTCTCATCGTTCCAAAAGGCGAGCTGCCAAAGACGTGAAGCAGATCACTCAGCTGTCAGCACAGACTATTCCCCACTTTTGACGAGCTCGATCATCCTTTTCTAAAAGCAAACAGGGCTCCCCTCAGCTAGAACGCCGGCGTATCCGGCAGGCTGGCCAGCGGGAGTTGGCATTCACCGTGCTTCGCATCACCCATGTTCAGCGCACACAGCCTTCGATCGAGTCCAAGCCCACCACTGTCTTGCTACCGGACCTGTTGCATTCCATCCATCCTGACCCGTATTCTCGTTCCATGGAGCTCTCATCGTTGTCGATGGAACAATTGAAAGAATTGGTTCAGGGCCTCGTGGACGATCGAATTCGCGAGTTGATCGGAGATCCCGACCTTGGTCTCCAACTCGGCGATTCACTCAGAGCTCGCCTCAAGCAGTCATTAGTGACCAGTGACCGGCTCTCCGGAGAAGACATAGCCGAGCGAATCGGCCTTCGATGGTAAAACCCCATGCCCTGGTACCGCCTCACCTTTCAACCCAGCACGGTGCAAGATCTCGCCGCGATTGACCAGCCCATGGCCCAACGGCTCCTCGACAAGTCCAAGTGGCTGGCTTCCAATGTCGACAACCTGCGACATGAATCGATCGCGGATGACCTTCCTGGACTCTGCAAGTATGCCGTAGGGGAATGGCGGATTTTCTATGCGATCGACCGCGCGGAACAGCTCGTCAATATCCACGCGATCGTGCCCCAGAGTGCGCTTCGCTCCTGAAAAACCCCGTCAGTTGATAGTCCCCAGAACGTCTGCGACATGCAGCTGAAACGTTCCCCGCGCCACATCCTCAACGTAATGACGCAAGGCCGCTTCCACCACTGGGAAGGCGATTTCCTCCCAGGGGATGGCGTGGCGGGGAAAGAGCCGCACGTCCAGACTTTCAAACCCTGCACTGAACTGCTTGGTCTGAAGACGGCCGATGAAGGTCATGTAGACCTGTCCAATACGAGGCAGGCTCAATACGGAATGGAGCCGCGTAATGGTCACCTGCGCCTGCGCCTCCTCGAGCGTCTCCCGCATCGCCGCCTGTTCGGTACCTTCGCCGAGTTCCATGAAGCCAGCCGGATAGGTCCAGAGACCTGACCTCGGCTCGATGGCCCGCCGGCATAAAAGGATTTGATCTTCCCATTCAGGAATACAGCCCGCGACGATCTTCGGATTATGGTAATGAATAGCCTGGCAGGTTTCGCACACGAACCGAGGCAGGTTATCGCCGGGCGGAACTTTTTGAATGACGGACTTTCCGCAGGCGCTGCAATAATTCATTAGGTGGCCTCTGAACCTGCAATCCCCGGCAAGCAAAATGGATAGCACAAACCATCGCTTCTTTGCACCTTGTCCTCGCGGGCTTGAAGGCGTGCTTGAGACAGAGCTTCATAGCCTTGGCATGCCCGCAACGACCAAGACGGAAGGGGGCGTCGGCTTCAGCACGTCCTGGTCGACCATGTACTGGGTCAATCTCAACTCGCACATCGCCAGTCGCGTCCTGTGGGAGGTCGGACAGAGTCCCTATAAAACAGAGGGCGATGTCTACCACGCCGCCTATGCGCTCGCCTGGCCTGAGTGGTTCACGCCCGCTCAGACGATCAAGGTGAAGGTGAGCGCCCGTCGATGCCCCCTCCCCAGCCTGGACTTCCTGACTCTCCGCATCAAAGATGCCGTCTGCGATAAGTTCGCCAAGGCCAAACAGGAACGACCGAGCGTCGATACGGAACGGCCGGACATCAGGCTCGACGCCTTTCTGGACCAGAGCACGGTCACGTTTTATGTGGATACGTCCGGCGAACCCTTGTTCAAGCGCGGACATCGGATAGGATCGGTCGAAGCGCCACTCAGAGAAAACCTGGCGGCGGGAATTCTACGGCTCGCCGGCTGGACTGCGAGCGATGTGCTGCTCGATCCCATGTGCGGGAGCGGGACGATTCCGCTCGAAGCCGCCTTCATGGCTCGTCAGATCGCGCCGGGCATCTCACGTAACTTTGGCTTTGAGCGATTACTCCTTCACGACGCACACCAGTGGGATCATCTTCGGGAAGCAGCGCTGGCCAAACAAGTGGCTCAGGTGCCGTCCACCATTTATGCCTCCGACCGGGATCCAGCGATGGTGAAGGTTGCGCAGCGGATGTTTCAAGGCGCTGGAGTGGCGATAGATGTCCGACTAAAGCAAAGCGATATTCTAGATTTGGAAGCGCCGGCAGACAAAGGTGTGATGATCATCAATCCACCTTATGGAGTCCGCCTCAGCCGGTCGGACGAATTGGAATTGTTTTACCCTAAGCTGGGTGATTGGCTGAAGCAGCGCTTTACCGGATGGCGCGCCTATGTGCTGACTGGCGATCCTCGATTGTCGAAGCTAATTGGGCTGACGCCGTCCAAACGCATTCCCCTCTTCAACGGGGCATTGGAGTGCCGGCTGTATGAGTTCGTGATCGTTCAGGGCGGCGCAAGACGACGTCTCGCCCCGCCGACGCGAACCTAGCCTCTCATTGATAACGTATAGCGCAGTCTCTATAAGATTCCCGGCCTCTTTGTGTTTTACCGTACCCCGTTGATGGGATGAGCAAGTTCTGGGAGGGGGTAATCGTTGGCCAAATCCTCTCAATGTTTCTTAGTAGCTCAATGGTCAATTGGCCAGACATTGTCTACTTTCCACATTCCTCTCTCTTTGTAAAAACTATGGCGCTTGTTTGACCCTCTGGCGTCCAGCTTCCTTCTCTCAACTACCTCGGAGAATAGTTCCTCTACAAGGCTCGTGAGGACGATCGTTTTTAAGAACATGATTCTTGAATAATTTGACGGACTATTGTCGATGCTCGAAGTTGCGGCAATGCGTCGTAGCTCTAACTCGTAAATATCCGCTACAGCTTCCATTGAATGGAAGGGAGTTTTTCTTATGAATTGGATTAAGTCGAGAGCAGGTTTCTTGTTAACTTGAGTATATGCGAAGCCTGGCCGATAGTTTATTCTGTTCCGTAATTCACTAGGCCAAGAATCTTTCCCAGCGCGATCAGAAAATGCGAGACATTTAAAGAGACTAAATTCTAACTTGTTGGTTTCTTCAGTCGCATAATGATCAAACCTCCATTGCGCATCTCGGATGACTTGGCTCCAGGTACATGCATGGAAGTGCGAAGAGCCCATTTTATCCAGTACTACTTCTCGATTAGTGGCACTAAGATCCTTCCCCATTTTGAGTTGAAATGTTCCACTGTGGGGACTCTGCATAGCATTGCGGGCCAGTGTTCTTAAATCTCTAACGGCTGTCTGATCCAGGTAAACGACCCCCTTTCCAAGAAGCCGTGTCCATGCCAAAGCTGCGAAAAGTCCCCAATAGTAAATTGTTACTAGTAGCCAGGCAGGGCTGTTCCAGCGGTCTGTCTTTATTGAGTCATGGATGAGAGCGCGATGTTCAGCGATGTGATTTAGAAGGTGCTCAGTATCTCCGACGATAGCTGAACCAATATCCGCTGTAGCGCATTCGAGGGTGAAGCTCTTTGCGGTGGCCGCCACAACAGAAAAGCTACCTCTTTGTCTCCAACTCGATAGAGTTAATGGATTGTGAGGAGTGAAAGAGCTGTTGTCGACAATCGAATTGAGGGCGTGATCTCGACAGGTTTGCCAGACTGAGCCTTTGGGGAAGTTCACACCATATCCGATGTAATTGATACGCTCTTCTGAATGGCTGCTTTCATTGTTTCGCCAATCCTTTTAGCGCTTCCATCTGAAAGAGTAGAGTAATCAAGTTTCGCAATTGGTCTTATGATGGATTGGATGCTTCCCTGTTTTGCATTTCCAGATGTGGTTGTGACTATTCGAATTGCTTCGTCAAATACCGAGAATGCAGCTTCAAAGAAGGCCGATTTTGTTAAAAGCTTCTTGTTGTCTAGTTCCGCATCCAGGGCGCTAAGATAGTTCCGAATAAGGGTGTAACGGGCTTCATCCTCTACATCGAGCATGAGAGGAGAGCGAAGTACTGATTGCAACGAGCGATTGAACGTAACTCTGGAAATCTTTCCAGAAGCGGACTGAGATGGACTGAGTTTTCCACTGAGAGGTGATTTAGAATCTTTGTTTAATCGATCAAAGAGTTGTCGAAGGGATTGCTCCATGTGTGTCTCAATATTTGCCACTTGCTTGATGTCAAGCAGTAGGGCGGCTGGAACTCCACGCTGAGTTGTATTGATGTCGATAAACAGCGAAGTTTCAGTTGCCCTGGAAAGGTTTACATAGATAGAGACGGGCACGCGTAGATCTTTTTTATGGTTTTCTTTGCACAGATGGTATCCGAGCAATCTATGTTGCCCGTCGAGAACCAAGAATGCCTTCTCGACTCGATCAAATGACAGCGTCTTGGCGCGGGAGTTGTAGTTAATCTGGGCATTTCCTTGCGCCGATAGGACAATGTTGGTTGGAATTGAGCCTGTGCCTTTGGCGAGATACCGTGCAATGTCTTCGGCGCGCTTCGTATTAAGGCTTCTTTGGAAACCTGCTTCAGGGTCATTCTCACGCCTTGAGACAAAGCAATAAGGATAAAGATCACCGACTGGAATTGTGGAGAAGTAGAATCGGTGGTCATTTTGTGTGAGGGGAAATGCTGGATAAGAAGGACGTTTTATGCGATCTGAATGCCCCGTACTAGGCATGGTGTTTCCTCAGGTGTGATTTAATTTGGAAGCCAGAGAGAAGCCGGAGATAGGTAGTCTTTTCTCATGAAGGAAGTCAAGAGCAAGAAATGGGTGCCATCTTTCAGGAATTCGGTGATGCCCCAGCCCCGCGAGCCGCCCACCATGTCCGGTTAGCCTCTCGCCGTCACATTTTCGGTTCGTTCCCGCCAGGTATTTGACCACATCGACATGTGCTGACCGCCGCGTAAGAATCACGCTCTATTATGCAGGGCGGTTTCAAGTTCCAAGTGCAACGGGTGAATCATGACGCCGCTGCGCGTAGACTTCCAGAGGCGTGGCAAAGCCGAGACATTTTCGTGGGCGCATGTTCAACCGATGAGCCATGGCATTCAACTCACACTGCGTGTACCCCGACAGGTCTGTGCCCTTGGCAGGTACTGGCGAACGACGCAATTAGGATCTTGTAATCGCGCATTTCAGTAGGTGGCAGAAACCATTTCTCTCTGAACCGCCTCCCCCCTGCACCGCCCATCACTCTAGCTCATATCCACCGACGCACCTGAGATGCGTATGCGACGAACTCCTGCCCAAACAGAGCAGTCAGCGCTCGTTCTTCCGGTTCGATTTGGAAGCGATTCATGTAGAAGATAAAGGCGGGAAGAAAGAGAAAAGCCAGGGCGTTTCCCAAATACAGCGCCCATCCGACCAAGACGAACAACAGGCCGAGATACATCGGATTGCGCGTAAAGCCATAGATGCCCGACGTCACCAAGAACGATGCGGAAGATGGCTTCATGGGGTTCGCGGTGGTGTGCGCTCTCCAGAACGACAGCATCGCCGATCCCGTGATCGCCACACCGGTGAGTCCCATTCCCACGGCCACGACTCGCAGTGGCGCAAACAAAAATGTGGGCAGGGCGCGGGAGACGAGCCACATGCCCATCGCGGTCACCCGCGCCGGTGAGGGCTGGAGGAATTTTCAGTTCAAGCATGTGCATGGCTGCCGATTCATGACGGAAGAATATCTCGAAGAGGTCTGTCGGCAGTATCAGAGCGAGAAGGGGTTCTTTGGGGCCAGAACACCGTCGCCATCTTCCGCCGCCCCCACGCCCTCACCCCTGGCAACCACGTGTTCGCGCTCTGATTGTCGATCTTCTCAGTCTGCCTCGCTCGCCGCATTCGCGTTCCTTTCCGGCCGTCACATCCCCCTGTCCATTCCCGTCTCCCGCCCCATGAATCTCACATTGACATCTGTGACTGACGGGGCGCAAGAATCACGCTCCGCTGTATAGTGCCTCCATCAGTACGCAGCTAAAGGAGAGTCACGATGGCAACCCAGACCAAACCGATATTGGTAATCGGCGCAACGGGTCAACAAGGTGGGGCCGTCGCAAGGGCGCTGCTTGCCAAGGGACAGCCGGTTCGCGTGATGACGAGGAATCCGGAGAAGGCTGCATCGCTGGCCAAGGCCGGCGCCGAGATCGTGCAGGGAGATCTCACGAACCAGGCCATCTTGCAGATGGCGCTGCGAGGCGTGCATGGGGTGTTTGCTATGTCGACCCCGTTCGAGGCAGGCATGGAGGCAGAAGTGCGCCAGGGCATCATGCTGGCCGATGCGGCGAAGCAGGCCGGCATTGCCCATTATGTCTACACGTCCGTGGGGAGCGCTCATCGCAATACAAAGATTCCGCACTTTGAGAGTAAATGGAAGGTGGAAGAACATATCCGGACGATCGGACTGCCGGCGACTATTCTACGGCCCGTATGGTTCATGGAAAACTTCACCACCTTCGCGAAGCCGTCCGCGGAGGGGCTGCTGATGCTCCCCATGAAGCCGGCCAGAAAGCTGGCGATGGTCGCGCTCAAGGACATCGGCGCATTTGGGGCCGCGGCGTTTCTGCGCCCAAGTGATTTTCTTGGGCAGGCTATCGACATCGCGGGGGATGAGCTCACAATGCCCGAGACCGCCGCCCTGTTGACAAAGGCGATGGGTCGGCCGATCCGCTTTCAGGAATTCCCGATGGATCAGGCCGAGACGGCGATGGGTCATGACTTCGCCACGATGTTTCGCTGGTTCAACGAGGTCGGCTACACCATTGATATCCCAGGATTAAAACAGCAGTTCGGCATCCCACACACGACATTTGGTGAATGGATGCAGACTATCGATTGGACGAGGATGTGACCCGGCATCCGATTCGCCTATTGTGTGATTGCGCTTACGCCCGTTAGTTCCTACTAATCCCCGATCTCTTCCTCTTGACTTCCAGGCACGGCAACCTATCAAGTTGTTATACTGTGGTGAACCCTCAGCAAGGATGGTCGTCATGGAAAATATTGTCTTGTCGACGTTGCCGATACTTCCCGTTAAACGAACGGTGTTATTTCCAGGCGTGATGATCCCGCTGACGGTAGGGCGGGAGCGCTCTGTCGCGGCTGTCAACGCCGCCATGAAGACGGAAGAGAAGACGATTGTCGTGGTCGCACAGCGGGATCCTCAGACCGAAGAACCAGGTCTGTCTGATCTGTATTCTATCGGCACCAAGGCGATCATCAAGCAGATCGGGCAGTCGTCAGAAGGCGCCATCCACGCGCTGGTTCAAGGTCTGGATCGCGTTGTCCTCCTGAAAGAAGAACAGTCCACCCCCTACTCCACAGTGCGCGTCCGTTCTCTTGGACGTCCTACAGACGATGGAGCGGAAGTCAAAGCCCTTCACCGGGCCATTCAAGAACTGGTGTCCGACTTGCCGAGACTGATCCAAGCGCCCGGCATCCAAGAAGTCGGCACGGTGCTGAGCAACGAGGAGGATTCCGTCGCACTGGCCTATCGCATCGCCTCGCTCGTGAATCTCAATGTGGTGGAAGAACAGCGCTTGCTCGAAAGCTCCTCGACGCTGGAGCTTCTGCGCAGCCTCTACAGCGCGCTGTCCAAGGAAATCCAAATACTGCAATTGCGTGAAAAGATCACCCAGGATGCACAGACGAAAATCGGCAAGAGTCAACGCGAGTACATCTTGCGCGAACAACTGAAGGCCATCCAGCAAGAGCTGGGTGAAGATGAGAACGAAGAGAACGAGGTCGCCCGGTTGAAAAAGCAAATCGCCGAAGCCGACTTGCCTGACCATATTCGCAAAGAAGTCGAGCGTGAGGCCACCAGATTGGGCAAGGTACCGCCGACGTCACCCGACCATCAGGTGCTTCGGACCTACCTTGAGCTGGTCCTCGAACTCCCCTGGAAGAAGGCCTCCGAAGAACATCTCGATCTGTCAACGGTTCGTCAGGTATTGGAAGAAGATCATTACGGGATCAAGGAGGTGAAAGAACGGATCGTCGAACACTTAGCAGTCCTGAAGCTCAATCCAACTGCCAAAGCCCCGATTCTCTGCCTCGTTGGCCCTCCCGGCGTTGGCAAAACAAGCTTGGGCCAGTCGATCGCAAGGGCGATGGGCCGGACTTTCGAGCGATTCAGCTTAGGCGGCGTCCATGACGAAGCTGAGCTGCGCGGCCATCGCCGCACCTACGTCGGCTCGCTACCAGGCCGCATCATCCAGGCCATCCGCCGGGCGGGAGTCAACAATCCGGTCTTGATGCTCGATGAAGTCGACAAGATGGGGCGTGACTTTCGAGGCGATCCGGCTTCGGCCCTGTTAGAAATTCTGGATCCAGCACAGAATCACACCTTCCGTGATCATTATTTGGACCTCCCGTTCGATTTGTCCAAGGTCTTCTTTGTCACCACGGCCAATACCCTCGATACCATCAGCCAACCCCTGTTGGATCGGATGGAAGTGATTCGACTTCAAGGCTATAGCGAGCGAGAGAAAGCTGAAATCGCCCGACGCTATCTCTGGCCACGGCGACTCAAGGAAGCAGGGATTGAGGAAACCCAAGCCGTGTTGACGAACGAGGTGCTGAATCTTGTCATTGCTCGGTACACGCGGGAAGCCGGCGTGCGCCAACTCGAACAGATGCTGGGACGGTTGACGAGAAAAGTGGCCCTCACATTCGCTGATCTTCCGGAAGGCCAGGAGCGGCGGCCCGTCGATATTCAGACGGATATCCTCGGTGAGTGGCTGGGCTCCGAACGGTTTATGCCGGAAGAGGCTCGGAAGAGTCTGCCTCCAGGCGTCGCCACCGGCCTCGCTTGGACCCCGGCCGGTGGCGATGTGCTCTATATTGAAACCACCTTGCTCCCTGGCAGCCACGAGTTGATCCTGACCGGCCAGTTGGGCGACGTCATGCAGGAGTCTGCGCGTGCCGCCAGAAGCTATCTATGGTCGCATGCGGAGAGCATGGGGTTGGACATCTCCCGTTTCAAACGAAACGGGCTCCACATCCATGTGCCTTCCGGCGCCATTCCAAAGGACGGTCCATCGGCAGGCATCACGATGGCGACTGCCCTGGCTTCCGCCTATGAGGGGAAAGCCGTGCGAATCGACACAGCCATGACAGGGGAAATCAGCTTGAGTGGGCTTGTCTTGCCGGTGGGCGGCATCAAAGAAAAAGTGCTGGCGGCACACCGTGCGGGGATCAAGCGCATCATTCTGCCGAAGGCCAATGAGAAAGATCTGAAGGATGTCCCTCAAGAAGTGCGCGACGAGCTGACCTTCATCCTGGCGGAACGAATTGAAGAGGTACTACCGGCCGCCTTTAATCCGGACCCGCACGACACCTCTGCCGGTAACGGCAGCGAGCCTGTGGTGGCTTCCAGCCCCGCAGGGGACGCCTAGTCTTCGCAAAAGGCACGAACGATCTGTGCCGTATTGAATAGCAGGGCGTGACGGCGCGTGTACACCGCGTGGCCATAGTAGTGGTCGCGTGGGTTGGTCGAGCCCGTACTGTCCTTGTAATCGACAAGGAGACAGCGCCCTTCGCTGGGAAAGCGAACAGCTCGTCTGGCACATTCTAGCCACCGCTCGAATCCATCGTACGGCTCGACCATCTCCCAGACTCGTTTGTTTGCCGCTTTCCCTGATTCCGTCGCTGGAATAGCATCGCTGCCTGCAACCGCTAATTCCTGAATGTAGTCTCCACCCCAGGCGACTGGCATCTCCATCGTAATTTGAGGTAGCTCCATCTTTGCTAACCAGCTCTTTCCATCCGTCCGCAAGTTCCGGTGATTCACAATGTGCAACAGCTTCCCAATGCCGGAAGGGTCCCATCCATACCGAACCGGCATGCCAAAGGTCACGATATCGAGTGCAACTCCGTTCAGGAGTGACGCCGTCGCGAGCAGAGATTCGATTTGCCTCACAGTAGCACCAACCTCTGATTGGTTTGTCTGCTCTGCATAGTCGCTCAGAATGCTGAGCAGCTTGGGTCGCCCGGTAATGGGGCTCGGGCAAAGAAAATTCGACGCCAGCGCCAGAACCAGTCCGGCTTGTCCATGCGCTTGGACAAGAATTCGGTGCCCCTTCCCTAGGTTCTGTTGTGTACAGAGCTTGTGCAATTCGCCGAGCAGAGACACGGCGGCAAGTGCCCGCCCAAGATGGTGATGTTCTGATGCCCACAGCAGCCTGACACAAGAGATGGCTTGAGCTAGATTGGTGTTGATGGCCTCACTGAATGATTGAACGTTGATGTCTGTGAAGTTACCCGCATCACCGATCTGTTCATCCAGAAGCGTTTTCGTCGCGTCATTGTCTGGGAGCGGCGGCTTGAGTCCACCGGGCAACAACGGAATCCCGTTGCTTTCCTCTCGCATGGCAGCCAGCAGGGCATCTAGTCCCGACACGCCCCGTGAATAGCCTCGTTTAAGCCCCCCTACTTCATCCAACCGCTGCGTACCAAAGACATCGGTGCCGTGGATCGAGCCATGGAGAAAGACGACGCACGCGACTCCGGCCTGAGACAGACTTGTTCCACACTTAGACATGGTCTCGGCCCAGGCGGGGGAATCTGGAAGAACGACATCAGCCAAGTCAGCGATAGTCAATCGCTCACCGGGACTCTTCCGTGACAGCTCGTCATGCTGAAAGTTATTCTCACTCGGCATGAAGAACTACATAGCCGATATGGATTCTAGACTGCAACCAGCCCGCAAGGGCGCTGAGAGTTAATGAAGGTTGGTGGGATTTTGCTCTTGATCAGTTGAAGGCTTCGTCTGGTTTTTGCTTTTCGGCATCACGGCGGTCGCTGTACAAATCTTATTTTCTTCATCGATTCGGCGGTCGACGATTTTTACATCTTGCAAATATTCCTGCACAATTTCTTCACGAGTCAGTTCAATATCCTGCTCACTCTCACGCCCTGACCGTTCACGGACACGATCGATCATGTGTTCCTTCACCAACACCCGGATCTGCTTGGCCAAGTCTGCCCGCGCTGAGAGCTCCGATACCCGCTGGCAGACAACCTTACCTTTGGTGAGATCGCCCTGGCCCTTACCAATCCAGTACTGATCTGAAGAGTAGCTGCCTTCGGCTCCTGAGATCGCGATGGACACGCCTCCCAAGCCAAGCCAGAGACCCACTGCAGCAACCACGATTCCCACGTTCTTCTTCAACTCTTCCATCCCTAGCGGTTTCCGCCTGGCGCCCCGAGGGACGGAGCTCCCCGAGGAGGCGGACCTGGTTGCTGCAATCCCGGTGGAGCCTGGGGCACTCGCCTCGCTCCGCCAAGCCCTTGGCCCAGTGGGCCCATTGATTGACGATCCCCAAGAGGTGATCCAGAAGGTGTCCGATGAATGATCTCATTGAATGGTCGAGCCCCCGGTGATCCACCAGGAGGTGGCACAAGCTCATGGCTCGGCATGCGAGGCTGCATAGTTCCAGGTGCAGGCGGCTCTCTCACGCCCAGTGGTTGCCGGCTCGCGATGATCTGCTGCGCAATGGCGATGTGCGGATTGGCTGGAGAGAGACCGCTGGCACTATTCAGCAGACCGTGAGGAATGCCGACCGGCGAAACAAGGACCCAATTCGTCCAGGCCTGCGACACCATCGCGTTTGACTGCACGCGATTGATAATGTCCTTCCGCCTTTGCGCGGCCTGTTGGACTTGATCCGACGTTGCTGCATTCCCGATGGCCTGATTAACCGATCTGAGTTCTTCCTGCAGCTGTTCGTTCTCTTGTTTCAGCGCAACCAGCTGCGTACGAGCATCTTCGTTCTCCCGAAGGGCAACGATCGCTCGTGCCACCTCATCGGTATCCATTTGTGCAAGGAGATCCACTTTCACAACCACAACATCGCCGTCCAAGGTTGTAGCTATCTGTTGATTGAGCACAAGCACCAACCCGGCGGTGTAGGTGCGGATTTCATCTCTCGTGACATCCATATCGCTCACAACTGTGACGCTTTCAAGATAGGTCGCGACCTGTTCAAGCGCGTTTCGCTTGGCCGCCTCGCTGGCGATCCGAATGGCGTCCTCACGGGTATCGCGATCCCCCATTCGGTACTCACCCTGCGCATTGACGACCCTGATGTCAGCGAGCGCGGGGGCAGCGGTTATGAACACCACGAGCGAGAGAAACAAGACAATGAGTCGATAAGATTTATAAAACAGCAGGCAGATGTGAAGAGGCTGTTGATGGAAAACTTGACCGGACATCGCCTCCCCCTTCTCACCCTGGACACAGAAGGAAACGGTGAGCAAGTTTAGCATAGCACCCGGAAGGCGGTTCCACCAGCGATCGCCAAGTGCCTTCTCCCACCTTGCCTTCCGGAAAATTTGCATGTTAGGGTACCGTTCTTACTTGTAGGATACATGCGGGTGATACTTAGACATGAGATATCCCTCACGATACCTTCGCTCGATCCTTGTCGGCCTCCTGACCATCTTACTTGAAACCGCAGTCCAAGCATCTGTGGAGGCAGCTGCCCCGCTTGGCAAGGAAACCGCTCCCTCCGGTTCTGGGACTGAACACGTCATCCTTTTTGTCCTGGAGGGATTCGGACCAGAGTCGATCAAGGGCGGCGCGATGCCAGTCGTGAGCAAACTCGTCAAGGAAGGGTCGGTGACTTGGTCCGCAAGCGGGGTCAAGCCGGCCCTACGATTACCCACCATGGCATCGCTGGTGACCGGCATGCCGGTGGAGAAACATGGGATTACCTGGAATTTCTTCGAATTCAGCCGAGGTTACCCGCGCTACCCCAGCCTATTCGATTACCTGGATTTAAGCGGAGGCCGCGACAGTGCCATCTTTTATATGGATGAGTCCCTGTATCAGCTCGCCAAACCGGAACCCTACACCGACTATCAACTCTGCGGAGCATTGCGGCCCGAGTGCGGCACTCAGAAACTCGTTGCCTACATCCAGCAGTATCTTCAAAAGGCGACCAGCGGGCACGGCTATGGGCACGCGATTCCCTCCTTGCCTCATTTGCTGGTGGTTCACCTTCCGGAAGCAGGGAGGGCAGGAGTGACCCACGGCTGGGACTCGAAAGAATATCGGGAGGCGTTACGAACGGTCGATGGCGCAATGAAGTCTGTCCTGAACCTCTTTCAGGAGTACTCGCTCTCGGGCCGCACCGCCGTCGTCGTCACCGCTCTCAGTGGAAAGGGGACCGACCCCGGCGCCGAAGCCCCAACGACTGATTCGCCGGTCGTTCCCTGGATCGTCTCGGGAACCGGAATCAAACATGGCCAACTTATTCGTCAGCCGGTGTCAATCATGGATACCGGAGCCACCGTGATGAAAATTCTGAAGCTGGAGACTCACACGGAATGGGAGAGTCGGGCCGTGGAAGAAATCTTCGAAACTGCCGCGGCCACCCCAACCGTACGGCCCCGGAAGAAACGCTAGTCAACCATGTGCTACGCTGCCCTCATGCGACGCTGGTCCCTCCTGATACTGGGTTGCGTGCTGATGAACCTGCTGGCAGTGGCCAGCCCCAAGGAAGGATTCTCAGGAGACCTACCGGCCCCGCATCTCAGGGAACATGAGATTACCATCGATGCGACGAAGCTGGTCCCCACGTCCTGGTGGCAGGTACCAGGCGTCACGCCCTCGATCTGGAATTCCGACCCCGAGTCACTCGATGCGCCCAAGACATCCGAGCGTCGGGAACTGCGGTTGAAGCCGGGCAAATACAAGTTCATCAGCTTCACGTTCGATTTTCCCTTTACGGTGAATCTCAACGGCACCCTCGATTTTTCAAAATCCTTGGATCAATGTGTCGAAGGCCGCGGGACACAGGCGTTGGTGGTGGTGTGTAAACGCATGTACCCATATGGCGGGCAACGCGACGCCTATTACGATCAGAAACCGAACGATGGCTAACGTACTCGACGATCTTTTAGAAGCGCTTGAAGATGTGGATGACGCCACCCGAGAGGAGGCGGCGAAGACGCTGGCCGACCTGGGGGATCCAACTACCCTGGATGCGCTGATCAGCGCCTGCAACGATGACTTCTGGTCCGTGCGGGCTCATGCAGGCTGCGGCGTCGCGAAAATCGGCGGACCGAAGGCGATCGAAGCGCTGGTCGGCCTGTTCAACGATTCCATCATGGAAGTTCGCGATCAGGCGGTCGAGGCCACGGCAAAGATAGGCTCGATCCTGCTCGATCGCCTGGTGACAGCCATGAAAGACGACAGATGGCGCGTACGGGAACATGCCGCCAAGGCGGCCGGCAAGATCAAGGACTCAAGAGCGGTCGAAGCGCTGATCGTCGCCTGTCGTGACCGAGACGGAGCCGTCAAGAGCGCAGCGGCGGAAGCTTTGGGCAGAATCGCCGACCCGAAAGCCATTCCAGCCCTGATCAAGCTCTTTCGGGATTCTTCGAAGATCGTGCGCGAGACGGCCGGGACAGCGCTGGTCTACATCGGGTATCCCTCGGTCGATCCGTTGATCGAGAGTCTCACAGATAAAGACTTTGTGGTTCGATGTCACGCGGCTCGCGCGTTGGGCGGGATGACCACCGACTATCAAATCGGCAGGTCCTGGGTACAGGACGCAAAGGTCGTGGATGCCTTGATCACCGCCTTGAAGGACGCTGACCGAGCCGTTCGCGAAGACGCGACCATCGCGCTCGGCATGATCGGTGATCCCCGTGCAATCGATGCGCTGGTTGAAGCTATGAAAGACGGAGCCGTGAAGCGGCATGCTATTGCCTCACTCGGCATGATCGGCGATGCGCGTGCGCTCCCAGCCGTGTTGGACGCATTGAAGGGCAAAGGCATCAAACAGGAGGGTACGCCGACGCCCGGGTGCATCGTCAGTGAGGATGCGTTCATCAAGGAAGCCGCTGCCACAGCCCTCGGTCAGTTTCGCAATCCTCGTGTGATTCCGGATTTGATCATGTTGCTGAAAGACGGGGTCTTGCGTGAAAAGGCCGCAGCGGCTCTGGCGGTGATCGGGGACGCGGCCATCGAACCATTGATTGCCTTCCTCTATGACCCCAAAGCGTCTGAAGTCGAGGCTGAAAAGGAACGTGTGCTTTCGTACGCGTCCGTTCGGCTGACGGCCAAAGACGCCCTGAAGCAGATTGTACTCGATACGTTGGATAAGCTTGGATGGACGCCTTCTGATGAAGTGGTGGAGATCAGCTCAAGTCAGGCCGACAATCTGCGCGTCGATCGGCCGTTGGGACAAAGCGGACGCTTTGGCCCATCAGGCGACACGGCATAATCACGCTCCCACACGCATGTACGCATCCATCATATTTCGATGACGACGACCAGTGTTGTCCCCACATGAACCACGATCCTTCATAAGAGCTAGATACCGGCATGGCTGATGCGGTGACGGAACAACTCGCGGCACTCAAGGACCAGGATTGGGCTATCCGCCAGGAGGCGGCTAGCCTACTCGGTACCTTCAAAGATCCGCGTGCGGTAGTTCCCCTGGTTGCTCTCCTTCGAGACCAAGACCGTTCTGTGCGAGAGGCGGCCATTGAAGCGTTGCGTTCGATCGGAGCCCCGGCCGTCGAGGCGGTGGGAGCCTGCCTTACTGAACCAGATCTCTCGGTCCAAGAATCAGCGTCAGCCATCTTGGCCATCATTGCGGATGAGCGGGTGCTCGCGCCACTGATCACGGCACTGCGCAGCGGCGACTGGATTGTTCGGATGCACGCGGCCAAAGCCTTGGGTCGGGTACGGAATGCAGACTCGGTTGAGCCGCTCATTCCCCTGCTTCACGACAAGGTGAAAGCGGTTCGTGATGAAGCGGCTACCGCTCTGGCCGCCATTGGCGATGCGGCGATTTCATCTCTCTTGAGGGCGTTACAGCATGAGGACTGGCTCGTTCGTCTCCATGCAGTGGAATCGTTGGGAAAGGCTCACTCGAAACGGGCGGTGGAACCTCTGCTGTCGGTGTTGTTCAACGATCAAGATTCGGCGGTTCGCGAAGATGCCATACGAGCCCTTGGCAAGATCGGTGATCCACAGGTGGTCGAGCATTTGTTCACAGTCATGCGCGAGCCTGGATTGCGGACCGTGGCGGTTGAAGTACTCGGTCAGATCGGTGATCCGCGTGCCGTTCCGGTCCTGATCGATGTCGTCACTGGGGCCAGTTCTCCGGAAGTGACAAGGACCGTGGCCGGCTGCGGAGATCACTGGAATGAAGAAGCGATTACACAAGGCGCGGCGGCTCGGGCATTGGGCGCGATCGCGGATGAGAGAGCCATTCCGTCGCTCGTCGCATCACTGGATCGAACACATACGAGAGCCGAAGCGGCGGCATCCTTGGCCAAATTCGGGTCAAAGGTCATTCCATTCCTGCTTCCACTGCTAAATGAGCCTCGCGATGAAAATCTCCTGTTTCATGTCCGCGAAACATTGGCGTCAGCAGGATGGAGAGCCGGCAGGCGGTCACGGGCCGGATAATCACGGAGCCCGCAGGGTATAGCCTCTTCAGTTACTGACTATTATGCCTAAAGAAACGATCGAAACGCTGGTCTCTGAACTGATCCATGAAGAGGATTGGCGCCGCATGCGAGCCACGGCCGCCTGTGTGGCGGGCGGTCCTCGTTCGGTGCAGGCGCTCATCGAGGCCCTACGGTCAGGGCCCACCGAATTAAAAAAAGAAGCCGCCGCGATGCTGGCCCGTATCAAAGACCCGCAAGCCGGAGTGGCCCTCGTCGGACTACTCGAACATGACGAGGAGGTTGTTCGAAAAGCCGGTGCATCAGCCCTTGAACAGATGGCAGGAGTGCTCGACACGGACACGGCTCGGGTGTTGGTTGCATTGCTTCCCACAACTCAGGAACGCGCGACCAGAGAGATCCTGACACACCTGATCGGGGCGATTCCCACATCCGTCCTCCCCCTCTGCGACATGCTGAAACATCCGGATCAGGATGTGCAAATCGCGGCAGCACTGATGCTCGATCAACTATTGGACCCCCGTTCCCTTGATGCATTCATCGATGCCATGGGCCAGCCGGCGGTCCGTGATATCGCCGTCGGCACGTTGAAGAAACTGGGCGCCATCCGGGAACGAATCGACGAAACATTCGAGGCCTTGCGTGAAGTCGAAGGAGCCAGCGAGCGCGAGGAAGCGCGCATGACGACGGTCATCGACCTGCTCAGAATCGGACGACCAAGCGTAGAAATCCTGATCGAATATCTCGAAGATGACGACTGGCTCGTGCGCGAGGCCGCAGCCGACTTATTGGGGAAAATCGGAGATGTGCGCGCTGTCGAACCGTTGATGAAGCGACTAGCGCAGGACAAGGATACCGGGGTAAAAGAGTTAGCGATCAAATCCCTTGGGCTAATCGGCGATGCGCGGCCGACCCGGCTCTATCTGGATGCTATCCCTATCCGTCCGCTCCGGGTGTATGCCATGGAAGCCTTGGCCAAGATCAAGGAAGTGGAGGTCCTGCGCCCACAGAAGGAACTGTTTGACCGACTCCGAACAGATCGTGATGGCCTCGTGGCGTATAATGCGGGCTTGATCGCCGACAAACTTGAAGCCAGCATGGCCACGGAAAGCCAGCCCCCCGAAGAGGATACCGAGAATGACTGAACACGGTGCATCTGATCGAATTGAGCAACTCATTCAGGCATTGCAGGACGAGAACGAGGCCTTACGCGACCATGCGATCGCAAGCCTCGGTCAGACTGGTCCGGAGGCGCTTCCCCGGTTGATTGACCTCATGGCCGATGAAGATGCGGTGATTCGAGAGGCTGCGGCCAGCGCGGTCGTTCGGATGGGGCCCTCCGTTGTCGAACCCATGATCGAAGCCCTGCGAGATGATTCCTGGGCGATCAGAGAACAGGCGGCGTCGGCGCTTGGGAAATTGCGGGACCGACGTGCCACTGAGCCTCTGGTCAAGGCGATTCATGACCGTGACGGCGCCGTCAGGACGGCAGCGGTGTGGGCGCTGGAGCGGATCGGCGATTCACAAGCGGTGCCTGGATTGATCGACGCACTCATGGACAACACCCTACGCGAAGATGCAGCTCGGGTGTTGAAGAAGATCGGCGACGTGCGGGCGGTAGAGGCCTTGATTGATGGACTCTTAGGTTCCAATTGGATGGTGCGGCGTCATGCGGCCGAGGCACTGGGTAAGATCGGTGATCGCCGAGCCGTCACTCCGTTGATCGAGTCACTGAAAGATGAAGACTGGTTGGTCAGACGCAATGCCGCCGAATCACTCGCGCGGCTTGGCGCAACAGAATCCGTTCAGCCCTTGCTAGCGCTGCTTCAAGACGAGAACACGATGGTCCAGGAAACCGTCGAGGCGGTGCTGGCCAGCCTCGGCTGGACACCTGAACCGCAATAACTCTCAAACCGATAGAGGATACATACCCATGGCGGATGAAGCTCCAAAGTTGATTCAGATCGCTCTGAAAGGTGGAGAGAAGAAAGATGGATTCAACCTGGTCACCGAGCGAGTGGTGGCGGTCAACCCTGAGAGCAAACAGCTCGAGGTCGAGCTCCTGGCTTACGACGGCAAGACCGTCCTACTGGATGTGGCTGAGGAAGCGCTAGACGACCTCAAAAAGATCAAGGTCGGAGACGGTGCCACGATCCGTGTGGTCGAAGAAGGCGGGAAGCGTATCGCGAAGAGTTTTAAGATTCGCGCGAAAGATCCGAACGCCGCCAAAGCCGACGCCATGTTGCTCGATCTCAGAGATTCACACTGGTTGAATCGGAAGTACGCGGCAGAGGTCTTGGGGGAATTGAAAGATCCGCGCGCCATCGATCCCTTGGTGGCGGCGTTGAACGACGAAGTTGGTGACGTGCGGCAACGCGCCTATGATTCGTTGATCAAACTCGGTGGCCCCTCCGTGCCGTCGCTCATTCCACTTCTAGTATCCGAAGAGGACGAAATTCGTCAATCCGCCACCGAGATTCTTCGGAAGATCGGCAAACCAGCCGTCGAACCGCTGGCCACTGCGTTGACCGACGCCGATGATCGGCTGAAGACCCGAATCATGAAGGTGCTCGATCGAATGGGGTACAAGCCAAAGACCAAGGAGCAGGCCAAGACCGAGCTGCCGAGGCTGACCTAACGTCTCTCAGCAAGTGCTCTTGGGACTTTGGCTCATACGCCCTACCGATACATATTTGAAGCCAGCAGCCCCCACGCGTTCAGGGTCATACACGTTTCGGAGATCGAGCAAGACAGGAACTCGCATGATCGACTTCAGCTTTTCAAAGTCCAGGGTTCGAAACACATTCCACTCGGTCATAATCACCACAGCATCCACTCCTTCAGCCGCATGGTAGGTGTCTCGGCAGGGCGTGAGCTCAGGCATGATCTGGCACGCCTCTGTTAAGGCCTCCGGATCATACGCGCGAATGCTTGCACCCTCGGCCAGGAGGGCTCGACCAATCGCCAAGGCCGGGGCTTCACGAATGTCATTGGTATTGGGTTTGAATGAGAGACCCAGCATCGCCAACGTCTTCCCTTTCAGTCCCCCGACCGCCTCCCGGATCTTCTCGATCATCCGTTCTCGCTGAATATCATTCACCCGTGAAGCCGCGGAAGCAATCTGCATAGGATAGCCATTTCGCTCACCGGTCTGAATAAGTGCAGCGAGATCTTTCGGGAAGCACGAGCCTCCGAAGCCCGCGCCTGCATGAAGAAACTTCCCGCCAATGCGATGGTCAAGCCCCATGCCCTTCGCCACCATTTGAACATTGGCTCCAACTTTTTCGCATAGGTTCGCAATCTCGTTGATGAACGAAATCTTCGTGGCCAGGAAGGCATTGGAGGCATATTTGATGAGCTCGGCAGTCGGCACATCGGTCACAACGATGGGGGTTTCGATCAGATAGAGCGGGCGATAGAGATCCTTCATGATGGCCACTGCTTGATCGCTGTCTGCCCCGATCACCACACGATTCGGTCGCATGAAATCTTCGATGGCCGACCCTTCTCGGAGGAACTCTGGATTTGAGACCATGTCGAATCCCAAGGCATTCGTCTGAGACTTCGCAATCACCTCACGAAGTTTTGCGCCGGTACCGACGGGTACCGTAGACTTGGTCACGATGACCTTGTAGCCCGTCATGTGACGCGCAATCCCTCTGCCGACTTCTTCGACATACGAGAGATCGGCAGACCCATCACCCCTAGGGGGAGTCCCAACAGCGATAAAGATAACCAACGCCTTCTCGACGGCCTTCGCAATGTCCGTAGTGAAACTGAGTCGGCCTTCTTTGATCCCCTTGGCCACCAATTCCTTGAGACCTGGTTCATAAAACGGGACGTCGCCTTTTTCAAGCTTCTCGATTCTTCGGCTGTCACTGTCCATGCAGGTGACGTGAACGCCGAACTCGGCGAAACAGGCTCCTGTCACGAGTCCGACGTAACCGCTTCCAATCACACTGATGTGCATGGGCTCCTCCTCATTGCATCACGTAAGTTGATTGGAAAGTATAACAACCTGAGCCTATGTGAGCAACGAATTCCAGGATCGATCGGCCCCATGAAGATCCTTCACGCTTCGTTGACTCTCGGAAAATGCGTTGAGTACAATCCGACGCCGTCTCTCACTCTATCGGAGAGAGGCTCCGCACCGTTGCCCAAATCGATGACTGTACATCCTGCACATATTCCCCGCTGGTTTCTGCTCTTGACCGCCCTCGTGACCGGAGCGGTGGTGATGGCGTTGGAAATCCTTGGCAGTCGCCTCTTGGCTCCTGTCTTCGGCAGCTCGTTGTTTGTCTGGGGTGCACTGATAGGAGTGATCCTGGCCGCCATGAGCAGCGGGTACGCGTTCGGCGGGTGGGTCTCGGATCGCTATACCGGCAGTGGGGTGCTGGCCGCCCTGTTGCTTTTTTCAGGAAGCTGGACGTTTCTCGTCGCGTGGGCCAACCAGCCCATTCTGTTTGAGATCGAGCAGATGGTGCAAGACCCTCGCTGGGGCCCTTGCCTCGCCGCGACCGCACTCCTCGCCCCTCCCGCGTTTGGGCTCAGCGGCGTCTTGCCGGCCATGTTGCGTTTAGCGGTCGCCGACATGGATCACCTCGGTCGGCAGACAGGCCGCATGATCGCCCTGTCGACCGTCGGCAGTCTGGCCGGAACCTGGGGCACTGCCTTCTTTCTCTTGTCGTGGCTCGGAAGCCAATCGCTCATGGCCTGGCTGGGTGGTATTCAAGTCGGACTTGGGTTCCTGTGGTTTATGAAAGGAACATCGGCTCGCCCCTTGGTATCACTGATGGTCCTTGGTTGCTTCGCCCTATTGGGAACCATGGCTCTCAACCCAATCCAACGATTGAAGACCCCTATCTATCAAGAGGAAAGTCCGTACCAGCAGGTCCGAATTCGAGAAGACGATCTCTTTCGGTATCTCGTGTTGGATCGTACGTTCCACGCCACGATGTGGAAAGTCGACCCCACGACCCTCTTCCTCCCCTACAGCCAAATGATGGTGTCTTCGCTGGCATTGGTGGCCGAACCGAAGCGCGGCCTCATTCTCGGGCATGGCGGCGGTTCGCTCGCGAAGTGGTTGGCACGGCACTGGCCGGATTTGGAGGTGGATATCGTGGAGTTTGACCCGGTCGTCGTCCGAATGGCCGAAGAGTATTTTGAGTATCGCCCGCCGGCGAACCATCACATCTTCGTGAAGGATGGACGAGCCTTTCTCAACGCAACGGATCACACCTACGATGTCATGTGGATCGATGCGTTCGCGCGAGACATGATCCCGTTTCATCTCACCACGACGGAGTTTTATTCCTTGGTGCGAAGGCACCTGAACCCGGAGGGAATCGTCGCAGTCAATCTGGCTTCATCCGGTAAAGAAGGCGACCTCGATCGAGCCGCTGCAGTGGTTCAAACCATGCGACAGGCCTTTCCAGTCCTCACCACATTCGGCGTCGAGGGACCCTGGAAAACAGGAATGACTCCGGCCAAGAATCTGATCTTCTTTGGAGGCCGTCCGATTGAGCATGAATCAGAAAGCAGTCTTGTGGCGAAGGTCACGGAGTTGGCAATGCATCAACGCCTGCCGATGGAAACAATCGCGTTATTGAGTACTCGCCGAACCAAACCCTGGCCACCTGGCGTCGTCCTGAGCGACGATTTTGCCCCCTACGATCTTCTCCTTGGGCGAGAACGATCACAATTGGCGGAATGAGGACAGACTTCTCCGGATCTATTCGTTGGGGTGCTGAACAGGCCGAGTGGCTCCATGTTCATGGCAGCCGCTCCAGGTGTGAATGCTTTGGTCACCGACCTCGACGAGAAGTCGAAGCATCTCGGTGATTTCCGTCTGTCTTTTGAGGAAATACCGAGCGGCGGAACCCTTCTTCTTGCCGACTCGCACGGTAAGAATGCGGTGATCCCGCAGCGCAAAGACATCCTCATCGGTCTCGTCGTCTCCCACGTAGAGAGCCGTGCTACAGTCAAGTCTGCGCATGTACTCCAGCAATGCCGTCCCCTTGTGTGACGCCGTCGGCGACATCACATTGACGACGGACTTCCCAAGGACAATGCGAGGAGGAGGAGACAATTCAGCAATGATGCGAGAGATAAGCGCCCGCGCCTCGTCTCGCTGCTCGACCGTTCGATAATGGAAGGAGAGCGAGTAGGACTTATTCTCGACAGTCACACCACTTCGAATCAACTCGTCCTGAAATCGTCCGGTGATCAATTCCAGCCATCCAGAACTGGTCTCGCGGACTTGCTGGATATCCTCCTGGCGCGTGTGAGGACCTTCTGAACCATGGTTTCCGATCAAGTGAGGCACGGCAGTCCCGACACGTGAGCGCAAGTCCTCCACGGAGCGTCCCGAGATAATGGCGGTGGGAGCGCGCTTCGCGAGTTTCTCAAGCCAGAAACGGATAGGGCGCGATAGCCTCGCCGCATGATGCTCTTGGACGATTTTCGCCAAGGTCCCGTCAAAATCAAACGCATAAAGAGACCGGTCCTTCAGGATGGCCTCCAGATCAAGCTTCCCTTTTTCCGTCAAAAGATAATCCATGGTCCTTCCATCAATTCAACAGACTCGGCCGTCGCACCTGTTGCATGACTCGCTCCTTTTGTCTCATGCGTGCGGCATCGATGAGCATACGACCGGCCCAGCGATACACATTGAACTCCTGAATCAGTCCACGCATGCTCTGCATCCTGGCCCGCTGCTCCACCTTCGGCATCGTCAGGCCAAGGTGAAGCGCGGCCGCAAATTGATCGATGTCGTAGGGATTGATGACGAGGGCCTCCGTTAGTTCCCGAGCGGCTCCGGTGAATTGACTCAGAATCAACACTCCCTGCTCGTCGTCCCTGGCACCAACGAACTCTTTCGCAACCAAATTCATACCGTCATGGAGGCTGCTGACCACGCAGAGGTCTGCTCCGCGGTAACACTCGCAGACCTGAGGCGCCTCGTGATGCTGAATTCGCAAGCAGATCGGTTCATACCCGTCACGCCCAAACCGCTTGTTGATCTGCTCGGCTAATGCAGAGACCTGGCTAGTGAAATGTTGGTACTGCTCAATCATGGAGCGACTGGGAGCAGCAATCTGAATAAAGGTAAACTTCCCAATCCATTCGGGCTGGAGTTCCAGCAATCGTTCCACAGCCATGAACCGCTCCAGGATCCCCTTCGTATAATCAAGACGTTCGACACCAAGGCCGATGAAGCGATCAGGAGGCATCCCACACAGCTCCCGCAACCTGGTTCGGCATTCAGGGACCGGCGGTTGGTCGCGTAACCATTGCAGCGGCCACTCGATGGAAATCGGATAGGGGTTGACCGCTGTCATCTTCCCCCCATAGGACACCGTTGAGCTGTTTCGATCGATACGTGCCTCGAGTATCCGATCGACACAGTCGATGAAGTTGTTGCAGTGAACTCTGGTATGGAATCCCAGAATGCTGCTACCGAGCAGCCCTTCCAGAATTTCCTGCCTCCAGGGACAGATCCCGAAACTTTCCGCGTTGGCCCAGGGAATATGCCAGAACATGATGATCGTTGCGGTCGGCAATCGATCTCGAATGAGTTTCGGAACCAGGGCTAAATGGTAATCCTGAACGAGTACGACCGGATTGTCGGTCGTGGCCTCCTCGTAGACCGCTTGAGCAAAGCGCTCATTAACCGCGACATAGTGCTTCCAATCGGATGAACGGAATGTGGGCCGGACGTGGGCGATATGGCAGAGCGGCCACAACCCCTCGTTGGCAAACCCGTAATAGTATCCGGCCTCTTCTTCGGCGGTCAGCCACACACGCCGAATCTCATAGGTGGGATGCGCCGGTGGAACACCGACATGGTTGCGGCCGTCCACCACCTCTCGATCCGCGGATCCGTTCCCATGCGCGACCCATGTCCCGGAGCAAGCGCGCATTACCGGCTCAAGCGCCGACACTAGCCCGCTCGCCGGCACCTGCACGACGATTTTCTGATCTTGCCAAAAGTGGGCATAGGGCTGCCGGTTGGACACAATCAGCACCTGATCGCCCGCGAACTGTTCATGAAGAATGGATTTGAGGCTGGTTGGAGACCAGGAAATCTGAGTTTCATCACGCATGCGGCGATCCGTTTCAAGAGCCTGAACCAACGAGCGTAAGTCCTTCGCCAGTGGCTGGAGTTCTGGCGCATGTTGCTCCTGCGTCAGAGGGCTCAGCAGTCTTTCCCCTTTGACCATGGCTCGAACCCCGGCCACCCACTCTTTCCAGCTAAAGTGGGCGACCAACACCGTGACGAGCGAGATGACCGCCGTCAGCCCCGCAAATAAATAAAAGACGTACCGTTTCGTATCGCTGCTCCGTTGTTGGATAAACCGCATGTCATGAAGGAGGAGCAGCCGTCCAAGCCGACGCCCACTGGATTCGATGGACGCCGACATGATATGCAGCGGTCCACTACTGAACGACCGTAGGGTTGAAGAATTGGGCGCGAGGTTCTGCGTATCCCGACAGGTGACATCCTGCGGATAAGCCTGGGTCTCATGGAGCAGGCGATTCTCAAGGTCGCAAAAGCCCAGGGCGTACAACCGCTCATCCTGAATGATGCGCGTAAAATAGGCAGAGATCTTGTCTTTAGAGTTCGTGACCAGAAGCTCCGCCAGCGGTCCTTCCATCGTATTGACCATGAGTTTAGACCGCATATCGAGATCACGGACAAACCATTTCAATTCAAGTGAATCGACGAGTGGAATGACCCCATAGGCGATCACGGCCAACACGATCACCAAGGGAAGGACAAACCGCAGGGAGAGCGCGAGCAACCTCATGAAAACAAGTTAGTTTACTTTCGTGAAGAAATCAAATATGGTCACGGTGTGTATCAGTACGGACTCATCGGAAACTGCCAAATTTCCGCGCTGATCAGCGCACAAGGGTCTCTCGACTGGCTGTGCCTCCCGAGACCCGACAGCCCACCGATCTTCGGGAAAATCCTGGACCAGGAGGGTGGCCAGCTTTGCATCTCCGCATCCGTCCCGTCCTCAGAAACAACCACGACACAGCAATACCTCCCGAACACCAACATATTAGTGACCACCGTCTCGTTATCCAACGGGGACGCCTTCCGGATTACCGACTTTTGCCCTCGCTTCCTGCAATATGGCCGCATCTATCGTCCAGCCGCCTTATTTCGAATTGTCGAGCCGCTGAGCGGATCACCGTCGATTCGTGTCAGTTGCCAGCCGGTCTCCGGTTGGGAGAAAACGCCGGTTCGGCCTGTCCGCGGCAGCAGCCACCTTCGGTATGATATTCGAGGAGACTACTTGCGGCTGCTCACGAATATGCCGCTGACCTACCTCTGCGGGGAAACGCCGGTCATCCTGACGTCGAAGATGTACTTCGCACTGACGTGGGGACTCGGGATTGAAGATGATCTCGTCAAAGTCAGCCACGAGTTTCTCGATCAGACGACCAAGTACTGGCGAACCTGGGTCAAGCAGTGCTCGATCCCGGTCATCTATCAGGAGGAGGTCATCCGCTCGGCCCTCGCACTGAAACTCCAATGTTATGAGGACACCGGAGCGATTCTCGCCGCGCCCACCACCAGCTTGCCCGAGGAACCAGGCGGTCCTCGAAATTGGGACTATCGCTACTGCTGGCTGCGCGATGCCCATTTCTCGCTTTCGGCGTTTCACAATCTCGGCCAGTTTGAGGAAATGGAAAGCTTCCTGAAGTTTCTCCTGAATGTCGGCTATGCCTCTGAGCAATCCCACGATCGTTTGGCGCCGGTGTACAAACTCAGTCAGGACCTGCCCCTTCCGGAAATTGAGCATGCCAACTGGCAAGGCTTTCTTGGGAGCCGACCCGTCCGGAGCCATAACCAGGCAGCCGAACATATACAGAGCGACGTGTACGGCGAGATGATTCTCACGCTGGCTCCCATCTTCTTTGACAATCGGTTCATTGACCTGCGGACCAAAGAGCATGAAGCGCTGGTCGCCAATTTGGTCCGCCTCTGTGAGCGAAGCATCTCTCAGCCGGATGCCGGGCCATGGGAGATTCGTAATGGCTGGAAGGAGCATTCGTTCACGAATCTCATGTGTTGGGCCGGACTAGACCGGGCCTATCGTATGCAGCGAGCCGGGTTCCTCCGCGATCTCCCGACCAACCTGGACAGCGCCCGTGCGCGAGCGGCAAATGCTTTATTGCAAGCCACCAAGGACAAAGCCCTCCGGAATGGGCCGACTGACGAGAGTTACGACGCCTCCTTAGCCCAACTGGCCATTCTCGGATTTCCAGATCAACAGGTGTGCGATACGACGATCACGCAGATCAAGCAAGCCCTCGCCGTGCGCCAAGACGGAAAGGAAACGGGATTTTTCTTCCGCTACCTACGGCAGGACGATTTCGGTAAGCCCCAGTCGAGCTTTGTCATTTGCTCATTCTGGGTCGTCCAAGCACTGGCTAAACTGGGTCGTCTCCCTGAGGCGAAGCAGATCATGAACCAGATTCTCACCGGAGCCAATGGCGTCGGCCTCTTTGCCGAACACTTTGTGCCAGAAACTCGCGTCCAACTCGGGAACTTCCCGCAGGCCTATTCCCACGTCGGCTTGATCAACGCCGCGTTCGCCGTCAGCCCGCCATGGAGCGATGTACTGTAGTGTCGAGCCAATCAGCAAACCTACTTCCTGTACCTCTCTTCAGACCCAACAGCGTGATGCAGAGCGGGTTCCATGCGCCGGCGGCGGTAATGATGAGAGGCTTCGCCTGATGAGCCATCGAGCCGCACCTGTCGTAGAGTGTTGAGGACAAACGCAACACTCGGTTAAGAACGGCGGGGCAGATTCCCCCAGGGCGCTGGCCAATTCTCCTCAATCAATCCACTGAACGCCGCAGTATCAAATGCATTTCCGTGTCTGCCTGTCTCGGCATACCGCTTGCTCCTCCTCAGCCACATTCCGTCTCAGAGCATCGTCGAGACCGAGAAGTACCGCTCTCTCGGCACCCTCGAGCCTGAGCATCCCAACCACATTCCCCAAGAAGGGGGCTATTATGAGAACCAAGGATCAAGCGTTCACGTACCTAACAGGCATTCCATTCCTCATCATCGTGAGCCTGGGACTTGCGGCCACGGTATGGGCGGACGAGGCGACGACCACCACGCCGCCGCCACCGTCGATCGCCACCCTGCAATCCACCTATGGGAAGCTCCCGCTCAGCTTCGAAGCTAATCAAGGCCAGTGGGATGCGTCCGTGCAATTCGTCACACGCGGGCGTGGGCACACACTGTTTTTGACGCCAAGCGAAGCGGTGCTGAGCGTGCGAAACAGAGAGGCGAAGGCTGAAGGACCAGGGGATCACGCCACTCCGAGCATGCCGTTGAGCAGCCCACCTGCCAACTCACACTCAGTAGTGCGAATGCAATTCTCGGGTGCCGATCCGCAGGCTCAGATGGTGGGACTTGAACAGCTTCCGGGGATCGTCAATTACTTCATTGGAGATGATCCCTTAAAATGGCGCACCCACATTCCGACCTATCAGAAGGTCGGCTACAAAGACCTCTATCCCGGAATTGATCTGGTCTACTACGGCAATCAAGGCCACCTCGAATATGACCTCGTCGTGGCGCCCGGCGCCGATCCGAATCAGATCATGCTGGCGTTCGACGGAGCCGAGCAGCTCACGGTGGACGAGCAGGGCGACCTCATCCTGACCCTGCCACCGTCATCGACGGAGATCGCAGCGGAAGCGGCAACCCTCCGCCTGAACAAGCCGGTGGTCTATCAGAAGGATGAGCAGGGTGCGAAACAGTTGCTGGCCGGGGCTTATGTACTTAAGGCTGCAACAGCGCATCAAAAAGCAGTTGCTCTGCATGTTCATGAGACGCAGTACGTCGCATTTCAGGTCGCTTCGTACGATACGAGCAAACCACTCATCATCGATCCGGTGCTGTCCTGGGCAACCTATTTGGGTGGAAGTGGTCTTGATGGCGCTAGCGGAATCGCGGTGGATGCCGCGGGCCATGCCTACGTGACGGGAATCACCTGGTCGTCCGACTTTCCCGGCACGGCAAGCAGTCACATTCAAAGCACCTATGGTGTCGGCCGCGATATCTTCGTCACAAAACTCAATGCGGCTGGGACGGCCATTGTCTATTCGACCTATCTGGGGGGCCGTGGCGATGACGACCGTGGCGACGGGATTGCGGTGGATGCTGCAGGTAATGCTTACGTGACAGGAGAGACCAATTCGTCCGACTTTCCCGTCACTGCGGGTAGTCTCCGGGGTACGCTGGGCGACGGCGCTGACGCCTTCGTCACAAAGCTCAATCCGGAAGGCACCGCGTTGCTCTATTCAACCTATCTGGGTGGCGATAGCGTTGACAGTGGCAAAGGAATCGCAGTCGATGCCGCGGGTAATGCCTATGTGACGGGATACGCTGGGCCCGACTTTCCGGGTACCGCAAATAGTCCCATTCAGCGCACCCCTATCGGGCGCGATGCCTTCGTCACGAAGCTCAACGCGGCCGGCACTGCGATTGTCTATTCGACCTATCTGGGCGGCAACAGCGGTGACGTGGGTGATGGAATCGCGGTAGATGCCGCGGGCAACGCCTACGTGACGGGATCCACCTTCTCGTCCGACTTTCCCGGCACGGCAGGTAGTCCCATCCAGAGCGCATTTGGCGGCGGCGTCGGCAACCGCGATGCCTTCGTTACGAAGCTCAACGCGGCCGGCACTGCGATTGTCTATTCGACCTATCTGGGGGGCCGTGGCGAAGACAACGGCCGCCGGATTGCGGTGGATGCCGAAGGCAATGCCTACGTGACGGGAGAGGCGCAGTCGCCGAACTTTCCGGGCACCGCGAAGAGTCCTATTCAAAGCACCTATGGCGGCGGCACTGACGCCTTCGTCACGAAGCTCAACGAAGCCGGCACCGCGATTCTCTATTCGACCTATCTGGGGGGCAATACCCATGACGTGGGTTTAGGAATTGCGGTGGATATCGCAGGCAACGCCTACGTGACAGGAGAGACCATGTCGCCCAACTTTCCTGGCACGGCGGGCAGCCCGATCCAGAGTAGGTGGGGCGGTAACAACGACGCCTTCGTGACGAAGTTGAATCCCACCGGCACCGCGATTGTCTATTCGACCTATCTGGGCGGCAGTGGCCTAGACAGCGGCGGCGGGATCGCCGTGGACCAGGCGGGCAATGTCTACGTGGCGGGAGGGACCAGGTCGTCCGGCTTTCCTGGTACTGCGGCTAGTCTCATCCAGAACGCCAATGGTGGTGATCTCGATGCCTTTGTGGCGAAGATCACGAGCAGTATCATCCTGAATGACCTCGTGACCTTTGAGCCTCAGGCCTCCAGCTATCGGACGACGGCTGATCCCATTGGGTGCCCCTCGGGCTTTGTGGGAAAATTCAGCTTTGATGCACGGCTCACCAACAAGAACAGCAGTCCTCCCCTTTCCGACCTGGCCGTGCAAGTGAAAACCCTCTCGAATGGCAATCTGCTCCAGAATGCGGACAGAGGCAATGGAGGCGTCGGATCCACCGTAACGGTACCCAAACAATCTGGGTATGCAGACGGCACCCTGACCCCGGGAGAATCGGTCGAGGTCCATTTCAGCATCTGTTTGAAGGCCAAGAAGCCGTTTACATTCCTCGTGGACATGCTGGGCATGCACTAACCGTGGCGTGCGTGGCCGCTCGCTCGCGGCGCACCGAATGAACGTCGAAACGAGCAAAAGAGGCCAGGTTCTTTGCAAAGGAGAAACGAAAAATGCAACCAAGAAACATCTCTTGGACTTCGAAGATGACCGTCCATGTCATGGGACTGCTCCTGGGAGGAATACTACTGACCGGCCTTGCCACGGCGGAATCGACGCCGCCACAAGCCAACTCGTTCCTGGCGACAGGGACCTATCGCCTGACGGTGACCGAGCGTGAGCTCTCGCTCGATGCGTTCGAGGCGCCGCTCGCCGCTATCTTTTCTGACATCGGCCAGCGCACCGGCATTCCGATCGTCGTCTATTCCGGCATGAACGAACGGATCACGATCCACTTGAGCCAGATGCCGCTGGACAAGGCCCTGAAACAGCTCGCGCCGAATGTCGCGATTGCCACGACGAAGGGTCCCAACGCCCCCGCACATCGGATTGCCAAGGTCTATGTGTTACCCAAGGGCCAGACCCAACTGACACAGCTCGACGAGCGCCCCGCCGGTGGGCCGTTTCAATTTACGTTTGACCCGTCGCAACACTGACGCCAGCCCGGTAGAAGGAAGGACGCGCCTCAAATCGTGCGGCCCCGCACTTGGAATGGTCACAGAGATACAGCGAAGAGCATCCCATGAGGCGCTGACGAAAATGGTTGATAGTCAATGACCTCTGGCGTAAGACCTTCAAGGCCACAAGCCGAGCGTGATCCGAACTGCTTCATCGACCGCGGCCAACTCATCCTGATTAAGTGCCTCTATCCTGGAACGCAACCGAGACTTATCCAGCGATCGGATCTGATCCCCCAAAGCCCGAGACCGTTTTCCCTTCACCGTCACCAGTGCTTCGCCTGGATAAAGAGAATCGACGTTGCTGGTGAGCGGCAACACGACCACGCGTGATCCGTAGGCGTTACAGGAGTTATTCGAGACAATCACAGCCGGTCTGGTCTTCTGAATCTCTGACCCGAGCGCTGGGTCCAGCGCAACCCAGTAGACGTCGCCCCGCTTGGGTACGCGCCTCACGTGGGCCATCCTTCCTCGTCAATGTGCCTCCAATCCTCAGCCACCCCAGTCCTCCACCGCTCCTTACTGGCGGCCTGGTAGGCGGCATCCAGCGTCTTGGCATCCGGATGCAACCTGGCTCGGACGGCCCCGGAGATAAAGGCGCTCAGCTTTTTCGAAGGCACTTCTTTTTTCAGCCTCGCATAGACATCCTCATCCATCGTGATGTTCAATCGAACCGACATACGCCACCTCCATGACAGCCACAATACTGTATTTTATACAGCATCATACCATCTGGCAAGCCTGGCCGTGGAAGGCATCTGGTTCAAAGTTCGTGATACCCACTTAAGGAAAGATTCGGGAATGTAAAGAACCCTAATCGGCAGGCGTTGCTCGCTTGCAGGCGTCTAACAGGCTGCGGAAAAACTCATTTCGACCCTGTAGCCGTCGCAGATATTGAGGGTTGGGACGACGCTGAACAGCCATGCAGGATGCGCAAAACGGCCGTCCAGCAAGGCCGCAGCGAGCAAAGAGGCGAATCGTACTCCGGGCCGTACGGTGAGCCTCTGAGCGAGACGAGAACGCCGCTGGCGGACTTTTTCCGCATCCTGCTAAGTCAATAGTCATGCCTGATACTCTCTCGCCCTATTCAAGCTCTCGTGAATGGAATACCGTTACCCTGTCAATGCACTGTAGACTGAGACCTGGTGCAGCTTCCTCATCTTGCTCGTGCTCTGGCAAGGTCTGTTCACTGCCACAACGCGCAATCCGTCCGGCTTCGCATTCTCCTCGCATCATGGCGGACAATTGTAAGGATGTATTACTGTAGGACCCGACTCGGTATAAGAGCCAGCCGTCGCCTGAATTACTGGCGACAATTGTCCAGGTGGTCTTGCCCGTGCTGGGGCATATCTCCTCAACAGGCAGCGTATAAACAGGCGTTTCCCCCTCCTCTCGCTATCCCAACATTCGCGAAACAGAGCAGGACATTACGTATTCGATAGCACTGACGATCCGGGTACAGAACTGGCAATACTGACAATATACGTCGTGCCCAGCGGGAGCCGTCAGGCTGTTTGGGAGGGGAGCCCCTGTGTCGCGAGTTGATCGAGCGGGCGCACGACGGAGGAGGGGCCTTCAGCGCTCAACAGGCCTGTTGCTCTACGAAGTAGCCATGACCGTTCAACCCACACCAATCGCGTGGTGGCCCGTAGGTACCACAACACGCACGCAAGGCGTTCGCGACACCACTCAGAGACTAACGGAGGGATCGATGCTACGTAATGTGAAGCCAGCAATGGATAGGTGGTGGGCTGATCTGGGAGTGATGCTCTGTGTGGCCCTGGCGACGGTTCTCGGCTCGCTGGCCATACCGGGCAACGCCATGGCGGCCACGATTGTGGTGAACAGCTTGGCTGATAGGGTGGTCTCAGGGGATGGGGCCTGTACCCTGCGAGAAGCCGTTCTCAACGCCGAGCGGGATAACCGCTCCGGTTCTACCGACTGCGCCGCCGGCAATGGCGCCGACACCATTACGTTCACCGTGAGCGGGACGATCAGACCGGAGGGCGGTCTAGGTATTGACAGTGCCGGGGGCCTCACCATTGATGGCGGCGGGAGAATTACCATAACCTGCGAGTATTGTTTCCCGGTGCTTTCTGTGGGCGCTGCCGGTGTGCTGACCCTGGACAATCTGACGATAGGGGGCGATCGCACGACCGATTTCGCTATCACCAACAACGGCATCGTGACGATCAGCCACTGCACGGTCAGCGGTTTTCGGAGTGCTTTTGTTTTTTCATCTGGCATTTTCAACGGTGGGACGATGACCATCAGCGATAGCATGATCAGTGACAACTTCACCGACAACGAAGGTAGTCTTTCAATTGCCAGCGGCATTTATAACATAGGGACCCTGACGATCAGCACCAGCACGGTCAGCGGCAATGGTTATGGCGGGTCTCATGGTGGGAACATTCGTAGTGGCGCTATCTATAATGGGAGTAAGGGCACCCTGACGATCAGCACCAGCACGGTCAGCGGGAACACGGGGGGGGGGCGGGGTATTGAGTTCGCCAGCGGCATTTATAATGAAGGCACCCTAACCATCCATAGCAGCACCGTCAGCGACAACTTGGGTCCGCAAGGACTAACCGGCATTTTTAATAGTGGGACTGTCCAGCTGCACAGCAGCCTCATCGCCGATGGATGTTCCGGCCCTATTACCTCCCTAGGCTATAACCTGGACCAAACCAGCAGTTGTGGCCTTACCGGCCCAGGCGATCAATCCAACATCGATCCCCGGCTGGACCCAGCCGGGTTGAAGGACAACGGCGGGCCGACCAAGACGATCGCCCTCTGCACCGGATCCGGGACCCCCGCTGGGTGCACGGGCAAGAGCCCGGCGATTGATGCGGTGCCGCTGGCCCAGTGCACCGGAGCCGGTGGCCAGCCGCTGGGGCTCGACCAACGGACCTTCTTCCGACCGGCCGATGGCGATCGCAACGGCACCGGGCTCTGTGACATGGGAGCATTTGAGGTCACGTCTTCGCCCCTGCTGACGCTCAACAGCCTGGTGACCTTCACGCCGCTCCCCACTACGTTTCAAACCAGTCGTGACCGGACAGGATGCCCCGTCGGCTCTGTCGGGAAATTTCAGTTCACCGCGGACCTGACCAACAAGCCCGGAAGCCCGCCGTTGTCCCACCTCGTCAGCCAGGTGGCCACCCTCACCAAGGGCAACCTCGTGCTCAACGCCGATGGCGGCTTGGGCGGCGACGGGGCGACGGTTACCTTCGGCCCGAGTGGGAATTATGCCGATGGGGTGTTGAGCGCCAAGGAACATGTGGGGCTGCCCTTGACCCTGTGCTTGAAGACATTCGACCGATTTACATTCTTCGTGGATGTGCTGGGCACGCGCTAGGAGTGGCGTGAGCGATGTGGGGCCAGCTCCACGCTCACGGTGAACAGGATACACGTCGAGACGAGCAGAGAAGTGATCATGCGGCTTTTTGCAAAGGAGAAACGGACCATGCGACAACTCCAACTCTCTTGGTCTCCGAGCATGACCGTGCCTGTCATGGGACTGGTCCTGGGAGGAGTATTGCTCACCGGCCTTGCAGTGGCGGAGCCGACGCCCCCACAGGGGACCTCGTTCCTGGCTACGGGTACCTATCGCCTGACGGTGACCGAACGTGAGCTCTCACTGGATGCTTCGGAGGCGCCCCTCGCGGCGATTCTGGCTGAGATCGAACAGCGGACGGGCATTCCCATCGTCGTCTATTCTGGTATGAACGAACGGATCACGATCCACTTGAATCAGATGCCGCTGGACAAGGCCCTCAAGCAATTAAGCCAAAATGTCGCGATTGCCACGACGAAGGGTCCCAACGCCCCGCCGCATCGGATTGCCAAGGTCTATGTGTTACCCAAGGGCCAGACCCAACTGACACAGCTCGACGAGCGCCCGACTGCTGAACCGTTTCAATTTACGTTTGACCCGTCGCAGTACTGAGGTCATGGCGGGAGGAGGCAGGAGGCATACTAAGGGAACTGGACCCAAGTTGCCTGCGCCAGCCATCAGGCTGCCACAGGCCACCACACTTTGTATGCACCCCTACCTTCACAGACAGGGACCTCCCGCCTAATCAGAAGACAAATGCGACACCTGAGCCATCGGTGCTGTTGCAGAGTGCCACAACCGCGCTCCTCCTCCAACCGTGGCCTTTTCTCATTATCTCGTTCTTCCGGGCAGATCGGGACTTCTCAGGGCGGGACTGAGCATTGCAAGGGCCAGGGCACGAGCCAATCACAAATCGCAACTCACCGGTGGAGCCAAGGGATTCATCGTGCCACTTCCGTGGTTTGACTCATATCCGCCACCGACTACCAACTCTGGAGAACATGCCATGAAGATCACGAGACAGGCCGTTAGCTATCCGATCGGTATCATGTTCGTCGTCGTCTTGAGTGTGATGTCTGCGGCCACACTCTGGGCGGAGTCGATAGAGGGTGCGGCCTCGCCACCAACACCGTCGATTGCAACGGTACAGTCGAGCTATGGAAAGCTGCCGTTACAGTTTGAAGCCAATCAGGGCCAGGTGGATGCACAGGTCAGGTTCCTGGCTCGTGGCCCCGGCTATACCCTCTTTCTCACCCCATCCGAATCGGTCCTGGTGTTGCAACAGCGGGAACCGACCAGGGAGCCGGCTCAGCGGGAGCGCGGGAAGCCACCCGCCAGGCCGGAGCCGCCGGCGATCAAGCAGGCGGTCGTGCGGATGACATTGGAAGGCGCGAATCCCACGCCGGGCGTGGACGGCATGGAACCACTGCCGGGGATCGTGAATTATTTCATCGGCAATGACCCGGCCAAGTGGCGGACCAACATTCCCACCTACGCCAAGGTCCAGTACCAGGAGGTCTATCCCGGCATCGATCTCGCCTATTATGGGAACCAAGGCACCGTGGAGTATGACTTCATCGTGGCGCCGGGGGCCGATCCGGATCAGATCAAACTGGCCTTCGAAGGGGCATCCGACATCCATGTGGCGGACAGCGGCGATCTCCTCCTGGCGACTGAACTGGGCGACGTGTTGGTCCAGAAGCCGCTCGTCTATCAACTCGATCAGGATGGGCACAAGACGCTCGTCGCCGGGCACTACCTCGTCGAGCGGCAGACCGCCAACGTGCGGTCCTCGTCCAACCCTCAGTCCTCAGTCCTCAGCCCGCTTCGCCCGCTCAGCAAGGCGAGCACTCAGCACTTCCAAAAATCGGCATCCAGCTCGCGGCCTATGATCGCACCAAACCCCTCGTCATCGATCCGGTCTTGCTCTACAGCACCTACCTGGGCGGCAGTGATTACGAGAACCCGAATGCCGAAGGGGGTGGCATCGCGGTGGACGGGAGCGGCCAGGCCTATGTGATCGGCTCGACTGGCTCCTTGGACTTTCCCACCCTCCAGGCGAGCCATTCGTGACCAAATTCACGGCCAATGGCGCTCTGGCCTACTCCACCTACCTGGGCGGCAGTGGTGGCGAGAACGGGAATGGCATCGCGGTGGACGGGAGCGGCCAGGCCTATGTGATCGGCTCGACTGGCTCCTTGGACTTTCCCACCCTCCAGGCGAGCCAGCCCACTTTGGGAGGAGGCGGCAGCGATGCGTTCGTGACCAAATTCACGGCCCTGGGCGCCCTGGCCTACTCCACCTACCTGGGCGGCAGTGGTGGCGAGAACGGGCGTGGCATCGCCGTAGACGGGAGCGGCCAGGCCTATGTGACGGGCGGCACTGGCTCCGGGGACTTTCCCACGCTCCAGGCGAGCCAGCCCACTCTCCGAGGCTTCGACGATGCCTTCGTGACCAAATTCACAGCCCTGGGCGCCCTGGCCTACTCCACCTACCTGGGCGGCAGTGATGGCGTATATTTCGAGCAAGGCAACGGCATCGCCGTGGACGGGAGCGGCCAGGCCTATGTGACGGGCATTACTAGTTCGTCGGACTTTCCCACGGTCACGCCGCTCCAGGCCACGCTCGCCGGCGTCACTGATGCATTCGTGACCAAACTCACGGTCAATGGCGCCCTGGCCTACTCCACCTACCTGGGCGGCAACAATCGTGGGGCCAGTATCGAAGGTGTTGAGGAGGGCAGGGGCATCGCTGTAGACGGGGCTGGCCAGGCCTATGTGACGGGCAGCACTCCCTCCAGTGACTTTCCCACCCTCCATGCGAGCCAGTCCGCTCCCGGAGGCTTAGACGATGCGTTCGTGACCAAACTCACGGTCAATGGCGCCCTGGCCTACTCCACCTACCTGGGCGGCAGTGTTTTCGACTACGGGTCTGGCATCGCGGTGGACGGGAGCGGCCAGGCCTATGTGATCGGCTCGACTGGCTCCTTGGACTTTCCCACCCTCCAGGCGAGCCAGCCCACTTTGCTGGGCGCCCTGGCCTACTCCACCTACCTGGGCGGCAGTGTTTTCGACTACGGGTCTGGCATCGCGGTGGACGGGAGCGGCCAGGCCTATGTGACCGGCTTCACTGGCTCCTTGGACTTTCCCACGCTTCATGCGAGCCAGCCCGCTCTCAGAGGGAGCTCGGATGCGTTCGTGACGAAGATCACGAACACGAACCTCGTGAATGACCTCGTCACCTTGGTGCCGGTCCTTTCCACCTATCGGACGACAGATGATCCCACCGGCTGTCCCTCAGGGTTTGTGGGGACATTCAGTTTTGATGCATGGCTCACGAACAAGACCAGTAGTCCGCCTCTGTCTGACCTGGCCGTGCAGGTCAAAACCTTATCGAATGGCAATCTGCTCCAGAATGCGGACGGAGGCCCTGGAGGCGTCGGCTCTACCGTAACGGTCCTCAAGAGGCATGGGTACACAGACGGCACCCTGAGTCGGAGCGAATTTGTCGATGTCCATTTCAGCATCTGTTTGAAGGAGAGAAAGCCTTTTTCATTCTTTGTGGATGTGCTGGGCATGCGCCAAGAGTGACGTGAGCGATGTGGGGCCAGCTCCACGCTCACGGTGAACAGGATACACGTCGAGACGAGCAGAGAAGTGATCATGCGGCTTTTTGCAAAGGAGAAACAGACCATGCGACACACACAACTCTCTTGGTCTCGAAGAATGACCGTGCCTGTCATGGGACTGATCCTGGGAGGGATATTGCTCACCGGCCTTGCCACGGCGGAATCGACGCCGCCACAGGCCAACTCGTTCCTGGCCACTGGTACCTATCGCCTGACGGTGACCGAGCGTGAGCTCTCGCTGGACGCCAACGAGGCGTCGCTCGCCGCCATCTTTTCTGACATCGGCCAGCGCACCGGCATTCCTATCTCCGTCTATTCCGGCATGAACGAACGGATCACGATCCACTTGAGCCAGATGCCGCTGGACAAAAGCAATTGAGCCAGAATGTCGCGATTGCCACGACGAAGGGTCCCAACGCCCCCGCACATCGGATTGCCAAGGTTTATGTGTTACCCAAGGGCCAGACCCAACTGACGCAGCTCGACGAGCGCCCTACTGCTGAGCCGTTTCAATTTACGTTTGACCCGTCGCAACATTGAGGTCATGGCGAGAGGAGGCGGAGACCTAACCAGTCGTTTGGAGGATGATGAACTACATCGACGGGAAATACCGTGTTCCTAAGTAAGGCGTTTTGACATGCTCTTCGACGGGGGTCTATGATCGAGCCCGTTACGCGATCAGCTCCCTCCCGTTGGGGACTGATGATCAATGCCTCGGCCATGTCGAGGTATGACCGTGAAGAGAAGGCAGGTATGCTGGCACGGTTGCAGGCGATCCTTGGCAAAGTCTCTGCGCTCCGCCTGCGCGAGCTCTGGCTGCTGATGTCGAGCGCAGGCCTGCTGATGGCCCTCCCCATTTTGCAGCGGGTGCTGACGCTACCTGCCCTAGTCGCCCTCTTTGGAGCGAACATACTGCCGACGCTGCTCCCGCCTCTGAAGCCGGAGCGTCTGCTGTTTCTTATCAGGGGTCTCCTCCATCAGCGCATCGGTATGATCAGACCCAACTGTATGAAGCAGTCGCTGGTGCTTTTTCACTTTTTGCGCCAATGGGGCGCTCCCGTTACCATCCATTTTGGCGCGGCCAAGCGAGGCGAGGCTCTTGAAGGCCATTGTTGGGTTGAGCTGGCAGGCCAACCCTTCGGCGAGAAGGGCAACCCACGGCCTGCGTTTACCGCTGTCTACACATTCCCTACGGACAATGTTCACCAAAGAAGGAGGTTCAGATGGATACCAGGATCTCGATCGAAGATGCCCAACCACGCCAAGACAGTCACGTAGACCAATCTGGGAATGAACAGATACAGAAGAAGCCGTTCGTGCGGCCGGTCCTGACACGTCATGCCACGCTGCCGGCCGTGACCGCAGCCTTTTTTGGATCGTTTCGACCATAACCAGCAAGGGACTCTCGCGCAGATTAGGAATGGGCCGATGCCATTTGGCGATGCCGTGGACTCCATGTATTACAACCTGCACGGCACCTGGCTCGGGATAGACTGTGATGAGACGACGGTGGGGGAGCAGCTCCAGCTGCTGAGTGCCTACTTCGGGCTGGAGGCTTGCCCGACGGTCCCTCCGGAGTGCCACGTCCGCCTAACCTTTCTTACTCACGCACCACCACTCTCCATTCCCACTCATGCCAGCTGTGTGGCACAGCAGCATGGCTTGCAGGTCTGGCAAGCGGACTCGCAGGTCTATGTGCGCAATGGTGCATACGTCGTTCGTCTCGATCCCGCCTCACGCGCTGGTCTCGGCACACTCTCGTCCCCTGATGGGCAAGTCCCGCCTGCGCTCCCCATGGATCTCCTCCTCCATAGCGTGCTGCTCTTACTGCGCTATCAAGGGTTCTATTCCGAGCACGCCGCATGTGTGGCCCAGGACGGCGTTGGCTGTCTCTTGGTCGGAAACAGCGGAAGCGGGAAATCCACCCTGACGCTCGGCCTTGTCCAAGAAGGGTGGCACTATCTAGCCGACGATGCGATCCTGCTCAGGGATTGTCGCGACAGCGTGGAAGCCATGCCCCTGCGGCGAGAGTTGTGTCTCGCGCCCGAAGCCAGACGCACCTTCCCGGACACGGTGGGGCACTGGCAACCAAGCCCCTGGCCCGATGACCTCAAACAGCGCCTCGACATGCGGACGCTGTATCCCGCACAGGTCCGGTCCACCTGCGTCCCGCATCTGCTGCTTTTTCCAACTATCGTATCCGCTCCCCAGAGCCAGCTGGTCCCCATCGGAAAAGCGGAGGCGCTCTTCCGGCTGATTCAGCAGAGTGCCCTGGTGACGGTGGAACCCCAAATGGCGCCAAGCCATCTGGACCTCCTCGCTCGACTGGTACGCCAAACTCAGCACTATCAACTTCTGGCCGGTCAGGACCTGGCACGCAACCCGCGGTACATCGCACGGCTCCTGGAAGAGGTACAACAGCCAGCGCCATGCGCGTAGGAGGAGACTAGTGGATCGACGGGCCATACCACTGGTGCCTGGGACAGCGACCCTGTCAGGTGTCAAACTCATTTTCGAGCTGACTAACCGCTGTAACTTCAGCTGCGTGCACTGCATCCGGTCCGAGGACGGGCCGCACGACTACCTGCCTATGACGATCGTGGACAAGGTGCTGACGGAGGTGCAGGCGTACCAGCCAGTCAGCCTCGTGGCTTTCACCGGAGGAGAGCCGACGCTTCACCCGCAGTTTGCCGAGATCATCGAGCTGGTAGCCACCCACGGGTATCGCGTCACATTTGTCACCAATGGCTGGAACTTTCCCCAAACGTTCTCGAAGATCCAGGCCTGGAAGAGTGCGCTTGAGACTGTCTCGTTTAGCCTCGATGGCGCCAGTGAGACCACACACGATACCCTGCGACGTCAGCCTGGATCGTTTCGCCGCCTGATGCAGGCGATCAGCCTCTGTCATGTGCATGGCGTTCCCTTCCAGCTCAACATGGTGGTCACCCGTGCGAATCGTACCGAACTAGAAGCCATGGCCATCCTGGCCGGGCGCCTGGGCTGTGCGGCGCTTGGCTATGGACATTGTCAGCCTACCCCCGATGCCCTCGCCACCAATCTGGTGCTGAGCGCCCGTGAACGGAGAGAGGTGGAGACGGAGATCGCCGCCTTGCAGCAGATGTTGACGATGCCCATCGTTCTGGCCGGCGACCATTATACTGCAGCGAGATTTGCCCAATGCCCGCAGCTGCAGATGCAGGAATTTAACATCGATTACCGTGGCTACCTGACGGCCTGCTGCACGCTCTCGAATTATCGCGGAGGCACGCCTGAGACGGATGTGTTGGCGGATTTACACAGGGTGAGTTTTGTTGAGGCCCATCGATGCCTGATCGCTAAGGTCGCTCAACTCAACCTGGAAAAACTGGAGCGGCTCACCACCCATGCTCCCACGGAGACGGAGCAGTTTCTCTGCACCCACTGTCTGTTGCACTATCAGAAAGTGCCACAGCTTGTTCCTATCCTGGAACCACCGTCGCGACGATCTATCGCACCCACTGAGGAGGCCTCCCATGCTCGCGCCTGAGACTGTTCTGCATCCCCATCCCAGCCTGGTGTTCACGCGGCTCGATGACACCGAAGCGGTTCTGCTGCATCTCGACACGAAACGCTACTATACGTTGAATGAAACCGGGACCCGCATCTGGGAACTGTTGCAACAGAGCCGGAGCGCGCAGGAAATCGGCCAGGCGTTGCAGGGCGACTATGCCATCACGGATGAGGAGGCCATGCCCCTGCTGTTGGCCTTTGTGGACGAGTTGCAGCAGGAAGGTCTTGTGCAGGCGAGCGCGCCTTAGAAACCACCATGCGCTCCGAAGTCGAACTCCTACTCTGCTGCGCCGACATCTCCATTGCTACGGCAAGAGCCGAGCGGATCAGGAGCCTGCTTCACACCGAACTCAACTGGGAATATCTGCTCCAGACCGCTGGCCGGCATGGAGTCCTGCCGCTCTTGTCTCGCAACCTGCATGCAATTGCCCTGACCGACGTACCGCAGACTATTCTGGAGCAGCTCCGGCACCAATCCCGCACCAACGCCGCCCGCAACCTTTTCCTGACGGACGAACTCCTCAAACTTCTGACGTTACTTGAGGCCCACACCATTCCCGCTCTGCCCTACAAGGGGCCGGCCTTAACTTTTTCCATCTATGGGAACCTTGCCCTGCGAGACTTTACTGATCTGGATATCTTAGTCCACGAGCGCGACTATGAGCGGGCGCAGTGCCTCCTCAGCACCAGCGGCTATCGCCTCATGCACGCATTTGAATGGGAGTCGGCCTATGTCGATAGCAGCGGGAGGGTCGCGGTCGATTTGCATCAGCGGATGACCTCACGGGAGTTTCCTTCGCCCCTCCAGTTCGAACCCATATGGGAACGTCGTCACCATACCGTCCTGCTGGGCACAAAGGTACCCACGCTGTCGCCTGAAGATACCCTCCTGATGCTTGCTGTCCAGATTAGCAAGGACGCCGGAAGTCGCTATTTTCAGCTGGCGAAGCTCTGTGATATGGCCGCCCTGTTGCGCGCGTATCCAGATCTTGATTTGACAGGGGTGCTGAGCCAAGCGAAAGAACTGGGCGGTGAGCGGATGGTTCAGTTTAGTTTATGCTTGACACACAAGCTTCTCGGTACGCCTCTTCCACAAGAAATCCTCGGCGAAGTCCGCGCCCAACCAGTCATCGATCAGCTTGTGGAGCTTACGCGCTTGCAGCTTTTTGATGACCGCGACCCAGTCGCCCGCGATCAACGGTCGATTGACCAGTTTCGATGGCTTGTCCGAGAACGATTACGGGATAAGCTCCACCCCTACTACTTCCGCTATGTGCACGCTACCTTTGCTCCTTGTCGCCTCGACCAACAGCTCTTGCCTCTGCCACATGGCTTTGGATTTCTCCACTATGGCATCCGCCCCATACGGTTACTGTGTAAGTACAGCTTGCTTCTCTTTAGAAGGCACCTCGGAACGAAGCTGTCCTAGGATAGGCCTGCCTCATACGAGTCTCATTATAGTTTCAGGAAGAAGGAAACCTGTACGTCTCCAAACTGTTCAACTGGTTTCCGCTGAAAAGCTAAGACGCAATCACCCTTCAATTTATTTTTCAGCGGTGGGACTAAAGACCTCCTTCAGATCGCTGAAGGAGCCTCCGGGAGTCGGTCCACCGCTAGTCACATAAGCCCGCCTCTGCACCAAAGTATCTCCTTGACAGGGAAGGTTACGCTTCCACCCGCTTCGGCCTCACACCTTACAATCGCATGCAATCGCATGCTGCATGCCAAAATGATCCGCGATCTCAACTAACCGATACTCTTGCCATCGGTGATTGGGCAGTCAGGAATGCTGCCTTTAGAAGCTGCCTTGTGCATGTATCAGTTGCGTGCCTAAGTGTTCAGGCCGACCAGATCGCCCCCGGTTCTGGTGGCCAAATAAAACCAATGGTAGAGAACAGACTGTCGGCAGAAGCGCTACTTGACTTTGTTTCGACAGATGAGACCGAATGAGCTGCCCAAGGCGAGGCCACCAAAGAAGGTCAACCCAAGAATGACGCCGAGCAGAGAGGTCGGTGACCCGGCTTGGCGGCGGATATGGCGGCGGGCTTGGGACCCGACGGTCGCTTCGCCACCGATCCAGAATCGCGAGTCATCGGGCTGCGTCTCTGTCTCAGTCCTCATGGATTTCATATCTCTCTCCCTTCATCAAGCGCAACACTTTCTTCAATCAACTGTTCCAATTCATCCAACTCATGCTCCGGTAGATCAACAAACCGAACCCCGAATGTTCGATCGACCGCCCATTGCACCTGAGCGTGCTCGATCAGGATCGATGTGTCATCTCCTGGAACAATCAGCTTGACGGCGATCTGTCTTCCTGGTTTAACGACAAGGGCGCTTTCAATCCGCGCGCCGCCGAGTGACAGATCGACGGCCTCCCCCTCTACCTCGTGCGAGTTCTCCTGAAGCAGGCTCTTCACGTGAACCGGGACTCGACGATGCCGACGGCGCTCCATATCAACTAGAATACCTCTTCTATCGGAGAAAAGCACGCGGCGACCTTCCCAAGTCGCTGATAGTTCGAGCATTCCCTTGCAAGTCATGGAATCTTTTGGATAAGGTACAGCACGATGGAGCACGTTCGTTCGCGTCAGATCCTCTTTGCCTGTGCGAGCGGACTGCTCTTGCCTTTCTGTTTTCCGAAGTTTGACCTCGGATTGCTGGCCTGGATCGTCCTGATTCCCCTCCATCTCGCACTCGATCAATGTTCCAGACGGCGAGCCTTTTGGATCGGCTGGCTAAGCGGTCTTGTCGGATTCACCGGCATCATGGCCTGGGTCGTCACCGCCATGACGACCTATGGCAAGGTTCCCGAACCCGTCAGTTACGCAATTTTGCTGCTGCTGACCAGCTATCTCGGGCTCTACGTCGGACTCTATAGCCTCGCCGTCGTCTGGTTGCGTGAGCTCATCCCACGCTATGGGATTTTCTTTGCACCCTGCTTCTGGGTTGCACTCGAGTTGTTCCGTACCTACCTGCTCTCCGGCCTTCCATGGTGTCTCCTCGGCTATTCGCAATATCGCGAACTAGACCTGATTCAGGTAGCAGACCACACAGGTGTGTATGGCATCTCCTTCCTCATTGTCCTGGTGAATGTGGCCTTCGCCGAGCTAATCATGTGGATCATGCCGTTTTTCCGTGGATGTCACCCGGTCAAGCTCCCGTGGGAACTCCTCACGACTGCGGCAGCCTGCATGCTACTATCGTGGTTCTATAGTTCGGCGGTCCTGAGCGATAGAGATCGGCAAAACCCGAAAACCTTCATTACCGTCGGTGTCGTTCAACCGAACATCGATCAAGCGGTGAAGTGGGATGCGTCCTTCCGCGACGAAACAATGCGGACGTTGGACCGCCTCACGGCCCAACTGGGAACCAGTGCCGACTTGGTCGTGTGGCCCGAGGCAGCTACACCGTTTATTTTGGAGCGGGAGAAAGAGTATCAGTTGCAGCTGATCGCGTGGGCGGAACGTGCGCAGGCGCCGATCCTCCTCGGCAGCCCGGCCTTGAGATTTTACCCTGATCGCCGCCCCTACCTGTTGAACAGCGCGTATCTGCTGGGGACAGACGGCATGGTCCTCGGCCGTTATGACAAACACCATCTCGTCCCGTTCGGAGAATACATCCCCCTCAAATCGTCACTCCTGTTCTTCCTCGACAAACTCGTCGAAGGCATCGGCGATTTCGAATCAGGGCCGGGACCGACAACTCTTTCGTTCAGCCCGAAATCATGGAGCACGGAACGTTCGTCCGGTTCCCGACCCGTCAAGTTTGGGGTGGCGATCTGCTATGAGGTCATCTTCCCGGATTTGGTCCGTCAGTTCGCAGCAAACGGCGCGGAATTTCTGGTGACGATCACGAATGACGGCTGGTTTGGACCGTCCTCGGCCCCCGCCCAGCACTTTGCCATGGTTGTCTTTCGCTCAGTCGAAAATCATTTGGCCTTCGCGCGAGCGGCGAACACCGGGATTTCCGGGTTCATCGATCCATTTGGACAGATCATCGACACGACACCACTTTTCAGCGAGCAGGCCTCGTACGCGATGATCCCGACCAGACAAGCCCGCACGTTTTACAGCCATTACGGCGATGTGTTTGCCCACGCCTGTGTTATAATCTGCGCGCTTTTGTGTCTGTTCAGCTATTTCCGCACGAAGGAACCAGTCATGACGGCTATCACGCCGGCATGACCGAAGAAGGAGGATCGTGGCATGATAGAGGACGTGGCAGTTCGTGTTCGCTCTCTTGCTGAACAAGTCTCTGAACTACGGGGGCATCTTTGACTTCGCTCATATGACGGCCGACTTGCAAGAGCTGGAAGCGCAGATGGGCCAGCCTCACTTCTGGAACGATGCCCGTGCCGCCGCTGCGGTGAGCCGGAAAAAGGCGACAATCGAGCGTGAGCTGCAACAATGGCGCGACATCGAGACCAAAATGGGTGATGTGGATGCGCTGCTTGAGCTGGCCCACGAAAGCGGCGACGCGGCTCTGGAGACCGAGCTGGCGAGTGAGCTGAATCAGTTAGAACCGCGCCTCGCCACACTGCGTGTCGAGCTTCTCCTGTCAGGAGAGCTGGACCCCAATAATGCCATCGTAGCGATTCATCCCGGTGCCGGTGGCACGGAATCGCAGGGTTGGGCACAGATGCTCCTTCGCATGTACGTGCGGTGGGCGGAACACAAGAAGTTCAAGGTGGACACACTAGACCTGTTGCCCGGCGACGAGGCGGGCATCAAGAGTGTGACGATCTCGATCACGGGCCCCTATGCCTATGGATATCTGAAGGCGGAAGCTGGGGTCCATCGCTTAGTGCGCATTTCCCCGTTTGACTCCAACAAGCGGCGGCATACGTCGTTCGCGTCCGTCTTCGTATATCCTGAACTGAGCGAGGACATCGACGTCGAGATTGAAGACAAGGACCTCCGGATCGATACCTTTCGGGCAGGCGGCGCCGGAGGACAGAATGTCAATAAAGTGGAAACCGCCATCCGGATTACGCACTTGCCGTCCGGCATCGTCGTGCAATGTCAGAACGAACGCTCCCAGCTGCAGAATCGAAATGGGGCGATGAAAATCTTAAAAGCGCGCCTCTTTGAGTTGGAACAGAAGAAAAAGGAAGCGGAGTTCAACGCCATCGTCGGCGAGAAGAAGGACATTGCATGGGGCAGCCAAATTCGGTCGTACGTGTTCCAGCCCTATCAAATGGTTAAAGACCACCGGACAGGTCATCAGCTCAGTAACGTCTCAGCCGTCATGGACGGGGACCTCGATGGGTTCATCGAGGCCTTTTTGAAGAAGAAACTGGGGAAGGGAAGTGATCAACTCTCACTGGTCGGCGGACTGGACGACGACCTGTAAAGTCGGTCCATCTGGTGTTCGGTCCGTCTGGTCTATTTGGTGCCGACGGACGGAACAGACCAGAGGAACTAGACAGACGAGATAGACTCATTATGGACGAACTGAACGAACAGCGGCAACAGCGGATCAAGAAACTCGAGCTCCTTCGAGAGGCCGGCGTCGCTCCATACGGCAGTCGCTTTGAGGTTAAGGATCGGGCCGGACAATTACTCACGCTGCATGGCGAGAAGCTCAAGGAAACGTTAGAGCAGGAAAAGGTCGCGTGCACACTCGCGGGACGAGTCGTCGCCCTGCGCCGTTTCGGGAAGGCCGGATTTGCCGTCCTGCAAGATGGGTCCGATCGCCTCCAGGTGTACCTTAAAAAAGATCTTCTCTCCGAACAAGCCTACACCGTCGTCGAGCAGCTCGATCTCGGCGACTGGATCGGCGTGACGGGAACGTTGTTCCGCACCAAGACGAATGAGTTCACAGTCGAGGTCCATCACGTGACGTTTCTCAGTAAAGCGCTTCGCCCGCTCCCAGAAAAGTGGCACGGCTTAACGGATGTCGAAACCCGGTATCGGCAGCGCTATGTCGATCTGATCGCTAATCCTCAGATCCATCAGATCTTTTCGACCAGGAGCCGCATCATCGCCGGCATCAGAACCTTTCTCATCGAGCGAGGGTTTCTTGAGGTCGAAACGCCCATGATGCATCCCATTCCCGGAGGAGCGGCGGCCAAACCCTTCGTGACACACCACAATGCGCTCAGCGTCGATCTCTATCTGCGTATCGCGCCCGAACTGTATTTGAAGCGCCTGATCGTCGGCGGATTCTCACGCGTATTTGAGATCAATCGCAACTTCCGGAATGAAGGCATCTCGACGATCCACAACCCTGAATTCACAATGCTGGAGTTCTACGTCTCGTACGCGGATTATCACGACCTAATTGCTCTCACTGAAGAACTGGTCTCGAGCCTGGCTCAACAAATCCTTGGCAAAACGGTCATTTCCTACCAAGGGCATGAGATCGTCCTCACGCCTCCGTGGCGTCGGTGGTCGTACCACCAAGCCATCCAAGAGGTGAATCACCTCGACCCATCGGTCCTCCATGATCGAGAACAGGCATTGGCGGCCGCCAAACGGCTCAACGTCCCGGTGGATCCGAAGGCCTCGTTGTGTACGATCGTGAACGAAATTTTTGAGGAAACCGTGGAGCCCAACCTCCAACAGCCCACTTTTATCACAGACTACCCGATCGAAATTTCTCCGCTCGCCAGGCGGAAGGATACGGATCCATCCCTGACAGACCGATTCGAGCTCTACATTGCCGGGCGAGAAATTGCGAATGCCTTTTCCGAGTTGAACGATCCGCTGGACCAACGTGAACGGTTTGAAGGCCAGGCGGCTCAGCGGGAGGCGGGCGATGAAGAGGCCCATCTCGTCGACGAGGACTTCCTCCGCGCCCTTGAATTCGGGATGCCACCGACCGCCGGAGAAGGGATCGGGATCGATCGACTGATCATGTTGTTCACCGATCAAGCATCCATCCGCGATGTCGTTCTCTTCCCCCAGCTCAGACCAGAGAAATCCTAGTGACCCTTCCCTATGAAATCTTCGTCGGACTCCGCTACCTGCGCGCCAAGCGTCGTAATCGGACCATCTCGCTGAATACCTTTGTGTCAGTGGCTGGGATTACGCTGGGAGTGGCGGCACTGATCGGGACAGTCGGCATCATGACCGGCTTCCGGGAAGACATTCAGAGCAAGATTCTCGGGACGACGGCCCATATCATCGTCCAAGAACGAATGAAAGAGCACATGACCGACTATGACCGTCTGACCGACAAGATCCAGACGGTCCCCGACGTCATTGCAGCCACGCCATTTGTGTTCCGCCAGGTGCTCCTTACCGCGCAGAGTGGGGTACAAGGGATTGTCCTGCGGGGGATCGACCCGAAACGAGAAGCCAATGTCACCGAACTCGCTAAGAACATCACAGCGGGACAGCTGCTCGACCTGCTCACCCCGGTGAAAGTGATGCAGGCCCCGGCCGACGACACTCAAGGCGATCTCCGCCCCGTTGAAAAACCTGGCATCATTCTCGGCAAAGAGCTGGCGCTCAGACTGGGAGTGTTTGTCGGCGATACGGTCAATGTGGTCTCTCCCGTCGGCCCGATCAGCGCGATGGGGATGGTGCCAAAAATCCGAACGTTCGCCGTAGTCGCACTATTCCATTCAGGCATGTTTGAATACGATTCGTCGTTTGCCTATATCGAACTCAGCGAGGCACAGAAATTTTTCAACCTAGGCTCGAGCGTGAGCGGAATCGAAGTCAAGGTCACGGACGTGTTTCGCGCCGGAGAGATCGCCCACACAATCGAACAGGAGCTGGGATTCAGCCATGGAGCCAGAGATTGGATGCAGATGAATCGCAACCTTTTCTCAGCCCTGAAGCTGGAGAAGACGATGATGTTTCTCCTGCTTGTCTTGATCACGATCGTGGCCTCCTTCAACATCGTCAGCACCTTGACGATGATCGTGACGGAGAAGCAGAAAGAAATTGCTATCCTCAAAGCCATGGGTGCGACGAAACGCAGTATCCGACGCATTTTCATGCTGAACGGATTGATCATCGGATTTGCGGGAACCGGCATCGGCATTCCATTGGGCTATGCCTTTCTCTGGCTGATTCAAACGTTTTGGACGTTCGACCCAAGTGTGTACTACATCTCGAGCATCCCAGTTCATGTGCTGGCCGAGGACGTGCTCCTTGTGGCCGGATCCGCCATCCTGATCAGCTTTTTGGCGACCGTCTACCCGGCCAATCAGGCCGCGAAGCTGGAACCGGTCGCCGCCTTACGGTATGAATAGATTCGTAGGACTGAGAATTGAGGGCCGAGAACTGAGTCGTACTTCCCATCGTAATATTCCGAGCCTCAGTCCTCAGTCCTCACCACTCATCACTGAACATGATTAAAGTCACCAATCTCCATAAATCCTTCTCGATGGGGTCCTATGAACTGCCAGTCCTCAAGGAGGTTAACCTTGAAATTCAGCGCGGCGAGCTGGTGGCGATCGTAGGAGCCTCAGGAGCCGGCAAGAGCACGTTGCTCCACATTATCGGGACCCTCGATAAACCGACCAGCGGGACGGTCACATTTGATGGACAGGACCTCTTTCGAATGACGGACCCTCAACAAGCGGAGTTCCGGAATCGGCGGATCGGGTTTGTGTTTCAATTTCATCATCTCCTTGCCGAGTTCACCGCGTTGGAAAATGCCTGCATGCCGGCCCTCGTGCAGCGTCGCGAGCCCGCTTCCGTCAAGGCCGACGCGACAGCCCTCCTCACGGAAGTCGGATTGAGGGATCGCCTGCATCACAAACCAGGAGAACTCTCGGGCGGCGAGCAACAGCGTGTTGCCATGGCACGTGCGTTAATGCAGAAGCCTGACTTGGTCTTGGCCGATGAGCCAACCGGCAACCTAGACACACGCAGCGGGGACGGATTGTTTGGATTGATGCGCAGCTTGAACAAAACACGTGGAACCACGTTCGTGATCGTGACCCATAACGACAAACTCTCCGCCCAATCCGACCGCATTATTCATATGCGGGATGGACAAATCGTTTCGTGATCCCTTGCACCGCTTCAGCTGCGCACCGTCCCGACGGGTGAACAGACCGGGATTTCTTGACGAAGAACCATTCCTTCTCTAGACTCGCAAGACCGCTGATTGATTCGAGGATCTGACATGCGCTGTTCGCCATGGCTCCGAATGGCCATTTTGCTGGTGGCCTCAGCGTGGCCGTCCTACGGTTTGGCAGCTGAATTTGTGATCGTGGGGCCTCGCGCGATGGGGATGGGAGGCGCTGGAGTCGCCGTCACGACCAATGCACTCGCTACCTACTGGAACCCCGCCGGCTTAGCCATGACCCAGACTGTGGATATCCGCATGCAGGGGGGAGGATTGGCAATCGATCGCCGCGGTATAGGTGATGCTCTTCATGACCTGGAAAACTTCGACGGCAGCAATCCGTCTGCCGAGAATCAGGCGAGGGCTCGGGATATCGCCGACCGCATCAATCGACCAGGTGCCACTGTCTCAGTCAACGGATCAGCCGGTCTGTATGTCAAAGGGCACCTTGGTGAACATGCGTTTGGATTCAATGTCTCTGACGTCGCAACCGGTGGTGGGTTCGTCTCGACACCCGTTACGGTAACCCCAGGGGCGCCGATCACAGTGACTGGCCAGATGGCGCTTCGTGGTCTCGAAGCCAGGCAGCTGGCCTTTTCCTATGCCTATGCCTTTTCCGACAAAACCTTCTCAATCGGCATCACGGCAAAGGTCATCCAGGGTGCTGCGTACAACGGTTCTACGGACCTCACTGGGGGAAGCGGTGTCAGTACGACCGACCATTTCGGCAAGCCGAACATCTCAACGACCTATGGCATTGACCTCGGAGCCATCTATCGCCCATCTTCGTGGATTCGATTTGCCGTCGTCGCCAAGGACATCAACAAGCCGACCTTCGATGCCGCCGGTGGAGGCGAGTTAAAGCTGGAGCCACAGGTCCGATTCGGCTTCGCAATCAATCCATACTCTTCTCTCACGCTGTCGGCCGACGTAGATGCGACCTCGAACAAGACCTTCGTCCCGGGAGTGAAGAGCCAGCTCTTGAGCTTAGGACTCGAACAAACGATCTTGTCGGAATTTCTGTCGTTTAGGATCGGGACCTTCAAGAACATGCAGGATGCATCCACCCCCTTTGTCCCCACGGCAGGGCTGGGCATCCGATGGTTTAATTTTCGTGCCGATGCCGGAGGAGGGTATGACTTCCGGGAAAAGGGTGCCCTGGTTTCCGCTTCTATTTCATTCACATTCTAATGGTATACTAGGCCTATGCTGTCTCGATCATCTGTCCACATCATATCCATGATGACACTCGTTGCGGTGCTCGGAGGCTGCAGCGGATTACAGGAAGTGTGGGAAGGTCCAGGTGCTAAAGTGTTTCGACCGCAGACCATCGCCGTATTACCGCCGATGGCCAGCCAATACGACAGCGCCCGGGAAGACATTCAAGAAGTCTTGGCGGTCGCCCTGAATCGACAGGGAAATATCGAACGGGTCGTCTCGCCCGAAAACGTGACCGATATCTTCCAAGCCTCGAAAGAAGCGTTCGACTCGCTCGTGTTTTACTTCTCCCGCTTGGAGATGACCGGCCAATCCGATAAGGATTCCGCCATCAAGCTCGGGAAAGCGCTCAGCGTGGACTCCTTCTTGGTGGTACGCGTCAACTCCTGGGAATATGTACGAAAGGAAGGAGATAATGTCGGGCGAGTGGGACTCAGCCTCCGTCTGATCGACGCCACAACCGGTACCACGGTCTGGAAAGCGCGCCATGAACGTTCAAACAGCTATATGTTCATTAAGCCGAGTCTGAAAGAAATCGCAAAAGAACTCGCCGACGAGATGATCAAGTACATGCCTCCCCAGACCAAGCGCTGATTCCCACCACTCTACCAACGACAAAACGCTTAGATAAGAATTCCCGCACTTAGTATTGGCCTTACTGCCCCATCCATTTGACTCTGTCACCGACCATGACAAGCCAGAAGGCAATCGTTATAGTTACTAAAATTTGGAACACATCAAGGAGCAGGTCACGATCCAATGAGAGGGAGCGACCATGAGGTACCGAAAAGTCATGCAGGTGAGTATGGCGATGGCGCTGCTCACTAGCGGATCGATCTCAGCCCAGGCCGTCTTCCCCGAGATGGAATTTAGTAAGGGAGCCCCGGAACCCCGACACCCATGGCGCGAGATACCGCAAAACAAGCCGGATCTTCGTGGAGATCATCGCGAGTTGGGTGATGAGCACCGCGACCTCCCTCGCAACACACAGGATAACCGGACGGACCGTCAGCATCTCCGGCGGGACAAAGACGTGCTTCGTCGAGACGGGCCGCAACTTCGACAAGAGGAACGAGCCCCGGCCAATGCCGGACAAGTTCATCAAGATCAGCGACACCTGCGCCACGATGGTCAGGAGCTCGGGCATGATCGACAGAACCTTCAGGCCGATCGTCAGCATCGTCGGGGAAGCCGCCACAAGGCCAAAAAGAATCCACGCAAGATGCACCATGATCGGGGAGACCTACAAGTCGACCGTCAGGCGCATCGAGACGGGCCTCCTCGCTCAATAGGACCAGATCGCGAATAACCCTGTAGGCCGGTCCCAAGCCTTTACGCAGATCCTTTCTCGTGGTTCAGACGAATTCCTGAGAACACACAAGAAGAGAAAGAGAGAGGGTCAGGCCTGGCTGTGCGGATCAATCACGGTCTCAGGGATTCGCAATGCGGCTGATCGTCGCATAGTGCAAGCCCACGGCACGGCCGATTTCAGACAGACTGTACCCGTGGTCGAGATGGGCCCGTCGAATCACCTCATTACGTCGCGTACGGTCCGTCCGAGTCCTGGCTGCAAAGAGTTGGCCCAGCGCCAGCCTGGCGGCAAACCGTTGTCGCCGGGGAATCTCTTTCAAGCGGCGCTTGTCTCGCAGCTCAGGCGCCAGCCGTTCGACGAACCGCTCACTCCCGAGCAGCACTTGGCCCTAAAGATGCTCTCAGGGTGAACCCTGAACGATCCCCTCACTGACGAAGGTTTGGTATTTTCGTTGGGCCATCGCCCGCTTTCGGCTAAATTGGGCGTACAGAGAACCTGGGGTCAGATTTTGTTATGTGCATCCACTGTCATCTTCGGTTCAATGGCCTAACCCCCTGGTAGTTGGCTAGGCTGGCGCCATTGCGGCTTTCAACGACCGAACAAACTCGGCGACGTGCCCGACCATAGCGGGATCTTGTTGGTGAGAGGCGATGCGTTTGACGATGGCGCTGCCGACGATGACTCCGTCCGCTATCTTCGAGACCCGCGCCGCATCCTCCGGGGTCGCCACGCCGAAACCGACAGCCACCGGAGAGGTGGAGACCTTCCGGAGCTTCTTGACATTATCTTGAACGTCGCCGACGTTGCTGAGTTTTGCCCCCGTGATACCCGTCAGCGACACATAGTAAACAAACCCATGTGACTCCTTGGCCACCAACTTGCGCCGATCGGTCGTACTGGTCGGGGCAAGCAAGAAGATGAGCGGTAATCCAGCTGCATCCGCCGGGCCTTTGAGCGGCCCCGATTCGTCCGGCGGCATATCAGGCACAATCAACCCATCGACGCCGGCTGTCTTCGCCGCATTGCAAAACTCTTTACACCCCATGGCGTGGATGGAGTTGTAGTACAGCATCAAGACGATCGGGACCTGTGTGCGCTGCCTGAGGGACTTCACGGAATCTAAAATCTTGCGCAATGACGTACCGCTCTTCAATGCTCGCTCTGCTGCCTGCTGAATCACGGGTCCATCCGCAATCGGGTCGGAGAAGGGCACACCCAATTCAATGATATCGGCGCCTGCCTGTTCTAAGGCCAGGACCAGCTGTTCTGTTTCAGCCAATCCAGGGTCCCCAGCCATGAGATAGGCAATGAGCGCTTTCTCTCTCTTGTCACGCAATCGTTGAAACGTGGTTTCTAGCCGCCCACTCATAACTCCACCCCTCGCATCCTCGCCACTTGCTGGACGTCTTTATCCCCGCGGCCGGACAGATTCGCAATAATCACCTGTGACTTTTTCAACTTCGGGGCCAGCTTGATGACATGCGCGATGGCATGCGCACTTTCCAACGCCGGAACGATCCCTTCTTCACGCGCCAGCAGATCAAAGGCGGTCATCGCCTCAGTATCTGTCGCATAGGTGTACTCGATCCGACCTTGGTCATGATAGAGACTGTGTTCCGGCCCAACCGCCGCATAATCCAGACCGGCCGAGACGGAATGGGTCAGATTGATTTGACCATTCTCGTCCTGAAGCAGGTACGTCATGGTGCCTTGCAGAACTCCTGGCTTGCCGCCTGAGAACCGCGCGGCATGTTTGCCGCTCACAATCCCACTCCCTCCAGCTTCCACGCCCACCATCTTGACCTTGGGGTCGCGGAGGAATGCATGAAACAGCCCGATGGAATTGCTCCCGCCCCCAACGCAAGCCACGAGATAATCCGGCAACTTCCCCTCCGCCGCCAGAATCTGTTTCCGTGCCTCTTTTCCAATAATCGCCTGGAAATCGCGGATCATCATGGGATAGGGATGCGCGCCTAACACTGACCCCAGAATGTAATGGGTCGTCCGCACGTTCGTCGTCCAATCGCGCATGGCTTCGCTAATGGCATCTTTGAGTGTTCGGCTGCCTGCATCGACACCAGTTACTTTCGCACCGAGTAACCGCATGCGGAAGACATTCAATGCCTGGCGTTGCATATCCTCTGTGCCCATGTAGACTTCACATTCCAACCCGAACATCGCAGCTGCCGTCGCGGTGGCCACCCCATGCTGGCCGGCGCCGGTTTCGGCAATGATTCGCCGCTTTTTCATGCGCATGGCCAACAGCACTTGCCCGATGGCGTTGTTAATCTTGTGGGCACCGGTATGGCACAGGTCTTCCCGCTTCAGATAGATCTTGGCGCCACCCAGTTTCTTGATCAACCGGTCGGCGCGGTAGAGACTGGTCGGACGCCCGACGTACTGCTTGAGGTAGTAGGCCAGGCCTGCTTGAAATCGACGGTCCTTCTTCGCTTTGACATACTCCGCTTCCAATTCGAGGAGCGCCGGCATGAGGGTTTCCGGCACATAGCGACCCCCGTAGGGTCCGAATCGGCCATGGCTATCTGGGAGCATCGACATGTGAACGTATCCTCCTGAATAAATCGACAGCAGTATAGTCGTGCTTATTCGACAGGAACAAGCCTGGCCGCTTGAATAAACGCCTTCACCTTGTTCGGATCTTTCTTGCCGGGGCTCTGCTCCACCCCACTGCTCACATCGACTCCGTAGGGACGTACCTGAGCAATTGCCTCAGCCACATTAGTCGGCGTGAGTCCTCCTGCCAAAATGATGGGTATCAAGCGAGCCGCCTCCTGAGCCAACATCCAATCGACCGTTTGCCCCGTGCCGCCATAGGCCTGGTCCGAAAACGCATCGATGAGAACCCCTCGCACGTTGGCCCGCCCTTGGAATTCGGCCAGGGCGAGAAATGTTCCCCGGTCCTTCAGCCGAAGAGCTTTCAGAGCAGGACGGCCGAGGTTCTGACAATAGAGAGCTGATTCATCGCCGTGGAGTTGAGCCAAAGCAAAGCCACATTCGTCCATAAGTGCTCGGACCCTCTCGGCCTCTTCGTTGACAAACACCCCCACCGGGAACACAAACGGCGGAAGACCGGCTATGATGGATCTCGCTACTGTCGGCTCTACCCAACGTGGGCTTTTGCGGTACATGACAAACCCCAATGCATCTGCCCCCGCTGCCACCGCGACTCCTGCATCTTCCGTATTGGTGATCCCGCAAATTTTGATTTTCATGGCAAATGATCTACTCAGGCTGCGAATTGGGCGAGGCGAGGCCGAGCAACTCCCGGACTTTGTCAGCTGTGTGCTCGGCACGAATGAGTGACTCTCCGATCAACATGGCGTGAACTCCAGCCTCGGTCAGCCTTATCACAGCATCGCGATCGTGAATTCCACTTTCGCTAATGATCAGCTTGTCGGTAGGAATTCTTTTCGCCAGGCGAAACGTCACATTGAGGTCGGTCGTGAACGTGTTCAGATCCCGATTGTTGATCCCAATCATCCTCGCAGTAGGAATCCACTCCAGAACCGTATCCAACTCCCGCTCATGATGAGTCTCAAATAGGCTGTCCATCCCGAGTTCAGTGGCCAAGGCGTAGAAATCTATGAGTTGGCGCCGCTCCAAGGCGGCCACAATCAGCAACACCGCATCGGCCCCATGAGCCCGCGCTTCATAGAACTGCACGTCGCCGACCATGAATTCCTTATTGAGCGCCGGGATCGGGAGTGCGCGCTTGATCTCTGCAAGATACCGAAGGTCGCCCTGAAAAAAGTCCTTGTCGGTCAAGACGGACAGGGCCGCTGCCCCATGCTCCTGGTATGTGCGCGCAAGCCCTAGATAATCAAACTTGTCCGAAAAGTCTTCTCGTAAAAGCCCCAGGCTCGGCGACGCTTTCTTGATTTCCGCGATCAAGGCCGGGGTGGTGGGAGACCGTGTGGCATCCAGAGTGACGGCAAACCCAAGAACCGGCGGGGCATCCCGAATCGCCGCCTTGAGGTCGGCCAGATAGGAACGGCTCTGTTTGTGCCTGAGTTCAGCTCGCTTGCGCTCAAGAATACGATCGAGAATCATGAGTCACTCACGCCTTCTTGGTGAATGCAATCAGCCGATCCAGCTTTTCGGAGGCGGCTCCAGAATCGATCGCTTGTTGCGCAAGGCGGAATCCGTCCTTGAGCGTTTTCGCTTTTTGGCCTACGACCATAGCAGGTGCGGCGTTCAGGCACACGATATCCCGTCTCGGGCCCTTCCGGCCCTGTAGAATCTCTTTCGTCATCCGTGCATTTTCCTCCGGCGAGCCGCCGACGAATTCTTTCCGCGCCGCACGCCGAACCTCGAACTCCTCCGGCGCGATAAAATAACTCGACACAACACCACTTTTCCCCTCGGCGACTCTCGTCCGGTCCGACAAGGTGATCTCGTCCAGGCCATCCAGACCATGAATCACGAAACAATGCTGCGATCCTAGCTCCATGAGAACACGCCCGAGGATATCCGTCCACTTCGCATCATAGACCCCCAGCACTTGATGCGTGGCACTAGCCGGATTCGCCAGCGGGCCAAGTACGTTCAGAATGGTCCGGATTCCCATTTCCTGTCGGACCCCGGCGCACTGTTTCATCGCGCCGTGATAGAGCGGCGCAAACAAGAACCCGATACCCACTTCGTCGATACAATCGGCCACGCGGCTCGGCTCGAGGTCGATCTTCACACCGAGCATGCTCAGCACATCCGCACTGCCCGATCTGGAGGACACGGAGCGATTCCCGTGCTTCGCCACGGTAATGCCGGCCCCGGCGACCACGAATGCAGCGGTCGTGGAAATATTGAACGTGTCGGCCCCATCCCCACCTGTTCCGCAGGTATCAACAACGATCGACGACCCGACCCTGATTCGGATCGCTCGTTCCCGCATGGCGCGTACCGACCCGACAATTTCAGCGACCGTTTCACCTTTTTGTCTGAGTCCCATAAGATAGGCCGCCATCTGAGCCACGGATGCAGCTCCGTCCATAATCTCCAGCATGACCGTTTCGGCCTCTTGCACAGAAAGATCGGTTCGATCGGCTAATTTGGCGAGCACGTCTTTGATCATGAGTACACAGAGCAGGAATGGACTAGAGCTTCAAAAAGTTTCGGAGCAGATCTTTCCCGACGGTCGTCAGAATCGATTCCGGATGGAATTGGACCCCTTCGACGCCCAGTGTCTTATGGCGGATTCCCATAATCTCGCCCTCGGCCGTTTCAGCGGAAATCTCACAACATTCCGGGAGATTGCCTCGATTGACGATCAGGGAATGATAGCGCGTCGCTTCAAAGGGGTTGGGTAACGACTGAAAGATGGTCTTGCCGTCGTGCTTGATCTGCGACGTCTTCCCATGCATCAACCGGGGAGCGCGGACGACTTCCCCTCCGTAGGCAACAGCCATCGACTGATGCCCCAAACAGACACCGAGAATGGGTAGCTTCCCCCCAAACCGACGGATGGCGTCGACTGAAATACCGGCCTCCCTTGGTGTGCACGGTCCCGGTGAAATCACAAGACGGCTCGGATGTAATTCCTCAATCTGGTTGAGCGTAATCTTGTCATTTCGATAGACCTGCACATCTTCACCTAATTCTCCAAGATACTGAACGAGGTTGTAGGTGAAGGAGTCGTAGTTATCGATGACGAGTAGCATGGTTGAAACTGGCTATTAGCTTTCAGCTTTCAGCATGTAGTTCATCTGATTTAGATTCTCGATCGTCTAGACAGCCCGAGCCGACAGCTGACTGCTGAAAGCTGAGGGCGTTTCTATTCCAGCCCCTGTTCCGCCAGTTCGATCGCCTTCATCATGGCGCGAGATTTGTTGCAGGTTTCTTCATGCTCATGTTCCGGGTTCGAGTCGGCGACGATGCCCGCCCCGGCCTGGATGAAGGCTCGACGGCGCGAAACCACAACCGTACGGATATTGATGCACATGTCCATATTCCCTGAAAAACTGATGTAACCGACGGCGCCGGCATAGGGCCCGCGTCTGGTCGGCTCAAGCTCCTCGATAATTTCCATCGCCCTGATTTTCGGTGCGCCGGACACGGTACCGGCGGGAAAGCACGCCTTCAGCACATCATACACCGTCTTGTCCGGGCACAGCTTGCCTGTGACATTCGAAACCATATGCATGACGTGCGAGTACCGTTCGACATTCATCAACGACTCGACGTGGACGGATCCCTGTTCAGCCACACGACCGACATCGTTGCGCCCGAGATCCACCAGCATAATGTGCTCAGCCCGTTCCTTGGCATCGGCAAGAAGCCGGCGCTCCAATTCCACATCCTCATCCATCGTTGCGCCACGCCGTCTGGTGCCAGCAATCGGGCGCACCGAGACCAAACCGTCCTCACACCGTACAAGAATTTCTGGAGACGAGCCGACCAGTTCAACCCCGGCAATTCGGATGTAATACATATAGGGTGACGGATTGACGAGGCGCAGGGCCCGATAGAGTTGAAACGGGGGAGCCTGGAGATTTGTTTCCCATCGTTGCGACAAGACACACTGAAAGATATCGCCAGCCTTGATGTAGTCCTGCGCACGAGACACGATCTTCTCAAAGTCTGCCTTGCTCATGTTGACCGTGAAGCGAATCGGAGTTCGCCGACGCCTCGGCTTGACGGGTCGAAGCGGTCGACGGATTCTGGCAATCATCGCTTCAATCCTGCCTGTCGCCTCACGATAGGCCGAACGAATGTCTCGATCCGACTGGGATTTCACCTGTGCATTGGCAACAATCTTGATCTTCTGCGAGACGTTGTCGAAGATGAGCAGCGTCTCGGTCAATAAAAATGCAAAGTCCGGAACATCGAGGTGCTCCTTCTTGCGAGAGGGAAGATCCTCGAACGTCTGCACCATGTCGTAGCCGAGGTACCCAACAGCTCCACCGACAAAAGGAGGCAGATCCGGAACCGTTACAGGGCGGTATGTCTCCATGATTTCCCGCAGACGGTCCAGTGGCGCCCCTCGGCTAGGGATTCGCCGGCAATCCGACCCCTTCTTCACACAAAGATCGCCACGATCCTCGTAGATGACGAGCGGAGACCCGCTTCCAAGAAAGGAATATCTGGCCCACTTTTCTCCCCCTTGAATACTCTCCAGTAAATAGGCCGAGGGCCCGTGATCAATTTTGGCAAAGGCCGAAACCGGCGTATCATAGTCCGCCAAGATTTCACGGAATAACGGAATGAGATTGCCCTGCTTTGCGTAGGAGCGAAACTCATCCAGAGTGAGTGAATAGGTCGCTGCCCGCATGTCGTCCGCTTACTCTGCCCCCACCAGGAGCTTCTGTCCGATCTCGACGATGTCATCCGGCAGTTTATTCGACTTCTTCAACTTCTCGACCTCAACGCCATACCGCCTGCCAATGCTATAGAGCGTTTCCCCCGCTTTGACCACATGCACCATCCCCGGTGTGACCTTCATCGGAGAAGCCGGCTCAGTCACAGCCGCCATGCCTTTGTCTGAAAGATGACCACTGCTGCGACCGCCGGAAACAGCTTTCGGCAGTTCGGCTTTTTTGGGTTTGGCTTGAGGAGGCTGGCCCTTTCGCTGCATATCCTCTAGGGCTTTTCGTTCCAGCAACGTCGCTTCCCTGATTGCTTCTGCCTCCTCTTGAAGACGCCCCATCTGCTCACGTGCCATTTGCACTTGGGCTGACAGTTCACGATTTTTCGCCTCAAATTCAGACAGTTCGGCCTTGACGTGCCTGACTTCACTGTCCAGCTCTGCTGTCCGTTTCTCTTCCTGCGTGAGAAGGCGCTGAAAATTCAGGCTTCGCGCTTTTTCTGCGTTGTATTTTTCCTCTAATACAACACACCCACTTACCAGCCACCCACCACAGAGCAGTATTCCTAATGAAATAATCTTCTGGATTTGCCCACAGACCTGCCGCTCTCCCTTCTGCATATATCCTCCTTTACCCAGCTCTCTGCCAACTTCAGACCTGCTGAAGCGACGCTTAGAATAGTGGCCACTGATGCGAAAGTCAAAGCGGACCAGGCCCATCGGGTTTGACCGTTTCCGCACCCTTATGCTACGGTCAGCATGGGCCTGTTGAATAATAGGGTCGTTGATTGAACGTTTTGCTATACTGCGCCCCGTCCACAGTTGCTTCCCCACCTGGTACCCCTGGAGCTGTTCA
>LNDU01000062.1 GCA_001464735.1 Nitrospira sp. Ga0074138
GAGACCGTGCTGATTGATCCGACGCGGCCGCCGGAGCGGCCCACGCCGGGCTATGTGCTCTCGGCGGCAGTGTTGGCCCGGGTCGCTCCCTTCGGCGCTGCCGGCCAGGCCCCGGCTCGAAAACGACGACGTGCCACCGCACTCATGACGTAATTCAATTGGGATGACACACCATGTCTGAACAGACCGCAGCCACCTATCGCTTCTACTCCTGGCTTCGCCAAGGACTCCTCGCGGGCCTCTCCGGTCCCGGCGTTTCCAGCCCGGCCACGGCGGGCCGCCTCGCATTGCCCGTCCGTCTCAGGGTGAACGAGCGTGCGCCTATCGATGTCAATGTGCAACTCCATGGCCCCGGTGACATCACCGGCCTGGACGCACGCGAGATCATTCGCACAGAGCCCCATGCCCACATGACCGACTTCGAGCCGAATTACTTTCCGGCCATCGAATTCGACCGGCCCGATTTCCCCTGGCTCTTCACCCCGGCGTCGTCCGACAGCGCGCGACGCCTGCGACCGTGGATCTGCTTGATCGTCGTCCCCAGGGAACGGGCCACGCTCAAGACCAATCCGCAGCGGCCCTTGCCGGCGATCACCTGCGCCCTGGAAGACCTGCCCGACCTCGATCAGTCCTGGGCATGGGCCCACGCACAAATCGTGGCAAGCCATAGCGCGACGCCCGATCCCTCACCGCACGCGACGTTGCAGAAGCTTCTTCACGACCATCCTGAACGTACACTCTCGCGGCTGTTGGCTCCGCGCCGCCTCGATCCCAATACCGCCTACTACGCCTGCCTCGTGCCGACCTATGATGTGGGGAGGAAAGCGGGGCTGGGAGAGCCGATCACTCCGGAGGACGAACAGACATTAAAACCGGCTTGGGTGAAGAACGCCGCGCCCGGACCAGTCACATTGCCGGTCTTTTTCCAGTGGGAGTTTCGGACCGGCCTCGCGGGAGACTTTGAATCGCTCGCACGCCGGTGGATATCCGAACTCCCGGCTGGGGCATGCCGACGTTGTTGTCTGGCGCGCCGGGCAGCCTGTTGGATCTGGGTGGAGCCCTGCTCACTCCCGAGACTCAACCGCGTGCCTGGCCAGACCAACCGCGCAAGACGTTCCAACTGGCCCTTGGTGCCATCCTCAACGCACCCGCAGCGATGGCTGGCACAAGCGGAGCCCCAGCGCTCCTCGGCCCGCCCCTCTATGGGCAATGGTACGTAGATCGAGACAGCCTGCCGCCCGCCGACCAACCGCCGCACTGGTTCCGCGATCTGAATCTGGATCCACGCCACCGCATCGCCGCCGGCTTCGGCACGATGGTCATTCGCAACGAGCAGGAGCCGTTGATGGCCTCGGCCTGGGATCAATTGGAACAAGAACGGAGGGATCGACAGCGGCTCAAGCGCGCGCAGTTGGCGGAGGCCGTCGGCGACAGTCTCTCGAAAAAACACACGGGACCGGCGCTGCGAACATTGACGGGTACCGCCACGTCTCCTACGCCGCCACCGACTGTCACCAATAACCTGTTGTCCGGCCATCCGGCCGTGACCGGCGCCTTTCGCCGCCTGACGCGCGCCCATGGCCCAATCGCGTCACATGCCGCCACACTCGACGCGCTTCGGCTCCCCGCCACGTCGCCCGCCTCGACGGCCGGCCAGGCATTCCGCCCGCTCATGCAATTCGCCGTCGCCACCAAGCAGCGGCAGGCGCCGGCATTGCGTGAATGGTCTGAGCTCAAGGTGGAGATGCTGCGGCGCCTGGCCCCGAAGGAGGCGGTGTTGGCTGCGGTGAAAAAGACGATGCCTACCGTCGAGAATACGGAGCTGACGACCTTCGCGCCGAGCTTTCCGCAGCCGATGTATGAACCTCTACGCGACTACGCACCGGACCTGTTGTTGCCCGGCATGGACCAGGTGCCCTCAAACACCATCGCGCTCCTCAAGACCAATCCGGAGTTGATCGAGGCCTACATGGTCGGACTCAACCACGAGATGAGCCGCGAACTGCTCTGGCGTGGGTTTCCGACCGATCAGCGCGGCACCTACTTCCGGCAATTCTGGGATGCCGGTGGCGATGAACTGCCCAGCACCGATGCAGAGCGCGAGGCTCGTTTTGACATCACACGGATCACCTCCTGGGCGGCGGACAGCCGCCTCGGCTCCCACAGTGCGCGTGGCTCGGCGGTCGGCCAGATGGTGCTGCTCATCCGCGGCGACCTCCTGCGGCGTTACCCACGCGCCATGGTCTATGCGTTGGAAAGCGTCTGGTCTGCAGATGGCACCAGGCGTGAGCTGGGCACGGTGGAACGGTATCCCATTTTCCGCGCGACCCAGGCACCAGACATCACCATGCTCGGGTTTCCGCTGACCGAAGCGGACGTTCGCGGAGCCGACAACAAAGCCGGAGGACACCCGGGCTGGTTCTTCGTGCTGCAGGAGCAGCCGACGGAACCGCGATTCGGCATGGACGTCGCCACGACCTATGGCGGTACCCCCGCTCACTGGCGCGACCTGACATGGGGACATCTGGCGCAGGACGAAGCCGCGCTGAAACAGATTGTGTATGTGCCGATCGACGGTCTATTGAAAGATGCCGTGGTCGATCAGATTCCGTGGGGAAAAAATTCGGCGCATATGGCCACCATTACCAGACAGCCGCCGTTCCGCGTGGCGGTCCATGCGAGAACCTGGCTGCCTGCTCGGCAGTAGCGGCGGAAAGAGACGAGATCATGCCCTATTTGGAACAAGAGATTGCGCGACTCCAGACGGCCCTGCAGGCCTTGGCCACGCAACAGACTGCCTTGACGACCCAACTCACGACGCAACAGCAGGCGGTAACGGCGGCACAGGCCCAGCGCAGCCACGCGCAGAACGGCGTGGCCCAGGCCCAAGCCCGCATTCCACCGCTGCAGGCAGCCGCTGCTGCAGCGGACGCTCAGGTCGCGGAGGCGCAACAGGATCTGCTCGATGCATCTGAACCGCCGCAAGGCATCCCTCCCGCCACCTGGAGAGCGCGTCTGGCCGCGCTGAGAAAAAGACTCGCCGAGGCCAAGACCGCCGCAACCGCAGCGCATGCAAGGGTGACTGAAGCACAGCAGGGCGTGGCGCAAGCGCAGGCGCAAGTACGGGCTGCGGATGTTCAAGTTTCGGCGGCGACCGCCGCGGTGCAAGCCACCCAGGCTGCGATCGCCGCCCTTCAACCCCGCCGGCAGGAACTGCAAACGAAGCTCGCCGAGATCGAGCGCATGAATGCAGAAATCACGCGTGACCCGCTGGCAAGGGAGACCCTGCAACAGGTGGCAAGGGAACTGTCGGCCCGCACCGCGGCGTTGGAAGATTCCCATCTGACGGCGCGGTTCGAGTTGGAGGATGCCGAGACCCTGCTCGCCGGTTTGCTCATCAGGCGCAACGAGCTGACGGCACTCATTGCCGACCTCGCCAGACAAATCCCGGAGGCGGAAGCACAAGAGACGGCATCCCAGCAGGCGCTGGCGGCGACCGAGGCCGAAGTCAGCACGCATTTACAGGATGGGCCGTAGGTTTCTGTTAAGGAAAGGATCAGCAGTGTGAGACCGATCGCTGAAGGACCAGATATTCCCGAACGGGTGCCTCCGGCACTCCTCCGGGCATGGGCAACGAAACTCCGGCAATTGCAGTCGGCGCACGACCGGGCCGTCGCGAGGGCCCAAGCCGCGCAACGGCGGGCCGCCCTCCTCATCAGGCAACGGGCGCTCCACCAGGCCGAGTTGGCCCGGGTGAACGCACAAATCACGGCCACGGAGGAGACGGTGGCTCGGAAGAAAGCCGACGTGGCGGTGCTGTCGGCGCAGGTCGACGAGCATCGATCCGCCCGCGATGCCGCGACGGCCCGGCTGCTTGGCACGGATCGCCTCAGCGGCACAGTTGCCGTGACCCATCCGCTGCTGCTGTTCCCCGTCCGTGTGGAAACCAGGTTTGCCGCGAGGCGGACAGGACCGGGCACCGACCTTCTGCTCCGCGTGTATCCCGACGACATTCATCTCGACAGTCACGAACCGGCTCTCACCGAAGAAGAGGAACGCCGTGGCAAGGAGTTCTGGGCCCATGTCACCGCCGCGTCCGTAGGTACGGATCGGCAGGAGCACCTCAGGCAAGGCTGGCAACGACTCACCGAACAATTCGGCACGACCCGCGCCGCTTGGATCGCCCACGTGCTTGATCTCGCCCAAGCCGGAACGATCGCGCGTCGGGACGACAGCTGGACGCGCGCTCCCCACACGCAGGTCCTGCCGGATCGCTGGGTCGCCAGTGGCTATCGCAGCGATGCAGCGCGTGTCACTGCCTGGGGCAAGGCAATCCCGGAGACCGTGGCGGTCGGGCCAGACCCACGCGGCACGGGCCCGGTCGGTAGCAATGGACTGCCGCCTGTCGATGAAGGCATGAAGTGGATCACCGATTTCGATACGGCTGAATCCATCGGGATGGGTCTACGTATTCCCGTTACAGAGGAAGACGCCCGGGCAGGTTTCGATCGGATCGTCGTGCTGGGCCTCAAGGCCTCATGGGATGCCCCGACCACGGCCGACCGATTGGTTCGACTGCTCGATGCCCACCATTACACCGGCAGCCTTGCTCTCGTGGAGCAACAGGTGCCCACGAACAACACGGCGGAAGCCTCCGCCGGGTATCGTTCGACGGGGCGCGATGTCGCCGACAGCATGGGCGTCGAACTGGGTGCTTCGCTCCTCCGTCCCGGGTCCGACGGCGAGTTGCTGGCGCAGGCCTTGGGCCTGCCGACTTCCGTCTTTGCCCATGTTCGCGGTGCCGACGGATCGGAACAACGCCGGTCCTCGCTGATGCAATCGGCTCTGCTCGCGCTTTGCGACAGTCCGCTCTTACGGCAACTGCTCGGCGCAGCCGGAGCGGACGTGCTGCGCGACCATTTCACAAAGTACGTACGTGCTCGCGGGCCACTGCCGGTCTTGCGTGTCGACAGCCAACCTTACGGCCTGCTGCCGGTGGCGGCACTCGACCGCTGGATCTCGGCGACCGGTCAGGACCAGGACCGGGCGTTGGCTACCTGGTGGCGTGCGCAACGATTGATACGCCGCCGCCAGGCGTCACAAGCCCTCCAGACCACGGTTGAATCCAACCCCGTCGTACTTTTGGCGCAGGAAGCGAACGCCTCCCGCTACACCTTGCGCGAATTTCCCGAAGTCTCCACTCAACAGCCGCCCCTGCCGAAGCGGTTGCTGACCGAGGCCTTCCGGACGTTGCTGCTGACTCGCGCACTCTCTACTCCGCACGAGCCGGCCTGGGACGAAGTGACGGCCCTGCCTGAACCGGTTCGGCAACAACTGCTCGCGGAAGTGATGGATCTGCTCACCTATCGCCTCGATGCCTGGGGCACATCCCTCGCCACCAGGCGGTTGGCCGTCATGCGGCAGGCGGCGCCCTCCGGCATCAGGCTCGGCGCCTACGGCTGGGTAGAACAGGTTCGACGTGCGGCCTCGCTGCAACCGGTTCCGGCACTTCCGGCCGGTGTCCCTGCACCACTCTCACGCTCTGAACAGAACAAGGGCTTCGTCCACGCTCCTTCGCTCGGGCATGCGGCGGCCGCCGCCGTGCTGCGAAGTGGCTACCTGTCGCAAGAATCAAATCGCGCACCCGGCGCTTCGCCCTTTGCCGTCGACCTTTCATCAGAGCGGGTCCATCGCGCCAAGTGGCTGCTCGACGGAGTGCGCCAAGGTCAGTCCCTGACCGCCCTGCTCGGATATCGATTCGAACGCCATCTCCACGAACGTGGGCTGGACCGCTATATTCAGCGATTTCGCGCCCTCACGAGCTTCACCGGTACCGACCGCTTCGCCGGCATTCGCGATACCCTCACACGGGCTGAGCGGCTGGCGCACGAGGTGACCTTGCTGACGGCGCAACGTGATCAGGCCCTGCGCCGGGCTGAAGACGCCCGCGGCTTGAAGGCCGAGCGAGAACGCCGCGCGGACACCTATCGCGCCGAACTGGGGACGGTCGCCACGCTCGCGCAACAGGCGCAGGCCGCGCAGACACAGGTGGCGCAGGCGGCTCAGGTGCTAGCGCAACAACAGGCGGCAAAACCGCAGGGCAAGGTGATCCAACCCACCGTGCGGCGTTATGCCGTCCAGTTGTTGGAAGCGCGGGATTTGGATGAGTGGGACAATCGCGTGGAACAGCTGACCCAGGCCCATACCACCGCCCTGGCCCAAGCCGCCGCCGCACAGCAGGCCGTCAGCGCCCGGGATGGCTCACGCCTGCTCGCGGAACGGGCCCAGGCCAAGATGCTCAATGCTGCTGATCCGGATTCCATTCCCGCCGCGCAGCAGATGGCGGTAGGGCAAGAAACCCTCGCCGCAGAACTCGACCGCCAGGTCCTCGCCAAGGAAGGCGGGCAGCGCGGTAAGGCTATGAGCGATCTCCTCGCCGCCAGGACCGCACTCACCACGCGCCTCGCCGCGCAATGGAATGAGGCACTGAAATCGTTGTCGGCTGCCGCCGTCGTCGACGGACTGGCCCTTCACCGGCGATGGACCGCAAGCCAACAACGCCAGGCACCACAATCTCCCTGGGATGTCACCACCATTCCGTTCGGCAACGCGACCTTGGGATTTCCACCGCCCGGCAGCCCGGACTTCACGGCGCTGGTGGAGGCGCTCAAGGCACTCGACGATCTGGTCGACTCCGTGGGGGACAGTGTCGTGGCCGAGAGTGTGTATCAGCTCGTGCAAGGCAATCCGCTGCGCTCAGGCGCCACGCTGGATGCCATTGCCGCGGGTGAGGTTCCGCCGCCGGAATTGGACGTGATCCGCACGCCGAGAAGCGGCATCGGACTGACGCATCGCCTCTGCACGCTGTTCCCGGCGACCGAGGGGGCGGCACCGGCAGGCTGGCCGACGACCGCCCCATCGGCACGCGCCCAGGCGGAACCGATCCTCAACGCCTGGGTAGCGACGCTGCTACCGAACCCGGCCCAGGTCCGGTGTAAGGCGGATTACGTCAATCAGCAGGACGGCCAGGTCTATCAAACGGTAGAGAACGCATTGACCTCGCTCGGACTGGCGCCGCTGGATGCCGTTTATCTCGCCGAAGGCAGTACCCGTGCACAGCAAGCCGAACTGGAGCAGCGTTGGCGATTCGTGTTGCAGCAGACTCGTCCCACGACGGTCCCGCCGGATGCGATCATTCGATTGCAGTTCGGCCGCGGCAACGGCTGGAGCGCAGAGATCGTCAGCGTGAGCGAATGGTGCGAGGTCGCGACCACGGTGAGGCGTCTGCTGAGCAACGCCCGCTCACTGGACGGCCGTGACCTGTCATTGCCCGAATCACCCGCCGACTCCGGCCTGAACCATGACGAGTTTGCCGGCCGCGCCACCCGCGCATTGCAAGCCCTGGCTGATGCGCGCGCTAGACTCAACGACCTCCTGCCTCCACCCTCGTCGGATGACCTGACCGCCAACCTCGACGAGGTGCGCCGCGCCCTGTTCGGTTTGGCGAACTACGGCATACCGAGCGCCGTCCCGATGGACATCGGCGGCACGGGACCGGAAGCGCGGTCATTGCTGCTGACCCAGGCGCGGTCGGTCGTCCTCGAAGCGCAACGTCGGCTCAACCGCGTGGCCGAATCCGAACAGGACTTTGTGCGTGCGAACGCCACGCCGGAAGAACGGCGCGATCACGACCTGGCTCGTTTCCGCATCATCTTCGGCCAGGACTTCCTGGCGCTGCCCCGCGTGGCCGCAGCCAACGCAGCACAGTTAAACGAGACGTTCGCCGCCGGACTCTCGCTCCAAGGCCAAGATCCGATGGCAGCCGTGACCTGGTTCCAGCGCGCTGCCTACGTCCGCCCTGGCGCGACGCGGCTGAACGAAGCGATGCTCTATGCCGAAACCGTGGGGAGCGCTGCACTCCGGTTCCACGTCGGACAACTCCCCTTTCAGGCGCAGGATCGCTGGGTGGCCTTGCCGCAGGCGCCGGACAAGCCGTTCCCGCGCGGACGCCTCTCGCTGGTGGCGCAGATGGCGTCGGCACAACCGTTCCGTTTCGATCAAGCCTTCTGCGGGCTCCTGATCGACGAGTGGGTGGAGACGGTGCCGAGCCCCAAGGAAACGACCGGCCTGGCCTTTCATTATGATCAACCGAACAACGCGCCTCCGCAGGCGCTTTTGCTCGCCGTGCCTGCAGACCAGCGGACGACCTGGGACCTCAACAGCCTGGAAGCCGTCTTGCACGAGACGATGGACTTGGCCAGGCTCCGCGCCGTGGCACCAGACAGCGGCGAGGAATTGATCTGGGTGGAGGATCAGCTACCGCAAGGCGCCACGCCGCTCGGTGACGGTGAAGGCTGGACCTGGGTGCGCACGAAACCGGAACCGCTCTCCGGTACACGCGCCCATCAATCGGTGTTCGCCGCCGGCATTCACCAACACTTTTTCCAAGGCGCGAAGCTCGCCATGTTCGTCAGTGTAGGAGACCGGCTGTTCGCGCATGTCTATCTCGATCCCGCGCGTATGCCTCGACAAGTCATGTTGCAGTGGCACGCAGGCAATTGGGATCACCGCGTCTATTGGGGCGAGAACCTCATTCCCTGGGGTACCGACAATACCGTCAGCCGTCAGTACATGGGGCCCCTGCCGCCGCCAGGTCGGTGGGTGCGGCTCGAAGTGCCTGCCGAAACCGTGGGATTGGAAGGACGAATCGTGGAGGGCATGGCCTTCACCCTGTTCGACGGTATGGCCACGTGGGATCGTTCCGGCAAACGTGCGCTGCAGCCGGTCGGTTCCGGAGAGCAGGACCCGTCGGCCCCGGCGCTGTTTTTCACCGGCGGCACCCTCGACTTCACCAGCGTCATCGATCCAGCAATAGGAGCCTAGGCATGCCCTCTCAAATCAGACTCGACCTCAGCAGCCACAACCCGGACTTGCAAGACGGGCTGCAAGCGCGCATCCACGATCCGCTTTGGATGCTGGGCCGTCAATGGCAGTTCGGCGAGTTCAACGGGGCCGATGCGGGTTCACCTGCCGCCGCGCAGGTGATCGTGGACATCGCCGCCGTCACTCGCTATCAACCCGGCCCACGCTCTGGCCCGCATCCAGCCCGGCCCTACGCAGCTGCTGGCCTGGCGTTGGAAACGCTGGTAGAAGCGGAACCGGTGACGGACGACTCACACCCCAACTGGCGGCTCGCGGCCGAATCGGGACGGCATCTATTTCGCCTGCTGGAAACGGCCAGGCTCGGGCCCACACGCGCACAGTGGTTGGCTAGTACATACGTCCTGGCCGCCCCCACAGCGGAGCAGGCCAAGCAGATCGATGCCTCGAGCCTGTCCTTCATCCGTGTGCTGAGCGGCCGTACCATCGACGGCTTGCGGTTTGCCGCGCGCCTGAGAGTGTTGCAAGTCGGCAACACGTTGGCGGAATTGTTTCGAGAAGCGCCGTTCGATCAGGTGAGCGAGGTAGATCGGCTAAAGCTCCTCGCCATCATGACCACCTGGCTGACCTGGATCGATGGCCTCTTCCAGCAAGGCAGCGCTCCCTCCGCGTGGATTCCAGAACGGATGGAGTACGCCCTGAGTGTCTCTGCCAAGACGACGTCGAGCGAAGTGGTGCTGACCGCGCCGGAATATCTGGATGGGCGATTGGACTGGTTTTCGTTCACGACGAGTTCGGGGACTGGTCTGGGCGCCACCGAAAGCAGCACCTCAGCCACGGAGGCTTTTCTGCCGGCGCCGGTCTCGTTTCGCGGCATGCCCTCCGCGCGCTTGTGGGAATTCGAAGACGGCGCCGTGAATTTTGCGAGCGTCCAGGCCGCACCGCAGGACTTGGCCCGCCTGCTGCTCGTGAAGTTTGCGCTGGAATACAGCAACGATTGGTTCCTCCTGCCGCTTGAACTCCCTGTCGGGACACTCTCACAGATCCGCGCGCTCGTTGTGACCAACACGTTCGGCGAACGGTTCCTGATACCCCACACGACCGAAGTGGATGGATCGACCTCACCCTGGCGCATGTTCAGCCTCACGAACGATACCCAGAAGTTGTTCTTCTTGCCACCTGTGTTAGGCCCGCTATTGGAAAGCCAGCCCGTGGAAGACCTGTCGTTGTTGAGGGATGAAATGGCCAATGTGGCCTGGGCCGTCGAGCGAGTTATTGAAAGCGCCGCCGGTCGTCCGTTGGATCGTCATGAAGCCTATCAAGAGACCCTGGCGGAACAGCCGCCATCCCCTGCCGCAGACGGTGCACCGTTGATGTACCGGCTCGGCACCACCGTGCCGGACTATTGGATTCCGTTGCTTCCGGTCAAAGACGGTACGACCCTGCGGCTCAAACGTGGCGTCCTACCGGCGTTCAGCGAGGGAGGCATTCAGGGCTTGCAACTTCCGAAGGGACGATTGCTCGAACCAGCTCGCGAGTTGCTGCTCTATGAGGAAGAAGTGCCACGGGAAGGTGCGCGCGTCACCAGGACCTATCAATATGCGCGCTGGATCGATGGATCAACTTATCTCTGGATGGGTCGACGGAAACAACCGGGGCGAGGCGAAGGATCAAGCGGTTTGCAATTCGATTCCGTCCAATCGTCTGGCGGCTGATCTGTAGATAAGAAGACTCTTCGAGGAAAAACTAGACATTATGGTCGTATCGGCCATAGGCGATCCTCTCGGTGAACCACTTCAGGATCACCGGTTAATCAAAGTTAAAGACCAAGGCCTGAGAGAGTAGGGTGACCGACAGGACGCCTGCCCAGCGGCCAGTGGTACTTCCGCTCAGGCTCTGTGATGGGAAGATCATTGATGCTCGCGAGACGCCGCCGCATCAGGCCATTGTCGTCAAACTCCCAGTTTTCATTGCCATAGGATCGGAACCAGTTCCCTGCACTGTCGTGCCACTCGTACGCGAAGCGCACGGCGATCCGGTTATCTTGCCAGGCCCAAAGTTCTTTGATCAAGCGGTAGTCCAGCTCTTGGCTCCACTTGCGAGTTAAGAATTGAACAATCGCTTCCCGTCCCGTTAGGAACTCTGAACGATTTCGCCACTGACTATCGGCACTGTAGGCCAACGACACCGTTTCGGGGTTGCGCGTATTCCAAGCATCCTCTGCCATGCGTACTTTCTGGGTCGCGGACTCGGCATCGAATGAAGGAAATGGGCGCCTAGGCTGTTCGAGAGGGTTCATGATGATGACCTTCTTGGATTGAGATTCGATGTCGGAGTGAATGGCATTGACCATCCACTCCCACGCGACATCACCCGTGATAGTAACGCTCTTTGACGATCTTGCCGTTCTGCCAGTCAGTCTTGACGACTTGTTCAAGATTGATGGTTTCCCCGTTTTTCAATTTCAAGGTCAGCACTGCATCATAGAAACTAGTGTTCCCCGCAACGGCCACGGCACCGATGGCGTAGCTGATAAACGCCGCTACTCCAATCGTTTCTCTGAATTTGTCGAGCCTCTCAATGGAGGCCTGTTTGCCCACGATGGGAGGCTGATTGCCTTCCTGCGTGACGATTGCCCCTTCTTCAGAATGCCCAGCATTTCTTGCAATGTTTCGCTCACCTGCTTGCTCATATCGATTACTCCCTTTATGCTTTGCGGCGGTAAATAGTGCTGCTACTGAATCGTGGAAGCTCTCACGGGTTCATCCGAGACAGTTGGGCTTCGAGCTCGGCAATCCGGTTCTTGAGCGGACCCACATACGCTTCGACCTCTTCTGCCGAGTACCGTGGCGTGATGTACTTCGGACAGTTCCAGTCGGATGACACGACATCGATGAAGACCAGCCTCTCCACCACCGACTGCATCTTGGGATCAGTAAGCTGTGCAACGAGTTCTGGATGGGCGCGAGCATCTTCCACACGGGCATGACCAAGAATCTTCAAGCGTGCTCGGTTCTGGTAGTCCATGAGAAACATCGCCACACGATCGTTCACTGAGACGTTGCCGGTTGTGAGCAGCTGTCGATTGCCCTTGTAGTCGGCGAAGGCCAGCGTCGTCTCGTTGACCACCCGCAAGAACCCCTTGGGCCCACCACGATGCTGAATATAGGGCCATCCGGTTTCGCTGATCGAACCCAGATAGAAGCTGTCACGCTCTGCAATAAACTCAGCCTCGTCTTGACCTAATGGATCTCGTTCGGGCGCCCCTGGGATGTTCACAGCCCTTCCGTAGTACTGCGTCTGTGCGCGATGTACGGCATCCGTCATCGCCAGTTCTAAGTATTTCAACGCCATGGTTGTGTACTCCCTGTCGAGAGGTCAATCTCAGAACACGATCGTATTCCACCCTTCGGCTACGTACCGGCGCAGACTCAACAGCCCCGCTGTCCCAGCGAGGGCATGATCTTTCACTATCGGCACACCGCATGCTTTAACGCTTTCTGTCGCCCCAAAGACCTCTGCGCAGCCGCACGAGGCGCCTTGCACGACCTCACGCACCGCATTGTAGAGGCCATTGGCCGGGTGTGAGAGCTTGGTGAGCTCAGCCGGCCAACGAGTGCCGGTGCCATTGAAGACGACGGCGACTTCATCGCCCTTCTGTTTACATTCAGACGCAAGCGCCAGCGCGTTAAAGACTCGCCCAAGCGCTTCCTCTGAACCACTCTTCGGATCGGACAGAATGATGATCGCTGTTTTCATGGGTTCTCCTTGGATGGAATGACACTCACGAGATTGTGGATGTCTGTTTGCCTTGTTGTGTCCTACAGATCGATCGCGATATCTATCCGTCATGGCAAAGCCGGTGCCACGCGTCACGACGATCAGTGAAGCAAGATAAAGCGCTTGAGAAACAGGCAGTTGCCGCACTATTAGCGGCAAGATGAAGCAGAACGAAAGAGAGACGCTTCCACGAAATGTCGTGGAGCTACGATATCTCGTGGGAGGGGAACGTGAGATTCATTGCTAGGCGGTGGGGAGAGGTTTCTTGATGCCGAGCTTCTGCATGCGCGAGCGTAGGGTGTTGGGATGGAGACCAAGTCGAGTCGCGCTGCCCTGTTTCCCTTCGATGACCCAGTTCATGTCTTGAAGGATGCGGAGGATGTGGCCTCGTTCCACCTCTTCCAGTGAATCGGCGACTGGCAACAGCGGGGTGGATGTCCCCTGAAGCATCACCTCGTCGATCTGAAGCATCGGTCCGTTTACGAGAATCATGGCCCGTTCTATGACATTTTCCAACTCCCGGATGTTACCAGGCCAGGAGTATTTCATGAGGCGATCCATAGTCGATTGCGACACGCCGTCGATCTTCTTGCCCATCTTGTGTGAGAACTTGGCGACAAATCGGTTGACCAAGAGTGGGATATCAGCGGCACGGGCGGACAGAGGTGGCACTTCGATCGGGAACACGTTCAGTCGATACAAAAGATCGGCCCGGAAAGAACCGGCCTTCACCGCCGCATGAAGATCTCGATTCGTCGCGGCAATCACACGCACATCGACTTTGGTCGAATGGCCGCTTCCGACCCGTTCAACCTCCCTTTCTTGTAGTACCCGTAGGAGCTTGACCTGTGCGTCCAGCGGCAACTCGCCGACCTCGTCCAGGAAGATGGTCCCACCGTCCGCCAACTCAAATCGGCCGATGCGGCGTTGTACTGCTCCGGTGAACGATCCCTTCTCATGGCCGAAGAGCTCGCTTTCGACGAGGTTCGCGGGGATCGCTCCACAGTTGACCTTCACTAGCGAGCGAGCCTTCCGTGGGCTGAGATGGTGAATGGCTCTCGCCATCAACTCCTTCCCCGTTCCAGTGTCTCCTCGGATGAGGACCGTCGAATCCGTCGGGGCGACCTGTTCGATCTGTCGGAGCACCGTCATGATGCTCGGACTCTCACCGATAATCTCCTCGAAATTGTGCTGAGACTTCACCTCTTCACGGAGGTAGAGGTTCTCCGCCTCGAGGCGATTCTTGAGCTGTGCGACCTCCGTAAAAAGTTGTGCGTTCTTGATCGCAATCGCTGCTTGATTGGCAAAGCCTGCTAATCGCTCGAATTCATCTTCACTCAGTGGGCGCCGCCCGAACATCGCAATGACACCGAGCAGCTCCCAGCGAAACTTCAGCGGGTAGCCGGCAAAGGAGCGGAGGCCGTTGTCCGTCATCCACTGTTTGTTTGGCAGGCGGTCGTCGCCGAGCACATCGTTCGTGTGCATGGCTCCGAAGCCTTGGGCGATCTTTCCAATCTTGAGGGCCCCCAGCGGAATGCGACGGTATTCCCCGTTGAGATTGGAATAGAGCCCCGCGCTCGCCTCAAGATGCAGGCAACGAGCCCGATTCGTGCAGTCTGCCACTTTGTAACAATCGGCGCAGAGATCGCCGGGCCCTAACAGCCAGATGCGGGCAAAGGCGCCATCCAGCTCATCGATAAGTCCTTGTGTGATGGTGGTGAGCACTTCTTGAAGGTCGAGACTCGACGCCATCTGGAGGGTGATGCGCTCCAATACGTTGTGAGAATTGGAGGAAGGAGGGGAAGGGGGCGAAGAAGGGGAATTGTCCATTGTGGGATCTCCAAGCCGGACATTGCCCAGCGTGGAGGACGATAAGTCCATGATAGAGGATTGTCAATCAGCAGGGGGAGCGGAGTCGGGGATGTGCAAGCTGGTCGCTCAATCAGGTTGGTGGATCGAGCGGCAACCGACGAAGGCGAACACGCTGGTCTTCGACTGTAACGATCGCACCTTGCTCAAGGTCAGATTCGAGAATGGGCAGCATGCGCTGGAGGACAGAGTTGACCAGCTCAACCTTTGAGGAATTCAGGCGGAGGGAAAGGAGTGACGGCGTTGGTCGACCAGAGAGCGCAATGATCGAGGAAAAATCGAGGTCCTGGGTGAGAATGGTTCGGCGTTCTTGTGCCGCCCGTTCAACGATCGCTTCGTCTGATGCATTCGCAGGAAGGAGATCGGTCACCCGACGCACGTCGTGACCGAGTGTCCGGAGGAATTCAACTGTTCGAGGAGCGATATGAAGATCGGCCAGTAGCCTCATGAAGCTGCGGAGGTGCGCTCACTGGCAAGCCAGGCCCCATACTTCGCTGCCTGGTACACATCATCCACCTCAAGTTCTGGATACTCCCGCACGATATCTGTGGCTGTATAGCCATCGCCCAACAGTTTCAGGACAAAATCGACGGTGATGCGAAGGCCTCGCACCGTGGCTTTTCCACCGCAGACACCTGGGTCAATCTGTATCCGATCGAGCGCCATGCGCCTAGCCTAACTGACAGTCACCTGTTGGTGCAAGAGAATCGGCCCTACCTGTCAAGCTTAAGTAGAAATGTTCGGTTTATAGTCAGGTCTCCGCTTGGGGGTGTCATTGTTCCAGCCCTTTTATCTGTTCTAAAGCGATTGCTGTGCCAGGATGTCGAGAGTTGATTGGTCGGGCTTGCCGTCGAAGTATTTGAGCAGGGCGTTGTTGAAGAGGGTGTGCTCGGGGGCAGCAGTCAGAAACAAGGTCATGCAGGACCGGAATTTCAGATTGTCGGGGTAGGGGAAGATCTCTTCAGCGTTACGACCCTCTACATTCAGGACAAGCTGGGTACATTCTCGGAGTCTCTGACCTAACACAGGGTGTTGGAGGTAGGCCTTGGCCTCGTCGAGTGAGGCAATGGCGAACTGCTGTGACACTGCACTGTGACCAAGACCGGCGATTTGCGGAAAGATGAACCAGATCCAATGGCTGGATTTTCTCCCGGCGCGAAGCTCAGCCAGGACTGTATCGTAGGTGGGGGCTTGGGCGGTGAGGAAGCGGTGGAGGTTGTAAGCGTCGCTCATAAACTATCCGTGGCCAAGTATGATCTTCCCAGGACGATATCATGCCTGGCAATGTTGAATTGCAAGACCTGACACGCGTTACTCTTTTGGCGCGACCCGCCCAATTAGCATGACACGGTTTCACAAGTGGTCAGCTTTGTAGCGAAATAATTCGATCCCCGCCACTATCGGGCCACGCGCTCTATCTAGATGTTTATTTTGACACGTGTTGCGTTACAAGCTACAGTCTCCCGGTGAACATACGGAACTTTATTCATAAAGGCTTGCAACGGCTTTATCTGGATGGCAGCGCCAAGGGCGTACCGCCCGATACCGAGAACAAGCGGCGGAAGATGTTCGCGTTTCTGGAGGTGATGAGCAGTGCCGACGAAGTGCGCGCCCTCACCTCATGGAAGGCGCACACGTTGACCGGAGACCGTAAAGGCACGGTGAGCTTGAGCGTGACACGCAACCGCCGCTTGACGTTCCGCGTTGATACCGCCGAACAAGAAATCTATGACGTGAATTTAGAGGATTATCACTAGCACAGGAGGACCAGACCATGCCCATGAAGAACCCGCCGCACCCCGGCGATTTTATCCGAACGGAAATCATTCAACCGGCTGGCCTGTCCGTGACCGCCGCCGCAGATGTGCTGGATGTGTCGCGCCCTGCCCTCTCGAATTTATTGAACGGCAAGGCCGACCTGACCGGCGACATGGCCTTGCGGATCGAAAAGGCGTTCGGCGTGAAAATGGATACGTTGATGAAGATGCAATCCAACTATGACATTGCCGAGACGCGCCGCCGGGAGAAAGAAATCAAAGGCGTGCGGCGCTTCCATGCGACGCTGCACCCGTGACGGCTTCATTGTCTAGAGGAGCTTCAACGGTTTTGTCCCTAGCCCGCATTATTCGGAACTCTTCTCCTGCAATCGCCGATACGCGGCTACAACAAGCGTGGCCGCAAGCTTCGCGCAGCCAGCGGGCGGGCTCGCCCCTCGTAACCTCAACATACTGTTTCAAGTATGCCTCGGCTTCTTGGTGCTCCGCACGCCCGTCTCGTCTGACGTCTTAGCGGTTTCGTTACGAACCGTCAGGAATAATGCGGGCTACCCTCGTCGAGAGAGCCAATGGCGAATTGCTGGGCCATTCCACTGTGCCCAAGACCGGTGATTTGCGGAAAGATAAACCAGATCCAGTGACTAGACTTTCTTCCGGCGCGCAGTTCATCAAGGACTGTGTCATACACGCGCTCCTGCGCGCCGAGGAAGCAGTGAAGGTTCTAATCGTCGGTCATACACTATGCGTGTCCGGTATGTTTGTTCCAGGACGATATCAAACCTAACAATGTTGCATTGCAAGGCCTGACACTCTTTTCTCTTCTACGAAAACGAAGGTGCGGCTCACCGTGATCGGAATCCTTCTTGCCGACTTTTCAGATCAACGAACCTCCGAGGAGCCAGGCCTCAATGCGATCGCCGAAGTCTCGTAAAAGTTTGCCGAACAGGTAGGAGGGTGTTCGCATGATGCAAGTACAGCCGAGTACCGCTGACTGTCCATCCTACGAGTACAGCCCTTGACTTCGAAATGACGTATCACGCCCACCATGCCAGGCTGGGGGTGTCCTACCACCTCTAGCAGCCAATTCCACTGAACCCCGTTATGAAGCGAACAGCTTCCACCACGGTGATCGCGTTCTCACGTCCTCAGGGAGTCGATGCCAAGTTGCCGTGCTGTCGTTCACAGCTGTCGTGAGTTCTTCACGCGAACGGGAAATAGAACCACCCATGCAGACACGAAATACAGTGCCATCATGATCCACAAACCAATTCGCTACCGCGTGATTTCTGTGGCCATTCACATGGAAACTAACATAGGTGCTCACCCCTGGTAGACCGTCACGTATCGAATGCTCTGCCCATTCGAACTCAACCGCTGGGTCTCCGTCGCGTCCCCAATCACGCATATGCTCCTCAGCTACACGACGCAATTGCTGTATCGCGTGCTGCCCCTTGATGGACAGAGAAGGCACACGCCATACATCAAAACCATAGGACCCCCCCTGTGGCACGGTCGCACGGATAAATGGGGTGAGTGACGAATCCATCCTTGATGCCATCGCTGGACAGACACGAAACCGAGGTGGAGGAATGATGGAACATCCAGACCGTGGGAGAGCCATCGGTGTTTCTGGTTCGGGGGAAAGTGGAGTCCGAATACTCAGGTTGAGTGGTGTGGTCAGAGCCCAACGCAGGGCTCCCCGGATCGCGCTCAAGGGATGATCCGGGAACTTTTCATCAAGCGCGGGATCGTCAATCATGGCCTGAGAAATCTCAGAAAGTCCAGAGTCACCATCCTCTCCCGGCTGTTGACGGGTGATCACGAGAAGGCTCTCCCGCACCCCGGTCATATTGGCTCGCCGAAGTGCGCTAAGATAGACCGTCCCCTGTTCAAGCGAGATCACAATTCGTCCGATGATCAATTCATCTCCGGCGCTGTAGGTCAGTCGATGGATCACCACCAGTACCGGAACGTCACTGATCGTCGCTCGTTCAATGGAAACGACCGGAGACCAGTTCGGATCTCGCTTGGTCCGTGGTAACGTGAGGAGATGGTGCACAGTCTCTCGCGTGACAGCATCTATATCTGCGCTCTGCTCCACAGGAGGAACGGGCGACTCGGTTTTCGCAATCTCAAAGTAAGACTCAAAGACTGTAATCGTGTCGTGACGAAGATCCTCTCGTAACACCTCATCGTGCCTGCTTGAGAGATCAACGATCAGTGGTGAAAACTCCAGATACCAATCGACCCGATGTGTGGCATCGCGAAAAGAGGCAAGGTTATCCTCGTCAGCGTCGAGCTGCCATGAAGCTGGAGGCGTGAACTGCAGACCATGAATACCGGCACGGAGATCAGCAAGAAGACTCATGGGGCAATACCCCTCCCATTAGATACAGGCAAGTGAAATAGGCATGAACACAGTCAGTATTCCCTCACACCCATCAATTGCCACCATCAGAAACGAATTATCTCTGCCAATTAGCATACAATACAGATTCGTGGTTTGATGACCAAATTAGCAAAAGGTATCTTGAGCGAGTCCCAAAAGATTCACGTTAAATTTTTCGGGACTCACCGTAGTTGCCAATTCAAGAGCGGTGATCTGCGGAAAGATAAATCAGATCCAGTGGCTGGTCTTTCGACCGGCCCGCAGCTCATCAAGCACTGTGTCATAGACGTGCTCTTGGGCGTCGAGAAAGCGATGAAGATTGTAGGCATCGGTTATGAGCGGTCCTCGCGACGCGCACCGGAATTTCGCGCTTACTCGATATTGTCCCGTTTCTGGAGATTATGTCGGGCGCATAGAAGCTGGACATTCTCGGCAGTGAGCGAGGTGCCACCTTTTGAAAATGGCAGGATGTGATCAAAGTGGAGTTCGTCAGAGGCCTCACAGACCTGGCACTTGCCTCCATCCCTTTTCCAAACTTCAAGTTTAACGGATGTGGGGATTAGTCGTCGTCGCTCCGCATCCACATGCACTGGCTGTGTAAAGTCCTCGTCCCCTTCGACTGCTATGAGTTTGAACTTGTACACAACTCGATGCTTATCCTTTTCTTGCCATGCATCGACGAGGTGAAACACCCCGTTGTATGACCAGATGCCTGAGCGAATCTTTTCGTAAACGCGTACACGCTCTGGGGTGCGCTTCCCATCTTTGAACTTTTGTGCCGCCTCATGGAACCTGCCGTTCTGGGTGAGCCTGCCTGATGGAAGCGATCCAGGCTGATCAACTACCTTTGGGTTAGGGCAGGACATGGTTTTTGGATGGTCATGTCCCTCATAGATCAGTGTGGTTCCACCGTCTTCGAGACGATCGCGGTAGGGAGCGTTAGGGCGAACTGACATCAAAATAACAGAATGATTTCCGCAAAGGCTGAAATTCATCCCGCGCTGGAGACTGACTCCTTCACGCCGGCACATTTCGTTGTGAGAGAGAACGGTATTACTCAAGGAGTCTTGTCATCTCAGAAATTGAAGTTTGCGCCGGCAAGTCTGCTTCAAGGAGGATAGGTGCATCCCATTTATAGATGTGGAGAGAAAAGTGCGCACTATGCGCAGTAAAAGATTTCCGCGACCATTAATGCCGTCGTTTTGACTTATAAGGATTCACCGCTCTGCTTTCCTTGGCCGCTTTATCTGGGCTTGTGTGTTGATTTGTTTTTTGAATAAATGGCTGAGGACAACTCTCGTTATATGATTGAAAGATTGAGTCTACTAGTCTACTGCAGCTCGATGTTACCCGGGCGAGGACTTTTATTTGCTCTCTGCACGCAGTAACGTTTGTGGGGTGAGGATAATTAATCATATGATCAACTTCTCCCCACACTTCCTCTGCGAGTGTTCTGACCTGCAACTCACAAGTTGGTAGTGCACGCGTGTTGGCTTTAAAGAGGTAATGGACGCTCGTGTACATTCTTCCGGTATCTCTTGTCTCGATTCCAATGCTCTTGAAGTAACTTTCAAATTCGCTGTCCCATGTTCGAGCGATAGGGCCTTCGATTAAGACGTAATTATCTTTCTCGAGCAGCTCAAGGATGATTCTGTTTATTTTATCAATTTGTGTAGTGTGCAGATGAAGGATTCGATACCCGACGAGGTCGGTCACTTTTTCAAAAAGATTCTTTTTTGTGATCTCGAATCTCTCCTTGCGCTCCGTGCAGCCTAAGATGCGCCTAGTTAGCTTGTCTTTTAGGTGTTCGGGATCCTTTATTCGACATTTTGTTGAATGAACATATGGTGTCAAAGCTTCGACGTTGCTAAAAAGAGACTGCACGGATCCCATGAAGCGTTTAAACTGCTCTATATTCTCTCTGTAATAAGCAACGAGTTCGTCGATTCTGTCAGCTTCCGTTTTGGAAATCTTGCTGCTCATGAGGTCACACGGACTGCGCCCGCTTAACTATCTGTTTAGACAGATTGAGAAACGTTTGTCTTGCAGCTTCCTTTTGTCCCTTGGTACCAGTGCCGCGTACCTTCCATAGAGGGACGCCCTCATTTTGGGCTGCATTAGCAAGCGCTCCAAAATCCTGTATCTGTTCTAGCATTGTTTCGGACACGCTCCTTCGGGCTAGAGCAGTATCAAGTCTTCGGAGTGGGATGATTAGTTCGCTTTCAACATTCTTCTCCAATTTAGACAAATATGATGTATAGGCTGCAGCTGGGTGGCCTCGATAAACTCGAAAGCGCTGAGGTATGTAACCAAGGAATCTTGGTTTGCCAGTGAGCATATAGAGGTTGTCAGGGGCAAGAGTGGTAATGATTTCCCATTCCTTAATCCATTCGGACAAAGTATGGCCAAGCGTTTTTAGGGCTCTAACTGAGAAAAGATCGCATGCTGCAGGCACAATAAATTCGTCGCAATCGAGTAGGATCACCTTATTTAGTGGCCCAATATTGGGTCCTGCATCGTAAAAGATGTAGTCAATTTCCAGACTTTTTGCGATCTCACTAACAAGTGAGCTGAGGGCCGTAACTCCTCGAAATCCTCTAATCCTTCGTTGGACACATTCTGCCCACAGGGATGTAAGAGAGATCTCAAACTCCGAAAGCCTAATGTCGCCAGGAAGCAGAAATAGATTGGATGACAGCTCATAAGGCCGGATAGTTTTAAAGTTTCCTGTTCCTTCTGATATGGGCTTTAAGGCAGACCATACTGTTCGCCCTTTCTTCTCGTCATCTGAGCTGTCCAATAGGTCATCGACCACATTGCTTTCGATCGAATAGGCGGTCAGGTTGCATTGGGGATCTGAGTCCACCAAAAGTACTCTCTTGCCGAGAGAGACAAATGCTGCGGCAATATTTACAGCTAGTGTTGTTTTTCCAACCCCACCCTTGTGATTGTAGATTACGATGCGTTTTGCGTGTCGCGTCATATGATTGACTTAAATGAGGGAATCTTCAGTAGATTCTTCCGTTGAAATTTCCGAGTTGTTTGAATCGTCTGCTCGCTTCGTTCGCCGCTTCTTGCGGATGTTAGCTAGTACTTCCTTCGCAGTGTTACGATTTGGTAGGGCAAGAACAAATCGTTCTCCAAAAGAACTAATTTGTTTGTGCCCTCGAGGAGCAGGGACGAGTAGCCCTTTTTTAGCGGCATTTTCAACAGACCAAGCGGCATTCGAAAACTTCACCTGCGCTGCTTCCGTATTTAGTTTACTTATGTCTAGGGTCTTGAAATGAGGCGTCGCTCTGTAGTGAGTTAGGTAATAGGCTAGACAGGTTACCCTCTCAATGTCTGTTTGCGGTGCCTTGTCATGTATGAAGTCTTTGGGTGATATCGAGCGGTCTTCTGAGAAGTCTCCGGAGGGTTCGGATTGTTGGGGGGGAGGGAGAGGGCTGGATGTGACGGTGGGTCTGATATCGAAGAATGTTGCAGCGGTTTGAAGAATTTTTGACCGACTAGTTGGTTCCGCTTTTGAAAGCGCTGCAATAACTTGCTGTAGGACTTCTGCGCTGAGTCTATGATCTTCTTCGGCCACGGGGGAATTCCTTTCAGTTAAATAGCCTCAATCAGATAGCCTTAGCGAGATCGTGTGACCTTACTTTTGTTCAGAGCTACAGTCTGTTCGCTTATTTTTGGAAACTTAATCTATATCGGATCGGACAGAATAATATCTATGGTTTCGAAGAATACCTGTTTTCTTCAAGTAAATCGACCTTTGTGATCGATGCTATGATTCCTCGACAAGTTGCTTCTCCCCGCTGGATGAGTAAGGTAATTGGTGTCCAGTACCTTTTAGCCTGCCTGACAGTTCGGATCATCACCTACCCCTGTTTGGGTAAGAAAGCAATGATGCAGAGGGGGAGAGTCTATTTCATGATTAGAAAATGTAGGCGAGGAAAATGGCGGGGCCTGATCCTGGCTATGGTCCAGAAGGTTACGAGACAGTCGAGGTCGCGAGCCGGTTATCCCGTTCATTCGGTGGGGTTGTGGGGATGTCCTGATTGAACGCCGCCAAAAAGACTTCTTAGATCCACGCACAGTATGACATCCCACTATTTGGCTAAATAGTAGCAGGAAGGCTCAGCTGTACTGATCCCACGTGTCGCTCTGTTTGATCGCCCAGAGCACGGCTTCCTTAAGCTTCTTGAGGTCACGTTGTCGGGATCGCGAATGGCCCGCAGCTTTTTGTCCAAGTCATAGAGCGGTTGGATCGATCGCTTATCGGGAATTTTGCCGAGCGCCCATGCCACCTCCGTCAGGACGCTGCAGTCCGTCTTTGAATCTTGAAGTTTTGTCAGCAGTGGCAGAGCCATACACGGGTCGCCGCTGATTCTTTACTCAGGCAGCAATTGTTGGATTGGGTTTTTGGACTCCAATGCGGTTAGTTCGAGCCCTTCTATTTCTTGAAGCGACTTTCCCGCAATCGCTTGTAGGTCGCCATACATGCCGACTGTTGCACCCATCACTCGTTCAATCTGCTCTTCTCGCTTTGCCCATTGCTTCGTAATTGCCTTTTTCTCCCTATCGAGATCTTCCTGCATCGAAGAGAACGCCTCAACGATGGCTTCGACTCGATGGCGGAACCGCGGGCCGGTGAGATACTGATAGACCATTTCGGTCTTGGTCTGTTGGCCATCAAGTGCCTGCCGGGCTGAGGCGAGTTCGATTAAGGAATGGCGGAGAGCAACTGCCAGGGAGAACACGGACTTTGCGTTCGTCACCCAAATTCCATCAACCAGATCAAAAGACTCTACGCCTTTGGGGAGAATCTGACTGACGATGATCGCAATATCTGCTTTCGCCGTTCGCTGATCATCGCGAAGTTTGACCAACCAACCGTCGCTCCAATTTTTGGTTCGCTTGGATTCCCACAAGATCGTGCCACAGACCTGACCGAGAGGGCCCATGACTCGCTGGAGTGCATCCCCGCCGAATTCACCCTTAGCGACAGGCTCGATTGTGTCCCTGGGGAACTTTGCCCGTAGCAAGGCTTCCAGCTCGAGCTCCTGGACTTCGCCTTGGAGCTGCTGTGAGCCTTGCTCAGCCCTGCGCTTGAGTTCTTCGATCTGGGTCTGCATGGAGGCGATGGTTTGCTCCTTCTCCATCACCTTGAGCTTCAGGCCTTCCTCGGCTTCCTTCTTGGCCTGCTCACGGGTGACAGAGAGCCCATCTTGGACACGCTTTTCGACCGTGAGTTCTAGCTCACGCTTGGCATCATCCAGTTCGCGTTTTTGGCGGATGAGATCGGCCTGTGCTTTCTGGGCCTCGGCAAGTTTGATGTCGCGTTGGGTGAGGACGTCCTGAAGCTCGGCCAGTTCTTTAGCTTTCTGGTCGATATCCGATTGCAGAGCAAGTTTCGCCTTTTTGGATTCCTCGCTGACGATCTTCGCGCGCTCCAGCACCAGCTTCTCGGCCACCTGATCATCAATCGCATGCATGGCTTGTGAGACGGCTGCTTCACGGTCACGCAAGGACTCTTCTTTCTTGGCAATGTCGGTGTCCTTCAACGCCAGCCGATGCTCATAGTCGCGACGGGTTGACTCAATCAAGGGAGCGGCCAGGGATTCTGTCAGCTTGATCTCGGTCTTGCAGTTCGGGCAGGTAATAGTGGGTTCTGACATGGAGAAATCCCGTTAATGCTGAAGTAGCTATCGGGGCAATTCCTACGCTCAAGGAACGAATAAATCAACAGCCCAGAAGTGGCTCATGGAGCAGGGGGAGTCCGCGACCGCGTATTGCATGAGCACAGCATATCGTCGGTTTCCACTCCTTCCCTTAGCTGAACTAGGAATGATCGGCGGGTGCGGCCATGGTTGAGAACGAACTGCGTCAACGTTGAGAAGGGATGGTTGGGTAAAGGATGATGCGTCCCTCATCGGCCTATTTCTCCGTGAACCCGTGGGCAAGTCCCCATTGATGGATGGTCTCCACAACCGGCTTGAGGCTCATACCCAAGGACGTCAGTGAATACTCCACTTTGGGTGGCACTTGCGCATAGATGCGTCGTGTGACGAGTCCGTCTCGTTCCATTTCGCGGAGCTGGTGCGTCAAGACCTTTTGGGTGACGCCACTGAGCGCACGTCGCAATTCGGAGTAGCGGTGCACCCCTTGAAAGAGGTACCACAAGATGACGATCTTCCAGCGACCACCGATGAGTTTTACGGCTGATTCTGCCGGGCATGATCGGCTGGTAGCCATCGGCCTGCAACTTCCTCCGGTTTCTACATGGTGCCTACCGCACCGGATGGTGCCTTCTTGTCTTCACAGCGATCCGTCTTATACCGAATTGGGTGTGGCAAGCCAAGGTCAACGTATCGACCCAGGAGTTATCAGAAAGGAGACCCATCATGACGATCATGCCCAACACGCCATCCAAGAAGCCAGCGGTGGAGATCCGCCGCAAAGGCGATCGATTCCATACGCAGATCAGCTGGCTAGATTCCCGGCATAGTTTCAGCTTCTCGCAGCACTATGATCCGCTCAATATGCACCATGGGTTGCTGCTCGTCCATAACGACGACATCGTGAAGCCGAACACGGGATTTCGGACCCATCCGCATCGGGATATGGAAATTGTGACGTGGGTCCTGGATGGAGAGTTGGAGCATAAAGATTCGGAGGGCCACAGCGGGATCCTTTATCCGGGCTTAGCTCAGCGGATGAGTGCCGGCACGGGCATCTGGCACAGCGAGATGAATCCGCGGGGCGACAAGGCGGTGCATTTCATCCAGATGTGGGTGCCGCCGGATCGCGAGCACATTGCCCCGAGTTACGAGCAGCTCGATATTAATGAGCAGCTGAGCAGGGGAGGACTGGTGCCGATCGCTTCCGGTCGTGGGCATGAAGCGGCCATTGCAATCAGACAGAAAGGGGCCGTCTTGTGGGGCGGAAGGCTCCGGCCTGGCGAGATGGCCCTGGTTCCTGATGCGGCCTACGTCCATGTCTTTGTGGCGAAGGGGTCCGCCGAGCTTGAACACGCCGACTCGTTGCAGGCCGGCGATGAGGCCAGGCTCACCGCAGCCGGCGGCCGACGGCTGACGGCTGGAAAGTCTGAGGGGGCGGAGGTCTTGATCTGGGAAAGCGACGCGACTGTTGAATTGTGAGCAGGGGGAGTTACGTGAACCAGACGAGCGATCATCCAGGACGTCAGCCTGTCCGAACGACTGGTGGAGAGCCTCTCCCCATTCCTCTCCACCGGCTGGGAAAACCAGTGATGGGTTGGATGCCTATTCACAGCGCTTGAGATGCAGGAGTCTGCATAGAAAACGTAAAATGTGAGCAGATGGATTCCGAGCCAAGAGCATGATAATTCTATCGATTGTCCTGGTCAGTCTCGTGTAGAGAAGATCGGCTCTTCGGCTGCGAGAAGAGACGCTGGCCACCGAAGGATCTGCCTTCATTCGGCTCCGTGATGACGGCACGATCAGCGACGAGGTGCTGTACTGCTTGGAGCATGAGTTGGATGTCGAGGCGCTGCGCTTGGGCCATGGTGAACGATGGATGTCTCAACGTGCTGAAGCCGTATGTATGATGGATTTCCAACCGACGCAGGCTCTGGAATACATGTCCATGGACTGAGAAATGGGCGCCAAATGAACGCAGCGTCTTGACCGAGAATGAGAGGAGGAGATTCGCCATGAAGATTGTCCTGATCGGCGCAACCGGGTTTGTCGGGTCCGCTCTCCTACAGGAGGCGTTGAACCGGGGACATGAGGTCACCGCGCTCGTGCGCGACCCGGAGCAACTCAAGCCGCGCACGAAGCTTCATCCGCACAAGGCGGATGTGTACAATGCCGCTGACGTGGCTCGTTTGGTAGTGGGCCATGACGCAGTGATCAGCGCCTTTAACCCGGGATGGAGCAGTCCGGACCTCTATACGCTTCAAATCAAGGGAACGAAAGCGATTATTGAGGGGGTCAAGCAGGCCGATATAAGACGTTTGTTGTTCGTGGGGGGCTCAGGCAGTTTGGAGGTGAGAGTAGGAGTGCAAGGCGTGGATCTTCCCGGATTTCCAGAAGAGTATAAACAAGGTGCATTGGCCACCCGTGAGGCCCTGAACATGCTTCGCCAAGAAACGCACCTTGATTGGTCCGTTCTGTCTCCGTCCGCTGATCTCTTTTCCGGAGAACGGACCGGACGGTTCCGACTTGGCACTGATCAATTGCTGAGAGATGCGAATGGCGAGAGTCGAATCTCTGTGGAGGATTTTGCGTTGGCGATGATTGATGAAGTGGAACATCCGCAGCACCTTCGCCGACGTTTCACGGTCGGCTATTGACCCATTACAGGCGGGCAGAAAGTTCACAGGAGGGAACATGATGAACACTGATCTCGAGAAGGTCAAACAGCTAGCGAAGGATCTCCGCAAGACATACCCACGTAGCCCGCGTGAGAAACTAGGGGGCTACGTGATTGCAGCGCGGTGTGCCGACAAATGCAGGGCATTTCTCCTGAACATGAACGGCGAGTACAACTATTGGCCCTGTTCCCTGGCGAGCCAGTGGTTTGCCTTCACCGGCATCACACCGGAACAATTCAAAGGCGTGGTGGCCACAGGCGCGGCAGACGACGACATCGCCCGATGGATCACGGAACATTCTCAAGTGAAGGATGCGCACGAGGTGCTGAAATGGAACAACCGGCTGCGCGACATGAGACTCAGCGACATGAATCTCCAAGCACAGCAGTATTTGGAAGAATATATCCCCAAGTTTGTGCCCGGGCATCGTCCGGTCTACGTGTGGTTCGACGTGTACGATCTGGAAGAAAAGCGGCTCTAATCGGTACGAACATGTTCTCAGCGACGTGTGACAGGGGAATGGAATCGTGACGGTCTAGGAATTCGGCAACCACAATGCAGCGATACAAGGCAATCATGTTCGGCCTGCCGATCAACGGGCCGATCTGCGTGACTTCCTGCAAGGATTCGGATCATTTCTTAGCACGTGTGCGGCGGCCGAGTAGACGCGACGGAGAGCCATGGGCAAGACACGCCTAGAAGCGTTTAGTGATGGTGTCCTGGCCATCATCATCACAATCATGGTGTTGGAAATGAAGGTGCCACACGGGGCCGAGTTTGCGGCATTGCAGCCGCTGATTCCGGTCTTTCTTAGCTATGTTCTGAGTTTCGTGTATCTCGGTATCTATTGGAACAACCATCATCATTTGATCCATGCGGCGCGACACATCAATGGATCCATCATGTGGGCCAATCTCCATCTCTTGTTCTGGCTTTCATTGATCCCATTCACCACCGGTTGGATGGGCGAGAACCATTTTGAGCCTTGGCCCGTGGCACTGTATGGAGCGGTGTTGTTATTTGCAGGAATCGCCTATTTCGTCCTTACAAGAACCCTCATCGCTGGGCATGGCAGCGATTCGACTCTTGCGATGTCAATCGGCAGAGACGTGAAGGGCAAACTGTCTCTTGCGGTATATGCGACAGCCATCCCATTATCTTTTGCGCAACCTTGGATCGCCTGTGCCCTCTATGTGCTGGTTGCCATCATGTGGCTGGTGCCAGACCGCCGAATTGAACACCCACTGACTCATAGAAAGGTCACTTAGGTTCTAACTCAAAGTACAACACTGCAAGCGCGGATGGCCTACGGTGTTGCCGATGGGCGTGACACGTTGGGTGTCGGCTGTCTGAGAGACATTTTCTTCATGTTCTTGCGTGCCTCTTGGGTTGAGCGCCCAACGCGGTGAGCCGCGAGATTGCCGTATCACGGTCGCCCGTCCGCCGCTTTCTCCTACCGGTCTGCTTCATAGTGCCTCCGCTCGTGCTGAGTGGCCCGTCGTGCGGAACTCAGACGGGTCCGGGGTGGGCGCTCAGCAAATGCCACCAGCAGGAGCTTCCGCCGGTTGGACATGCGAGCAGTACGAACCGTTCTTCATCATGTGAGTGGTCGGGGTCTGCCATCAAGAGGTTGAGGCTTCGTCAAAGGTCGTTGGGTCCCATTCGAAGATGTAACCCACGCTTCCCCTACACGCGATAGAGCATCCCCTCGTCCGATGCGTCCCACTCTGAAGTCTGCTGCGGACTCCCTATGCCGCACATCACGGTATGACTCACTGCGCCAGGGAAGGACAAGTCTACTGACAAAACCAGCACTTATTCAAGAACAAGAGAGAAGTTGGGCCGGATCTTGAATCGTGCCTGGCATAGGCACACTGGGTCGTTCGTGCGAATCACTGCTTCAGCAGACGTTCTGTTCACCAGCCACGCTTCTCGTGATTGCACCGTACGGTGGGGGGCAACTTTCAATGGAGCGTTTCGTCCACTGCAAGGCGTGATCAATGGGCAGTGCTCATCTCGGAGGCTCTGGTGCAGAGAGAAGTCCACTCCAATCGGTTCTGTGGTTAAAGAAAAGAAGACAGGTCGAGTAAACGACGAGTACACTCAGCTATATTGATCCCACGTGTCGCACTGTTTGATGGACCAGAAGACGGCTTCCTTGAGCTTCTTGAGGATCACGTTGTCGGGATCACGGATGGCCTGCAGCTTCTTGTCCAGATCGTAGAGAGGCTGTATGGCACGCTTATCCGGTATCTTGCCGAGTGCCCAGGCCACCTCCGTGAGGACGGTCCAATCCGTCTTTGAATCTTGAAGTTTTGCCAGCAACGGAAGCACCACCGACGCATCGCCTGCAATCCCTCCGATCTGCCCCAGCCCTTTGGCGGCAGCCGCCTGGATTTCTGTTTGAGGCGAGGTATTCATCAAGTCGACGAGCAACGGAATGCCGTCTCTGCCGAGATTGCCCATGGAAAGAATGGCCTGTTTGGCCAGATCTCTATTTTTCAGCGCTTCTTTCAATTTGGGCAGGGCTTCGTCAGCCTGCATCTCACCAAGCAAAGACATGATTTTGATCTTCCTGGCCTGACTGACATCCGGGGAGTCGAGCATGTTGAGGAGCCGATCGGCATGGCCCCATTCCGCCGCGAGAAGGAGTGGAAAATCATACGTAGCGAGCGCTTCCTGCAACTTGGTCATCGCATACAGGCCGGGATCAGCGACTTGGGCCGCCTGTGCGGCCGCCACGGCATCCTCGAACTCTGTGCGTACTTCTTTCTGCCATTTGATCTTCATTCCACCAAGTAGGTAGGTCAGCTGGCAGGCAGGCCCCTTCCAGAGGCGAGATGGCGCATCGGGCAGGTCGGCATCCCCCCCCGTTGCCGTCGTGCCTTCCCACGTTTTACGTTGTTCGCATTTCACGCGAAAGACCACATCATGAGGGGTGGCCGGATCGCGAACGACTGCGTAGCCGACTTCCTTTAGGCGTTGAGCAACGACCTCGGCTAATGTGCCAGCACCCACCCCGCCCTTATCTGTGATGGTGAGGACGTCGACTAACACGGTCTGAATCCTTTCCAGCTGAGCCTTTTGCTCTGGGGTAAAGTATTCACGGTAGGCAGAGGCAGATGAGGGCGTCAGGCTCAGAACGAGACAGAGTGCGAGGGTCGATAAGGCCGATTGTTTTCGCATGACTCGTCTCCCCCCTCTCGTTATCGAATCCAGGTGTGAGTGGGATTGCCTGAGGAACCGGGCGTACGCTGCCGATCGACTCCCAGTATACACCGTATTCCTCGCCTGACTGTGTTGACGAGCAACTTGCCAACCGTGCCTGTAGCGTATTGACAGCTCATAGGTCTCAGTGCTAATTTTCGCGCTCTGCTTCGTGCCTCGCACGAAATCTTTAGGTTTGTCAAAATAACGCATGTGGATGCTAAACGGTGATTAAGACAACAGTTGCGCGACGTTACGCCCAGGCCCTCTTCGAGCTCCTCGATCACTCAACCATCGAAGCCACTCGGGGAACACTCACTGACCTCGGGCAGTCCCTGAAGGAATCCGCCCATCTTCGTCATGTGGTGGCCTCACCTGCGTTCGGGGTGGAGGAGAAAATTGCCGTCCTGACCGAACTCGGCGAGAAGCTGGGGTGCCCTCCAGCCGGTAAAGCCTTTCTGGGCCAATTGGTGAAGAAGAATCGGGTGGGGTTTCTTCCGGAAATCGCCGACGCATTCGGCAAGTTGGTTGATCAATTAAAGCGGACGCAGCCGGTGACCGTGTCTTCCGCGACGGCTCTTCCGCCGGCGGAACAAGATCGAATCAGGACGCGCCTCCGCGACACGCTGAAGCGCGAAGTCGATGTCACATTTCAGACCGATGCCAGTCACCTCGCCGGCTTGCAGATTCGTATCGGCAGCAAGGTAGTCGACAGCACCGTCCAAGGTCGCTTGCGCGACTTGCAAGTCCTGTTGACGAGAGAATAAGGAGTAGCCATGCAGATCAGGGCAGAAGAAATCAGTGCGATCATTAAAGAGAAGATCAAAGGCTTCGACAAGCAGGTCGATGTCAAGGAAACGGGGTCCGTCATCCAGGTCGGCGACGGCATCGCCAAGGTCTATGGCCTCGACGGAGCCATGGCCGGTGAGATGCTTGAATTCCCAGGCGGACTCTATGGCATTGCGTTGAACCTGGAAGAAGACAATGTCGGGGCCGTGTTAATGGGCGACTCTGTCGGGGTCAAAGAAGGCGATCCGGTCAAGCGCACCGGCCGCATCGCGGAAATTCCGGTGGGTGACGCGTTGATCGGCCGTGTGGTGAACGCGATCGGCCAGCCGATCGACGGCAAGGGCGCCATCAAGTCCTCGCTGTCTTCGCGCATCGAAATGGTCGCTCCTGGCGTGAATACCCGCCAATCGGTGCGGGAGCCGTTGCAGACGGGCATCAAGGCCATCGATGCCATGATCCCCATCGGGCGCGGACAGCGCGAGCTGATCATCGGAGACCGCCAGACCGGCAAGACGGCCATCGCGGTCGATACGATCATCAATCAAAAGGGCCTGAATGTGTTCTGCATTTACGTCGCCATCGGCCAGAAACGATCGACCGTCGCGCGTGTCGTCAAGACCCTCGAAGAGAGTCATGCGATGGAATACAGCATGGTCGTGTCGGCCAGCGCCAGCGATCCTGCTCCCATGCAGTTCTTGGCGCCCTTCGCCGGCGCCGCGATCGGCGAATATTTCCGCGATAACGGGAAGCATGCGTTGATTGTCTATGACGATCTATCCAAGCACGCGGTCGCCTATCGGGAATTGTCCTTGTTGCTCCGCAGACCGCCTGGCCGCGAAGCCTATCCCGGCGACGTGTTCTATCTCCATTCTCGGTTGTTGGAGCGGGCGGCAAAACTGAGCGAGAAGCTCGGCGGAGGCAGTCTGACCGCGTTGCCGATCATCGAAACCCAGGCCGGCGACGTGTCGGCCTACATCCCGACCAACGTAATTTCAATCACGGACGGCCAGATCTATCTCGGCAGCGATCTGTTCTATTCAGGAATTCGTCCCGCCATCAACGTCGGTCTTTCGGTGTCCCGTGTCGGCGGATCGGCGCAGATCAAGACAATGAAGCAAGTGGCCGGTACGCTCCGATTGGACCTCGCGCAATATCGCGAGATGGCAGCGTTCGCCCAGTTCGGCAGCGAACTCGACAAGGCCACGCAAATGCAGCTGGCGCGTGGCGTGCGCATGGTGGAGCTGTTGAAGCAAGGGCAGTACAAGCCGATGCCGGTCGCCGATCAAGTGCTCTCGATCTATGCGGGTGTCAACGGATTTCTCGACGATGTGCCTGTCGACAAGGTGCAGCAGTTCGAAGCGGACTTCCTGCGCTATGTTCAGCAGAACCATGCTGAACTCAAGAAGGAAATCGCCAGTATCGGCAAGATTGACGACAAGGTTGGCGGTCGCTTGAAGGAGATCATCACGGCCTTCAAGCAGAAGATGGGGTACGGAGCGAAAGCGTAAGCACAAGACTGAGTATGGAGGACTCAGGGCGGAGGCGGACGGCAGGGTGCCGGATCTGCAACCTCATTCCTCAGCACTCAGTTCACAGCCCTGATGGAAGACAATGCCAAGTTTACAAAGTTTGCGCCGCAAGATCGCGGCGTTTAAGAATACCCAGAAAATCACCAAGGCCATGAAGATGGTGGCGGCGGCGAAGCTCAAACGCTCGCAGGACCGTATACTGGCCGCTCGTCCCTATGCCCACAAGATGCGCGGGGTTCTGAGCAATCTGAGCCGGCGCGTCAACCGCTCTGCCCATCCGCTCCTCCAGAAGCGCGAGGTGAAAAAGATCGAGGTTCTCGTGATCACCAGCGATCGAGGGCTCTGTGGAGGATTCAACGGCAATATCGCACGGAAGAGCGCTGAGTTTGTGCGGCAGTGCGAGGCCCAAGGGTTGACGGTGGGTCTGAGCATCGTCGGTCGAAAGGGCCGCGACTATTTCCGTCGCCGCTCGTGGCCGATTCGGCAGGAATGGACCGGTGTGTTCGACAAGCTCAGCTTCGAACATGCCCTCGATATCGGCGGCGACCTGACCGACAACTTCGTGAAGGGCTCATTCGACGAGCTTCACGTGGTGTACAACGAATTCAAGTCGGCCATTCAGCAGCGTGTGATCGTGGAGAAGCTGTTTCCGGTGGATGCGGCGACTGAGTTCAGCGCGGCTCCGGCTGAGGGCGTTGCGTCAGGAGCCTACCTCTACGAGCCGGATGAAGCTGCGCTGCTGAGTGCGCTCGTGCCGAAACATTTCCAGGTACAGGCCTATCGAATCCTGTTGGAATCAGCGGCTGCTGAACACGGCGCCCGGATGGCCGCCATGGATGGGGCGACACGCAACGCCGGCCAGCTCATTAAGAAGGTCACGCTCTATTACAACAAGACCAGACAGGCGGCGATCACCAAGGAACTGATGGACATCGTCGGCGGCGCGGAAGCTCTTAAATAGGACAGTTCTGAGCGCTGAGACGTGTGTGCTGAGCACAGGAGAAATGATCGGCTCGCTCAGCACGGAGCACTCAGAACTCAGCACTTGAGCAAAGGGGTGAAACAGTGAGTACAGGAAAAGTCATTCAAGTCATCGGCCCGGTCGTGGACATCGAGTTTCCGCCCGGGAAACTGCCGAATATCTACAACGCACTGAAGGTGACGCAAGAAGAGAACAAGGATGCAGGTACGCCTGCCATTCGGATCACGCTTGAAGTGGCTTCTCATCTGGGCGAAAACCGAGTCCGCAGCATCGCGATGTCCACGACCGACGGTCTGACGCGCGGGATGGATGTGACGGATACGGGCGCTGCCATTTCGGTGCCTGTCGGCCGTGAGACGCTCGGCCGTCTCATGAACGTGCTCGGCGAGCCGGTCGACGAAAAAGGGCCGATCAAGACGCAGAAAACCTATCCGATCCACCGGCCCGCTCCGAAGCTGGAAGATCAAGAGACCAAGACCGAAGTGTTGGAGACCGGTATCAAGGTCGTCGATTTGCTCGAACCCTATAGCAAGGGCGGCAAGGTCGGACTCTTCGGCGGCGCCGGTGTCGGCAAGACCGTTATCATCATGGAGCTCATCAACAATATTGCGCTCCACCACGGTGGATTTTCAGTATTTGCCGGTGTCGGTGAACGGACCCGCGAAGGGAACGATCTCTGGCACGAAATGATGGAATCGAAAGTCATCGATCCGGACGACTTCACCAAGTCCAAAGCCGCGTTAGTCTACGGCCAGATGAATGAGCCGCCCGGCGCGCGCCTTCGCGTGGGCTTGACCGGCCTTACCGTCGCGGAGTATTTCCGCGACGAAGAGAATCAAGACGTGCTGCTCTTCGTGGACAATATTTTCCGGTTTACACAGGCAGGATCGGAAGTCTCCGCGTTGCTCGGTCGTATGCCGTCGGCCGTCGGATATCAGCCGAACCTTTCGACGGAAATGGGGGCGTTACAAGAGCGTATTACCTCGACCAAGCGTGGGTCGATCACATCGGTACAGGCGATCTATGTGCCGGCCGACGACTTGACCGATCCGGCGCCGGCCACGGCGTTTGCCCACTTGGACGCGACCACCGTGCTCTCACGGTCGTTAGCCGAGCTGGGCATCTATCCGGCCGTCGATCCGTTAGACTCCACGTCACGTATTCTTGACCCACAGGTCATCGGGGAAGAGCACTACAAAATTGCGCGCGGCGTACAATCCGTGCTCCAGCGCTACAAGGACCTCCAAGATATTATTGCCATTCTTGGTATGGACGAGTTGTCGGAAGACGATAAGATGGCCGTGGCACGCGCCAGAAAGATTCAGCGCTTCCTCTCGCAGCCGTTCCACGTGGCCGAAGCCTTCACCGGCGCTCCGGGGAAGTATGTGAAGCTGAAGGACACGGTCCGTAGTTTCAAGGAGATTCTGGAGGGGAAGTATGACCATCTGCCGGAGCAGGCCTTCTACATGGTCGGCCCCATTGAAGAAGCTCTGGCGAAAGCCGAGAAGATGGGAGTGAAAATTTAGGGAGGCGGATGAACCAAGCATCCTCCTTGCTCGCGCAACGCGCGGTCTCGGAAGACCCTCGTTGCATGCGCGCAGTAGAGGTGGCCTCGCTTCCCCGCCTGTAGGGGGAAGGTAAAGGAAAAGAAAGAATGGCTGGAAAGTTTCTCTTAGAAGTTGTCACGCCGGAGAAGCAGCTGCTGAGTCAGCAGGTGGATGAAGTCATTGCCCCTGGGTCGGAAGGTGAGTTTGGGGTACTCCCTGGACACTGTCATTTCCTGTCGACCCTTCGCATCGGCGAACTTCGTTATCGTGTTGATAGTCAGATCCATTCCATGGCCATTCTGTGGGGCTTTGCCGAAGTCACTCCCACCAAAGTCACCATCATGGCCGAAATTGCGGAACAGGCGGAAGACATTGACGTGGAGCGGGCCACTGCCAAAGTTGCTGAAGCGGAGCGACGCCTTCAAGCGGGCGGCTTGCCGTCGGAAGTGAAAGACGCCCAGATCAGCCTGGAAAAGGCTCGGCTTCGAAAAAAGATTGCCGAGCGTACAAGAAAGACCGGCCACGCCTAGAACTCTCTACGTCCTTTCAGAACCGTCGATTAGCCAACGCTATAGAGTAACGTTTATCTGGCGTGTCACCCCGTCTGACCGGCAAAGACGAGATTGCTTTGCCGGTTGAGAATTCGGGAGCCGAGTCAGACGCTTTCCCGAACACCGCTATGGCTTCAATGGCCGGCGCCGATTCAATGCCACTGGTCGGTTACTGCCCTAGCTGAATACTGATCACGATCGCGCCCATGACATCATTGAGCTTGAAGTCACGCTTCGGGCTGTCAGGATGAGCATTGTGGCAGCCGAGACATGCCTGGGTAACGGCCAGATCGGCATACACCGCTTCGAAATAACGGGTATTGCCGACCTTCGTGATTCCGGTGTAGGGGCGGTCGGGTTGAGTCAGGATGGTACCGAGCCCAATACTCTGGAGTGGGTTCGTTGGGATGTTACGCTTGTTGATCGGCCATAAGCTGATCAGCCGGTACTGCATCCCTAGGCCTTTCTTGCCGACATGTCGTCCGGATTCCATCAGGAATTGGGCCGGCAAGGGCAACGTATTCATTTCCTGCCAATTTTCCGATGCGACGACAATCCCTTTCGCTTGCATGCGCTCCACGACATGCCTGGTATACAAGTCTCGATCAGCTTCGATGACAGCGTGGATGTAATCGGCTACCGTGTCTATCGGTAGGCTGACTGAAGTGGTCTCAGGCAAGGTGCGACTCGGCCACAGGACCGTCGCGATTCCCATTGCAGATCCCAGCAGAGCAGCTCCCCATAGTAATTTTTTGGAGGATGTCATGGATGCCTCCTGGTTGTGCACGCGGATGGATCGCCTGATCGGTCACACCTCGCGAGCAGATGAATTGCGCGGCAGTTGAAGATGAGAGATCGTTGTGTTAGCAGGCGTACCAAAGCCGGAGCTGGATCATTTTGCAAAATACCGTGAGCGGATTGGAATAGTTTGGCGGAACGACGGGAAGCGATTAGGAGGCGGGTGTCACCGGTGGCCTTCTCGAAGCGGAGCCAATTGTGGGAAGGTACCGACGACATGGTCCCATTCCCTCACTCGCATGAAATGACGCGTCCGCACGATCATACGATAGGTGAGCATACTCTCAACTATACAGGTTGTCCAATCACCGTCTCTCATGGTAATCCGCAAGAAGAGAGATGGAAGAAAAGCCATCCGCGCGGCGCCAGTGGAAAAACCACGGCATCCGTGTGCTTTGGTATGACGCCTACTCTGGCGAGCCTGCTATTGTCCCACTTTACGAAGCCGTATCGGTGCAGTTATTAGGTGGCGCTCTGTGGTCACGAGGAAGTGAGTCGAGCAGACGATCGATCCACTTCGACGGCAGCTTTTCCACTGATTCGTAAATGCGAGACTGCCACCAGGACGAAATCTCGGCAAGGTCCTCTTTCTGAAAGCGGTGCTCAATGATATCGAAGGTGTCGTGCCGATAGAGCACGACATCGAGAGGGTATTCGACGCTGGTCGAGCTCGTGCGAGTGGCATCAAAGGCAAGAAAGCCTACCTTTATGGCCAAATCCATAGTGGAGTCATATCGCAGTACTCGATCGAGTAGCGGTTTCCCATAGCCCGTCTCCCCGATGATGCAATAGGGTGTGCCTTCGCTGACTTCCACCCAGTTTCCCTGGGGATAGATGAGATAGAGCTTGTGCTCTTGGTCGTTCTCCAACTGCCCTCCGACCAATGCGTGAAGGTCGAAGAGCAACCCTGCTTTATCGAGGGTCGCCTTATCCTCTTCGGCCACGCGACGAATCTGAGCTGCAAACACATTGACGGCTTTGAACAGCTTATCGAACGTCTGATCGCTGTCTCCAATGGTCTCGTCGAAATAGGTGACGGCCTTGTCGCGCACAGAACGCAGCCCTGATGTCATGAGAAACATCGAATGCCGTCCGTGTTGGTGGATGGAAACATTTCGTGCCATGATGCATTCCGCACCGGTCGTTACCCGTGTGTCGGCGATGCCAATGAGACCATCTTCGACTTTCATGCCTAGGCAAAAGGTCATTGTGCCTCCGCTCCGGTGATTGTATTGTGGATGGGACGTGGGGCAAAGAAGGTCTCAGAAATGGCTTCGCCCACGCGATTGAGCTGCGCTTGAAACTGATCCAAGAATTCGTGCAGCCCGCTGGTCACACAATCCTCAAGATCGCCAAAGTCTAACTCTGCGCGCAACCGTCCCAGCCGCTTCTCGGCTTGGTTCTGATAGGATCCGTGTTCAGATCCGGAGATGGCATGGAGCGAATCTTCGCTTTTGATGAGACAGTACCGGATAGCTCGCGGAAACGTGGAGTCGAGAATCAGGAACGCTGTGACATCGCCCGGCGAGATGCGGCCAAAACGTTTGTAATACATCTCCAGGGCGCTGGCGGATTTTAACAAGGCGGACCACTGGATGATATCGAACGGCGTGCCGACTTCGGTGACGGTCGGGAGCAACATGAAGTATTTGACGTCGAGAATGCGGGAGGTCTTGTCCGCTCGCTCCAGCAGACGACCGAGCCTGGCAAAATGCCAGCCTTCTCCGTGCGACATGGTGGCATCGGTAATGCCTAGAAAGAGGTGGCTGTTTGCTTTCACGTCTCCCAAAAACGTGTGGAGATTTCGACTGGACAAGCCTTGTGAGACAGCGTCTCTCACCATGAGATAAAAGCGATTGACTTGCTCCCACATGTCGCTGGAGATGACTTCTCGGACCGACCGGGCATTTTCACGTGCAGCCAAAAGACAGGACAGAATCGAGTTGGGGTTTGCCGCATCCGCTGAGAGAAACTGCGTGACGTTTTCTTTTGTCGCTTTTCCGTAGCGATCGGTAAAACTCTCAGGATCGCCTGTAGTGGCCACCAACGGCTCCCACTGCTCCGTGGTGCCTCTGGGGAGCTCAAGTGTGAGGTTCAAGTTCACCTCGATGAATCGGGCATAGTTTTCTGCCCGTTCGATGTAGCGGTTCAACCAATAAATGGAACTGGCGACTCGGCTCAGCATCGTGGATCAAGCCCTGCCTGTTCACCGGCTAATAGATCGTTGCTGGCATCTCGGCCGTTCGTGAGGGAAGTGTTCATGAAAGGACCCATGTGTCTTTATTGCCTCCCCCTTGAGAGGAATTCACCACGAGAGACCCTTTCCGCAATGCCACGCGTGTCATGCCTCCCGGCAAGACGTACACATCACGGCCGTACAAGACGTATGGCCGCAGGTCAACGTGACGTCCTTCAAGATGATCTTCCACCAAGGTGGGCACCCGCGAGAGGGCCAAGGTTGGTTGGGCAATATAGTTGCGTGGGTCTGCCTCGATGCGGCGGGCACAGTCCTCACGCTCCTGCTTTGAGGCATGGGGACCGATCATCATTCCGTCGTGGGTACGTTCGGGAGAATCGGTTCCTCCGCCAAGTAGTAATTGATGATCTTCGGGACGTACGCATAAATAGCTTTGTCGTCCGATACGCCGGTGCCGGGCGCGTTGGCGAGTGCCACCCTGCCTCTTTTGTAGGATTCCATGAGACCGGGCACTCCCAGTACGGAATCGTGACGAAACGCCAGCGGGTCCAAATAGTCGTCATTGATCCGCCGGTAGATCACGTCGACACGCTGAGATCCCTTGGTGGTTCGCATGTGAACTGACCCATCCACGACCGCCAGATCGTTGGCCTCGACCAATTCGACCCCCATTTTGTGGGCGAGCAGGGAATGTTCGTAATAGGCAGAATTGAAGATGCCCGGTGTGAGAATGACGACGGTCGGATCGGGAAGGTCCGAAAGGGACCGAAGGGTTTCCAAGAGTTGGCTCGGATACCCATCAACCGGCCGCACGCGATAGGCATCGAACAGCTCGGGAAACGTCCGTTTCATGACCTGTCGGGCTTCCAACACATAGGCGACTCCCGACGGGCAACGGGTGTTGTCTTCAAGAACATAGTACCGTCCATCGCAGATTCGGACCAAGTCGATCCCGGCCACATGGCACCAGATGCCTCGTGGCGGGTTGAGACCCATGCAGGGCTGCAAGAAACCTTTGCCGGAATAAATCAGTTCGCTGGGGATCACCCCGTTCCTGAGGATCTTTTGATCGTGGTACACATCGTCAATAAAGGGTTCAACGCGCGCATGCGCTGTCGAAGCCCGGATTCGATGCGGTCCCAATCAGACGCCACGACGACCCGTGGCACGATGTCAAAAGGAAAGATCTGCTCATGACCGTCATCGCTCCCATGGATGCCGAATGTCATCCCCATGTTGAGAATGACGCGTTCCGCCGCTTCCTGGCGCTTTTTGAGTTCTCCTTCCGGCAGTGAGGCAAACTTTCGGAGCAACAGCGTACTTCCGGGTCGTGGTTGGCCTTTGCTCTCGTAAAGCTCGTCGTAGAACTCGCCTGAATCGTATCCTGAAAATTTCATAACTGTCCGGCTACCACTGTGGCGGAGACGAAGTGCCTATCAATCATGGTCGATGTCTCCTCGTATAGGGGAGGATCAGTCCTGCGCAACCAGCATAGTCCTCCCGCAGGGAGCAGGCAAACCGACGGTATTCTCCGATTGCATTTGGCTGGAGCTCTTTAGTAGCGTGTTCTGTCCATGATTACAGAATTTGTCATCACATCGGGAGAACAGACCAAACGCCTGGACCTCTTCCTTGTCAATCGAGAACGAGACATTTCGCGATCGGCGTTACAGCGTCTGATCGAACTGGGGCGTATCCGCATCAACGATCAGATGGTGAAACCAAGCCACAAGATCAAACCTGGCGATCGGATCACCATGGATGTGCCGAAGCCTGAGCCCCTCTCAATGAAGGGGGAAGCGATCCCATTAGAAGTCTTGTTCGAAGACGAATCCCTTCTCGTGTTGAATAAGCCGTCCGGCATTGTGGTGCATCCAGCTCCAGGGAATTGGACCGGAACACTGGTCAACGCACTCCTGCATCATTTCCAAACCTCGGGGGGCACGATTTCGGCCATTGGTGGGAAAGAACGCCCCGGCCTCGTTCATCGACTGGACAAAGAAACGTCCGGCGTCATGGTGATTGCCAAAACTGATACGGCGCATCGAGCCCTCGCCGCGCAGTTCAAGCTCCATACCATCACACGCGTCTACGAAGCATTGGTCTGGGGCGTACCCAAGAAGGGCCGAGGAGTGATCGAACTGGCGATCGGTCGAGACGTCAAAGACCGGAAGACTTTTTCATCGAGAACGACCAGTCCCAAGGACTCCGTGACCGAGTATGTGGTGGACCGTCGGTATAGCAAAGTGGCCGCGCATGTGTTGCTGTACCCACGGACAGGGCGAACGCATCAGCTTCGGGTTCACCTCACGTCATTGGGTCATCCCATTCTGGGGGATCACACATACGGCGGGCGAAAAGTCTGTACAATCGCCGATATGGAGATTCCTCGGGTCATGCTCCATGCCAGAACCCTCGGCTTCACCCATCCGGCGACAGGTCAAGCGAAGGACTTTACGAGGCCGGTGCCAAGCGATATGGAGAAAGTGATGTCTGCGCTTGAACAGCTCGGCATCCCTGGAGAGAAGAAACCGCGGGGACCACTCGCTGATATCCACGACGTTGCAGAGGATGTATGTTGACCGCCGAAGTCCTCGATGCGGTGGGAGGGTTAACGTCTCACATCAAGTCCTATGCGGCTAAACTTCCACCCATTGTCCACTTGAGCGTCGTACCCTCGGCAGTGAAACCGGCTTATGAGGCAGTTGAGGGTTATGAAACCATCGTATCCCGTGTTCGAAGCCAGAGTGCCGGGACTCCGTACAAGGCGCTGAATGAACCGTTCGTGTCATCGCTGGAGGCGTTTGAAATTGGAAACCTTCTTGGGACCGTTCAACCACTTCTCTCGGTATTGGATCATTTGGAACGCATGCAGCGGGATCACGAAATCGAGATCGGGCGAATCGATGACAAGCGTCTTACGGAGTATCGTGCCGCATTACACAAGATACTTCCCGGCAATCAGCCAGAATTGGATGGCGCGGGAGGAGGTCTGTAATGCCGTTCTGGTGGCTTCTGAGCGGTTTGCCAAGAGCTTTTCAGCGGGCAGTCCACCTACCGAAACAGCACGATGATCAAAAACTCAGCGAAGCGATCAGTGGCCCATCTTGGGCCCCAACGCGTTCGCTCCAGCAGTGACGAGTTTGAAGCGAGCCGCGCTCCCACAGTGGGGGCACTTCGCTCGAACGGTTTCCTCGTCGAGTACTTCATACTCATCTGCCTTCAGCCACATCAGTTGGAAGCACTTTGGACAGGTTCGGACTTGCGTTGACATCGGTTTCCTCGTACACTCCAAGACAATTCGGGGGATACTCTAGTATAAGATGCCTCCAACCCTCAAGTCCGCTGTCACCTACTCCCATCACGAGCCCCCTGACGCGTCTCAGCTCCTTGGGCTATTCCACCAAGCCCCCTGGGCCAAGGGCCGGTCTCTCAAAGACACGAAGGCGATGCTCCTCCATACGGATCTGACACTCTGTGCATGGGATGGAGAGCGTCTTATCGGGTTCGGTCGAGTACTCACCGACTTTATCTATCGCGCGACGATCTGGGATGTGATCGTCGACAGGGCGTATCAGGGACAAGGCGTGGGGACTGAGATTGTTCAGCGCCTCCTTAAGCATCCACGGCTCGAGCGGGTGGAGCTTTTTTGGCTGTGTACCAGACGACCTGGTTTTTATGAAAAACTAGGCTTCAGTTCAAAAGAACAGATCGGTCTGGTGTGGAGTCGAAGCAAACATGGTCGGCTTGAGTAGAAGGTGAACCCGAATCCGTTACCACCCCTCCTACCATTAGGGGTAGAAGGCGTGACCATTATGTGAGCAAAGCTTTGAAGATCAGAAGAACATCTTTCCACCGAAGAGAAAGCCAAACGAAGACGCATTCCAGTCATCATTCCTTCCGCCGGTACCGGTCGTATGGCCGTCGTTCCGTTTGTAGGCCCATTCTCCATTGAGTGCGAACCGGTCATTGAGCTTGTAATCCGCTCCCCACCCGAGTCGCCAGGCAAAAGTATTGCTTGGACTGATCCGAATCGCCGTGTCTTCGCCGAAACTATTCACATTCACACCAAAGCTCATATTCACGTACGGGATGACCTGGCCTAATTTGACCGGCCGTATTTCAAGAGTTGGTAGCACCGATATGGTGTCTTGATGTCCGAGATCCACGTCGGGCCTCTCAACGCTCACGCTATGCCGCTCCCACTCAAGCATCATTCCAACCAAAAGCCACGTATTGAGACTATACATCCCTTGAAAATTGACCAGTGGTCCGATCGATGTTGAGGTATTGTCCGAGAGCTGTTGAGTCAGTGGAGCAAATCCCACACGAAAGCCGAGCATCCATTTGCCTGGTTCAGTCCCACCGAACTCTTCCGCCAGAATGGGGGACGGAAGTGTAGATAGAGTGGTGAGGATAGTGAGCAGTACACCGATCATTTGCATTTTGAACGACTGCTTACGCATGAATCGCCTCCTCTCGCACGGTGGGGTGAACCAGGGGCATCACCGGTTCATACGATCGCACACTTCAGCCTCGTCATGCACGCACTGATTTGATGTCGATGAATCAGGGACACTTTGGTTTCAGAAGAATACATATGACGTTAGTGCCGAAGGTATCACGAAGTCAGTTGTCGCATCCTCAAGAATCCTTCAGTGCGATTGCAAGCGGAATGGGGGCTCAGTTACAGTGCATCGTCAAGAAGGTTTTGCCACACAGGAGGGGTTATGCAGAGGATCAGCCAGCACTTGGCCATTGTTGTTGTCGCCCTCAGTTTCATGACTGGTACCGCCAAAGCCGCCAATTTGACCTGGGTCCACGGACCCATGGAGGAAGAAGGTAAGATCCCCAGCCTCACGATCGGTACCGCCAAAGCCGCCGATATGAGCTGGGTTCATGAAGGGATGGCGGAAGAAGGAAAAATCACCGCCGGGTTTCGGGTGGGACCGAGTTTCATCACCCAAAGTTCAGGCCTATCGACCGTTGGGCCACTCGTCAATTTCCAAGGTATGTACGGGCTCAACAGATGGTTCCGTGTCGGGATGATGCTCGAATGGCAAAATCATGGGGTTGACCCAGGAGCAGGATCGGTCAATACGGTCACTCTGCTCCCTGTCAACTTGGAGTATCGCCCTGGACATTTCGGGAACCTCATTCCCTATCTGACCACCGGGATTGGTGTCAACATCAACACAAAGAACGTCTCAGATACGTTCGCGTGGCGACTTGGCGGTGGTCTCGACTATGCCGCCACCAACTGGTTCCCGAACGCCCCAAGTGGAATGATGTTCAATGTAGAGGCGGGCTGGAAACGCAACCATCCGTCGGGTGGTGATGCTTCTACTTTGGGCCTGATCTTTGGTGTCCGACATACCTTCTGAATCGGAGCGGTTTAGGGGATAACGGCAAGTATGGCCAAAACGGAGCAAGATGCCTAATGCGAATGAGCGAGCCTGGTGCGCTTCAGGCGTTTAGGCGAGAAGAAGACTGCGATGAAAAATATGGTGGTCGCTAAGAGGACGATGGCCGGCCCTGAGGGCACATCCCAAAGCGCGGAAATCAAGACACCCGCAATTGAGGTGAATATCCCGATCGTTGCGGAATACAGAGTCAGTGTTGCAAGGCTATGCGTGAGTTGGTAGGCGGTCGAGGCTGGAATCAGGATCATAGCAAATACCAAGATCGCTCCGACGGTTTTCAGTGAGACCACCACCGTCAAGGCGACCAACGTCAGGAGGAGAAAAAATATTTGCCGTGCAGGGACGCCGGAAGCTTCAGCCATCTCTTGGTCGAAAGCGATAAAATAGAGTTCTTTTGAGAACAGCAGGAGGAGCCCCAAGACGAGGACGGTCAACGCTCCAATAATGCTCAGTTCCTCAGGCGTGACCGATAGAACGCTGCCAAATAAGTACCCATACACCTCGGCATTGTAGCTTTTCATCAACCCAATGAAGAGAATACCCAGTGCCATTGTCGTGGTATAGAGGATGCCGATCGAAACATCCAGTTTCATTCTGCCACGTTCCTCGACCCAGCCAGTAATCCAGACTGTCGCAAGGCCGAACACAATGGCCAGCAACAGGGGAGGCCATCCTATTAAGTAGCCGAGTGCCACGCCCGCAAATGCAGCATGTGACGTCCCGGCGCCGACGAACGCCAATCCACGCAATACGACGAATACGCCGATGACGGAGCAGAGTCCACCGACCATCGCGGCGGCGAGGAGTGAGCGTTGCATGAAGTCGTAGGCGAGGAGATCCAACATTGTCTGAAGTCCATTCCTAGTGGTGATGGTGGTAATCCTCGACGATGACGAGATCTTTCTCTGTAATCACCAGGTCTTTGCCATAGACCTGGTGAAGAATCTCCGGCTTGAGGACATCTTTGGGGGGGGCGGCGGCGAAGAGTCTGGTTTTGAGAAGAACCAATCGATCCACCCTTGAGCGGATCATATTAATGTCATGGGTAATCAAGAGGACGGTCAATTTGAGTTCGTCATGCAGCTGTTGCACGAGCTCGATGACATTGTGTTGAGCGGTAATATCCAGACCGGTTGTCGGCTCATCCAATATTAAGACCTTGGGCTGTTGTGCCAGGGCTCTGGCAATAAAGACGCGCTGTTGCTGGCCTCCGGATAGCTGTCCGAGGGCATGATTCTTGTGAGAATCCATTCCAACCTGAGCCAGGGCTTCTTGCGCGATGTCACGATCCTTCCTCCCTGGACGTTTGAACAGGCCCAGCGCTCCGTAACGACCCATCATCACTGTTTCAAGGACCGTCACCGGAAAATTCCGATCGACGACCCCTTTCTGCGGGAGATAGCCGATTTTGGCGCGATGGTGGCAGCGGAGTTCGTTGCAGGCACAGTCGAAGATATGAAGATGTCCCTCCACGGGGGTAAGAAGCCCCAGTACGGCACGACACAACGTCGTCTTGCCTGATCCGTTTGGGCCGATGACTCCCACGAACTCGCCTTCGTAGATAGCCAATGAAATGTCTTTGAGGGCGATGAGCCCGGGAAACCCGAAGGAGGCATGCTCAAAACGAATGATTGGCTCACGGGGATCTGACACGGAATCCGAAGCTCCTTCCGGGGGTTGTCTGACTGAGGCTACGAGGTCGTTTCTAATGCGCCAGCCAATTGGAGCACATTATAGCGAAGCATGTCGAGGTAGGTCGCAGTTCCCTCCAAACCGCCTGGCATCGTGGTCAAGACGACGACGTGGGCCTTGGTTTCCCTTGCCAGTAAATCCGGGAGTCGCTGACTGAGTTGAATCTCGGATACGATCACCTTGATATGGTCTCGTCTCATTTTCTGGATGAGAGCCTGCAGATGAAGGGCGGAGGGTTCTGTGCCGGACTGCATGTGGATCGTGCCAACAATGTCGAGGCTGAATCGCTTCGCCAAATAGGGCCACGCTGGATGGTGGGCGATGAACCGTCGGTCGGAGAGCCGCTCGGTACGGGCGGAGAGCTCCTTTTGCAACTGACCAAGCCGTTGAAGATAGGCCGCTTGATTGCTTCGGAATTCCGTTGTATGACTTGGGTCCACTTCAATGAGGGCTTCGGTAATGTGGCGCAGCATGATGGTGACATTTTCAGGGTCCAGCCAGACATGGGGATTCCCGGCTTTCCCGTCGTGATGTGTCCCTTCATGTGCATCCGTATCGTCTTGAATCAGCTCTACCCCGTGAGAGGTCGTAACCACACGTAACGATTGGCCACCCGCGTTCTTTACCAGTGATGAAACCCACACCTCAAGTCCCATGCCGATCTCCAATAACAGTCTGGCCTTCCGGACTGCGATCAGATCAGTGGGTTTGGGTGAGTAGGTATGCTCATTTTCATAGCCGCTCAACAACGATGTGACTCGTACATAGGGGCCACCGACCTGCTCTGCCAAATCCTTCAGAACCGGAATGGTGACCACAATCGGAATCGGGTCGCGAGCGTCCGTCACGGTGCTAAGGGGTGGAAGGAAGCCGGTTAGCAGGGCGAGGAGAAAGAAAGAAGATAACTTCCATACATGATTGAGAGGAAACATCGCCGGGGACGGTACCATCCGCGTATGATGGTGTCAACGACGCCATGAGGGCGGTACCGCTCATAGGCCCTGTCCATTCGCCTTCTTGACCGTACACGAAAGTTCGATTAGCGTAGCACGCTCATGAGCCGCTCAGCATTCAGGCGATCGTGAAAGGATACCGGAGATGAACGTTGTCGGATTGATGTCAGGAACTTCAGCCGACGGAGTTGATGCGGCGCTGGTGACCATTGTCCGCCAGAAAGCGGGTCTCAGAGTCGAGATGATTGCGTTTCATTCACTTTCCTATCCGCATTCGCTGCAGCAACGCATTCTCTCTGCATCGGTGTCGGGAACGGTGGCGGATATTTGCCACCTCAATGCGCTCTTAGGTGAATGGTTCGCCGACGCCGCCTTAGGGGTCATTCGGTCGGCTCAATGGTCGCCAGAGGACGTAGACCTGATCGGATCTCATGGCCAAACCGTGCACCACCTGCCGCATGGCATCAAAGATACCGGCGTCGGCGCCATACGTTCGACGCTGCAGATCGCTGAACCGGCAGTCATCGCTGAACGCACCGGAATTACCACGGTGGCCAATTTTCGGCCACGCGATATCGCGGCCGGCGGACAGGGAGCGCCGTTGACCCCGGGGGTCCACGCGCTGCTATTTCGGCATCCGCGCCGTGCGCGGCTGATCGTGAATCTTGGCGGCATCAGCAACGTGACCTATCTCCCCAAGGGATCAGGCTCTGCGGAACTCGCCGCATTTGATACGGGCCCGGCAAATATGGTGCTTGATGGGCTCATGTCTCGCATCACGAATGGTCGGGCCTCAATGGACCGTGAGGGGCGATTGGCGGCAAAAGGCCGGGTTGATTCGAGACTACTAGCCAAACTTCTCGCTCATCCCTACCTATCCCAGGCGCCGCCAAAATCGACCGGTCGTGAAGCGTTCGGCACAAAGATGCTGGACGAATTGCTCAATTGGCAACACACACGTCGATTATCGGTTGAAGATCTTCTGGCCACCTGTAGCCGTTGGACTGCTGAAGCGGTCGGGACGGCTAGACGGTGGATCAAGGGGGGAATCGATGACGTGATTGTGGGAGGAGGCGGTGTCCGGAACCGGGCGATCATGGGACATTTAACGGATATCTTTACTCCAGTGCCGGTCACATCCTTTGAGTCTCATGGCTGGGACAGTAAAGCGCTGGAATCGGTGGCGTTTGCCGTCCTCGCGTATCAGACCATTATGGAACAGTGCGGAAACGTCCCCTCGGTTACGGGGGCGGTATCCCCAAGGATATTAGGTTGCATCGTCCCAAGCGGCCCACAGTGGTATGAGCGGTTACGATCACGCAAAGGCGGAAGCAAAAAGAAATGAAACTTCTTCTGGTCGGTACGGTCATCCTGGGGGTCATTATGCTTTGGCGTTATCTGAGGAAGACGCGACGGAGGAAGAAGCGGACAACGCCATTTGCCATTCCTTCCGGCGTTACCATCGGGCCTACCCGATTGCTCGAGGAAGAAGAAGTCGCGTTGTATAGCCTCCTGCAAATGGCTGTTCAAGAACGGTACCTTGTCTTTAGTCAGGTGCCGCTCTGGTCCTTCGTCGAGGTCGAAGCGGAGACAAGTGTGCGTTCCGATCTTCTGCGAGAGATTGCACTCAAACGAGTCGATTTTGTCTTGGTCCATCCTGGGTCATGTCGCGTCGAACATGTCGTCCAGATCGAGCGTGAATCTTCACTACCTCATCAGGGCGAACGGCAGCAGGTCATCGAGTCGGTGTTGAGCGCAGCGGGGATCAAGCTGACAACGGTACAGCCAAAGAAAAGCCACACGCTGCCAGATCTGACCACTCGATTGGGGATCACTGCAGAGGAGTGACGAGTCGCATCAGTCGAACAGGAGGATTCTTACGGAGATTGATTGGTCGAGTCTTCGGCGGCTGACGTAGCCTCGATGGCCTTGCGAGCGAGTTCTGCTTCAGAGCTATCCGGGTATTGGCCCACCACCCGGTCAAACATCAGTCGTGCCGTCTCATGATCCCCTAGTTTAGTGTACGTCTGGCCAAGCTTCAGGGTGGAAGCTGCCAACTTAGGGCTGAGTGGGTAATTTGACACGACCTCATTGAACGACTGCAGCGCATCTCGATATCGTCCCATCCGATATTGACATTCTCCGATCCAATATTGTGCATTGGCGGCTAAGACGGATTCGCGATGCAGTTCGATGAAGAGTTGGAAGCCTGCCATGGCTGCTTTGTAGTCGCGGTGCTTAAATTCATCCATGACGCGATCATATAATCGGCGGGTCGTATCCTGCCGTTGAGTAGGAGCAGCTATGGACTGGCCCACCGAGAAGAATATGAATAGGAGGATGAGAATTCCGAGACATTTCTGGAGCATAACAGGCCTCCATCTGTTCAAACGGCAGTCCAGGGGCTTAGGCACGCAATCAGTATGCCAGGGCTCCTGCCATTCACGAATGCGAAACATTTAAAAAACAGGATCTTGTACAATCGTAGAAGCCAATCGTCTTGAGGGTCTTCCACGGGCGTGTTAATGAAGACACAGTTTTGTACAATGTGGTTCGAGTTCCTTACTTGTCTCATCCAGTATTCAAAGGGTCTCCATGTCCCGTCAAGGCCGTGAGAACGCGACCAACCTTTCCGGGAGAACATCGTGAGTGAAGAGCCCATTCCGACCAACCCCCTGGGCGGACGAACCTTGATTGTTGATCCGACCGATCAGCGCTGTTATGCCACTCCAAGTGCCGCGCTGAAGGATGTCGCTGAATCGGATCAGGTCTATGTCCGTCCCGGGATTTATGAGGATAAGCTTGTCGTCACACAACGGCCGATACGGCTTGTCGGTGCCGGACGAGATAGCGTCCAAATCTTTTGTCGCCGCAGCGGGCCGTTGTATCTTCAAGAGGTACCGGAAGGGTGGATTACCGGTATCACGTTCCGCTATGTTGGCAGCGACCAGCATTCAGCGCTCAACATACTCAACTCCACATGCATCATCACGCAGTGCCGAGCAATGGAAGGGATTTTGTCGGGCGTGGTGTTGTATGGACCCGAATGTCGGGTCGCCTTCACCGACAACGAAGTGTGCCGCAATCGGGAGTCGGGCATTTTCGTGTTTGCCGGCGCCCAACCGCGAGTAGCGGATAATCGCTGTGTCGAGAATCACCATTTTGGCATCGCGGTCCGAGATCCGGGCAGCCGTCCAGAACTGGTGCGGAATCTGTGTGAAGACAACATGCTGAGTGGCATACTCATGTTCCAGCACGCCGAAGGGTTGATTGTGGATAATGTGTGTCGGAACAATCAGCACTGGGGCATCCTCCTGACACCTGATTCCCATCCCAACCCTGCTCCATCGGTGCTCCCTTCGATGAATCGACTCGAACCGAATGGAATCGGTGTGTATTCAATCTCTGATCAACCGCTTGCTCAGATTGGTCGATAAGAGCAATCAGGAGTTGCCGAAGATAGATGATCGTTAACTTGAGCAGGTAGAGGAAGACGAAGTATCAGGAATGTGAAATTGAAAAGAACTTCCCCCTTGTTGTTTGGCTCGATACATTGCGGAGTCAGCATGCTTCAAGAGCTCATCAACTTCGTGATCATCGGTTGGGTAGACGGTAATCCCGATACTGACCCCGATTAACGCTCTGTGCTCACCAAGGTGGAATGGTTCCGCCAATCGTTTGGTGATTCGCTGGGCGACCAACGTGATATCCTCTTCGCACGTCAGGCCTTCCAGGATAATGGTAAACTCATCTCCTCCCATACGGGCGACTGAGTCTACTTCGCGGACACACTCTTGCAGTCGTTCAGCGACGGCCTTCAAAAGCTGGTCACCGACACTGTGACCCATGGTATCGTTCACCGGCTTGAAGTGATCAAGATCGAGCAGCATGAGACTGAGAGGCTGTTGGAGCCGTTTGCTGCGGGCCATGGCTTGGATCAGGCGATCACGAAACAACGTGCGGTTCACAAGGCCTGTCAGCTGATCATATTGGGCCAGGTAGGTCAGCCGCTCTTCAGCCCGCTTTCGTTCGATGGCATAGCGGATAGAGCGACCCAACAGCTCCGACTGCCCTTGTCCCTTGACGAGGTAATCCTGTGCCCCATTCTGGAGAGCCTGTAGCGCGAGCGTTTGATCATTCAGCCCACTGAGCACGATGATGGCAATCGTCGGATTCGCGGCTTGCATTTGACGCACGGTGGAGAGCCCATAACCGTCCGGGAGTGATAGGTCGAGAAGGACGGCGTCAAAACGTATGCGAGCCAGGTGGGTGACAGCGTCGCTCAGGCGGGTCACATGGATGATCTCGAATTTTTCCATGCCCCATTCTGCCAGAATATCTTGAGTCAGGCGTGCATCGACGTCGTTGTCTTCGACTAATAGGATCTTGATCATCGCGCTCCAGGCCTGGGCTTTTTCCTAACCTCCTCCAGACCACTGCTTCACGCACATGCTAAGTATAGCTTAAGACACTGAATCAACAAGCAAATCCATGAACTACTGACATGCTCGAGCCCTTGTCAGAGCGCCTGAAACGCAACGGTCTGGACGGTATCTCGGATGCGCGATGCGTACGAAGGAAATAGAGGGCGGAATACCACGAGGAGCATGCTTCGACTAGGAGAAAATAATTCCGCCTGCAGGTATAGCTCTTTGGCTGTTTGCGCGGGACGGAATCGCGGTGGGCTGGTTGGTCAATGAGACACTCTCTGGCCAGAACTTGGAAGACCCAGTGGAATCTTATCGGGCCAAGACCCAGAACTAGTCTGGGCATTCCGAATAAGTTACATCACTCTTAGGCAAAAGAGAACAGTAGGACCATGCTCGAAAGGTTGAATCACGATCCCCGGGAAAGGATCCTGAGACTGCTCGGATAAGTGCCGATTGGGCCCTGTTCTGGGCCGATCCCAGCTTCACAGGCATATCCCGGTTCGAAGGGCCATAATAACGAACGGCCAGCGGCGGTGCCACGGATGTGAATATACCGCAATGTGACACCCATGCGAGCGGCGTCGTCCTTTACCTTCTCAGTGCATTCACCAGGTGAATAACCTCGACGCGAAATCAAGAGCGGCTCACCCGATGCGCTGAGAACAGAGAATTCGCTTGCACATCCTGTTACTAAGAGCAGGACACACAGAATACCGCCAAGTCGACCGAGCACTCCCCTTCTGCCCATCCTGAATCGCCCCCATCCAGCAGGTTTGTCCACGGGCACGCCGCTTACAACACACCAAACCATAACACGAACAACCTCTCCCAATCGACTGAACAATAACTTCCGCCTGAACAGTTCAGCGAACATGAACGAGCACGCCTTCGAACACTGACCGAATTAGACCGGCTTCTCCGCGACGTACTCGATGTATTTCCACAACTGTTTGGCTTCCTCCTCGTTCAGGACCACCGGAGTGTTATTGGCGGCCCCTGTCATATAGATCTTGACCGAGACGGTATCATGCCAAATCTGCACCTCACAGTGAGAGATCAGATCCAGGTTGAACGCACGGTTGCCGATTCGGACAAAGTGCATAGCGCTTCCTCTTTCTAGTTGTCAACGAAGGGTGAGCATACACCAAGTTCCCAGGCCCCAAAAGCAACGAAGAGTTTTGTTGCGGCAACTGTACCTCCGTGAGCCCGATAGAACTTGCCGCCCTCTCGGCAAGAACTTCCCTCCTGGTATGGCGTTATTCCAACCGTGCAAGGATACGCAGCCATTTCTCGCATTTCTCTCTGGCACAGAAGTTGAGGGAGACAATCTGGTTTTGTTCTTACTGAGAATGGTGTGTAGGGCTCCAGTGAGGTTTGTCTGATGAATGACGTGGATTCGATCACCGCTCTTTGGGAATGGCTCACTCGCGATGTCACGGTCCTCGGTGGGCTCCAGAGTCCCGCGCTTAGCTGGATCGGTGCTGCGGGGATCTTGACCCTGTGTCTTTGGCATAGCGTAGTGCTCCTCAGAGGTTTGTTACAAATCCAAGGGACGCTTGCGCGCTTTCAGTCGTCTGTCGCGCCTCTAGTGCTGGCACGGCAACAGGTGTCCAAAGATTGGTTGGTTATTCCGGCTTTGGCAAAAAAGCTAGCGCGTCTCGATCTCTCGTCAGAAACGCGGCGCGACCTTGACGATCTGCATACATTGGATCAGGCGGTACGGTCGGAACAGGATTTTGCCAGAGACTGGTTTTCATACCGCAAGACTCTCGCGGTAGAGCAGTCCGCCTGGTTTCTTGAGCCGACCGTCCATAGTCAGCGTTCCGCAAGTGAGTTTTTCTCGTTCGAATCTCTCTGCGCCGCCCATCTCAACGTCCGCTTTTATCGGCAACTTCCCGCCTTCATGACGGGCATGGGGTTGATGTTCACCTTTCTGGCCATTTTGATCGGTCTCAGCAAGCTCCATGCGAACGGGTCGGAGATCGATGGCATCCAAGGACTGATCAACGGGCTCTCAGGAAAGTTTGTGACATCCATCGTCGGCTTGGCGTGCGCCAATGCGTTCACCCTCCTCGAACATTCTTTCTGGCATCGGTTGGACAACCGACACCGGGAGTGCATCTCCCTCCTGGACGAAATGTTTCCACAGAGGGCTACGGACCAACATTCCCAGGGGTCCCCATCGCCGAACGGATCTCCGGCGGCCATCGCCGCTCCTATCCGAAACGAGACCGCACATCAGCTTGTCGAGGCCGTGCAGCAGCGCCTCGGGTCCACCGTCGCAGCGCTCAACTCAGCCGCAGAAGCGCTCACGGCGCTGCAATCGAAGCATGCGCCGATGAAGCTTGATGATTTGCCTGGAGATATCGGGCACGAGGTCCAGCGGGCGTTACGACCGATAATGAATCCCATACTGGAAGCCCTTCAAGACCTCAACCGTTCGATGAAGGAGCATGCCTCCCCGGTGCGGCTGTCTCAAGCCGAGATCGAAGCGATGTTTCAGGATCTCAGGAGTACCACTGCCGCAACGACAGAACCTGCACGTCCGATCCATAAAGATCGCAGTTCAGGAAAACCATCTCGTCTTACTTAAACCGGCACGGAGAGAACGAAAGGGATGAAGTCAATACTCGGACAGGACTCACGTGACAACTCAGCCGTGGTGACAAGCGGGGTTGCCGATCTTATGACCTCGCTCGCCGTCATTTTCATTCTCTTGCTCCTGGCCTACATGGCTCGTGTCGAGGATGGAAATGCCAATCCGGCCAGAAGCCGTGCTACACCGACGGACGTCACATCGAGACTCGACCCCCTCCATCCACCGCTGGAAGCCAAAAGGCCGAGCATTCACACGATCACAGTGCCGGATACAGCGATTACTTTTGAGTTTGGGAAGAGCACCCTGCTCCCTACCGCCGAAACCTTCTTGTCCGAGGCCATGCCGCACTACGCTTCACTCATCTGCAAGCCTGGAGAGCAAGAAGTGGAGGCCTTTGTGATCGAAGGCTACACCGATGATCTGGGTGACGATATACGTAATCTGAGACTCAGCCAGGAACGCTCTTTTGCAGTACTGGCGAAAAGCCTGGAAGTGATTCGCGAGAAGCTTCCTTGGTCCTACGAGTGCTTCTTACAGAAAGCCACAGCGAACGGGCGTGGAAAACAGAATCTCCTCCGCAATGATGCCGGACATCCAGACCGTGATAAGAGCCGCCGTGTCATTTTTAAAATCCACATGCGCCCCATAGCAGGGTTATGAGCCTGAACGATGTGGGCTTCCTTCCTGCCAGCATTGGTTTGGGTGGAGTAGGATCTCAGAGCCATTCGGTTGTCGTCTGTCTCCGACTGTTACGGATGGAATGGTGAAAAGCCTAGTCCGTAAATGCGGCGGGTCAGTTCGATAAACTGTCCGATGGAAAAGGTTTCCGCACGGAGGGAAGGAGAGAGTGCAAGCGCTTCCAACGCAGCTCCTACCAGCTTCTGATCGTAACCCTGATCTTTGAGCGAATTGATGAGCGTCTTGCGGCGGTGGGCAAAAGCGGCTTTCACCAATGCTGCGAATTTGGGCTCCTCTTCCTGGTTCAGTACTCTCTGATGCTTGGTCTTTAGCAGAACCACAGCAGAGCCGACTTCCGGGCGCGGTCTGAAGCACTGCGCAGAGACTTGGAATGCTTTCGTAATCTCTGCCGCATACTGTGCCATAACTGAAAGTACTCCGTAGTCGGAGGTGTTGGGCTTTGCGACCAATCGATCGGCAACTTCATTTTGCAGCATCAGCACCATGCGGGGAAAACGGTCGCGTTGATCGAGAAGCCGGAAGAGTAGGGGAGTTGATAAATAATATGGAAGATTGGCGACGACAATGGTGCCGATCGGAAGCTGCTCAACCGGGTAGGTCATCGCATCGTCGAGGACGAGCGTGAGATTCGTGAACTGGGGTTGTCGTTCAGTTAGGAACGCATGGAGCCGAGGATCGACTTCGATCGCCGTCACGTAGCCACTCGCACGACACAGCGCTTCGGTGAGAATGCCTCGGCCTGGCCCGATTTCCAACGCGGTATGAGTCGGGGTGAGTTCAGCCAGCGCGACGATTTTGCGGACAATGTTGGGGTCGATGAGGAAATTCTGTCCAAGGCGTTTGATCGCGGCTGGGGGGAGAGAGGTGTCCACCCTCAACTCCGAGTTGGGGGGGCCTTGGCCAATTGCTTGGCCAATAGCATCAGTGGCGTGCGATAGCACTCCACAAGATCCGTAAACTCTTCAACCAAATCGTGAGTAAACGATGGCCCAGGGTGAACGCTCGCGAAAATTTGTCCTTCACGATGGCCTACGCTATTGGTGAGCAGCGCGACTGTGCGGGCTTTCCATTTTTCTAGTCGTTCCGTTCCAGCGACAGTGTTCAGGTCTTGAAGTGTCTGTTTCTCAAGCGTCTCCAATTCATCAATCTGACACCGAACCACGGCAAGGCCCTTCGAAATATCAAGCGACACGTTTGGTCCGTCCCTTCTTGATCGGAGTTGCCGCCGTTCTATTCTGAGCGATCCTGGCAGCCAGTTTGATAGCCTCAATCAGGCTTCCGGGATCAGCGACTCCTTTCCCGACGATATCAAACGCGGTTCCATGATCCACTGAGGTGCGGATGATAGGCAAGCCTACGGTGAGATTGACGCAGGTGCCGAAGGCGACCAGCTTCAGGGGAATGAGACCTTGATCGTGGTAGAGGGCGACGACGCCGTCAAATGACCCTTTCGCAGCTTTTCCAAACAGCGTATCAGCCGGCAAGGGATCACTTGCCAGAATGCCCTGTTTTTGGGTGGCACGTGATGCCGGGAGGATGATTCGAGCTTCTTCATCGCCGAACAATCCATGCTCACCGGCATGGGGATTGAGGGCAGCCACTCCGATCCTGGGGCGCTTGATGCCGAATAGTGTCGTCAGCGCCAATTGAGCCAAGCGGATCGCCTTTTCAATCTTGGCTTGTGTCAGCAGCGCCGAGAGATCTCTGATTGCGATGTGTGTCGTGACGAACATAATACGTAACGGCCCGCCCACGATCATCATGCCTGATTCGTTCGCGTGAGTGAGATCGGCCAACAACTCGGTATGGCCTGGGTACCGGCAGCCGGCCATATTGATGGCTTCTTTGTTGATGGGTGCCGTCACCATTCCTTCGATACAGCAGATCTGCGCCAGCTCAACAGCCTTTTTGATGAAGGCGACCGAAGCGGCACCGGTCTCTGCCGTGGCAATCCCGGACTTGAAGGGTCGCAGCGGTGTCTCCAGTGGATCTAGCACGGGCACGGTTTCTCTTCGCAGCGCCACCGGGTCATGACCGTGAACTCGGACTATGTTCAGTTTGAGCTTAAGGGCCTTGATCGTTCGTTCCATGACGGGAAACGATCCGATGACGATCGAGCGGCAGACCTTGCGCAAGTGAGCACCAGACAGAGCCTTGACGATGACTTCTGGACCGATGCCGGCCGGGTCTCCCATCGTGATTCCCAGCAAGGGGAGTTGGGAGGACGAGGAACGTGTGCGAGGTGATCGCGATTCAGTTGACATAGAGATGCACCGTATAGCCGATATAGAACACAGCCCCGGCGGCGAGCAGCCACGGCCGCCACCGACCTCCGATCAGAATCTGCAGGAGGCAGAGTCCCACCGCTTGCACGGCTAAGATCATGGTGGTCAATGCCGATGGTGCAATCACCCACTCGGTTCCAATCAACCCCAGCGCAACCGGGAAGGTGCCTTGAAAGACCATGGCGCCCGTAACATTGGCCACGGCGAGCCGGTCTTTCTTGCGATAGAGCCAGAGAAAGCTATTGGACATCTCGGGTAGCTCGGTGGCGAGCGGTGCGATGAGTAGCGCTAAAATCAACGGCGACATGGCGAACAAGCCGGCCATCGATTCTGCAGCCATGACAAAAAGATGGGCGCCTAATATCAATCCCCCTAAACCCAAGAAAGCTTGAAATCCGATCATCGCATAGGACGGCGTGGCTGCGTGCTTGTCGAAAATCAGTGGTTCCAGCTCACCACCTTCTTCCCCATCAGCCGGTGCGAATTTGAGCTTCATGTAGTAAATATACAAACAGACCAATACACCGGCTGCGACAAAGTGAATCAGTCTGGAGGGCACGAAGGCGCAACCCAAGGCTATGAAATATCCCATCATGAAAAACGTGAGGTCTGTCAACACTTCACGATAGTTGAGGTGAAATTGAGCAGTCCGCTTGCCAGCCCGGGCATAGAGCAGCAGAAGAATGGCCAGAATGGGCAGCACCAGTGTGCTGAGCATGAACGGGGCACCTAAGATGGCACCTAAGCCAACCTCAACCTCTTCACGGCTATCGCCGAAGAAAATCGCAATGATCGGGATCGAGGTTTCAGGCAGGGTCGTGCCGATGGCTGCAAAGACACTGCCGACGGCCCCCTCGGAGATACCCCGCCGCTTGCCAAACCATTCAATGGCGTTCGTAAAGAGTGCGCAACCACCAAGTGTGACCGCGACGGAAACGAGAAAGAGGAGCACGTAGTACAGCACGGTCATGCTCGGCCTCGCGCAGTTGTGATTCTCGTCTTCCTGCGTCCGTGTCGATAGACCATTAGCGCTTCCTCCATAACCGTCTTGAGAGGGCGGCCGGTTCGTTGCGCGATGGCTTTACAGTCCTCATATTCGGGGGCTGCTTTTTCCCATCCGGCGCCGACCTCGGCAACTTTCATGCGAACGACTCCGCCTTGGGTCGTGACGGGGACGAATCGCCTGGTGAGGACCCGTCGGCGTACTTCATGAAGCCGCACTCCGAGCGTGGTTGTTTCCTGGAAGAGGATCTCGACCACGGCATCCGTCCGGTCTTCAGTGGCTAGGCAGCTCAGCAGGATTCCTGGCCGGCTTTTCTTCATGATGACGGGAACCAGCACGACATCAACAGCACCGACCCGAAAGAGTTGTTCCATGATGTATTCGTAGGTCTGCGGACTGAGGTCGTCAAGATTCGTGTCAATCTGTATCATCCGCTCGGTCTGATTGGCCGCCGATGTAGGCTCTTCCTCCACAAACAGGCGCAAGACATTAGGCCACCCGTCTGGATTGTGGTCGCCGGCTCCGTAGCCCACGGCCATACTTCTCATCGTCGGCAGAGGGCCGAATTCCGACGCCAATGTCCGAAGCAGCGCAACCCCGGTGGGAGTAGCAAGCTCACAGCGTGGACCGTCGGCGTAGATCGGCACTCCCCTCGCCAGCGCTGCCACTGCGGGTCCTGGAACCGGTAAGAGTCCGTGTGAGGTTTGAATCGACCCGGCCCCAACATTGATCGGAGACGCGGTCACTCGGGTGGCGTTCAAGAGATAGCACCCCAGCACGCCTCCGACAACATCGATAAATGAATCCATCACCCCGACTTCATGAAAGTGAACATCTTTCACATCGACTCGATGGGCAAGGCTTTCGGCTTCAGCCAGTCGATCAAAGACCGACCGGCTCCGTTCCTTGACCGGGCCTGGCAACGTGCTGTCGGCAAGGATCTTTCGAATGCGAGAGAGGGACAGCGGCCGTTGAAATCCCTGTTGAACGATGACGTCGACCTTTATTGCTGGAAGCGCGCCACGATGCACCTCGCGCTTTTGCAGGCGGTAGCCGCGGAGCTTGAGGCGTTTGAGGCCGTCAACTAAGCTTGTCCACGAGAGCCCGGCACTCACCAGTGCGCCCAGGACCATATCTCCACTGACCCCAGAGAAACAATCGAAATGTAAATGACGGCCCACTCAGTTCCTCACATGCGATGCGCAAAATGACCGGACATCTTACCGAAGGCGTGGACGAACGGCAATCGCTGGTTCATTCTCGACGCTTCGTTGACAGCCCAGGGATGCTATGTTATCCCCCTAACAATACGGTCAAGTTGCATTGTGGCGGACGCACCGCTCTCGTTCAGGAAAGTATGGGGTCAGGGTTTTTGTTGAAGACGTCACGTAATTTCCATCGTGCCAGGCTTCTGCTCGGGTTGCTCACCCTATGTGCTTCTCTGATGGCCTTATTCCCAGCAGACAGCCTCTCGAAAGTGAAGCCCCCTCGCGTTCCTAGGCCCGAGCCTCAGCTTAAAATTGTCGGCCTTAACATTACCCCGACACCATATGCTCTGGGCAACGGGTCTCTTCAGTTTTCCGTTACGGTACAGCTTCCGAAAGAAGTGGATGGATCCACGATTTTGGAGGTGACCTCGCTCATTAGTTCTCCGTCGAAGAGCTCGCTGCGATTTCTCACTTATCGACAGCCCATCCAAGTCCCTCCAGCCGTGGATGGGGAAACAGGACGATCAAAGGTGTCCGTTGAACTTGCGTGGGATGGCCAGGATCACCGAAAGCAACTCGCCGGGGTGGGTATGTATTCGTATGAAGTGCGGACAAAGTTGTTGGCCAATGGAGAAAAGGGGTTACGCACCGTGATGGTCGCCTGGCCGAAGCGAGGCCTACTGGAAGTGAAATAGAGGCTCATCCATTTCTCCCGCGCCTATTTCTCTACTCCCAACATATTGATCCGATGTGCGAGGCAGGCCGCGCCGAATCCGTTGTCGATATTCATCACGCCTACACCCGCTGCGCAGGAATTGAGCATCGTCAGCAGCGCAGCGACTCCCCCGAAGCTCGCACCATAGCCTCGGCTGGTTGGCACGGCAATGACCGGGCAGTGGACTAAACCTCCCACCACGCTCGGCAGGACACCATCCATACCGGCCGCGACGATCACGACCTTCGCATCGAACAGCCGATCTCTCTTTCCGAGCAGTCGATGGATACCTGCAACCCCGACATCGTACAGTCGCTCGACGTGGCTTCCCATCACTTCTGCCGTCACACGAGCTTCTTCCGCCACAGGCACGTCCGCCGTTCCCGCGGTCACCACGAGTATATGCCCATGTTGTTTCTGCCTGGAAGCGCGAATCGCCACCAGGCGTGCATCGGGATAGTACTGTGCTCGCCGATCCAGACGGCGAATGGCTCGACCAACCGATGGGTCGGCACGAGTGGCAAGAAACGGACCTTGTTTCTTGATGAGCGCCCGAGCAATGGCGATGATCTGCGCTGTGGTTTTCCCTTCACACAAGATGACCTCGGGGAACCCTTGTCGTAACGACCGATGATGATCGAGTGAGGCAAATCCCAGATCCTCAAATGGCAGTGACCGCAGGCGGTGAAGTGCCTGTTCCACCGTGATGTTGCCTTGACGGACTTGCTGCAATAGCCGTTCGATTCCTTCTGGATTCATGTCCACCCCTTCTCTGATTTTGCATCCCGCTCCATCAAATCGGTAACGGCCTTCCTGCAAGATTTATCGTCATACAGCACGGCGTTGATTTCTTGAATGATTGGCATATCAATCTGATAACGACGAGCCAATATTAATGCAGCACGTGCCGTCCGAACGCCTTCAGCGACAGCCTGCATTCCTGCCAATATCGCCTCCAACTTTTCTCCCTGGCCGAGGCGAACGCCTACCGAATGGTTTCGGCTGAGTGTGCCTGTACAGGTCAGGACCAGATCGCCGACCCCGGACAGCCCATAAAACGTGCGCGGATCGGCTCCCATTGCAGCGCCAAGCCTGATGATTTCAGCCAGGCCTCGGGTAATAAGCGCCGCGCGGGCATTGAGCCCGAGGGCCAGACCATCTATCACACCGGCAGCCAGTGCCATGACATTTTTCAGGGCTCCGCCGAGTTGAACGCCGATGACGTCTGTATCGGCGTACACACGAAATACAGGCGTCATCAACGCACCTTGAAACTGCCGCACGAGTTGTTCATCGGAGCCAGCCAAGCACACGGCCGTGGGTTTCCTCATGCTGAATTCGGAAGCGAAACTGGGTCCAGAAAGCACCATGAAGGAGCGGTGCATGGACGGCGACAACTCGTCCTCCATGACCTGGGTCATCAATTTGGCCGTGGTTTCTTCTATGCCTTTGGTTGCGCACACGAACGGTAGGGGCTCTGAGATGTAGGGTGCCAACTGATGCAACACGGATCGGGTTATGTGCGAAGGAACGGCAAGCACAACCCCATCACAGCCATTTACGGCGTCAACCAGTGAGGAAGTGGCCGTCAAATTTGATGGAAGAGGGACATCTTTCAGGAAGACAGGATTTTCATGAGAGGTGTTGATGGCGTTGACGACGTCGTGTTCATAGGCCCAGAGGCGAACCTCCAGACCCTTTTCGGCCAGATGTTTGGACAGGGCTGTGCCCCAGGCTCCAGCTCCAATAACGCCGATCTTGTTGATCGTGGTTGGCATAAGCGATTCAGCCTCATGGCAAAATCATCACCCATCCATTCAGGAAGGCGGATTATATAAGATGCTATCGAGTACCTGTCAATGAATGAGGATTCCGTCATATGAACGGCAGCGGGCCTGTTCGTCCCTTGTCAGGATTCTAGAAATAGCTTCGCCACTACCTGTTCAAGTCATAAGATGGAAGGTGGGCATATATACAGGCAATCCCGAGGATTCCGATGAAACACTGGTATGCGACACGAGTCTCCTCAGGAATTTCTGCAACAGCGCTGTTGCTTTCGTCCCTATTTATTGTTGTTCCCACTGCGTATGGTGAAACGTACGTTGCTGGACAATTCGGATTCGCGGTGCCTGGTCTAGGTGGCGGCCTCTCGGACGGTGATATTAATTCCTCATTCTTTCTTCCCGGTACGACACACGGCGAGTTTGAGTTATCAACTTCTCTTATGTTTGGCGGAAAAGTAGGTCACTACTTTAATTCCGCTCGCTGGATTGGCGTAGAGGCGGAAGTGTTTCATACAACTCCCCACATTGACCAGCAAGTTCATACTTTTCAGAACCCCTCAGTGCCCGGCGTAACAGCAAGCGCAACTCTTCAAGGTGCACACCTTCGCGTCCTGACTGTAGCGCCTTTTAATCTTATGTTTCGCTATCATAAAACCCGGTTGCAACCATATATCGGTTTTGGACCTGGAATCTTCTTTGCTCGAATCAGTGGGGAAGGACTGGCGCCAGACTCGCCCAGTTCCTCGTCCGATAATGCGAGACTTGGACTCAACGTTAAGGCGGGGCTCCAATACTACGTTACGAAACACCTGACTGCATTTGCAGAATGGAAGTTTAACTACGCACGCTTTGCATTCGCAGACAACCCGGAACTCTTTCCCTTCTTCTTTGGCATGGATGCCACCTACAAAATGCACCTCGTCTCTTTCGGCGTCGGCTATCATTTCTAAACTTCTTTCCTGATCCTGATCACTGAACCAGGAATTACTGCAGCTTTTTATGTTAGGCTCTCACTACTCCAGCTTTCGTTTGTACACCTTATGCAAGCCTGCCCAACCTGCAGCCGGTCACAACCGGAGATCAACCGTTTCTGTATCCAATGCGGCCGGCGACTCGCCGATCGATCGGAGAGTCGGACGGCTACTCAACCCTCTAATACCTCGGCACCAGATCAACTCAATCTCGCGGTACTCTACGGGATGGTCGTCGTGCTCATTCTGGCTGCCTTGTTCCCTCCATGGGAGACACCGCCGACGCAGACCCCGGAGTTTCTCGGCATGTATTTCATCTTCTCTCCACCAACTCCGGACGCTGTTGTGAGCCGCATGCTTCTGACCATTGAGCTCGTTACGATCGCGATTGCCGGCATGTATGGCGCGTTTCTGTTCAGGAAAAAGTGATTGGGCAATAGTCATTCGTCATTGATCAGAATAAATTCGTGTCCGTTCATCGATTGGCCAATGACTTTTCTCAGTCCAACGCGAGTGTGAGACACTTGGCCGACCCACCGGATTTCATGAACTCATCGAGCTGAACCTGGTGGATTTCATATCCTCGCATACGGAGCCATGCCTGAGTGGCGGGACATCCCGTAGGGAGAACGACATGTTTCCCGACACAGACAGCATTGCAGGCGAACTGTAGGGCTTCATCTTCTGGAACGGCAAGACGCAGCTTGTCAGGAGTCCGTTCTGCAATCGCTGCCTGGCCATAGCGATCAAAGGCAGCAGGGAAATAGAGGAGCTCGCCGCCACTCAAGGGACAGAGACAGGTATCCAGATGATAGAAGCGGCTGTCGACAAGTTCGAGGGGAATGATTTCTCGGTGAAAACGCTCACTGAGAACCGGGAAGACGTGGATATCCGATCGTTGTCTATAGCCACCGAACCAGTATTCTGAAAAACCCAGGAGGTCGCCTGCTCCCTCAAAATACAGCTCCTTTTCTACTGTGACCACGTCATAGCCCTGCCCACGGAACCAATCTTCAAAATGAGCCTCTTCAGGCTGACGCTCAGGGTGCCGGAAACGACTCACGATGGCGGTTCGCCCCACCACGATGCCTGCATTGGCCGTAAATACGAGGTCGGGCAACCCAGGAATGGGAGTCATTCGTTCGAGTACGACGCCCACGTCTTTTTCGAGTACTCGCATCAATTCATGCCACTGTCGCATCGCCCTTCCGTGATCTACGCGATTGGTAAGCCGCATCCAGGGATTGATCTCATACTCAATCCCAAAAAAATCCGGAGGACACACGAGGAGGCGGCTCATGTTGACCTCCCCAATACCCTGGCGAGTTCCGACAGAAACGATGCCGCATCCATGACGAGGCCAACCGCCTGAAAGCTCCCGCGGTCGGCCAACTTGGTCGGGACCGACGGGTTCACGTCTACACAGACTGTGGGAACGGTTGCCGGCAGAAGATTGCCCGTCGCCACGGAGTGGAGCGTCGAGGCGACGAGGAGCGCCAGCCCAACGCCGGGGATCAAGGCGCGCATCGCGCGTTGTGCCAGAACGGAATCGGTGATCACTCCGGGCAAGGGACCATCATCACGAATCGTTCCGGACATGATCACTGGCACACCCTGCCGGATACAAGCGGCCATGATTCCCTGCTTGATCATTCCCGACGTGACCGCCGCCTCAATACCGCCAATGGCTCGAATTCGGTTGATGGTCCGCAAATGGTGCTCGTGACCATGTGGGACTGCGCGCCCTGCTGTGAGTCCGTAGCCGAGTGACGTGCCAAACAGATCAGCTTCCATGTCATGTGCAGCCAGCGCATTCCCACAAAACAGGATATGAATAAACGCCTGTTCGATCAGCCAGGTCAGCGCCTCACGCCCACCGGCATGAATGATGGCTGGTCCACCGGCCAGTAAGACGTGTGAGTCGCTCCGCCTCTCTCTGTGTCGCTCCCTCATTTGACGCATCCGAGTTGCGATGTCGGCAATGATATGGCCATGGGGCCGTTCAGCCGAGACCTGAGACTCCATGAATCCAAAGACGTCCCGTTCGCGTGGCCGCTGCAGGGGAATGACACGTACCCCCTCTCGACCGACCACGATCTGATCCCCACGACGAACTTCGCCCATCGGCACGGCCTGGGCGACGGAGCCCGCCTCGGTGACCTCGATCGCGAGATCCATCTCGATTCGATCCACGTCCAGCCATCGACCGTTGAGCCGGATCTGGGTGGGGAGGTGCGTTGTGGCATAGAAGTCATCGGGTAACACTCCGTCGGCAGGCGCAGGGTCGGTGCGACAGTCCGCCTCACGTTCGATTGAGGCGCCGTGTGGTTGAATCGCTTTGAGAATGTCGTCTAAGAGCGCTCTCGATGCGGTTCGGATCCGAATACAAGCATGAGACGCCTCCTCCCTGGTCTTGCCGATGTGTACGTCCTCCAGGTCAAAGGTTCCTCCCATCATCAGGATGAGATCGAGCACCTTGGCGAGCACGAGAGAGTCGATGATGTGCCCTTGAAGGCACACGCGTTCTTGGTAGTGGTTCACAGCCGTCCTCAGTGGATGTGACCATATCTTACCACCCGCTATGGTAGAGGAAAGAAAATGAGAGGAACTAAGGCTTCATGGGGGATACTTTCATCAGTTCCCTAAGCACGCTGGTGGCGTAGGCGCCGGGAGGGAGGCTGAAAGATAGGGTGAGGACATCACCGCTGAGTGACCATTCAAGTTCAGCGAGGGGAATGCGAAGCGCTCTGCGCTCGCCACGAAATCCGCAAGCCTTGGCGGAGGCGACGAGGGTGTCCTTCGTTGTCCCGGCTTCGGCGATGACGGTTTCCTCGATTTGCCCAGGCTGGCCACTGGCCCAGGATACCCGCGAGCCGAAGAGGATGCCTGTTGGGCTGATTTCAAACCGATCTGCCCGGGGCTGTTCCTTCTCGGCATCTTCAACCAGGAAACAGGCGCCATTGTCTGACTTGATGGCCCAATCACCGACGAACAGGCGATCGATCTGATTGATGCGCCGGGCGAGGATGCGATTGAACAAAAACGACTGATAGGTGTTGAGGTACCAGATGCGCTGGGAACGGTTCATCTTCTCTCGCCGGGGCGCATCGTGGAGGAGTGCGGCGCCGATTTGGTAGTTGTCCCCTGTCTTTCCCTGCCGTTGGGGTCCAAAGTAGTTGGGCACGCCGCGTGCGCTCAGCTGTTGAAGAACGGCCGGTACGGTTTCACGCGCGTGATCGGCGACATTGCGGATGACCAACCGGAAGCGATTGCCGGCGTGATGGCCAGTTCGTAGCCGATTACGATGGCGACCGAGAATCTGCACCTTTTGCAGCGTGTCATCGGCCTTGAGGCCAGATACCTGTTCCGGGGTGACTCCTTGCAGAGACACCATCTGAGTGGTGACGGCTCGTGAATCTTTTAATCCTGCCACGCCGATGGCCTGAGCCTTCACGCCCAATGTAGAAGAAAGTCGGCGAACAAGATCCGGCGTGGAGAGGCCTCGCTTGGTGATCGCGATGTACAAATGCTCCCCCTCTCCGCACGGCAGGTAGAGCGGCCGTTCCTCGACCTGAAAGTCTTCGGGCACGGTGCGGATTTGTCCACCGATTCCAGGCACGTTGCTGGTGAGGAAGGGGTCGATTGGTTGCGTCACAGGTGTTCCTTCGTTTGGCTGACGGCAATCAGCGGAAATGTGTGGTCAATCGGGTGGAAAACAGGCCCATGATATACTTTCCCCGTCTATGTGGAAACGATCAGGCAAATGACAGGTTGTGGAATGAGCCGGCGACGGACGGTGTCATGGCCTGATTGCGCGCGCGCCTCTATTGGCTACTGCCTCGGCTATCCCCTCTACCGACTATTCAGCCTCATCCCCGACTGGGAATTCGGCCTTGCAGAGCATGAGGTGACGCGGTACACGCAGGTGCATGGTGTTCTGGCTGGTCGTGCCGTCCATATTACGGACCTGCATATTGACCGGTATTGCCTGCGGCACGAGCGCATCGTACAGACCGTGGATGAACTCCGTCCAGACTGGATTTTCATCACCGGGGACCTGCTCAACGTTCCCGAAGGACTCCCTCATCTCTTTCGATTCCTCGAACAGCTCCGCACCATTGCGCCTGTGTACATGACGCTGGGGAATCACGACCACTACAGCGGTGTGCCGGTGGCACAATATGCCGAACTCGCCGACCGACACAAGATCACGCTGCTGGTGAATCAAAGTGCCATCGTCTCAACGGGAAAGGGAGAACTCGCCATTGTCGGCGTCGATGATCCATCGCTACATCGTGCAGATCTTCGATGTGTCCCGCCTCCCGCCGAGTCTCGATTTACGGTACTTCTGGCTCATGCTCCGAACATTCTCGATTATGTTGAAACCCATCATGCCATTGACTTGATTCTCTGTGGGCACAGCCACGGGGGGCAATGGCGAGTACCAGGGATTCCCACCTTTTGGCTCCCGCCGGGATGTAATGGTCGTGTGGCCGGCTGGCACGAGTCCGGCCCACACAGACTATACGTCAACCGGGGGTTAGGGTGGTCGTTCCTCCCATTTCGTTTGAACTGCCGGCCTGAGATTGCCGTGATTGAATGGATGCAGGAATAGGCCGAGCCGCAAACCGCATGATCGTCACTCCCGCATCCGGTCCAGTGCTTCCCTCGCTCGACTTCTTGCGGTTTGATCCCAATCATGTTCCATCACGAACGTTAGCCGTTCACGCGCATCGGTGGCCCGCAGCCGCCCCAACCCCAACGCGGCGCAGGAACGCACGTAGGCGTGATCATCTTCCAGGGCCTTCACGAGCAGCGGCACCACCGACAGATCTTGCAACGCCCCCAGATGACTGGCTGCCATGCCCCTGATGCGATGCTGTTTATCACCCAACGCTCGTTGTAGGGTGGTGATAAACAGCTCCTTCAAGGCTGGCACGGCCGATTGAAGCCCATCGACGCCATACGCATTGACTTCAAGCAAGGTAAACGCAAGGTCAAGTCGTTTGTCCTGGACGGTTTCTCGCTCGAACAGCGATAGGAGTCTGGCTCGCTCAAGAGACTTTTCATGGCGCCGGTAGAGCGACCTCAGCAAAATGAACAGTAGGCCGACAGCCACAAGACCGATCGTAGCCATCGGCACCGCCTGATCAACGATATAGTCCTGGGCCTCGACCGAAAGCCGTTTCCAGGTCCATACCGCGACGATGATGAGGCTGATCAGTACGACAAACAGGGCGGGGATCATCTGCCCCTGCTGAGGTTGTTTGGTCATGGGGGAGAAATCATACGAGCGGAGTTGATTGGCCGTCAACGAATCGTCTTCGAGACGGCTTCTGCCGGAGAGAGTGATGATCAGGTTAAGATTCGTCCGTCCGTGTCATGAATAATTGACTTGCGATTGTCGTGAAAGCCATACTCCATTGCAATCCTGACCGGCAAGACTCAAAACGGTCAACAATTGTGAGCGATCTGCCTCAGAATAGTGCCAGGCGACGTGTCATACTGGTCCGTTTTCCTCGCGCTTGATCGAATGCAGAATCACTCGCTCGAGTAGGTAGGCGATCATGGACATCCCATGGAGATGAACCGATACTCTCTTTATTCCACAAGAGGTTGAAGGAGAATCTTCGTCGAGCCGTTTGTCATATGGTCACATCAATGAAGCCATCGCGGTCTCTAAGAGAGGCATCGCCCATCTTTTCCCCCTCGGTGATTAGCGTTTGAATACCTATCTGAGACGGTGTTGATCATGGATGATCGCGTATCCGCATGGCTGGAGAGTCTTGGCCTTGAGCGCTATCGAGAAGCGTTTCAGCAGAACGCCATTACATGGGACGTCTTGCCCGAACTGAATGATGGTGATTTGACATCGCTGGGCGTTGTATTGGGCCATCGAAAAAAACTCTTGCGCGCCATCAGCCAACTCTCACAAAACCATGAAGGCAATGGCTTGGAGGCTCTGCCTGTTTCAACCGGTCAGGAAACAAAGCCATTCCCTGCTGACCGAGATCAAGCGGAACGTCGCCAATTGACGGTCATGTTTTGTGACCTTGTGGGCTCGACGGCGCTGGCTCGCCGATTGGACCCTGAAGACCTCCAAGCGGCTGTCCGACGTTTTCTCGATACCTGTGGGGAAGCGATCAGCCGATTCAACGGCTATATCGCAAAATACATGGGTGACGGACTATTAGTGTATTTTGGATACCCCCATGCCCATGAGCACGATGCAGAGCGTGCGGTGCATGCCGGACTGGCCGTGCTGGAGCTAGTGAAGGCCCTGCCTCGTGATTCTCTTCTTCATCAGGATTTCGAAATTGCGGTGCGAATTGGGATTGCGACTGGATCCGTCATCGTAGGGGAACTCATCGGACAAGACACCGCCAAGGAACGGTCGGTGTTCGGTGAAACTCCGAATCTAGCAGCCCGTCTCCAGGGACTGGCTGCGCCGAATCAATTAATCGTTGATCCGGTGACGAAGCGTCTTGTCGGGGGCGAGTTCGAGTGTGTTGATGGGGGAACTGTCTCCCTCAAGGGGTTCGAGACACCAGTCCAGGTCTGGCAGGTTTTAAGTGCCAAACCGTCGGCCAGCCGGTTCGAGTCGTATCGATCTGGCCGACTAGTCGATTTCATCGGCAGAGAGCACGAAACGGCGCTTGTCTTGGGTCGCTGGCGCGAGGCAGTAGCGGGTGAAGGACAGGTCGTCCTTCTCGGTGGTGAGGCCGGCATCGGCAAGTCGCGGTTGGTCCGCTTTCTGCGTGACCGGCTTGCCGAGGAGCGTTACCAGGCGATTCAATTTCAATGCTCACCTTACCATACCAATACGGCGCTCTATCCAGTGATTACGTATCTGCGTCAGGTGGCGGGGCTGACCAGTGAGGACAGTGCCCCTACGCAACTGCAGAAGCTCGACATCCTGGCCGTCAACAGCGGGCTGGACGACCGCGTCACGGTTGTTTTGCTTGCCGATCTGCTCTCGATCAGTGGAGATATTCAGCATCCTCCGCTGACCGTGTCACCCGACAAACGTAAGGACATGACTCTAGAAGCGCTCATGCAGTACCTGCAAAAGCTGGCGGATCGCTTCCCTGCATTGCTCATCGTAGAGGATGCCCATTGGCTTGATCCAACCACGCTGGACCTCATGACCCGAATCATCGATCGGATCAGGCAGATGCGCGTGTTGTTGCTGATCACTTTTCGGCCGGACTTCAGGCCGGTGTGGGCGGAATACAGCCACGTCACGTTTCTGACGTTGAGTCGGCTTCCGCGCCGGCAGAGCGCCGAGCTGATTGCAACGATGACCGGCGGAAAGTTGCTTCCACCGGAAGTGCAGCGGGCGATTCTGGCGAAGACCGACGGCGTCCCGCTTTATATCGAAGAGTTAACGGAAAGTCTGTTGGGGACTGGATTGCTGGCTGAGGGAACTGACACATTTACCCTCAAGGCTCCGTTAAAGGACATGGCCATTCCGGACAGTCTGCAAGCGTTGCTCATGGAACGGGTGGACCGATTAGGGCCGATCAAGGAAATTGTTCAGATCGGAGCCGCAATCGGACGGGAATTTACCTATGAGCTGCTGCGGGCTACCGTTGGGATAACGGACAGCCAGCTCAACGGTGCCCTTGATCGGTTTGTCGCTTCAGGGCTCATTCTGCAAGAGGGCGAACGATCGCTGTCGCGCTATCGTTTTAAGCATATGCTTGTTCAAGAAGCGGCCTACAACACGCTTCCCAAGAAATCTCGTCGACTCCTCCATGCCCGCATTGCGCAAACACTGGAAGAGAAGTTCGCTGAGCGCGTGCAGTTGGAACCGGAACTCCTGGCTTACCACTTTGAACAGGCAGGTTTGACCTGTCCGGCCATCACGTATTGGCGTCTTGCAGCCCGAAGAGACGCGGATCGGTCAGCCAATGTCGAAGCGCTGAACCATTTCAATCGTGCCTTGACGTTGCTGAATGATGTGCCCGCAGGTACGGAGCGCGATGCATTGGAATTGGAACTCCTCATCGCACGTGGAGCCCCCATGGTGACGGTAAAAGGATACGCCTCCCAGGAGATCGAGCAAAATTATCTGAGGGCAAAGGAACTTTCCCAGGAGGACCGCGACTCCGAGCATCACTTTCTCACTCATTGGGGGTTATGGGTCTTCCATCTAGTCAGGGGGCCTCTTCCAATAGCGTGCGACCTGGCTGAACATCTCTTGTCTCAGGCGAAGCGTGAGCACAACCCGGATATGCTGATTCGCGCGCACGAGAGTGTCGGCTCGACCTATTCCTTCCTCGGGCGGTTCGATGAAGCCAAAGCCCATTTGCTGGCCGCAAAGGCTCTGTATGATCCCGATAGGCACCGCTCGCAGGCTCTACCTTATACTCAGGATCCTGGCATCACCGCGAGAATCATCCTCGCCAGAACGCTATGGATATTGGGCGAGGTCGATCAGGTCGAAGCGTTGTCGCAGGAGGCCATTGGCATGGCAAGAGAGTTGGAACACCCCTTCACGCTGGCGTTTGCCCTCGCGACGGTCTCCTGGATTTATGCCACCATCCGCGATGCGGACAGAACCCTGATCCTCGCTGAAGAAGCCATTGCCCTTTCCACCAAATACTCATTTGAAGTGACTTTAGCGTGGGCGACATCCTTGCAAGGCTGGGCTCTGGCTGAAAAGGGGGAAGAGCAAGGTTTCGGCAGGCTCGTGAAGGGCCTCTCCGCTACGAAAGCCGCCGGCGCGAGTCTCAACAACACGTTTACGCTGGCTCTGCTCGCAGAAATATATTTGCGGCAGAAACGTATTGATGAAGGCTTGGCTGCACTATCAGAGGCGCAGAAGCTTGTTCACTCTCAGGGAGAAGGGTGTTGGCAAGCGGAACTGCTTCGGCTAAAAGGGGAACTGTTGCTGGAACAATCCGAGCCATCCGTTTCCGCGGCGGAGCAGTGTTTTGCCGAAGCCCTGAAGATCGCGCAGGACCAGCATGCAAGCATGCTCGAACTTCGAGCCTCGATGAATATGGCCAGACTCTTGAAGAAACTGAACCGATCGGATGCCGCAAGGAGTGCGTTGCAAGCGGTTTGTTCGAAGATTACCGAACGAGCTTCCAATCCTGAGTTGATCGAGGCAGAAGCTATCCTTTCGGAGCTTGATGGATGAGAAGGATGAATAAGCCATGCGTCTGACCATTCTCGGTTCCGGAACCAATGTGCACCCTACGCGGGCGGCAGCCGGGTATCTTGTGCGCACGGATCAACATATTGTGCTGGATTTCGGCCCTCGCACCTTGATTAACCTGATCAAAACTGGTGTGAATCGGCACCGGATCACGCACATCCTGTTCTCGCATTTTCACGCCGATCACTTTTCTGATTTCATCACCTTCTTTTTCGATGCGGTCATCTACTCCAAATACGGAGGAGGCCATCGTCCCGACATGACGCTGATTGGCCCGAAGGGCACGATCCGTCTCTTTCGGTCGATTATGCGCAGTTTCCCGAGTTTTGACTCAGCTCCATTCCGCGTGACCTTCCGTGAGGTATCCAGCAAGCCATTCATGATCGGGGAGACTCGTATCGTGCCCAAACCAGTGGTCCACGTACCAGACCTCTCGTCCGTCGGCTATCGGATCGAGTACCGGGGGAAGGCTATGGTGTACTCTGGGGACTCACAGTATTGCGATGCACTCGTCCGGCTGTGTACTGATGCCGATCTTGTCGTGCTCGATTGCTCATTTCCAGCAAACAAGCCTGGCCCCGCCCATTTGCACGCTGGACAGTGTGGTCAGGTGGCGAAGGAGGCCGGGGTGGGCCAACTTATCCTCTCGCACTTCTATCCGATTGCGGATCGATACGACGTGAGAGGCCAAGCGGCCAAGCAGTACGGTGGCAAGATTTGGAAGGGGAAGGATCTGTTGACGATTAAGCTTTAGTAGGCTGCGGAAAAATTCCGTGAGCACGACGGAACTCCACTGGTCGGTACGTCCAAAATGCCAGGCGTGTGCACAATGCAGACTGCTCAAGAAGGACGTTCAGCAAGGCCGCAGCGAGCGAAGAGGCGAGGAGGTACATACCGCACTTCGTGTGAGCCGTTCACCCATCGAATTGATCTTGGTGAACGGATAAGCTCCACCAGTGTGATTCTTCTTCAGGGTCGAGGCCGCTGAGCGACGTGAGAACGTCGCTGGCCGACTTTTTCAGCAGTCTGCTAGAGACCTTCTTCGCGAGGAGCGCCGCCCAAGATCTCAATGAATTTGGTCAGGCGAGCGGTCTTTCCCTCTTCCCCCGACTTGGAGTAGATCGCCAACAGGTTCTTGATCATGCGGGATAGAATCGCTTGAACCGGACTTTTTTGCAGATACTTCTCATCAAACCCGTATCCGGCCTCGGTCAGAAAACGAGCGCAGTTTTTTTCGGTTAACAAGGCTCCACCGTTGAAGCAGTCGATGAAAATCTTGTACCGATCAGACTCGTATTTCACCAAGAAATGCCCCGGCATGCCGACGCCATACAGCGGGAGTGCCAAACGCTGTCCGATCAAGAGATAGACGGCCGACAAGCTGATGGGGATGCCGACTCGCCGATCCATGACGCAGTTGACGTAGCTGTTCTCAATTTCATAGTAGTTTTTAGTGTTTCCCTTAAACCCTTGTTCGGTGAACAGGTAGCGGTTGAGTGCGTTGACAGCCTCTTCACCGGACGCTCGATAGCCAATCCTCGCTCGAACTTCGTCTGCCATAGTATCTAGCTGTTCACGATAGCGAGCGACATCGAGCGCAGGATAGGCATAGCGGGCGATCAGAAAGGCGCCGGCTTCGAGGCTCATCGCGTCGTCCGTGAGGGACGTCAGGCTCGCCAGTTCATCCTCCAGCTTGCTTCCTCGGATTTCCTCTAGGACGGACGCGATCCGATCGGCCATTTCAGGTTGCTCAATTTCCGCCTCCTGGAGAAGCGGGACGGCCGATGGGCCGATATCGATGAGCCTCCCGCTGATGGTACGGACAATTCGGTCGTCCTCATCGGACAGAAGGCGAATCAGCGCACGAATTTGATTCTCCGGCATCATCTCCTACGACTCTCCGTCGCGCACAGGCTGACGTCTGGAGGCATTGAGATCATGATCTGACGGATTCCGCCGTCAGTCAAGCGATCCACGGTTCGGGATGAGGTTACCCCATGGCACGGCGGAACGCCTTGGCCCCGCCGTACAGACAGAGGGCATCGAACACAACCATGACCAAAACCACCATTCCGACGTGTGGCAAGGCTTCGGTCCAGCCGGACAGAATTAAAGGCCGCACGGCATCGATCGCCCAGGTCATCGGGTTAAATTGCGCCAGAAAACTCATCCAGCCTGGCATCGCCGTCAGCGGGACCAACGCGGAACTGAGGAAAATCATCGGCAGCGAAAGAAATCCCAATACGGAAAAGAAATCACCGTGACTTTTCACGGAGAAGGCCATCGCCATGGAAATGGCCGTCAGGCCGACCCCGAACATCATGCCGATCAGCAAGATCGTCGCCACGCCGAGAAGGCCTGTTGCAGGTTGAACACCAAAGAGGTACGCCACGCCAAGAATCACAAGGACCTGCATCGACGTGATCGCCATCACGAAGATAAAGCGGCTTAGGATGACGGAAGATCGATGGATCGGTGTGGACATCAACCGTTCGAGGAACCCGTTTTCCTTGTCGAACAGCAGATCGACCCCGCCCGCCAAGCCGTTGTTCAAGACCGTCATGACGACGACGCCGGCGGCGAGGAAACTGATGTAGTTGGGAGCCTGCATGACCTGGGTGTCTGCGGCCCGTTGAAACAGGTTGCCGAAGAAGATGAGCCAAAATAGCATCGGCTGTACCAAGGTGAACAGCATGCTGAATTTTTCCCGGCTTAATCGTCGAACCCACCGCATCGTCAACGCGCTGATTTCTTGCCAATAGTGCGCCACATGACTCCTTTACGCCGTCTCGGATTCCGGGATTGATTCGGTGATGGCCCGTCCCGTATGCGCGATGAACACATCATCCAAGCGCGGACGGTTATATTGAATAAAATCGATGTCACAGCCTAATCGATTGGCCGATTCGAGAATGGTGGGCAATGCCTTTTCAGGGGACTCCACTCTGATATCCAAGCCCTTAGTGGTTGCCCGCACGGCCTTGATCGCCGGCCGACTTTTGAGCTCGGACTCCAGCGAATGAATCCGGTCGGTCTCTTTCAAGGTCAGGGACACAATGTCCCCACCGAGGGCGATTTTGAGCTCGACTGGTGAGCCCAGCGTTTTGATCTTGCCCCCGTCGATAATCGCGAGTCGATCGCAGAGTTGATCGGCCTCATCGAGATAGTTGGTTGTCATCACGACCGTCATCCCACGGGCTTTGAGCATTCGGACGTAGTCCCAAATGCGCAGACGGCTTTGCACGTCGAGGCCGAGCGTGGGTTCGTCGAGAAACAAGATCTTTGGGTCGGGCAACAGCCCGCAGGCAATATCGAGCTTGCGTTTCATGCCACCGGAATACGTCTTGGCCGGCCGGTCCGCATGGGCCTCCAGTTCGACCAGTTTGAGCAGTTCGGCGATGCGTTTGGCCGCTTCTTCTTTCGTCAGATGATAGAGCGCGCCAAGTAATTGTAAGTGTTCACGTCCGGTGAGGAACCGGTCAATTGCTCGTTCTTGAGGCACGTACCCGATGAGGGTCCTAACCTTGTCCGCATCGCGCACCGTATCGTACCCCATGACCGTCGCCGTGCCCGATGTCGGGTGCAGCAACGTGATGAGGGTGCGAAGCGTGGTGCTTTTGCCTGCGCCGTTCGGTCCCAGCAGGCCAAAAATCTCTCCTGCGTAGACCTGAAACGAGAGGTCATCGACAGCCCTATAGCTGTCATAGATTTTGCTCAGATGGCTGACGTCGATTGCGATGGTCCGATCCATTTAGTCCAAGCCCTTTGCGCCGTGAGGTTCATGCAGCATGAATTGAACCAGGTCGTTCAATCGACGAGCCCGTTGGTGGAGCCCGTCCGCTTCCAGTAAGAATTGTTTTTCCAAGGGGGTGCAGTCCAGATAGGTTGAGAGGGTATTGACCAAGACTTCATCACTGACTTCTTCACGAAAGAATCCTTGCCACGCCGCATTATCTTCTCTTGCTTGGAGGTATCGTCCAAGCACATCGACCAGCGCTCGTCGGACGCTTTTCGCCAGTCCCTCGTTGGAGGACATGGGCGTGATGCGAATCGTGGCTTCACGGTAGGGTTTATCGAAGTGTTCTTCGGAAATCTCGCACCGTTCGAGCCCTTGCAATAAAATGTTGGAGCGCCCGTCCGGCAAGGGTTGCACACTCACGATCCGCCCGATACAGAGCGCGGGATAGATTGCCGGATTTCCATAGTAGTCCGGCTCCCACCCTTCTTTCAGAAGCGCCATGGCAATACATTGACCACCCATTGTCACATCGGCGATCATCCGGCGATAGCGTGGTTCAAAAATATGGAGCGGCAGGTACGTCCTGGGAAAAAAGACGACGTTGGGTAACGGAAACACCGGAAGGCGATCAGGGATGGGAAACGGTTCGACATGTTTGGACGAACTCCGATCTGCTGGCCCTCGCTCATGATCAGTCTGCATGGCTCACGATAGCTGACACATGTGAAAATTGTCAACGCTGTTTGCTCGGCGACGAGCCATAAGAAAATACAAAACATCGCTCTGAGAGAGTCGATTGGTTCATGGGTCAGCGCGTGGTATAACCGATACAACGGGAGGACTTAGGTCAAGTGATCCACTTACGATTGGCTGACGAGACATGGCAGCGCGTGACAGACTGGGTACGGATCCTCATGGTAGTCCCTGTCTTGCTGAACGTGACTGTGTCGACGGCGCTCGCCGCAAGTTCTGCTCCTACATCATTTCAGCCGGCAACCGCCGGATATCAGTACACGTTTCCGAGAGACCATGGATCGCATTCCACCTATCGAACCGAGTGGTGGTACTACACAGGCCATCTACAGGCGAAAAACGGCCGGTCGTTCGGCTTTGAGTTGACCTTCTTCCGTCGGGGGGTGCCGCCTGATGAAATCAAAACTCTGCCGTCCAAATGGTCGATCAGCCACCTGTACCTGGCCCATTTCGCCGTGACTGATATCACCGGGAAGCGATTTCATTTCTCGGAAAAGTTCAGTCGAGAGGGGTTGGGGAAGGCCGGCGCCGACGAGTCGCGGCTCCGCGTCTGGATCGATGATTGGCGCGCGGAGGCTGCCACGGACTCGACCGGATCCCACACCGTGGTCGCCCACGACGAGACCCATTCGCTCGCCCTCACACTCCAACCGGCCAAGCCGCTTGTCACCCACGGCGCAGCGGGTATCAGCCGAAAAGGGAAAGATATCAGCCAAGCCTCGCACTACTATTCGTTTACCAGACTCGCAACCACGGGCAGCCTGACGATCGACGGCGAACAGTTCGAGGTGACTGGCCTCACCTGGATGGACCATGAATTTGGGTCAGCCGAACTCGGGACGGATCAAGTCGGATGGGACTGGTTCAGCATCCAGTTGGAAGACGACACCGAGCTCATGCTGTATCGGATGCGGCGGAAAGATGGCTCGTCTGATCTGGCTTCCAGCGGGACCGCCGTGTCGCCGGATGGACGCACTCGACATCTGGATGTGACCGACTTTCAGATCGAATCGATCGCAACCTGGACCAGCCCTGAAAGCAAGGCCACCTATCCCAGCCGATGGAAGTTGACGTTCCCGTCGCTCGACCTAGTGCTGGATGTCACGCCGCTGCTCGCGGATCAGGAATTACGCACCTCGCGCAGCACCAAGGTCTCCTATTGGGAAGGGGCGGTGGCCGTAACAGGGACCAAACAAGGTCGGCTAATCAAAGGCCAGGGCTACGTGGAGCTAACGGGTTACGCTGAGCGACTCAAGATGTAGAGAAGGACTGGCTAGTCGTCAGTCATCCGCTCCAACACGAAAGCCTATTCCAAGCGCACACTCAACGGCGCAAGCAACGTTTCAGACTCAGGGGGTTGTGTCTGTCTTTGCTTCCCACCTCATTGCTCAATAGGTCAATAGCATGCCAAACACTAAGTTATAGGTGGAGACTATCCAGTTGAATGGGGATAGCCATCACCGACTATGCATACAGGGGGGTCCCATTCTCTTTGCGATCTCGGAACTCTGCCAACATTTCAGATTCCGTAATATCCATGGCCCACCTTGGACGAAGTTGGAAGTGGGGTTGATCGACGAAGGTTTTCCAGTTGCCTCCCCATTCAAACCCCAAGTCCATTCCAAGAGCGCCGACAGCCTTATACTTGTCGGACTCGCTAAGGTACTTTGTGCCCTCAAAGACCCCGACATCAAACGCAATACCAAAGTTGTGGTTGGAGTATCCGCCTCGTACTTTTGTGACGATCCGGCCAGGCTGTGTACGACCCTGTGCATACAGTTCGTCCTGTTCGGCATAACTTCTCAATCCACTAATGATCTTGATCTGAATCCCATTTTGCGCGGCCTTTTGAACCAATGCCCGTGCATTGGGGTGCACTTCGGGAAGTAACGTTGCGATCTTCTTCTCACTTCGTGCATCGACGGCCTCAATTGCCTCGGCGGGAGGCGCTCCATGAATCGTTGGTTTGACAATGTGGGCATAGATGGCGCCCCAAGTCTCTGTGCCGGCTCGACCATCAACTTGCACGCCCAGCTTTTTCTGCACGGCAGAAATCATGCCTTCAATATCCATCTGAATCTCCTTCTTGTGAGCTACAACCGGGGGCCTGATGGCAGCCCCCCGCCCTGAGGTCCACCGCCAAATCTGCCTGCCATACTCCAGCGGCTGGTGCCAGTCCGACAGAGTTAAGAAACCAGGTTGCAATGACCCATAACATGACAGACTTTCCTTGCTGGCGACGTTTCATTGAACATCTCCATGGTGATGAGTACGTGTGCGACTCACTGAATGACCCATCATGCAGTGATATGCGCACTCAGCAAAGTCTGTACCTGAAGCAAGAGAGAGGAGCGTGCTAATTATTGAGCAACATACGCATCGATTGGAGGTTTTGGGAAGGAGATCAAGAAAGAGACCTGAATTGGAATCGATCCAGGGCTGGATCAAAAAAAATTCACGAGTGAGGTGTGGGGAGCCAGTGACCGTGAAATGCTCAGTTATCATAGTGGATTGAATACAGATTGCCTTGCAGACCTTAAGAGTCGATAGCTCCGTCCTTGACTCCTCTCTGAATCCTGCGAATAGGTCCAGCTACTTGTATGTTGGTTCACACTGCTGTTGCAGTAGTCGTCAATGCTCGTACCTGACACCAAACTGGTTCTCTATCGAGTTGACTGGTTACGTCGAGCGCATCACGTCGTAGAGAAAGGCCGCATCGTCGAGTCACAAGACACCTATTATCAGACCAGCCCCCACCACAATCAATAAAGCCGAAACCATTAGCTGGATCGACCGGAGCGTGACCTTCTTGAGCATCTTTGCGCCGACGTAGGCCCCGGCAAAGGCAGACACACTGGCGCCGATGACTAACGGCCACTCGATCGTATCGCCCTGATCCGATAGTCCAACACCATAGATGACCATGCGAGAGAGATCGACCATGACAGCCAGCACAACTCCAGTAGCCACAAACGCCTCTTTCTCCAGACCCGCCTTAATCAGGAACATGCTGCGAAAGGCGCCTTGATGTCCTGACAGTCCGCCGAAGAACCCGCTGATGACGCCGCCGAACGGGAGCCATTTGCGATCGAGCGCAGTCTTCGAAAATGTCGGGGAGAGTTCCAAGATAACGAACAACACGATGAGTGCACCGATGATTAACTTGAGCACTGAGACCTGCCGATTGCTCCCCAATGCCTGGTATTCATAGAGTGGTTGGACTTCCCCCAAGTATGTTAGCAACGCAGCTCCCGCAAAGGCTGCCGCAACCGCGGGTAACCCGAACTTCAGCAGAACCGAAGCATCCGCTTTTCTGCCAAGCAGCCCAATCTTGAAGAGGTTGTTCGCCAGATGGACCATGGCCGTCATCGCAATCGCTAGGTCCAGCGGGAAGAACAGGGCGACCACCGGCATCAGCAGTGTGCCGAGCCCAAATCCGGAAAACAGCGTGAGGGCGGAGGCCAGTAAAGATGCGATGCATACGATGAGCAGTTCCACCGTGCCTCCTAGAAACCAAGCGTTTCAGCAACTGACAGGATCAGCTTGTCAGTATCTTCTGCGATAGTCCCGGTAGATGCAAACGCCGTCTCGATAATCTGTCGAGAAGTGGGCTATTTGGAAGGCGATGGCTTAGAGGTGGAACTTAGGCGAAGGAGATAGAGAAGCTCGATCGTTGTCAAAGGTCAGTCTGACACTACAAACTGCGAATCGCATTGTGATACGACAGTACGGCGAACGTTCGCAGGTATATTGTGTTTCAACTCTTCCTTCTCGAACCACGTCGGAACCGCTAGCCGTTGATCTCGTCGATGTACTCCCCCTCGTCCCATGCTTTGACGATTGCCCCATCGAGGCGGTCAAGGAGTTCCTCCAGGGACTCACCAGGTCGGCGTGCAAGCATCGCGAGCGATTGGTCTTCATCGGCGGCGGTTGCACCGCAGCGTACCGGGCCGATCCGTCCGATTGTGACCTCACCACCAGATTTCACCAGGGCGTTGATATTCTTAAAGCGGGCGTGCTTGTTCTCTCTATTCATGTCTTCGGATCAAAACCCACATGTCATTGGGATTCGCATCTCATCTCGGCAAATTCGATGTGGAGTGGCTCCGTGGTGAGGTTTGAGCGATCATGCCGTGATGTACAAAGCAAGATCCGACCTCCATTTCGCTGCTCTGCCGTATTAGTTCTCTGACCCCCACGGTGTTTCTCCAGCAAGGGGTTAGATGTCCCGGTGCCACGTTCGGTGAACGACACTTGAACGACACCCGAATACGAAGATGTGGGCGAAGGGGCATCCCTTATCGAGTGACTCAAGGTATGCGTCTAGAGCAGGAAACCACACGTTGTCGGGAGGCATCGGGTTGCCATCTATGTATGCCAACAGGTTAAGCTCACCAACCGGCTTGTAGGTCTTGGACATCTTGCTTTCTATTCCAGGAACAGATGGGTCTCCCATCCGTACCGTCGAAGGTGCGTCGAAGAGTGGTCCGACCAAACCACCACGATGCACCACAAGAAATTTAAGGTTTTGTGTCAGCTGCCTGCTAGTGGGCACGTCCCCTTGGGTACCGACCGGAAGGTTCATGAGGATCTGGAACACCTTCGGCAGCAAGTTCTTCCGCCGTTGAATACTCAGGCCAGGCTTGAAGGCCAGGGCGATGTCTGCGTCTGCGAACGCCTGTTGGAAGGCCGCTTGCTCTGCGGCTGGGAGGGACTGAAGATACTGAACGCACGCCTCCTTAGTGCCTAGTTGGCGCTCAACAGAGCCTGAGTAGGATTGGTCAAGTAGCTCAACCAGTTCAAACGCATGTGGGGGACCTGCTTCCGGCGTGTACAGGATGTCAGGTTCCGGAGAAGGTCGACTTTCGAACGACCCACCGGGTAGGAGGCCAGACGCCATTGCGAAGCGCCGAAAGACTTCACGTTCTCGCTCCGCCTTGCTGAGTGCTATCGTGGTGTTACTAACCATAAATGAGAAAGAGAATAGGGGTCAGAGTATAATTGCGTGGTACATCGCACGCGAACGACGTAGGCCTTGGCTTCAGCGTTGGCCCGTTTCCCCTTGCCAGCTTTGATCTCTCGTACGCCGTCCAGGACTTCTTGCCACACATCGCATGTGGCCTCGAAGTTGACGAGTGCCTTACTGGTCAGCTTGTTACCCATTGAAATGCCTCCATTACTGTGAGAACCGTACGCCGGTGACGCATAAAAGGCAAGTTCAGCTCCCTCTGGGCTGTCCCGAGGTTCTGGAATCTTCGCCGTCGCTTTAGTGTCCAGTATAGTGCCAAGTCGATTGTTCCCAATTTGGGATCGTGATAGAGTGGCCCGTGCGCAGCATCGCCAAGCGGGCGCTGCAGAACTTCTGGAAGCGACACCCAAAGTCCAAGGGTTCTTTGGAAGCCTGGCATCAGGAGGTCGCCCATGCCGATTGGGCATCCCCATCGGCCGTTAAAGGGCACTTTCGTTCAGCCAGCGTTCTGCAGGGCAACCGGGTCGTTTTCAACGTGGCGGGGAATCAGTACTGCCTTATCGTGAAGATCAATTACCCGTACTGAATAGCGTATATCCGATTCATCGGCACACACGCTGAGTACGATGCGATCGATGTGACGAGTATCTAAAAGACGAGGAGGCGACATGATCATCGCTCCGATTAAAACAGCCCGAGATTATGACCGCGCCTTAGGTCGTATTGAACAACTGATGGAGGCGAAGCCAGGCACGAAGGTCGGTGATGAGCTGGATGTCCTCACGACGCTCGTTGAGGTGTACGAAGCGAAGCATCACGCGATTTATCCTCCCGACCCGATCGACGCAATCAAGTTTCGGATGGATCAACTCGGCATGACGCGGAAAGATTTAGAGACGGTACTAGGTGGGCGCGGACGTGTGTCGGAAGTCCTGACGAGGAAACGAAACCTCTCCCTCGAGATGATCCGTCGACTCCACCGCAAGCTGCACATCCCCCTGGAAAGCCTCATCGGCACCGCGGCCTAACCACTCCTTCACCTCGCCAACGGTGGCGTTCAGCCATTCCCGGCTTGACGCCCGTCAGATCCCTGTGATTAGGTCCCACCACCATGCGACTGCTTAACACTGCCCGTACGCTGGCCTTGATCACGCTCCTGATTCCCGTTCTCGGCTGCCAAAAGGAGAGCGAGTCGGTTGTCTCAATCGCGCTGCATCCGACCAACGCCAATATTCTCTACGTCGCCACGAACGATGCAGTCTACAAATCACGAGATGGCGGTGGGACCTGGGAGCGATTCCCAAGTTTCAGCGCACGTCGGGTGACGACGCTGGCGATCGATCCACTGCTGCCTGCGACGATCTATGCCGGCACAATGGGGGATGCGGTCTACAAGAGTCCGGACGGAGGGCAACATTGGCTTCCACATAATGTGGGATTGAAGGAACATGTGTCATTCGTGAATCAGTTCGTGTTCCATCCGACAGTGAGCGAGAAGATCTATATCGCCACGACTGTGGGCGCGTTCTATACGAAGGACGCAGGGCGTGAATGGGAAGAACGGATGAATGGGATGAAGGAAGTTCACATTGTGACGGCCATCGCCATGAATCCCAAAGCCCCCACCACCCTGTACGGCGGAACAACGGGCGGGATGTATCGCTCAGAGGATGGATCGATGTCCTGGAAAAGGATCAACAACGGGTTGATTCCCGAGAGCGAGTTGATGGCGTCGATGGCGTTGGGTGTGAATGCCATTGAAATTGATCGAATGAATCCTGACACCGTCTATGCGGGAACGACAAAAGGGCTCTTTCGCAGCACGAATAAAGGGGAGCAATGGGAGCGGATCGGGGAATCCCTCCCTGATGCCTTTATCAGCAGCATTCTGCTCCACCCCACGGAGCCGTCGCAGCTCTATGTCGGTGGGCCGAAAGGGGTATGGAAAAGTTCGGATAGTGGAAAGACCTGGCAGGCGGTGAACCAGGGCATTACAACCCTGAACATTCGCGCCCTAGCCATGAACCCGAAGAATCCGCAACTACTCTACGCCGGCACGAACGGCAGTGGGCTCTATCGCTCCACTGATGCCGGCGCGACGTGGGCGGCGGTGCCGCTCACTGCCGCGCCGGTTTCGAGTCAATAACTGCTTTTTGCGCCTGCTTCTCCATGCTGGTATCGGCCGCTATAGGAGACCATGCGGTCTGAGAGCGTTTTCCACTCGTCTGCGGTCATCAGGTCCTTCATCTTGAACCGAAGGCTCAGTACCCTAGCCGAGCTTTGTGCCCGCTGAATGTTCGCCTCATTCACGATTTTTGAAAATTCGTCGGGTGTCGCCATATAGCTGGTGTTCAAAGTGTAGAGCTGCCGATGATAGGCCCGCTCCTGCTCACGGCTCTCCTTGAGCTCCTTGATGATCTCACCGACGTATGTATTCACACCCTTCGCCTTTTCGGGATCCTGCACGGTCCGATTGATCAATCCCTCCATGTCTTGCTGGCCCTTCTGCCAATAGGCGTCACTCTTGCCGCCTCCCGTCATGCCGTGGTGGTGGTGAGACGAGCACCCAACCAGCAGAACCAGGGTGAGCGCACTGAGTAAGCCGCCGAACATCCGTTTCATGCATGCCTCCTATTGAGAGTTGTTCCCTGCCTTCTTCATACCGTATTATCCACATGATTACTATGGCCGATGCCACACCTACCTTGTCCGACCCTAGTCAGATTCTGAAGGAGGAGTTCCGCCGGCATCTAGAGATTTTCTACGCCCATCTCAAATTGGCCCCACCCTACGAGAGCGTAGAAAAAGCGATTCGGATGCTGACCACCATCGTGCATGCCCTACCGAAGGAAGAGCAAGTTCGAATCGTCTCCGATCCTACTCTACGCTGGCAGCAGTTTGCACAGGCGTTTCATGCATCCGGGCTTGCGAAGAAGCATCGGGGGATCATTGCCGGCCTGGCCCGTGCCCGATCAGCCTTGAACTTGCCGGCCGAATACGATCAATTCTTGAATTTATTTCTTGTCTGAGAAAAAGTGCAACGGGCGAACTAGGAAGAGGAGGAGATGGGGAGCGCGACGGCATCTCGCAATTCGGCATAGACTTTCATGAGGCGGCTGTCTTCAAGCCGATACGCAAGGGCTACCGTGACAAGTCCGAATGCCAACACAAGGGCGGCGAGGGCCATGACCGCCACGCCCGTGAGGGTTCCTCCTAGTGAAGTAAATCCTTCCTCCATGGCATACTGCACCACGAACGTCAGGGACCCGATCAAGACGAGAGCAAACCACAGGAGTGTCATGAGAGTCGACGACCAGGGCATCAGCTTCACGCATAACGTGTTCAACGATCCGTCCTGTTGTGAAAGATGAACCAACCCTTTCACCGGCCAGGCGGTCCGGAACCGCTTGGAGAAGAATCGATACTGCGGGCGGATCGCAATCTGGGAGAGTTGTGGATAAAACCAGGCCACTCCGTGCGGAAGTATCAGCACGCCCTCTGGGGTGAACCGATCACCGAGGGATGTGAGGGCGGCTCCAGGCCACTGGTCTGGAGTGTTCGCGACACGACAACCGTATCGAATGGCGTCCGGGGTCAGCCGAATAAAATACAGCCAATCACCGACGATCAGTCCGATAAACAAGAGTCCTGCGAAAAGGCCAGCCAGGATCATGGACGTAGCTATCACATAGGAATGAGCTGTGAATCAAGGCGGGTAAGCCCCACTTCATCGATATTACCCATTGTCCTTGGGACAGTATTTCTTCCTCAGGCCCCGCAAGAATCTGTTGACTCGCTGAAGAGAGATTGGCTACAGTACCGGCGACTACGTTCCGGGCGGGCCTTGCACCACGTGAATTTCCCGCCTCAATTTTCCCCCCGCGTTGCCACGGCGGTCTGCCGCCTCTGACAGTATGAGGTTTGTAGAGAGCGGATTGTGTAAGGTTTGGAGGAGAGCATGGATCCCAATAAGATTGAGCGTGTTTATACGAATTACGCGGGGTTCTACGACAAGGTTTTTGGAAAAGTCTTCCACGAAGGGCGTGAATCGGCCGTTCGTAATCTGAATGTGCAGCCCAACGAACAGATTCTTGAAGTTGGTGTGGGGACCGGACTCGCGCTTCCCATGTATCCTCGCCATTGCCGCATTGTTGGGATCGACGTGTCCGAAGGGATGCTGGCCAGGGCAAGGGAGAAGGCGGAAACTCACTCCCTCGACCACGTCCAGCTTCACCGCATGGATGCAGGAGCGATGGAATTCGAGGATGATAGCTTCGATACGGTTGTGGCGGCCTATGTCGTCACGGCGGTGCCAGACTATCGAACGGTGGTCAGTGAGATGATTCGGGTTTGCCGTCCCGGTGGCCGTATTATCATGCTCAACCACTTCAGCAATGGCAACAAAGTGATCAATGCGGTGGAGCGAGTGATCTCGCCGTTGACCAAGCACCTGGGCTGGCGGACGGATCTGTCGCTCAGTACCGTGTTGGAAGGGACGTCGCTCCGCATCGCTCGGAATCAACGCGTGAATCCATTGCGGCTTTGGGCCTTGGTGGAGTGCATCAACGGTAAGGACCAGCAGACAAATGGGAATGGTGCGTCCCACTCTGTTACAGGGTATGTGAACGGCAACGGTGCAGCCGGTTTTGCAAATGGGAACGGCAACGGGCGTTACTCCCCCGAGCACGCGCACTAATCAGCGTTCCCCCCTCATCGCTGCTTATCGACTGTGTCGTGTCTGGTGTTCCCGCATCAACCAGCCCTCCCATTCGCGGCCAGGGATGATCGTTGTGCCGACGAGACAGTCTCCGACGAATTGTTGAGTGATCTGATCAGCCAGTACTTCCAGGATCCGGCTCATTCGCCGATCCTGAATCCCCATCACCCGCAGCATCAGACCAAAGCCTTGCCCTTCCAGCGGACCATAGCCCATGACGTGGACCCTATGCCCCTCGCTGGCCGTAGATTCGCCTACTGGAATCAGATCGCCCTCCCACTGCACCGCCGGATGAATCGCGACAGCCCGCGTCGCGTCACGCCATGTGCAAGGCAGACCGGCTCGATCCAGTTGGTGTAACAGCCACTCCACCGTGGGGCCTTCGGTTGCTCGGCCTTGGAATATCCAGCGAGCGAACTCGGCTGCCTGATCGGCCGTCACGAATGGCGTGGCGATTTCATCCAGAGCGGCCTCATCGCACACCACGTAGAGTTCTCCCTGGGGATCAAACCAGAAGCGCATTTTCCCCGCAGCGAACTCCGTCTGGATCACACTAAGAGATGAACAATCAGTCCCATCTTGTTCGAAGACGGAGAAATCCGTGACGCCGGTCATCGTGAGCTTGGCCACCCGGACGTATCCGCGAACCTCATAACGGATTGTGAGCGAAATGGTCGTACCGGCCGGTACCTCCCGTGCAGATCCTTCGTCGAAGAGACGGCGCTTGGAAATCTGCAAGTCGGTCACATACCCTGAGCGAAAACCGCCCGTATGCCCGATGAACCACCGAAGGTCGTCCGTGGTCTTGATGGAGTGCTTCATGTGATAAATCTAGTTCTGGTATGGGCGCACGTGTGACAGGTGTGAGCTCGTCCAGCACGATACCACAGCAGGACGCCGAGAACGCAACAGGGTTCTGATCTCGCAGGAGCCGTACCGTACAAGGCCGACCTTCTCGCACCAGGCGGCAGCGATTGCCGCTTCGTCCTGTCCTTGGTTGACCATGACGAACAAGCCGTGTGGGGTTAGATTGCGGACTACTCGAGAAAACAATGTGTGCGGCGCCAACACGGAGAGCGGCATCCGCCAGGCCAGCACAGGGTCCGGCGTCACGAAGGGATACCACGCGGTGATGACGTCAGCTGGGTGATTATAGCCGGCATAGTCGACGACGATGAACCGTGTGTTTGGCAGGTTTTGGATATAGCCATGGGCATAGTCGAGGCGACTATACCCATTGGTGTAGATCCGGTACCCTTCCACTTCAACGCCGACCAGTTCCGATGGCTGAAAGAACTCATGCAAGGCGGCCGCATACCAGAAGTTACTCGACCCCATATCCTGAACGGCTCCACCTACTGAATAGGGCAAGCCGAGCGCCGACCAGGTTCGTTCCAGCACCTCAAGATAGTCGTATTGCTTCAGGGCCGTCGACTGTTCCGCCTGCTGTTCGAATCCTACACGGAAGCGTCGTTGGAGCGAGGCGATACGTGCTTGCTGAATGCCGCTCAGTTCAGAGAGCTGTCTGACCGGTCGTTCACGATACGCTCCGCGAGACCAGGCGAATCGTTCCCCAAGGTGGTACCAGAATGCGTGATAGTGTGAGCGTACCCTCTGCTGAAATGAACAACGAGGAAGGGTATCCAGAGTAATTTCCGGGCGGGTCAAAGGGACATCGCACATTGTGGGGTCTACATCGGCTGCTGGAAAAGCCATGATATGTACTTGTCGGTCGGTCGACGGAAGGACTAAAGACGGAAATGGAGGGCGGAGAGGTCAATCGTCAGGCCCGGGAGAGGTACGGTGTGGTACACCACCAAGTCATTAGGAGAAAAGCAACAAACTGTCACTTCACGGACCGACGAGAGGTTGGCCATAGTGGTATGAATTGAGTCGATCGCCACGTTGGCCGCAAGCTCGATTGGATAGCCGTAGATGCCAGTGCTGATGCTGGGAAAGGCTATCGTGGCAATCCTGTTGGCGTCGGCAATCTCAAGGCAACGGCGATAACAGGAAGCAAGCTGCACCGGTCCGCCATCGGTCCCACCCCCTCCAGACCGGTCCGACCGCATAGATCACGTATCGAGCAGGTAGCCGGTAACCTTTCGTCAGCTTCGCATCGCCAGTTTGGCATCCGCTGAGTAGCCAACATTCCTGCGCCAGTTCCGGCCCCGTCGCACAGTGGATTGCCCCGCACACTCAATCGCCGAGACGCAGCGACTCATTCGCCACATTTACAATATAGCGTCAACATTGAGTGTCGTGATGTCGGCGCAGACGGCACGAAGGGGGATGGCCATGGTTGAACTCTACGACGCTAGTCTGATGTAAATGGTCAACGTGGGAGTCGAACCTCATTGAGCATGTGAAGGATGCCATGAACAATTTCTTCATGCTGGTGATGTCGATAGGATTGGGGAGATCTCGGTGCACCTACGGATGATTGACCGCCACGATGACGGCAGACGGTGCGAGATTACGGATCTCCACGAACGCGGTGCCGTCGGAGCGGCGCTTGATTGGGAGCTGTGATCCAACCGGATGGGCTATCCCTGCGGATGTATCCCTTCCCGCTTCCATACTGTTCGCAATGACAGTAAGCGTCATGCCGGGCTGGTTCAGATCCGCATCCACTACAACATCGCCGCCACGGGCCTGAGTTCCATGGGGGTTGATCATGCACAGCGCCTCCTCATCGCTGAGAATCCTGGACCAGGAGACGAGCCCCCCCGGTCCTTGCAATAGGAATGGTCCGTCGAACAGCGAGACCGGCCGTAAATATTGTCGCCCCACGCGCAGCGCCGGAAAACGTTGGCGAATGGCAGCAAGGGATGCAATCCGACGGTAGGTATGAAAGCTCGGATCGAAACAGTGGGCGCCCGCCGTTCCGAACGGACCGAATCCCGGCAGGGTCAGGTCCAGCCCGTCGGTCACTGACAAGCCCGCCAGTCCAGTAGCCCGAGGATGTTCCGGGCCGAACATGGTTTCGCGCAGGTACCGATCGGCATGATCACCACCCTTCCAACCGGGAAGAAATCGGCGCTCCGACTCCTCCGGCCCGGCAAATGACTGCTCAGTTCCGTAATAGATGCAGGGGATACCCAGCGTAAATAGCTGCAGTGCCACTCCGGCGACCACTTGTTCCTCCGATGCCGCTTCGCTCGAGAACCGGATCTTTTGACCGAAGACATGGTCGTGATCATCCAAGATAGAGACATGCCGTTGGCCAAGATTCCGATGAGACCCCATCTCCGCATTACCGGCATCGAAGCCATCGAAGTAGGTCTGCGGAGGGGCTAGTCCCTTCGCCACATTCTGAAGCGTCATCCGCATCCCGCCGATATCGAGAGCGGCATCCAAATTACGCCCGAGCACATCGAGGTAACGATCTTGCGCGAAATCACCTCCGGCTACTTCGCCGACGAGCAGGAAGTTTGTCTTGCCAAGATTGGCGGCAAATTCTTTGATCGCCCCGCAGAAATTGCGCCCTTCTTCAAACGACACATGCTTCAGCGTATCGATTCGGAAGCCGTCGCAGTCGGTCAGGGCGATCCAGTAGCGATAGCAAGCTGCCAGATGATCGAGTACCCCTCGCGAGCTGAGGGAGAAGTCGCGCAAGGTGAAAAAGTCGGTTCGCTTATGCTCTGCATTGGGATCATCCAGATTGCCGGCCCCGAGACTTCCAACGCCTGCCCTGGTGTAGGACTCGATGGACTGTAGTTCAGTCGGCCAGACTCCTGCGTCAAGATCTGCCACGTGGGTCCCGATTTCCTCGCCGTCCCGGCCCAGCCACGATCCGAATGGGTAGTGATCTGGAAACGGCTTGTACGGAGGCTCCTTAAGTCCTCTTGGATAGACCCAATTGAACCCGGAATGGTTGAAAATAATATCCAGAACAATCTGCATACCACGGTTGTGAGCCGCCTCGACCAGTGCAACGAGGTCCTCTCTTGTCCCGAATCGAGAGTCCACATCTAAGAAATGCTGAATCCCATAACCATGAAATGTATCGAGGTGTCCGCGTTGTTTGAATATGGGGCTCAGCCAGAGTGCCGTGACACCCAGGTCCTGCAGATACCCAAGCTTGGACTCCACACCTTTAAGCGTTCCCCCTTGCCACCGATGCGCGCCTGATTCAGCCCAGCGATCCCACCGCCAGGGTTGTCCATCATGCCCATCCGGCCGAAATGTGGAGCGGCGGTTCCGATCAAGGAGAGGCCTGGATGCCTCCTGCCCATCGCTGAATCGATCGATTAGGAGAAAGTAGAGAACTTCGTCGCGCCAGTCTCCTGGAGACGAGTGAAACCTTACGCGTCGTGGCAAGGCGATGTCCGTGAGGTTCCGAGGTACTGGCTGACTAAGGAGAGCTTGAGCAGCGGGGGTAGGCATCGGGCCTCTCGTCTATCTATCTGAGGGATTCTTCTCTTGCTGCCTTTGTAGGGACAGTGTATGTATCCATTCAGCGAAAGTCCAGGTCGCGATGATCGTGATTGTCAGGAGGTCGAACGGATAAATATGCCAAGAGCGATCTGCCTTCAACACGTTCCCTTCGAAGGTCCGGGAGCCTTCGCAGCTGCTCTGACAAAGCGTGGCGTGAGCCTTGAATATTCTCTCGTCCCGAAGGAAGGCTTGCCTCACGATACTGGGGATCTCCTGATTGTGATGGGTGGGCCGATGTCGGTAAACGATTCTGACACATGGATCGCCGAAGAAGCCGCCTTCATCAGATCCGCGCTTCTGTCCAACAAGCCGGTGATCGGGGTGTGCCTTGGGAGCCAGTTCATGGCAAAGGCACTCGGCGCCACCGTGCGATCAGGCAAGACATTGGAAATCGGTATGACGACTGTTCGGTTGACTGATGAGGGGAAAACGGACCCTGTGTTTAGGGCTGGCTCAGAATCCTTTGAGGTCTTTGAATGGCACGGAGAGATCTTTGAGTTGCCGAAGGATTGTGTGTCCTTGGCTGGATCGGACATCGCGCCACTGCAGGCATTTCGTTATGGCGATCGGGCCTATGGCCTGCTCTTTCATGTGGAAATGGAGGAAGTCGGTATCGACTCACTGTGCCGAGAATGTGCCCAGGATTTGATGACAGCTCGTCTTACGGCCCATGAGGTCAAGGCTATCGCACTGCCGCGACTCCCACAACTCCATGAGATGGCTGATCGACTCATCGGCCATCTTCTTAACCCTACACGTTGATTGCCGGCGCGTCTCTGAAGTAACCTAACGCATTCAGTTTGAACGTGTAACAGCGAGAAGGTTCTTTCCCGCACTTTCTAACCGTGTCACGTTCCAATATGTGAACTCATCTCGAAAGGAGCCAAAGGAATGGCCGGTTTTCCGATCGAAGTTGCCACACGCATCAAAACGCTGCCCCCCTATTTGTTTGCCGCGATCGATAAGATGAAGCAGGAGGCCATCGCGCGTGGCGTGGATATCATCAACCTCGGCATCGGCGACCCTGATTTGCCGACGCCTGCGCCGATTATCGACAGTTTGGCCAAAGCGGCCAAAGACCCCAAGCATCACCAATATCCCTCCTATGAAGGGATGCTGTCGTTCAGAAAAGCCGTAGCTGGTTGGTACAAGCGCCGCTTCAATGTGACGCTTGATCCAACCAACGAGGTCCTGACCCTCATCGGTTCAAAAGAGGGCATTGGGCATATCCACCTTGCCTTTGTCGATCCCGGCGATATCGTGCTGGTTCCAAGCCCCGGCTATCCGGTGTATCCCGTCGGTACCGGATTTTCAGGTGGTGTGTCGCATATCATGCCGCTGACAAAAGCAAATGGATTCCTGCCGGATCTGAATGCGATCCCAAAGGATGTGGCTAGGAAAGCCAAGCTGATGTGGCTGAACTCTCCGAATAATCCGACGTCCGTGATTATGACGAAGGACTACTTTAAGCGGGCCATTGAGTTCGCACTGGACAATCAGATCATCATCTGCCACGACGCGGCTTACTCGGAAATCTACTACGACGGCAAGCGCCCTGCGAGCTTTATGGAAGTGGATGGTGCCAAGGACGTCGGTGTGGAGTTCCACTCGCTCTCGAAGACGTACAACATGACCGGCTGGCGTCTGGGATTTGTCGTCGGCAACAAGGATGTTTTGGCAGGCCTCGGAAAGGTAAAGAGCAACCTCGACTCAGGCTGTTTTGAGGCGGTTCAAGAGGCCGGCATTACAGCGTTGGGCTTGGACGACTCTGTCACCGACGGCATCCGAACGATCTACCAGGAGCGCCGCGATACGCTCATTCCTGGGCTCAAGCAGCTGGGATTGGAAGTGGATGCGCCACCCGCCGCCTTCTATATCTGGGTGACGGTGCCGAAGGGCTACACTTCCACGTCCTTCACCGCCCATCTGCTGGAAAAAACAGGGATTGTGACGACGCCGGGCAACGGCTTTGGCGCACCGGGCGAAGGCTATATCCGCATGACGGTCTGCACGACCAAAGAGCGGTTAGCGGAAGCGGTCGAGCGGATCAAAAAAGTCGGATTCTAATTCTAATTGGTAAGAGAGTGAAGGGTAAGGGGTGAGGCGAAAAGATATGGAGTTTGGCCTCTTACTCCTCACCTCTCACTCTTAACTCGCTATGGAGACGGTCTTCATCGGATTCGGATCGAACGTCGGCGATCGAGTCGATTTTTGCGATCGAGCAGTGACGTTGCTCAGCCTCCTCCCACATTCTCGACTTCAAGGCGTCTCACTGCTGTATGAAACAGAACCGGTACGCGACCAGATCGATCCCGGAGAGGGATGGTTCCTCAACGGGGTGGTGCAGCTTGAAACGAACATTACTCCCCGCAGCCTCCTTACGACCCTCCAGGAAATCGAACGGGCACTTGATCGAGATGAAGACAATCGGTCTGGTCCTCGCACGATCGACTTAGACATCCTCTTTTATGGGGAGCATGTGATCAAGGAGCCAGGGCTGACCATTCCGCATCCTCGTCTCCATCAACGCCGATTCGTCCTCATGCCGATGAATGAACTGGATCCACTCTGGGTCCATCCGACGCTCAACCAATCGGTGGCACAGTTACTGACGGCGGCCAAGGACCAGTCTCAAGTGCGTCTCCTGTTCCCTCAGCCTTCAACCAGATACGGGTCACGTCCTGCCTGTAGTTCGCCATCTGACTGATGAAGATCATTCGCTCGACTACAGGCATGGCGGTTTTGAGCCAGAGATTCCTGCGCGAAGGCGTGAGGATCGGGCTGGTCCCGACGATGGGGGCGCTGCATGACGGCCATCGGGCGCTGATACGGGAGGCGCGGTTGCGATGCGACGCACTTGTCGTCAGTATCTTCGTGAACCCTGCACAGTTCAGCCCCCAAGAAGATCTGGCCAAGTATCCACGCTCTATCTCGCAGGACAGAGCCCTCTGTCGAAAAGAAGGGGTCGATGTCTGTTTTGAACCGACTGCGGAAGCGATGTACCCGAACGGATTTCAAACAGTGGTCACACTTTCGACAATCGCACGACGGTGGGAAGGGGAGATCCGTCCTCATCATTTTTCCGGTGTTGCGACTGTTGTGACGAAGCTTTTTGGAATTGTCCGCCCTCAGGTTGCACTTTTCGGACAGAAAGATTTCCAGCAATCGGCACTGGTCCGGCAGTTGGTGAATGATCTGAGCCTCGGGGTGGAGATTATCGTGTATCCGACCGTGCGCGAAGCGGATGGGCTGGCGATGAGCTCACGCAATGTCTATCTGTCGCAAGAGGAACGAACGCGCGCCATCACGCTGTACAAGAGCCTGCGAGCCGGTGCCGAGACGGTTCGGAGAGGCGTCACCGATGGTGAAGCCGTACAGTCAGTGATGGCTCATGTTCTCAAGAAAGAACCGGCCATCACGATCGACTATCTGGCAGTGTGCAATCCATCTACGTTGGAACCTCTGTCCGTTGTCACGTCGCGAGTTGTGCTGCTTGGCGCGGTGCGGATAGGATCCGTTCGGCTTATCGACAATCTTTTGGTCACCCTGCCTCGGCGGTCTTCCAAATAGAGCGAGGCGCCTTCACGAGAGGAGATTCGTCTGGAGGCTTTGTCCAACCAGCAAGCTGAGGATGACCTGACTGAGGCGGTTCTTGTCATCCGCGACCATTTCGAGAAATCGGATGCCCATCGATTCTGGTCGCGAAGAACACACCATAGCTGTCCCAATCTTAATCGGTTCTTCATTGGAAGCCGGTTTGATGACCAGCTCGATAAACGAGCCCTGAGGTAAGGTTGCTGTCGTTTCGAGCGTGCAACCTCCCATGGAGATATCCGTCACGCGATTGTCCATCCGCCTGGCGTTCTCTGCGAGGAGGTTGGCCCTGAACGACACGGGCAATCGTTTGTATTGCCGGCGATCCGCGATGGAGGTCTGGCCTGGGGGCTGGGCCCGATAGACACGGAAGCGTGCGGTGCAGAGTTGGCACCGGAATGAGAACATCCTGAAGCGATTCAAAATTCGCTCCATAGTTCCCTCGTCATAGACGACTCGGACGAAGGGGGTTCCGCAACTTGGGCAGTGTGGATCTCTCATGAACTCTGGGGCACACCGGCGGCATCATGCACCGATAGACGCTCCGCCGGTCGTTGCTTCTGTTGGACCGCCAAAATCGGTTCGATATTCGCCGGTGAATAGGTGGGGGGCTTCACCCATTTTCCATCCGCCCGCTTGTAGCCGCCGATTTTGCTCAGATTCGACCGATGGACTTCCTGAAACACCGGTTGCATATCGATCCCGTAAGAAACCGCAGTTCCATAGGTCACATACAGAAGATCTGCCATTTCTTTGGCCACCTCAGCAAGATTTCCCGAGGCCATGGCTTCCTTCAATTCATCGAACTCTTCCTGAATGAGTCGAACGCGAAGGTGTTTCGTCTCTTCACTCACATCCATCGGGGCTGTTTGTGCCACAATCTCGAACTTACTGTGAAATGCTTCAACCATGGCTTGTTCGTCGGTCATGCTGCTCCTTCATTCGATATCAAACGGCAAGGTCTTACGCGGAACCACTTCCGTCGACTCCAGTATCGGGATTTCCCGATCCGACGAGACGCCCAATTCTTTGAAACGCCGGGCTGCGGGAAGAATGCGTGTTTCAAGAGAACCGACGGCTCGGTTATACGCTGACACACTTTTCCCAAGAGCCTGGCCCACGTCGTTCATATGTTCAGCCAGTACCGCCATGCGTTCATACAGTTCTTTGCCTAACTGACCGGCTTCTTCTGCATGGGCGGTCATTCGTTCTTGACGCCAGCCGTACGCGACTGCACGGAGTAAGGCAATGAGTGTCGCTGGGGTCGCCAACACGATTCCGTTTGCGAATCCCTCTTCAATGAGTCGGGGGTTCTGGTCAAGCGCCGCACCGAGGAATTGCTCACCCGGGAGAAACAGCACAACAAATTCCGGTGCACGGTCGAACTGTGTCCAGTACGCTTTTAGCGACAACTCGTCCATACGGCTCTTCACCTGGGCTGCGTGGCGACGCAAGGCTTCCAGCTGTTGGGCCTCGCTCTGGGCTTCATGGGCATCGAGGTAAGCAGACAGCACGGTCTTCGCATCCACGATAATTTGGCGTCCGCCAGGCAACTGCACGACCATATCCGGTCGGAAACGCCCATCGTCGCCCGTGACGGATGGTTGTTCGATAAAATCGCAGTGGTCGACCATGCCTGCCAACTCAGCGACTCGCTTCAGCGTCAACTCGCCCCATTGGCCTCGCACGGTTGGAGCCCGTAAGGCCTTGACTAAGTTTCCAGTCTCCAGCTGCAACCGTTGCTGCGATTCCGCTAGCGACTTCAAATGTTGATCCAATCCACCGTAGGCCGACTGCCGAGATTGCTCCAACAAGCGCAACTGTTCATCGTAGCGTTGCAGGGATTCTTGAAGTGGGCGGACCAGGGCATCGACAGCCTGTTGCCGTTGCACCAAGTCACCCTCTGCTTTGACGTGAAGGCTTTCAAACGACACGGCGGCGAGCTTCAAGAATGCCTCGTTATTTTGCTTCAACGCTTCGCCGGATAGAGCTTGGAATGACCCCATGAGTTCCTGACGCGTGTGATCAATGAGGACCTTCTGGTCTGTGAGCTGGCGAGCGGCGTCCTCCATTCTGGTTTCCGCAGTGACCCGTGCGTGTTGAGCGTCGGACAACTCGTAGCGGAGAGAAGCAATCGCGTCTCGTTCTTGGTCCACCTGTCTTCGCAGTTCATCCACCATTGCTTCCGCCCGCTGAGCCTGAGGTCGGAGACGACTGGTGATCCACAGCCCGGCAAACACCCCGCCCAGGAGCAGTCCTGCCCCGAAACCGATCGCGAGGGGGATGATGTCAACGAGTGATTGATCCATGTCACCAGTCACAATGCAATGAACCGCTACATATAGCGTGAAGACTCAAAATTTGAACGAAGACTACGCAAGGAATTGAAAAAGGTCAAGGAGCAGAAGGCCTGGATCGATCAGCTCTAGTCAATGGCAAGTTATGGAAATGGCTCTATACGAATGGTCCCTGATCCGGCATCAATGGAGACCTGCATTCCATCAACCAGTTGTGTCATGGCGCCTGCAACATTGGCGATGGTTGGGAGTCCATATTCGCGCGCAATGATGGCTCCGTGAGATAGTGTACCGCCCATTTCTGCGATCAGGCCTCCAGCAAGACCGAAGAGAGGAGCCAAGCCGGGATCGATAACGGAGACCACCAGAATCTCCCCTGGCCTCACCCTGCCCCAATCTGCCGCTGAACGGATCGTTCGAACTAGACCTGCCACGGTTCCCACGCTAATCGGCATGCCCGACAAGATGCCATTCTGTTCAGATTTATCAGAGGTCATGGTCTGTTCGCTTGCAGTTTCCCAGTCGCAGACGGTGTCAGGAACTTCAAATTTTGCGTTGTGCTCATGCTCAGTTCGCCGCGCCCGAATCTCAGCTTTCCAGTCTCGCGTGCTTCCAGCCAACAGGTCGGCTCGATCGCTGATCGTCAAAAAAAAGATATCGTCACGTTGGTTGAGCTGACCCCGCTCGACCAGTAGTTCTCCGAGGCGCAACAAGAGGGTGCGAATCGCGATTGAGTAATACATCAGGTGGTGCCGGTTGGCTTCACGCAGAGCAAAAAACCGGCCCAATCTACGGTAACACCACAAGAAGAGGGCCCATCTGTCCAGACGCCAGCCGATTCGCCGTTTGATCTGGTCCAGTGCAGCGGCTCTCGTCTTGTCTTGGCGCGAGCGAATGGTTTTTTGAGAAGGAGCGGCGGAGATCAGTTGGGCACGCAAGATAGAGAGGATCGATTCCGGGTTGTCGGCGAGACGCGGGGCCATGACGTCTGATTCGCCAACCGCGCGATGGCCATAATCCTCCAGGTATCTGTCGAAGGCAAGCAGAAATGTGGTGTTGGCGAGAGCCATCCGAAACGTCGATGGGTTCCATGGTTCGGATATAAGAAATGCGTTCGCCACTGCTTCATTTCTGGCGATGTCTGTGAGCTCAGCGAGCCGAAGAATCTGCTGGGCGCTGATGACGGTCCCTTGTCCTTGGAGGGCAGCATTCAGCAGACACTGCCAGTCTGGACCGAGCCACCGAGGCAGGCATTGACTGAAAATCTGTAGGCATTGTCCAACTCCCCCGACAATGCCAAACGTGACTTCACGGCCCTCCAACCAGGGGCCGAGCTTGTCGAGCTCGGGCACGAGTTCCTGTACTGAGAGGTGAAGAATGTGATCACGACGATATGTTGCGGCCAGCGCCTTCATTTCCTCAAATACCCGAGGGCCGTGCCGTTGCACCCGCCGCATCTCTGCCCACATCATCCATCCCGCGCGGACAAAGGCTAGCCAACCGAGTGGCTGGACTCGTGGTATGGTCTGCAGTGGTTCACCGCCCATTTGCTCGGTGTTCATGGAGGGGTCTCCACGAAGTTGAGCAATTAAGATATGGAAGAGCGTGACGTTTAGATAAGGGCGTCCTTTGAGCACTCGGACTGACGTGAGCCCGTTGGGGATACGGCATCCAAGTCTTTGATAGTGCGAGAGGATGTAGGTGTCCATGAACCGTTCAAGAAATGAGAGGCTCAGCAGGCTCGGCAGTTCAGGCAGCGTCTCTTTGAAATTCGTACGCGACCACTCGCAGTCATCATTGGTGAGATCGGAGGAAGGGCGAATGGCGGTAATCGGTCTGGCTTGCAAAATCCACAATTGTCGGGTATCAAACGCCCATTCGAGATCCATTGGCTGTCCGAAGGCTCGTTCGATGTGTTTGGCAGTCCGTGCGAGAGAAAAGAGCTGAACATCAGTGAGTGACGATTGGAGTGTGGTCGCTCCGCTGAGCGGATCGGTGCGCAGTCCCTCTTTCGACACCATCAGGCGGTCAGACTTACGGGCAAGAATGCGTCGACGAACCCAAGTCGGTTGCCCCTCGTCTGTCATTTCCACAACATACTGGTCCGGCTTGACCGTGCCGTCGACCAGTGGCACTGCGAGTCCAGGTACGGCGTTAATCATCACCTGATTCGATCGTCCGGTCACGGGATGTATGGAATAGGCGACTCCGGCCGATTGCGCCTCGACCATCGGTTGGACCACCACTGCCATTCTCGGAGCCGTGTGGTTGCTCTGCCGAACCTGGTAGCTCACCACTCGTTCTTCCCAGAGCGAGGCCCAGAGGTCTTTGATCGCAGTATCAATATCGAAGAGAGCCACGCCCAGGTGTGTGCGATAGAGCCCTGCGAAGCTGGTATGAGCCATATCCTCATTCGTGGCCGAAGACCGGACAGCCCAGCGCTCGTTCGGTGGCTGATTAAGAGCTTGGAGCGCAGTCAGACATTGAGCGGCAAGTTGGGGAGTCTCTATCCGTCCAATACGAATCCGACAGTCGGCCAGCGCCGACGCTCGCTCGTTTCCTGATAATGCGTAGGCCTTCTGCCACTCCTCATGCTCAATAAACCCTGACGCATGCAGGCACTGTATATAGGCCTCTGTCGTGATGCAAAATCCTTGAGGAACAGAGAAGTCGGCCGCAATGAGGCGAGCAAGCCCAACGGCCTTGCCTCCCACAAGATAGAGATCGGTGCACTGAGACAAGGGAAGGATGATGGGACGGGTCATACCCGAACATAGTAGCTAGAGCAGGAGAAGAAGGTAAAGGTCGTTGACGTTGGTTCCTGTCGGACCGGTATGGATATGACATCCGAGAGCTTTCAAGGCAGGATAGGTATTGTGCCGATCCAAGGAAGAACGGAGATCAATGCCGAGTTTCTTCGCTCGCGCGACGGTGCCTCCAGTGACAATCGCGCCGGCTGCATCGGTGGGGCCGTCGGTTCCATCGGTGCCCAGGGCCACGACCCATGTGTTGGGGAGACCGGCGATCTCCAATGCCGCAGAAGCGGCGAATTCCTGGGCACGGCCACCCTTTCCACGGCCCGTGACCGTCACGGTAGTCTCGCCTCCCGCCACCACGCAACATGGGCGTTTCAAGATACCATGCCCTTCGGTAATCGCCTTGGCGAGGTCCGTCAACTGCTTCGCTGCCACGCGCGCTTCTCCCGTGATGGGGTGGGAGACGAATTTGGTGTGGAGGTCCGCCTGCTGTGCGGAGTGCACGACGGCTTTCAGCATGATCCGGTTGTTACCGATGATGTGATGCTGCACGCTGCGTAAACGTCGTGACCCAGGCTTTAGAGTCTCTGAGGCTTCTCCTTTTCGGCCTCGGTCTAAGTAGCGGCGTACGGCCTCGGGCACGGCACGCCAAGCTCGATATCGCTGCAAGACGCCTACTGCGTCCGCAAATGTCGAGGGGTCGCCCGCGGTCGGCCCAGAGCCGATGGAACCGAGATCATCGCCGATGACGTCCGAAAGCAGGAGGGTCACAATCTTCGCCTGGGTGGATGCGGCCAGTCCGCCTCCTTTGATCAATGACAAATGTTTTCTCACGACGTTCATTTCGTTGATTGTTGCACCGCTGTGAAGCAGCAGGCGCGTCGTGCGCTGCTTATCGGGCAGCGTCACAGCAGCGACTGGAGCCGGGAGCAGGCTTGATGCACCTCCGGACAGGAGCACGATCAGCAGATCTCGAGGCGTCAGACATTGTGTCAGACGCAGAAGCCGTTGAGTCGCGTGAAGACCAGCACGATCGGGAATTGGATGGCTGGCTTCAAGGACGGTGATCCGTTTGGTCGCGAGTGTGTGACCTGTTTTGACGATGACAAGTCCATCGTCCAGCCTTGGCCCCAGTGCAGTCTCTAATGCTTGTGCCATTCTTGCCGAAGCCTTGCCGGCACCGACCACGACAATACGGTCAATATGTGAAAGGTTGTAGGTGCGACGGCCTACTCGCAAGGAATGTTTATTGAGAGAGATGCTATTGAGCAAGGCAAGATAGGGGTCGGCTGTCTTCAGCCCTGCCGCAATCAGCTTCCAAAGAAGTGATTGTGCGGGGGAGGGGGGCAAACGAAGCGTCATTTGGTGTGAGTGCTACGGTGTTTTCTCTTGCTTAAAACAGCGACTGGGGCAGGTTTGACGGGGCACCCGGATTTGATAGGTGCCATGAGGGAGCAGATCTTTCTTAAACTCAGGATTCAGCATCTTGAGCTCGAGCAGGTAGGTGCCGAATTCTTCCGCGATCGAGGTGAGCGCGCGCTGGGAGTCCTTGACGTTCACCGTGATGGTTTCGGTCTCAAGCGGCATATAAAGGTCCTTCTTGGTCAACCCAAGATACTTCTCAGGCTGAGAGTAGATTTCCTTCGCGGCGATGATGCGAGGGACATATCGCATGGTCTCGCGTGGACCATGCATCTTCCAATAGTCGGTAATTTTTTGCTCCTTGAGCAGCTTGCGGACTCGTTCCTCACCGGCATTGTAGGAGGCCATGGCCAAGAACCAATCATTCTCCTGGAAATCTTTGAGGTACTTGAGGTACTTCACTGCTGCTTCGGTCGACATCTCGAGATTCCGACGTTCATCTCGGACGGCGTCGCTCTTCAGCCGGTACCGGCGCCCTGTGGAGGGGATGAACTGCCAGGGACCTGACGCTTTTGCTTTCGAGTAGGCGGCGGAAATGCATTTGCTCTCGACCAGCAACATGTACTTGAGGTCGTCCGGCAACCCGGCATCGGCCAACTGTTTTTCTGCAGGAGGGAAGCACCGTCCAGTCCGTTTGGCAAGAATGATGCTTTCCCCTTGATCTTCCAAAAACTGATAGAACTCGTACTCGATCCGCTCTCTTACTTGCCAGTTATCCAAGGGAACCGACACGCCTGCAAATGTGATCTTATCGGGCAGCTTAAAGGAACTTAGAAAGAACCGTTCTCCCTCGCGTTTGATTTCCGGCAAAATGACCAGACGGTCTTCTGGCTCGGCCTGCGAATCCAGCAGATCTGGTATGAGGAGATCTTTCTCCGTCTCTGATTTTTGGCCGCCATTATCGGCTGTTTCCGATGTAGCGAGGGCTGAAGGGCAAATTGACAGGATACAGAAACCGATTCCGACCATGAAAGTAAAGGACTGCAGACTACGGATGATCATTCGCGAACTCCTCTAGTGCATCCAGATACACGCCGTCACAAAATAAAAAATTATGCTAACAGCTCACTTCATCACCAGCAAGCAGAATAGGGGTCCCGTCCGTGTTACACTGGCGCCCCATATGCGAGCCTTGAGCGTTCTGAACAAGACTATCACTGATTGCACGGCCTGTCCTCGGTTGGTCACTTATCGGCAGGGGATTGCACGGCAGAAACGGAAGCAATATCGTGATTGGACCTACTGGGGACGGCCGGTTCCTGGCTTCGGAGATCGTCAAGCTCGGCTCTATGTGCTTGGACTGGCTCCTGCGGCACATGGGGGGAATCGGACAGGCCGTGTCTTCACGGGTGATCGGAGTGGGGACTGGCTGTATGACGCCCTGTATCGGTATGGGTTTGCTAATCAGGCTGCCTCACTACATAGAGACGATGGCCTATTGCTGACGGATTGCTACATCGGAGCCACCGTGCGGTGCGCACCACCGGGGAACAAACCTTGGCCTGATGAGTTTCAACGCTGCAGCCGATTTTTGCAGGAGGAAGTGCGTCTTCTGAGAAATCACCGTATCGTGATCACTCTGGGGAAGATTGCATTCGATCACTACCTTAAAACTTGCCGGACGATGGGGCGAATCATCCCCACACCGGTTCCCAAGTTCGGGCATGCTGTGGCCTATCACCTGTCATGGGGTGTGATCCTGCTGGGTTCCTATCACCCTAGCCAGCAAAACACCTTTACTGGAAAATTGACTCGCTTGATGTTTCACTCGGTGTTTCAGAGGGCGAGAAAAGAAATCGACTCGGTGTAGCTTAGGAGAGTATTAACAGGTACTTATCTTCAGTTTGAAATAAGAGTGGGGGGTGAGCGTCCGCCGAATGCGGACGCTCACCCCCACTAGACAACTGCTACTGCTGCCCCTTCGCCTTCCAGTCGTCCAAAAACTTCTTCAGCCCAGCATCGGTCAGCGGATGTTTGAAGAGCATTTGAAACACACTGTAGGGCATTGTGCAGATGTGACCGCCTGCTAATGCCGCCTCGACGACGTGCTGCGGATGGCGCACGCTTGCCACTAACACCAAGGTCTTGTAGTCATAGTTCTTATAGATCGTTAAGATTTGTCGAATGAGCTCCATGCCGCTTGTGCTGATATCGTCGAGCCGCCCGATAAAAGGCGAGACGCACCAGGCGCCAGCTTTGGCCGCCAGCAGTGCCTGTGTCGGTGAAAAACAGAGGGTCACGTTCACTTTAATTCCCTCGGCCGCCAGGCGCTTCGTGGCTTTGAGGCCTTCCGGAATCAGCGGGCACTTTACCACGATGTTCTTGTGGATCTTGGCGAGCTCTTTACCTTCCTTCACCATGGCGTCAGCTTCCACACTCACAACCTCAGCGCTGATCGGTCCATCCACGATCTTGCAGACTTCTTGCAGCATTTCCCTGAAACTTCGGCCCTCCTTGACGACCAGGGAAGGATTCGTGGTCACGCCATCGAGTAATCCGAGGCTTGCCGCTTCATGGATTTCCTTGACGTTGGCTGTATCGAGATAGATTTTCATAATTGTCCCTTTCCTAGCGAAGAGATCGTGAGGTGATACCCTTTATTATCGGTCATTCTATGGAGAACTCAACTCCACTGCAAGAAGTCGACACGAAAGTTTGACAGGCTTTCGGGCGGGGGATAGAATTTTGCGGCTCACAGTGCCCATTGGCCTTAGAGGAGATATCACGATGCAACGATTGGTCTGGTTGCTGCTTTTCTCCCTTATCATTCCAGCCTGTTCAGGGAAGAACCCCTATCTTGAGGCATCGCTGAAACCGGCCGAGCTTCAAGGAAAAGATAAAGGCTGGTTCGAAAAGAACTGGGGTGCTCCGGACGGCAAGGCCTCCAGATTTTTTGGTGGAGAGACCTGGACCTACTATCGTATCGCCGGAGGAAAATCAGGACTTCCATTCTTTAATTTCTCTCCCAATCAATGTCAGATCACCCTCAAGTTTGACAAAGAGGAGAAACTTTCTGACTACACCTACTCTGGCTGTTAGCCAACTTATTGTGGAAACTACTGACTTGTTTCTTCCACGATAACGAGTTCAGGTAGCTTTTAAATATATCTGCTAGACGGGATGCTCAGTCCGAAATCTCACCGCACACTCCGGGCTGCAAAAACAGTACTCCCGTGCACCGATCGTCTCGATCACGGCGATTCGCTTTGGGACGTATATGTGGCACACTGGATCCTCGACCATCTGATCTTGTTCTTCATCTTGAACTGGTACAGCTGATTTCTTCCGGCCATCCTCAATCGGCTTGTTAAATCCACGAAATATTTGTCGGAGCAAGAAGTAGAGAGCTGTGAAAAGTAAAATGGCTAGGATTAATCTATACATAGTGGGTTATAAAATTTTGACCACAATCCTATGCGAGTAGGGTAGGCCTGTCAAGAATAGACCTGTTACAGATCATAAATCAGACCGATGAATAAAGCGCAAATGGCCTATGAGAATAGGTCTCATTGGGACTCTTGTCAGTGCCATCCAGTACTTCAGGAGTATTGGTTTCTCAATTCTATGGTGCTACAGTGCCGACTATGAAGACATGCGATAAATGCCATGGTGCGATGTTACCGGAACGGGCGGTGGATTTGGACGCCGGGCTTGCGATCACTGTGTTTGCCTGTTTGAACTGTGGTCGTCGGAAAGCAGCGGATCAAGAACCTCGACCGATTACGGCTCGCCACTAATCCTTCCTGTCAGTCTCCAAACCACTACCTACTGACGAGCGGGAGGGTTGCGAGGTCAGGTTTGATCTCAGTGCCTTCCGACTCACTGTGGGGAATGGGTTTGCTCCGCAGGTAACCAGCGGCGGCTACTCTCCGCACAGCAGTGGCTAGACAGAAGCTAACCATGAATTCCGGCGTCATGGCCCATTCCTTCTTCTTTCAGAATCGGTAATGGATTCACTGTCGTCTGCTAGACGCACGACCTATTCAGGTAGCCACAGCATACCTGAATATCCTGCGGGAGGGTGTTGCATGGCTGCATCCCACCCGTGCATTCATTGAAGGCGTAGGCATCAAGTGGATCGATGTCTACGCGCAGTTGGAAGATGGTCAACGAAGGTTCAAAACATCCATCATGTCGTATAGGCCAGGCGGTTGGCGGACGACCCACCTTGCAGCTCGCAGGGCTCCGAGAGCGAACGTATCCCGGCTACTGGCCCGATGAGTGACCTCGATTCGCTCTCCCATGCCACCAAACAGAATCGTGTGGTCGCCGACGATATCACCAGCGCGAATGGTCTGTATCCCGATTTCTGCTTTCGTTCGTTCCCCGATCATTCCCTTGCGGGCATAGACTCCGACTTGGTCCAAGTCTCGGCTCACCGAACGGGCGAGGACTTCGGCAATCTTGAGGGCCGTGCCGCTCGGCGCATCCTTTTTTAGCCGGTGGTGGGCTTCAATCACTTCGATGTCGTACTCGTCCCCAAGCGTTCTGGCCATTTCGCCGATGACTTTGCAGATCAGGTTGATTCCGACGCTCATGTTCGGAGAAAAGACGCAGGGAATTTGCTGTGCCAGTGACTTCAACTCATCGAGTTGAACAGCTGAAAATCCGGTGGTCCCGATAACCATGGCCCGCCGATGGTGAGCAACGGTCCGCATATGTTCCAGTGTTGCCGAGGGCGAGGAAAAATCGATCACAACCTCTCCTCGCTCTATCAGAATGGAGAGGTCATCTGTGATGGGAATGCCGGCACGACCTGAGGCTGCAGTCTCACCCGCATCTTCTCCTAACGCCGGATGTCCTTTCCCCTCCAAGGCCCCTGCTAATGTCAAAGCCGTTGAATCGCGGATCAGTGACACTAGTCGGCAACCCATTCGGCCGGCCGCACCCGCTACAATGATCTTGATCATCTTGTCGTGCACCTAGACCTTGCTCAAGTTAGATTAACGCCGCATCCTTGAGGACGCGAATCAGTTTCTCTCGTGTGTCCTGCGCCATTGGGCAGAGCGGTAAGCGTAATTCAGGGTCGATTTTCCTCATGAGTCCTAAGGCTTCTTTGACGGGAATGGGATTGGTCTCATAGAACAACGCCGCAAAGATGGGGGAAAGCTTAAAATGAATTCGCCGCGCTTCGTCGATTCGTCCCGAGGCAAAGGCTTTCACAAGACCGGCCATTTCCATCGGCATGACATTAGCCGTTACGGTAATCACACCCTTCGCGCCGACTGCCATCATCGGTAACGTGAGGGAGTCGTCGCCGGCCAGTACGGTTAGGCGGTCACCGCACATCTGGACGATATCTGAGGCCTGTTGGACCGAACCACTCCCTTCCTTGACGCCGACGATCGTCTTAATGGCTGAGAGTCTAGTGATTGTCGAGGGGAGCATGTTGACTCCAGTACGACCGGGGATGTTGTACAGGATTATGGGCAGGTCGACGGCCTCTGCGACAGCCGTGTAGTGTCGATAGAGTCCTTCCTGAGTCGGTTTGTTGTAGTAGGGGGTAATGAGCAACGCACCATCGGCTCCGGCCTGCTTCGCATGTTTTGTGAGCGTGATGGCTTCTGCGGTGCTATTCGAACCGGTTCCGGCAATCACCGGTACCCGCCGATGGACCACCTCGACCGTCAACTCAATCACCCGATTATGCTCGCTATGAGAAAGGGTGGCCGATTCACCAGTAGTTCCGCAGGGGACAATGCCGTTGGTGCCATTGGCGATCTGCCATTCGATCAGCTCGGCCAACGCGCGCTCGTCGACCGTGCCCTGTCGAAACGGCGTCACAATCGCGACAAGAGATCCGGTAAACATATTCACTCCGTTTCGTTGAGGAAGGACGGAATTCTCTCGCCACGTACGAGATCGTCGTATGTTTCTCGCTCGCGAATCACGTGAAACTCTCCGCCCTTGATGAGCACCTCCGGCACACGAGGTCGAGAGTTGTAATTCGACGCCATCACAAAGCCATACGCCCCTGCACTCATAACCGCCAACAACTCACCGGGCATGATGCCCGGCAGCGATCGATCCTTGGCCAGAAAGTCACCTGATTCACAGACAGGCCCGACAATGTCCACTGTCTGTTTGGTCCGATGCCCGGCAGCCTCATTCACTGGACGAATTTCATGATAGGCGCCGTACAAGCTGGGCCGAATCAAATCGTTCATGGCGGCATCGACGATCACGAAGTGCTTCGTCTCCCCGGCCTTCTCGTACAATGCCTTTGTCACCAGGATGCCAGCGTTGCCGACGATGACCCGTCCGGGTTCCATGACCAGCGTCAACCCCAAATCTTTGACGAGCGGCGAAATCGCGTCAGACAAGTCCTGAGGCAACGGCGGCTTCTCCTCGGAATAGGTGATACCGAGTCCGCCTCCAATGTTCAGATAGCGGATGTTGATGCCCTGGCCCTTTAGTGCATCGATGAGCGTCACGATCTTCTTCAGCGAATCGACAAACGGCGTCACGTCCGTCAACTGCGAGCCGATGTGGGCGTGGACCCCGACAACGTCAATGTGGTCCAGCGAGGACGCCATCTTGTATTCTTCCAGCGCGCGATCCGACGCGATGCCAAATTTACTCCTCTTCATCCCTGTCGAAATATAGGGATGGGTTTTGGGATCCACATCCGGATTAATCCGCAACGCGATGCGCGCTTTTTTACCGACCGATGCCGCGACCTCGTTGATCGCATGAATTTCAGCCGACGACTCGACATTGAACATGAGGACGTCGGCCTTCAGCGCATCGCGGATTTCATCTGGCGATTTACCGACGCCGGCAAACACGATTTTTGAAGCCGGGACCCCCGCTTTGAGGGCTCTGAATAGCTCGCCGCCGGACACGATATCCGCGCCGCTGCCTTCCTTGGCCATCAGGCGAAGGATGGCCAGATTGGAATTGGCTTTCATCGCAAACGCGATGAGATGCGGGATATTCTTGAAGGCACTGTCATAGGCGTGGAAATGCCGGACGAGTGTCTCATGGCTATAGATATAGCAGGGCGTGCCGAGTTCCTTCGCCACGCGGCTGACGGGTACCTGCTCGCAATACAATTCACCGTGGTGGTATTCAAAGCTATGCATCGCGTGATCCTTGAGTTAATCCAACAGTCTCAGGCCAAAGACCGCTTACCGTATTCCGACCGGCTGGGATGGAGGCAGGTCCATCTCATGGCCTCCCAGGGTAGGGTCCGGTTCAGTCGACTCCGTTGCCTGCCGCTCTCTCTCCAGGGCATGTTGCCGTTTCTGTTTGTCGATCGTGGGCGCAACTCCGACGAATTCCGGGGCGACCGGTGTTCCCACCACCCCGCAAGAAATCAGAAGCCCTGCCGATGCGATCACGACACCTACTCTCATGACAGTATTCGCTCAAGTTCTTTGATCCGCTGCTCAACTCGCCCTCGGGCGGTCCCACCGATTTGTCCCTTATGATCGATTGCCGCGGTGGTCGTCAGCCAGGAAAACACCGTCTTATCGATCCGTTCACAAAATGCTTGGAACTCCTTCAGTGAAAAATCCGTGACGTCACGTCCGCTATCAAGCGCAGCCCGCACGATTCGTCCGGTGATCCCGTGGGCTTCGCGAAAAGGCACGCCCCTCATGACCAAGTAGTCGGCCAGTTCTGTAGCAAGCAGTCCACCTCCCTGCAACGCTCGCGTCAGGGCCTCTCTGTTGACTTTCAGCCGACGCATCAATTCCGTCATCACTTGGAGCGAGGCCGCCACGGTATCAAGAGCGTCAAAGAGCGCCGGTTTGTCTTCCTGCAAATCCCGATTGTAGCTTAACGGCAGAGCCTTGAGCAGGGTCAGCAGATTGACGAGGTGGCCGTATACGCGTCCAGTTTTTCCTCGAACCAACTCAGGGACGTCAGGGTTCTTTTTCTGCGGCATCATGCTGCTTCCTGTGCAGAAGGCGTCCGGCAGATCGATGAACTGAAACTCCTGCGAGGCCCACACAATCAACTCTTCGCTGAGCCGAGACAAATGCATCATCACAATCGAAAGGGCTGAGGCCACTTCGATCATGAAATCGCGGTCAGAAACCGCATCCATGCTGTTCTGGGTGACGGCAGGGAAGTCCAGCAATTCAGCCGTGTATCGCCGGTTTACCGGATAGTTCGTGCCCGCCAAGGCGCCGGACCCCAGCGGCATGACATTGAGCCGGCCTCTCGCATCGCGGATTCGACCCTTGTCTCGTTCGAGCATCTCCACGTAGGCCAATAGGTGATGCGCAAAGAGAACTGGTTGGGCACGTTGTAAGTGGGTATACCCGGGCATCATGACCGTGCGATTCGCTCCGGCTTGTGCGACCAGCACGCGTTGCAACTCAGTCAATTGCCCCTGCAGCTCATCCAGTTGTGCGCGCAGGTATAGTCGAATATCCAGCGCCACTTGGTCATTCCGGCTGCGCCCCGTGTGCAACTTGCCTCCCAACGGACCAATCATCTCGGTCAATCGACGTTCGATCGCCATGTGAATATCCTCGTCCTGAGGCGAAAAGGCGAATTGCCCACGATCCAGTTCTCGTTTGACCGATTCCAACCCGCGGACGATGGCGCGCGTTTCCTCCCGCGTGAGGACTCGGGCCTTCTCGAGTGTCTTACAATGGGCGATGCTCCCGGCGATGTCTTCGCCATAGAGTCGACTATCGACCGTCACGGATCTAGTAAACGCTTCGACCAATCGATCGGTCTTCTCTCGAAACCGGCCGGCCCAGGCTTTCTCTCCGCCGCCAGCTGACTTCGGATCGTTGCGACGCTTGGCCATCAGGACGAAGCTTTCCGTTTCTGCGCGCGAATCTTCAGTCGCAAGGCATTCAACCGTATGAAGCCTTCCGCGTCTTTCTGGTCATACACGTCATCTTCCTCGAAGGTGGCGATGTCGAGGCGATAGAGTGACCGTTTCGATTTGCGTCCAGCCAGGGTGCAGCTTCCCTTGTAGAGTTTGACCCGTGCGACACCGCTGACGTCCTTCTGTGCCTCATCGATAGCCGTCTGTATCATTTCGCGCTCAGGGCTGAACCAATACCCGTTGTAGATCAGGTCCGCAAAGCGTGGGATCAAGCTGTCCCGGAAGTGGAGGACTTCGCGGTCCATCGTCAGGGATTCGAGTCCGCGATGTGCCACGTGCAGAATCGTACCCCCGGGCGTCTCATACACGCCACGCGACTTCATCCCAACGTAGCGATTTTCCACCAAATCGACTCGGCCGATCCCGTGTGCGCCACCCAATTTATTGAGATGAGCCAGCAAGGCCGCAGGGCTCATTTTCCTGCCATCGACCCCGACGGGATTGCCGGCTTGATACTCGATTTCAACTTCCAATGACTTGTTCGGGGCGTTCTCCGGCGAAACAGTCAGTTGGAATATTTCATCCGGTGGTGATTTCCACGGGTCTTCAAGAATGCCACCTTCATAGCTGATATGAAACAGATTTGGGTCCGTGCTGTAGGGCTTGGCTTTGGTCGCGGTCACGGGAATGCCATGGCGATCGGCATATTCGATCAATTCACGCCGGGAGCGCATCGTCCATTCCCGCCAAGGCGCAATAATCTTGAGATTTGGCGCGAGGGCCATGTAGGTCAACTCGAAACGCACCTGATCGTTGCCCTTCCCCGTGGCGCCGTGCGATACCGCTTCGGCGCCCTCTTTGAGAGCGATTTCAGCCTGACGACGAGCGATCAGCGGGCGAGCGATCGACGTCCCCAGGAGGTAACAGCCTTCGTACATCGCATTCCCGCGCAACATCGGGAACACATAGTCCTTGACGAAGGTCTCACGGAGATCCTCGACATAGACCTTCTTCACGCCGAGCGCTTGCGCCTTGGCCTTGACGGCTTTTAGATCTTCCCCCTGGCCAAGGTCGGCGCAAAACGCGATGATCTCGGCCCGATAGGTTTCCTGCAGCCACTTGAGGATGACGGATGTATCCAGTCCGCCGGAATAGGCCAGGACGATTTTCTTGATCGATGTTGGCTTCATGGTGGATCCTACCCGGTATGTTTCTTCTGGTTGAGCAGTTGGGTCAAGATGGCCTTCTGCATGTGCAGGCGATTTTCCGCTTGATCGATGACGACGGACTGTGGGCCGTCCAGTACATCCGCTGTAATCTCTTCTCCGCGATGAGCCGGCAAACAATGCATAACGATGGCGTCGGGTTTCGCCCGTTGGAGCAGCCGTTTGTTCAACTGGTAGGGGGCGAGCGTCCGCAATCGTCGTGCCTGCTCCCGCTCGCGGCCCATGCTGATCCACACATCGGTATACACCACATCCGCTTCTTTCACGGCAACGAGAGGATTCTCCAGCACCTCAATCGACGCGCCGGTGGTGTGCCCTTCCATTCTCGCACGATCGATCACCCGCTGATCCGGCAGATAGCCCGACGGGCATCCGATCACGACGCGCATGCCCACCTTCGCTCCTGCTTCGATGAGCGAGTTGGCCACGTTATTTCCATCGCCGATGTAGGCCAGGCTGAGTCCCTTGAGTCGGCCCTTGATCTCTTGAATCGTCATTAAGTCGGACAAGGCCTGACAAGGATGGCTATGGTCGGTCAGCCCGTTAATCACCGGCATCGTGGCTTCCGTCGCCCATTCTTCGACGATCGCATGGTCATAGGTTCGGATCACGATCCCGTCTAGGTAACGGGACAAGACGCGTGCCGTATCCGAGACTGTCTCCCCGCGTGAGAGTTGAATGTCACTCATGGGAAGGACTAGCGCATGGCCGCCGAGCTGGTTCATCCCCGCCTCGAACGACACGCGCGTCCTAGTCGACGGCTTTTGAAACAGCAATCCTAATGTCTTACCGGGCAGCAGCCGATGCGGAGTGCCTTGACGCTGCTTCTTCTTCAGAGATATCGCCAAACGCAGCAAGTCGAGGACCTGCTGCCGTGACAGCGTCGCGACATCGAGCAAGTCCTTGGTATAGCGCGTGCGGCTGATTCTTTGTCGGACTGATGGAGCCATCAGTGGTGTGAATCTTTTCCCGCCGTCTGGCGTTGGTTGAACAGGATATCGAGGAGGTCGATGAGCTTGTCCACTTCGAGCTGCGTGATCACCAAGGGCGGTACAAAGCGCAGCACCCGCTCGGTTGCGGCATTGATGAGCACGCCACGGGCGAGTGCATCGGCCACCACCGCTCGGGCATCGGTCTCCAACTCCATGCCTTGCAAGAGACCAAGGCCTCGCACATCCTTCACGATTCGATGGCGGTCTTTGCAGTCGGCCAACCCTTTGGCCAAGTATTCGCCCATACGCTTGGCTTGATCCAACACCTTTCCTTCGAGCAACACCCGGCAGACGGCCAGCGCCGCGGCACAGGCCAAGGGGTTTCCACCGAATGTCGACGCATGAGAGCCAGGCGTAAACGCTGCGGCCACCGATTCTTTCGCGAGACAAGCGCCGATCGGCACTCCTCCGGCAAGACCTTTGGCAAGGGTCATGATATCGGGTACCACGCCAAGTTGCTCATAGGCAAAGAAGGTGCCGGTTCGACCCATGCCCGTTTGAATTTCATCGAGAATGAGCAAAATGTCTTGCTGTGTGCAGAGTTCACGCAGGCTCCTTAGATAATTCCGGTCGGCCACATGCACGCCGCCTTCCGCCTGAATCGGTTCCAGCATGATCGCCGCAGTCTTCTCATTGACCATGGACTCGATCGCGCCGAAATCATTGAACGGGGCATAGGCAAACCCGGGCATCAGCGGTTCGAAACCCTTCTGAACCTTCTCCTGTCCCGTGGCCGTGAGCATGCCTAGCGTGCGGCCATGGAACGAATTCTTCATCGTGATGACTTCATAACGATCGGGCCCATGTCGCTCATGCCCGTACCGTCGAGCCAGCTTAATCGCCGCTTCATTGGCTTCGGCTCCGCTATTACAGAAAAACACGCGGTCGGCGAACGAATGGTCTACCAATAGTCGCGCCAGTTTCACTTGCGGTTCGGTGTAGTACAGGTTGGACGTATGGATCAGTTGGGCGGCCTGGCGTTGGATGGCTTGAACCAGGTCAGGATGACCATGCCCTAACACATTGACGGCAATTCCACCGACAAAATCGAGGTACTCTCGCCCCTCCAGATCGTAGACCTTTGCCCCTCGCCCCCGTACAATCGAAACCGGCTGGCGCGTGTAGGTCTGCATCAGGTATTTGGCGGCATCATCTTTTAGTTCTTCGGTCGGCATGACGACGTATCCCCTTAAGAAAGAAAGGAAAGCTAGCACAGGGGCAATGGGAAGAGCAATAAGCGGAGCAGCGGGGGATTGCCGTCAAGAGTCGATTGCTCCACACTCCCTGATCAGCTACAAACGATAGGTAGTATCCTCCTATTCCGAGTGTGGTAAGCTGCGTCGCCATGATGATGTGCAGCCAATGCAGTCAGCAGAACTCCGATGAGGCCCGTTTCTGTCATCAGTGTGGAGCCAAACTGGCTGACACTACGACTGCCGCAGAGACTGCCTCTGAGGCGCCCACTGCTCGGCCGGTTCAGAGCGAGGAGACGCTGTGGCGCCAATTCGTCGGCCCCAACGCCGACCACTACCTGGCCGTGTTCAAGAAATTTTCGTCGAATGGCCAGCCAAAGTTTGCGCTTTCCTGGAACTGGCCGGCTTTTCTCTATATCTCATTCCTGTGGTTTTTGTACCGGAAGATGTATCTCCACGCATTTGTCTATGCGGTCGGCCCGATGGTCTCGACGTATCTCACGGGAGATTTTTCCGCCGGCATTGTGTGGAGCGTCATGGCGGGAGCGACTGCGAACTATCTGTACTTTTGGCATTGCCGGGAGCACATCGGTGAAATCAGGAAAGCCGGCCGGATGGATGTTGCTGCGCAAGAAACCGCTCTGAAGGAATCAGGCGGAGTGCAGCCCTATGTCATCTGGGTCGGTGTGTTTTTCTACATCATCTTCCTGGCGACGTTGACGAAGATGGTACAAGAAGGCCCGCCCGATCTGGAGCAATCACCTAATCGACCAGCCAAGCAAGCGGTCTTGCTGTCACAGGCTTGACTTGGCGCGACAATTGAGTATGCTTTGGCCCCTGATGAGATGTTCAAGTTGATAGCAAAGGATCTGGGATGGCTCGATTAGTCTTGCTTCGGCATGGGGAGTCGCAATGGAACTTGGAAAACCGTTTTACCGGTTGGGTGGATGTTCCGCTCTCTCCAAAAGGGATCGAGGAGGCTAAACAAGCCGGTGAAAAGCTCCGTGGGTTTAGCTTTGACCGGGCCTTCACATCGGTGCTCACTCGTGCGAATGAGACCTTGAGACTTGTCTTGGAGGCCATCGGGCAAACGACCATCCCGATCGAGAAGGACAAGGCATTAAATGAGCGGATGTATGGAGATCTTCAAGGGCTGAATAAGGCCGAAACTGCCAAGAAGTACGGTGATGCGCAAGTGAAAATCTGGCGACGGAGCTATGATGTGAAACCGCCTGGCGGAGAAAGCCTCAAGGATACGGCCGAGCGAGCGTTGCCCTATTATGAGAAGATGATCAAGCCCTGTTTATTGAAGGGGGAAACCATCATCATTGCGGCGCATGGCAACAGCCTTCGTGCGTTGGTGATGGAGCTCGATCAATTGTCGAAGGAAGAGGTCTTGGAACTCAACATTCCGACCGGCGTGCCGCTCCTCTACGAATTGGACGACAGCGGCAAGGTATTGTCACACCGCTATTTATGAGCGTGTAGTTTATCCCACCTCTTCGAGCAACTTGCCGTATTCCGAAGCCGGTGCATAGTCGATCAGCAACACGAGCAGCTTTGCTCGGTCCTCCGGAGAAATGATGCCTTGATCCTCAATCAGTGACGCGGTCTCCGCGCAAACACCTATAGGATTGATCCCTTCCTGATCGATTAGGCGTGCGTAGTGCGCCTGCCGGTCGTTCAGTTCCGGTTGATACTCGTCCCAGGTTCCAGCTCCGCACCATCCTGATTCCCACCACGCCTTCCGGACAGACTCCAACAGGTCCTCTGTAATGGAGGCCCTGTACTTGGCGGGGATATGCGCATCCACCGCAGCCAGGATCCAATACAGATTTAACGACAAGATTTCGCGAGCGATCTGGCCGGAGGTCGATTCCGATGCCTCGACTCCGTATTCCTCAAGCTGAGACACGGTGAGAGGTTGCGGCATGGCGTTGAACAAGGCAGCTGCGGCTTCGGTAGGCGTCATCTCAATTTTCCTGTTGGCGAGTAGGATACTGCAGGGTGCGTCATGCCCTCAAGTGGCGGCTTGGATGGGAAGCAGTGCGGTGACTCGCAAGTCCTTCAACACATAAAAGAGAGGGCGGGATTCTAAACAGGTCGGGGGCAAATTTGTGGGAAACCGACCGAACCATGTCGGCCTCTCATAGGCCGACATGGTTGTCTGGTGAGTATCAGCGATTCGAAACTTTTTTGACCATACTGCTGTATTGGGATGTGTCACGAGTGTTGCGTGCAAGTTGTTCGTCCGTTTCACCCGTGAAGGCGATTGGTTCGGGCGACTGGGTTACGACAATCTCGACCCGCCGGTTCTTGCTCCGGCCTTCTTCCGTATCGTTGGTCGCGATGGGACGTGCGTCCGCATAGCCGACGGCCCTGACGCGGTCGGCCCCTAATCCACCCTTGATCAGCGCCTTGCCGGCATTTTCGGCGCGCGCCTGAGAAAGCTCACCGTTATCCTTAAAGGGGCGCCGACTATCGTACTTGACCGGTGTGCTGTCGGTGTGTCCGGCGACTTCCACGCTCTGGGGACGGAACTTACGCAAGGCGACGCCGATGCGCTTGACCAAGGTGGTCCCTGCCGGTGTCATGGTGACTCGCCCCTTGGCGAACAGTTCACCCGATGACAATGCGAGCGTGAGTTTGTCGCCGCGCTGTTCTAACACCACGGTGCCTCGTTTGAGTTCGTCCTGGAGGGCGCTCGCCAGCCTCTCGCTGACCCGAGTGAGGTCAGTCGTGGCACGCGCCGTTGTGATGGTTGGCTGAGGCAGCCCATTCTTGGCGTAGGAAGGCAGTTTAACCGGTTTCGGCAAGCTCTTGCCCAGACTCGTGAGCAGGCGTTTCGCCTGGACGAGCTGCGAGTCGCGTGCGGCGAGTTCCATATCCATGTTGGCCTTGGCCAGCTGGAATTCCTGCTCTTTCGCCACCAATTGAAGGTCAAGGTCCGCAATCCGTTGCATCGCGGTATCAAGCTGGTCATTGTTGGTGGCAAATTGCCGCTCAATGTCAAAGACTTGTTGTCTGGCCAACTCCAGGCTGCTTCGTGTCCGGTTCAGCTCTTGCGACATGTTCTGGTGGGTGTCCCGTTGGGTGCAGAGCCCTGCGAGTTCCTGCTCCTTTTGGGTCAGCTGCGCTTCCAAGGCTTCCGCGCGGGTCTTTTCGACGGTCACCTGATTCGCTGCCGCTGTCGTCTTCTCTCGCAGAAGGGACAACTCTTTCTCTTTAGCCGTGAGCTGTTCGAGGAGTTGTTCCAACCGCACGGTTTCCTTCTCTGCTTCCGAAGATTGGCTCTGGGGTGTGTCGATCGTAATCGACGTCATAGGCGTAATTGACGGAGCAAGTGACGTCTCGTCGCCGTCGACTTTGTGAACATACGAGCCCGCCTCGTTGTCCTGTTGAGCATGCCGAGCTTCAGCCAGGGTCAAGAACCCGATGAGCATGGCCAGAAGAGAACGTTGACCATTGTCCGATTGAACCGCGGTCGGATGGCTGTCGGCAATGGACTGAGTGACCGCAGCCTGACTCGATTCCTGTCCATTGACCGTGAAAGTGAAGAGAAACACGAAAGCGACCAGCTTCATAATCATATCTCACCTCACTCAATGATGAAGTTGCAGCAACTCCACTGTCTGGAGTCAAGTTTTGAAGTCGACTATGGAGGCAACAGCCGTTCCCGTTCACACTACGAAAAATCCGTCACGAAACAAGGGAACGACATTCAGCCAAAAATGACGAAACTGCCCTGGTAGTTCTTATCGAGTGATAAGTAGAACCAACAGGCCCTAACCATACCCTATACGCCGTCTAGCGGCGCTTTGCAACTGGGGATTTTGACTGAATGTCGCGTCCAGCAAGGCTTGCAGGGCATCTCGTTGAGAGGCGTGATAGGGATCAAAAAGTAATAGGTGTTCCAGGCTGTCAGCCCACCACATCTAGTGGTACTGGGTATAAAGGATGCCGGGATCACGCATGAGATCAAACTCTCCGCGGCGTCGATCACCTGTACCTACCGAAGACGCGAGAGTGCTCCACGTGAAGGTCGACTGAGCTGAAGATATGACTCGACAAGCTATACAGGAGATATCAGTCAAGCAGCCACGGCACTCAGTCCATGGCCTACTCTAGATATCAGCATCTCCGTTTTTGGCTATCTCCTCTGGAGTCCCCCACCTCGATGAATCTATTCGGATACTCACGGTGAATCGAAATGGATACGTCGTGTGAGGCCCCTGGTTCACAAACAACAGTACAATGGTGGAAATTCACAGCGTTATAAGTAGATTCACCATGGCCCGCTCCTTGCTGTTCGAACAGTGCAGAAGCTGTGGGGGACCCGCTGAATGAATCTAGGGGCTAGAGAACGAGGGAGGGCCATATGATCATAGTCAAGAGCCAGTTGCTCCAGCTGACGTTGTCGGCGATCACGTTCTTTTTAGTCGTTGGTGCGCTCTCGATGATCTGGCCTGCCATCATTGCCCTCTTTCTCGGTGCACTCTGGCTGCTCCAATCGTTCAGCGTCGAGCCGGAGATGGCGGTGCTGTCATGGACCGAGGTCGGTAATTTGCCGATCGTCTTCGCCTCTCTTCGGCGACCCGGTCTTCCGGTGATGTTTTCGTAAAGTTAGATTCGGGCTCAGTCGAGGCAGCGGCAGCTCAAATAAGTCAATACTCAGGCCTGGCCCTAAGCTCACATTGGTGTGTCAGGGGAAAATGGCGATGCAAGATACAAGACCTGCCCCGGCGCTGCTGACTCTGGTTCTGTGTGAATCGTCATCCATGTGCCATTTAAGAGGTATGCGAGTTGCGCATGTGTTCGCCCATAATTCGTGATCTCTAGTTTCGTTATCAATAAGTCCCCATCTATGAAGAAAATGCCATGACTAAGGACGTTTTCATTTCTCATTCGTCGCAAGATCGCACCATTGCCACAACTGTGTGTGGTGCCCTCGAGACTCGTGGTCTGAACTGTTGGATAGCCCCACGCGATATCCTGCCTGGAAGTTCGTGGGGGGAAAGCATCGTGCGCGCACTAGACGAATGCCAAATCATGGTCTTGGTTTTAACCACGCAGGCCAACGCCTCGCGCCATGTGGTAAAGGAGGTTGAGCGTGCTGACAATAAGCTAGCTCAGATCATAACCTTCCGTATTGATGACGTGATACTGAATCCGTCACTCGAGTACTTTCTCAGCGCCAAACATTGGCTTAATGCGGTAAGCAGGCCTGTCGAGGCGCATCTACCGGCGCTGGTGGACGCAGTGCAGATGCTGCGCGGCGTGGTCTGCCAGTCGAAGAGTGGGCCCACCCTGGCTCCGATATCGCCGATTCGGCCACCAGCAGTAAGTGACCAGGAACTGGTGAGCACGTTTAACGAACTGGCCCCCGACGACTGGGGCCGTACGCCGCGCGGAAAACTGGGGTACTTTTTTCAACGTCTATTTGAGGAGCGCTAATCCTCAGGAGGTAAAAATGGATACGCAAGTAGTTGAAACTCCGACGCAACTGACAGCCGCTATCAAAGTCGAACGCAGCTTGCTCGACCGGGCCAAGGGAAATGATCTGGAGGCCATCACCACCATGTTTCGACAGTTTATGTCACCGGACGAAACGATCTATTTTGCTGAACACTGCGGTTTGCTGGGTTTTTGGGGTCTCGGCACACACAGCTTCGCCTGCTTGTCGAACCGGCGTCTTGCATCTTTACAGGTGGGTGCATTTGGTCGTGTGCATTACAACGACGGCTTTCTCGAACATGGCAATAGCGGTGTGGTGTATCAGCCGTCACTTCTTAAACTCTGGTTCATCGCGCAATCGTGTGGGTGAATAATGGGGCATTGCATGGCTGAACCCTATGCCAATAGAGACGTTCTGCTGTTTGCAATTGCCTGCGAAACT
>LNDU01000063.1 GCA_001464735.1 Nitrospira sp. Ga0074138
GCAGAAGGGGATATGGTTTCTCCGCCGGCCTTCCCGAGGTGGAGGCACCTGGAAATCGCCTCTTTGGATGGTTCACCCTCCATTTCATCAACAGTCCCTTTAAGACGGTTGCCCGTATCAATGGTGGCCCTCCTTCGGAGGACCACCCTAAACCGGACACTTCTCGTGCTACACAAACCGGACAGATCATGTGCTAGCTACAAAATTCTGGATGCTAGTTGACAACCGGTCAATGCCTGGGTATCATCAGCCCATCATCTAAGGCTGGGCTGATTCTCTCCACCGAAGAATTCAACTCCGGAACCTGTCTCGAATCAAATCTAGCAGCAGTGAGCGTGACGCAAAGTAAGTGAGCCGATCAAAGATCCTGCTTGAGCTGTAAACTTCGGAGCATTTTTAGGTGACCGTAGTTCCCTGCAGTTCATATACAGGGAAAATTCAATAAAAGAAGCAGACAACGACTCTTCCACAAGCAATTCCAACCCAAACAGACCAAGACCTAATAAGCTCATCGCAACGATAAAAGCACGTTTCGCATGACCAATCAGTTCGAGTGTATTCTGGAAAATAACAAACCCAAGGCTCGAGAGGAGTTCTATGTCAGTAGATAGGGGGGAAGTAATGCATCTTGCAGAACTGAAACAGAAGTCCATCGCCGACCTTAATGATGTGGCGCGTGAACTGAAGATCGAAGGAGCCGCCAATCTGAGAAAGCAGGAACTGATCTTTGCGATCCTCCAAGCGCAGACTGAAAAAAACGGTGTGGTCTTTGGGGAAGGGGTGCTAGAGACTCTTCCCGATGGATTCGGCTTTCTTCGCGCACCAGACTCAAATTATCTACCGGGTCCCGACGACATTTATATCTCCCCGTCACAGATCCGTCGGTTCAACCTTCGTACAGGCGACATTGTGTCGGGTCAGATCCGTCCCCCGAAAGAGAGTGAACGGTATTTTGCCTTGCTCAAGGTTGAGAAGGTCAACTATGAAGACCCCGAGGTTGCGCGCGATAAGATTCTCTTCGATAACCTCACTCCGTTGTATCCCGAAGAGCGACTGAATCTGGAGTTCGACCGAGAAGAGTATTGTACCCGCGTCATGGATTTGACAACACCGATCGGTAAAGGCCAACGAGGACTGATCGTGGCGGCTCCTCGTACTGGTAAGACGATGCTTCTCCAAGCGATCGCTCGGGCCATTATCAGGAATCACAAAGAAGTCACACTCATCGTGCTGTTGATTGACGAACGACCGGAAGAAGTCACCGACTGGCAACGGCAGGTGAAGGCGGAGGTCATCAGTTCGACGTTTGATGAACCGGCGCAGCGACATGCCCAGGTGGCGGAAATGGTGCTGGAGAAAGCGAAGCGGCTTGTCGAACACAAGAAAGACGTCGTCATCCTGTTGGACAGTATCACCCGCCTCGCCCGGGCCTATAACACTATTGCGCCGCCAAGCGGCAAGGTGCTTTCTGGCGGTTTGGATTCCAACGCGCTGCAGCGGCCAAAACGTTTCTTTGGAGCGGCCCGCAATATCGAGAACGGCGGGAGCCTCACCATTATGGCAACGGCGCTGGTCGATACCGGTAGTCGCATGGACGACGTTATCTTTGAAGAGTTCAAAGGGACCGGTAATATGGAGGTTCATTTGGATCGCCGCTTGGCGGACAAGCGCCTGTTTCCAGCGATCGATATCAGTCAGTCGGGTACGAGGAAAGAAGAACTGTTGGTGGATAAAGATCGCCTTAACAAGATGTGGATCCTCCGGAAGGTGCTCAGTCCGTTGGGGACGATGGAAGCCATGGAATTCCTGATGGATAAGATCGGCGGTACCAAGACCAATCAGGAGTTTCTGCAATCGATGAATCGGTAATGCGGTGCTTGTTTCTTAAACTTCCTTCGGTTAAAGTGTTGGCCCTTGGGAAGAGACTACGCACGTTTGTCATTCTTGGGTAAGGAGTTGTAGGTTATGCAGAAGGGTATTCATCCGCTATACCGCGAGGCAACAGTTCACTGCGCCTGTGGAAATTCGTTTAAGACCCGTACCACCATTGGTGATATCAGCGTTGATATCTGCTCCAATTGTCATCCGTTCTTCACCGGCACACAAAAGATCATCGATACTGAAGGACGTGTTGAGCGGTTCAAAAAGAAGTACGCGAAGAAGGACAAGTAGCCACTCTAGGTGTCATAGAAGGGACCCTGCTCCATGCGAAGCAGGGTCCCTTTGTTTTTTGCCTGGATTAGTCGTGCATCTGAGGACCGACCACGATGGAAGCCGCTTTACTCAAGAAATGGGAATCCGTGGCGTCACGATTTCAAGAGTTGATCGATCAGCTCATGGATCCCTCTGTCGTCAGTCAGCCAGCGCAGCTTCATAGGCTCAGCAAGGAACGTGTCGACCTTGAGCCGGCGGCTCAGTTGTTCGAAATCTATCGTAGCAATGCCCGCCAGCTGGAAGAGGCCGCGCAGATTCTGGCCGATCCATCAGCCGGCAGTGACATGCATAAGATGGCCTCTGACGAAACCGCTGAGTTGCGGAGGCAGCAGGAAGCCATGGAAGAGCAGGTCAAGGAGCTCTTGATTCCGAAGGATCCACGGGATGAAAAGAGTCTGCTCCTGGAAATCCGGGCCGGCACCGGCGGAGACGAAGCGGGGCTGTTCGCCGGGGAGTTATTCCGTTCGTATATCAGATATGCCGAGAAGAAAGGCTTCAAGGTCGATACCGTCGAGGCGGCAGAGAATGGTGTCGGAGGATATAAGAATATCACGGCGCTGATCGAAGGTAAGGGGGCCTATAGCCACTTCAAGTACGAAGCCGGCGTGCATCGTGTGCAGCGAGTGCCGGTGACGGAAGCGGCGGGCCGGATTCATACCTCTACTGTCACCGTGGCGGTCATGCCTGAAGTGGATGAAATCGATGTGAAGATCGATCCCGGAGACCTCCGGATCGACACGTTCTGCTCCTCCGGCGCCGGTGGTCAGAGTGTCAATACGACGAAATCAGCCGTGCGCATCACCCATATTCCCACCGGAGTCGTGGTGAGTTGCCAGGACGAGCGTTCGCAGCTGAAGAATCGTACGAAAGCCATGCGGACCTTGCGCGCGCGCATCGTGGAAGCCGAGCGGGAAAAACACGAAGCGGAGATCGCCCAAAACCGGAAATCCCAGGTCGGAACGGGCGAGCGGAGCGAGAAGATTCGCACCTACAACTTTCCTCAGAACCGTGTCACCGACCATCGGGTCGGGGTGACGTTGCACAAGCTTGAGCTGGTTATGGAAGGCGACTTGGATGAATTCGTTCAAGCGCTGAAGGCGCAACAACAGCAGGCCGAAACCGCCAACGTGTCATGATGGTTGTCCCCATTACCGCAGATCCGAAGACGATTGGCATGGTGCTCACGTGGGCCCAACGCTCTTTGGAGAGAGCTGGATCGACCAATGCGTCTCAAGAAGCACTCTGGTTATTGGCCTTCGCGTGTGGAATGAAACATCACGAGTTGGCGAGTCGGAGAGACCAAGCGGTGTCAGCTGAAGGACTCGCTCGTGCCGAATCAGTCGTATCGAGGCGGATGGGGCACGAACCTCTTCAGTACATTCTGGGGACACAGGAGTTTTGCGGGCTCGACTTTGATGTGAACCCGGCGGTCTTGATCCCTCGGCCTGAGACCGAACTTCTTGTCCAGGAGACTCTCAAGGAGGGTAGGTTTGCAGAAGGTGCGGTGGTGGTTGATGTGGGAACAGGGTCTGGATGTGTGGCGGTGACCTTGGCAACCATCCTGAGCGGCATGCGAATTTTTGCCCTGGACTGCTCCGGGGATGCGTTGACGGTTGCAAAGAGTAATGCGAAGAGACACGGAGTCAGCGATAAAATTATTTGGAAGGAAGGGGATCTGTTGTCCCCCTTGCACGAATGCCAGTTAGTAGGAGCCGTGGATGCGATCGTGTCTAATCCCCCGTACATTGCCGAAGAGGGCTGGGCAGGCTTGCAGCCAGAGGTCCGTGATTTTGAACCGCGGCTGGCATTGGTGGCTGGACAGAGCGGAACGGAGTTTCATGAACGATTGCTTCACGATGCACAGCAATTTCTCGCGCCTGGTGGATTGCTCGTCATGGAGCTTGGTCAGGGGCAAGTTCCACTTGTGCGACGCGCGGCAGAACAAGCAGGGGGCTATACAGGACTTCAGACCATCAAAGATGAGGCCGGTATCGAACGGGTGATGATCGCGCGGCGGGCAGGCTAGGACCACGATATGGATGAGATTCTTATCAGCGGCGGCAAGAGACTCGCCGGGGACGTTCGCATCAGCGGGGCGAAAAATTCCGCTCTTCCGATCTTGGCCTCGACCATTCTGGGCGGCGGGGAGTGCGTCATCACCAATGTCCCAAGGGTCGTTGATGTGCTCACGATGGGAAAGCTCTTAGGGATTCTCGGAGCCAAGGTATTCCATGAGGGCAATCGGGCGGTCATCCAGGTCGATGCCATTGAATCGACAGAAGCTCCCTATGATCTCGTAAAGACGATGCGGGCGTCGGTATTGGTCCTTGGTCCGTTGCTTGCCCGTTGGGGAGAGGCCAAAGTGTCCCTTCCCGGGGGCTGTGCGATCGGATCCAGGCCAGTGAACCTTCATTTAGCAGGATTGGCAAAATTAGGGGCTGACATTTCCATTGAGCACGGCTATATCACGGCGAGGGCGAAACGATTGAGAGGTGAGCGTATCTACTGTGATACGCCGACCGTCACCGGTACGGAAAATCTCATGATGGCGGCGACATTGGCCGAGGGGGTGACGACGCTAGAAAATGCGGCCAAGGAGCCAGAAATCGTGGACCTGGCCGAATTTCTCGTCAAACGCGGCGCGAGAATTCGAGGAGCGGGAACCGATGAGATCGTGATTGAGGGAGTGCGAGAACTTCATGGTGGGGATCATGAAGTCATTCCTGATCGTATCGAGGCTGGCACATACTTGGCGGCAGCAGCTGTGACCCAAGGGGATGTCATCGCGACGCATTGCCGTCCAGGTCATCTTGAGGCTGTGCTGATGAAGTTGCGTGAGGCGGGGGCCGACGTGCAGGAAGGCAACGACTATGTGCGTCTGACCATGCCTGACAGATTGCGAGGCACTGATATTAGGACGTTGCCCTTCCCAGGCTTTCCCACCGATATGCAGGCCCAAATGGTTGCGCTGTTGAGTCTCGCCGAAGGCACGAGTGTCGTGACTGAAACGGTGTTTGAAAGCCGGTTCATGCATGTCGAGGAACTGCGGCGGATGGGAGCCAATATCCGCGTTGAAGGGAACCGGTTGGTGGTGGCGGGACGCAAGCAGCTGACTGGCGCGCCAGTCATGGCGTCAGATCTTCGGGCGAGTGCCGGGTTGATCGTCGCTGGGCTGGCGGCAGAGGGAGTGACGCACGTCCAACGTGTATACCATCTTGATCGGGGATACGAGAGAATTGAAGAAAAGCTAGGTGCTCTGGGGGCTGAGGTTCAGCGCCAAAAGTCGCCGACGAAGATACACTAGGGGTTTACACATGGTGACGATCGCTCTGTCAAAAGGAAAACTCATGGAGTCCGCGCTGGATCTCTTTCGACGAGCGGGCTATGACATTCCCGGATTGTCAGGTGAGAGCAGGCGTCTGATCTTTATCAGCCCAGAGAATGAGATGACCTTTCTCATCGTTCGGCCCAGCGATGTGCCGACGTATGTGGAATATGGGGGAGCGGACGCCGGAATCGTCGGGAAAGACGTCTTGCTGGAGCAGGAAAGTGATGTATACGAACCATTGGATTTAGGCTTCGGAGCGTGTAGAATCTCCGTCGCCGCCCTCCGGGGAGAGGAAGCACATGATCGCCTCTCGTCGAAGATTCGCATCGCGACGAAGTATCCACGGATCAGCGAGCGCTATTTTAATACGCGCGGAATCCCGGTCGAGATCGTCAAGTTGTATGGCTCTATCGAGTTAGCTCCGGTAGTGGGGCTAGCAGATCGGATCGTGGATTTGGTCGAAACCGGCAGCACACTCAAAGCCCATGATCTTGCCGAGATTGAGATCATTACTCACTCGACAGCCCGTTTCATCGTCAATCGGGCGAGTTTTCGGCTCAAACAGAAGCCACTGATGGAGTTGATTCGTAAACTTCGGGTAGCGGTGCGGAGTCAGAGCGCTCTCTCCCGCAACGGTCGCCCATCGGCCATACGCGCGCGCAAGCGGAAGGTGGCTCGCTCATGAAAATCGTGACACAAGCGGATCGCAGCTTTCTCCCATCCCTAAAAAAAATTGCGCTTCGCGGACGGGCAACCGGCGCGGTGGTTGAAAAAACCGTGCAGGCCATTCTGAAAGGGGTTGAGCAGAGAGGAGATAAAGCGATCCTCCGCTACACCAAGCAATTCGATAAGGTTGCGTTGAAGCCGGACGCACTGCGTGTGACTCCTGAAGAGGTCAAGAATGCCTATTTCCACATCCGAAAGGATGAGGGAGATGCGCTGCGGCTGGCCGCTCAACGGATTACGTCGTTTCATGAGCGGCAACGGACCAAGACCTGGATGTACCAGGATGGGGATGCCACCTTGGGGCAGCTCGTTGGCCCAGTCGATGCGGTAGGGGTGTATATCCCTGGGGGCAAGGCCGTGTATCCATCATCCGTGCTGATGTGCACGATTCCAGCCAAGGTTGCCGGTGTCCCACGTATTGTGATGGTCACCCCGCCCCATAAGGACGGGATTAATCCCTATTTGCTGGTCGCAGCCGATATTGCGGGAGTCACGGAGATTTATCGCGTTGGCGGTGTTCAAGCAGTCGCGGCGCTTGCCTATGGGACGAACACCATCGCGAGGGTCGACAAGATCGTCGGACCGGGAAATATCTACGTGGCCACTGCCAAGCGATTACTCTATGGCACGGTTGGGATCGACATGGTGGCCGGCCCCAGTGAGTTGTTGGTGGTGGCCGATGATGAGGCGAAACCAGCCCATGTGGCGGCGGATCTGCTCTGCGAAGCTGAGCATGATGAAGACGCGCAGGTATTCCTGGTGACGACCTCGGAGCGATTGGCGAAGGATGTGTCGAAACTGATCGAAAGTCAGCTGAAAGGGCTTCAACGTGAAAAGATCGCGTCGAAATCGATTGCCCGTCATTCAGTAGCCTTCGTCGTGACCACTATGGATGAAGCCATTGAGGTGGCAAACGAAATTGCTGCCGAACACCTGACACTCTCGGTGGACAATCCGTTCGATTATTTGGAAAAGATCCGCCATGCGGGCGCCCTATTTTTGGGGCGCTATACGCCACCGTCGGTCGCCGATTATGTTGCAGGGCCAAATCACGTCTTACCGACCGGAGGAACTGCCCGGTTCTTCTCGCCCCTGTCCGTCAATGATTATGTCAAGGTGAGCAACATCGTGCATTACACGAAACAAGAATTAGCTAAAGTCAAAGATCCTTTGATTCGACTTGCGCAGATCGAAGGGTTCGACGCCCATGCCAAATCGGCGCAGAGCAGGTTTTCATGAAGAAGAACGGATCTGCCCCACGACAGGCGAGCATTCATCGAGCTACCAAAGAGACCGATATCCGCGTCGAGTGGGCTTTGGATGGCAGCGGACAGGGTAAGATTGACACCGGTATCCGGTTCTTTGACCACATGCTGGAGCTCCTGGCCAAACATGGGTTTTTCGACCTGACTGTGCAGGCAAAGGGCGACCTCGACATCGACGAACATCATACGGTGGAAGATGTCGGCATTGTGATGGGAAAGGCTCTGCACCAGGCGCTGGGTGAAAAAGCCGGCATCAAGCGGTTTGGGTTTGCCTCAGCGCCGCTCGATGAAACCTTGGCCCAGGTTACCGTCGATCTGAGCGGCCGGCCATTTCTGGTGTACAACGTGAATCTGCCGGACCGGAAGATCAAGACGTTCGATCTCGGTCTGTTCGAGGATTTCTTACAGGCCTTTGTGACCCACGGAGGCCTGAACTTGCACGTAAATCTCATGTACGGCCGCAATCCCCACCACATCATGGAAGCGATCTTCAAAGCGCTAGCCAAGGCGCTCGATCAGGCGACGATGCTGGAAGAACGGCTAGCGGGGAGAGTACTCTCGACGAAAGGCCTACTATAGGCAGATCGAATTGCTAAGATGACAGCTTGAGGGGGGGTATGCCGTCGCGGCAGCCCCTTTTTTGTTTCCCGATTAAGGAGTAGCAGGACAAACCCGGTTGCGGTATTGTTACGGCTCTCTCATACTTGGAAAAGCAATGATCGCCATCATCGATTATGGAATGGGAAATCTTCGGAGTGTCTCCAAAGCCTTTGAGGCAGTGGGACATCAGGCGATCGTCACGCGCGAGGTGGCTTCGATTCAGAATGCCAGCCATGTGGTTCTGCCAGGTGTCGGGGCTTTTGGCGATTGCATGGCGAATCTGAAGCAGTATGGTTTGATCGAGCCTATCAAGGCTGCGATTCGATCGGGGAAACCGTTCTTGGGGATCTGTTTGGGGTTCCAGCTGTTGTTTACGGAAAGCGAAGAGTTCGGCAGGCATGAAGGTCTGGACCTGTTTCAAGGAAAAGTTCGGGCATTCTCAACGGACCAGGCGCTCAAGGTTCCGCACATGGGCTGGAATCAGATCGCGATCCAAAGCCCCTGTCCGGTGTTCGAGGGTATAGTCGACGGATCCAATTGGTATTTCGTGCATTCTTTTTTCGTGGATCCGCAGGACAAGCAGATCACAGCCACGACAACGACGTACGGTATTCCCTTCACCTCGAGTATCTGGAAGGACAATGTGGTCGCATGCCAGTTCCACCCAGAAAAGAGCCAGGAGGTCGGGCTGCAATTGATCAAGAATTTTGGAGCGTGGAAGTGATCGTGCACGGTCTACTATCGCGCATGATCCTGGTGATCAGTGCTGTTGCCTTGGCAACCATTGCGACAGGATGCAGCGGATCGAAGGTCGCGACGAAATCGGCTCCAGACCTCCCCCGATACCGGATTCAGTCCATTGCCTTACTTCCGTTTACGTCGATTGCCACGCCCCAAGCACATGATCAAGACGATCTCTTTCTTCCGACTCCTGACAGTATCCGTCGGTCCGATATTTCCATGGGCGTTCCTCCAGGAGGGCAACCCCCGCCCAAGAAAACCATGATGGTGCCGGGATATGCAGCGGAGAAGGTGACGGAATTGTTCTGGGGGCGTCTTCGAGATCGGAAAGGCCTTCTCCTATTGCCTCCCGGTGAAGCAGTCAGAGCCTCTTCAGCCGACGGAGAGCTGGCCAAAATGGGGATGGAAAAGGCTGCCGCTGCGGTTGCGAAGCGACTGAAGGCGGATGCGGCATTAATCGGACTCGTGTCGGTGTATCAAGAGCGGGTAGGCAGTCGACTGGGAGCGAATCCTCCCGCGACGGTCGGCTTTGAGGCTAAGGTGGTGGCGGCTGATGGGCAGGTGCTCTGGGTCGGTGGCTATTATGAACGGCAGAGGCCGATGACCGAGGATCTTATGGGATTCTTGCAACGATGGGCTTTTGTGACGGCGGCGGAACTCGCAGAATATGGGGTTGATGAGGTCTTAAGCGACTTCCCGTTCGGTGTGAGGGAGGGCAAGTAGGGTGCTGGTTATTCCTGCCATTGATTTGAAAGATGGGCGTTGTGTGCGGTTACGTCAAGGCGATATGGCTGACGAAACGGTCTATTCTGACGATGTCAAGGAGGTTGCCAGTAGGTGGCAACAACAGGGAGCCGGTCTGATTCACGTCGTGGATTTAAACGGCGCGGTCGATGGGGAGCCCAAGAATCTGCCCCACATCGAGTCCGTCATGAAAGCGGTTCGCGTCAAAGTTCAGGTCGGCGGCGGGATCAGGACCATTGATACGGTCCGCCGCTATCTCAATGCGGGGGTGTCACGCGTTGTGCTCGGCACGGCAGCGCTCACGAACCGGGCGCTACTTGATCAGGCCTGCCAGGAGTTTCCGCAGCGGATCGTACTTGGGCTTGATGCACGTGACGGTCGAATCGCTGTAAAGGGTTGGACAACGGTATCTGAGGTGAACGCGATCGATTTGTTGAAGGAACTGTCAGGCTGCGCGATTGCCGCCGTGGTCTATACGGATATCGCGCGTGATGGCATGCTGAACGGGCCGAATATTCCTGCATTGAAAGAAGTCGTCGAATACTCTTCGTTTCCGGTGATTGCCTCGGGAGGGATCACTCGTCTAGAAGATCTGCAAGCCGTGCGATCACTCGGCCCTAAAATCGAGGGGGCGATCGTGGGGAAAGCTCTTTATGATGGGAAACTTGATCTCATGGCCGCAGTGGCGGCTCTTGGTAAGGAGTAGGGGGTGAAGGGTTAAGGTTTAGGGGCAGAACAAGGCTCTCCTCTCACGCCAGTATCACTATGTTGACCAAGCGCATCATTCCCTGTCTGGACGTTAAAGAGGGCCGCGTGGTCAAGGGCGTCAGCTTTGTGAATCTCCGCGATGCCGGAGACCCGGTTGAAGCAGCGGTAGGGTATGATCACGAAGGAGCGGACGAGCTCTGCTTTCTTGATATTACGGCCTCGCATGAAAACCGAAAGACAATCATTGATGTCGTGGAGCGGACGGCTGCTCGGGTATTTATGCCGGTGACAGTCGGTGGGGGCGTGGGCACGCTCGACGACATTCGGGCCTTGTTGAATGCCGGGGCAGACAAGGTGAGCATCAATACTGCGGCAGTTCGACGGCCTGAGTTCGTGCAAGAGGCTGCTCAGCGGTTTGGGACGCAATGCATCGTTGTGGCCATTGATGCCAAACGCGTAACAGATGGTCGCTGGGAGGTTTTCACGCACGGCGGGCGCCAAGCGACGGGATTTGATGTGGTGGAGTGGGCAATGCGGATGGGACAGTACGGTGCCGGAGAGCTCTTATTGACCAGCATGGATCAGGATGGCCGGCAAACCGGGTATGATCTGGACCTGACGGCGGCAGTGTCTGGAGCTGTATCGATTCCCGTGATCGCTTCGGGCGGAGTTGGCACCCTTGATCACCTCTACCAGGGATTCGTGAAGGGGAAGGCGGACGCGGTCTTGGCCGCTTCGATTTTTCATTTTCGAACCTATACGATCTCCCAAGCGAAAGCATATTTACAGGAACGTGGCGTCCCTGTTCGATCAGATAGTCTTTCTCGAGTGGCATGACACGATGAGTCAAGGATCGGCAGATCAGTTGAAATTCGATGGGCACGGCCTGCTTCCTGTCGTTATTCAGGATTGGCTTGATGGGACGGTGTTGATGCTCGGGTACATGAACCAAGAGGCCGTCGCGAAGACGGTGGCCACAAGGAGAGTGCACTTTTGGAGTCGGTCTCGAAACAAGCTCTGGGAAAAAGGCGAAACCTCCGGTCATACGCTGCACGTGAAGGAACTCTTTGTTGATTGTGATCGAGATACTATTCTGGTGAAGGCGCAACCAGTCGGACCGACTTGTCATACAGGCGAGCGAGCCTGTTTTTTTTCTAGTCTAGCTGAACAAGGCCCCCTTGTTCAGCGCAATGCGCAAGATGCACAGGGTGGAATCCTTGAGGGTGTTCTCAGGACGATTCAGGAGCGCCGCACCAATCCTCAGGCTGGTTCCTATACCTCGAAGCTGTTTGAGGGGGGGCATGACAAGATTCTGAAGAAGGTGGCGGAGGAGGCCGGAGAAGTCCTGTTGGCGTCCAAAGGTGGCACGAAAGAAGAGATCGTGTACGAAGTAGCTGATCTGCTCTTTCATACCCTCATGGTGCTCGGATATCACGAGATCAGTCTTCAGGAGGTTTTTCACGAATTGGGAAAGCGGTTCGGCAAGTCCGGCCTACGAGATACGTGAAAGGTGCGCCATGAGTGAGTGTCTCTTTTGCAAGATTGTGGAAAAGAAGATTCCAGTGAAGCTGGTCCAAGAGGATGAGCACACGGTGGCGTTTGATGATATCAACCCCCAGGCGCCCGTCCATACGTTGGTGATACCCAAGCGGCATGTTTCGGCCGTTCAAGATGTAGGGGTGGGGGATGAGTCGTTGCTGTCGCAGTTGCTCCTGAGTTGTACGAAGGTCGCCGCGCTGAAAGGGCTGCGGGAGTCCGGCTATCGGTTGGTGACGAATACCGGTCGCGATGCCGGACAAACCGTCTTCCATCTCCATTTCCATGTGATGGGTGGGCGGCCTATGGCGTGGCCTCCAGGGTGAGGGAATTCGCTGAATTGACAGGTTTTCCACCCGTCTGTTAATCTGAACGGTCAATTATTCCTTTTGCTTAAAAACCGACTCGTCCGGTCGTGTTCGACGGGAAGGTAGGAGCTACGACTCTGGTGGGCCGAAGCTTGATTTCAGACGAGACCCTTCACTTGATCAGGGACCGTCTTGACATCGTCGACATTGTCAGCCGACACGTGTCCTTGAGCAAGGCTGGACAGAACCTCAAGGGCTTATGTCCCTTTCATCTTGAAAAGACTCCGTCGTTCACGGTCAGCCCGTCCCGACAAATTTTCCACTGTTTCGGCTGCGGGGCTGGGGGGAATGTCTTCACGTTTTTGACTCGGGTCACCGGAGGAACATTTCCGGAAGTGGTGCGTGATCTCGGACGAACGGTCGGGATTGAGATTGAGGAGGCGACGCCTCGTTCTGGGCAACTAGCCGAGCTGGCTCAGACCGTTGAGCGGATCAATGAAGCGGCAGCCGCCTGGTTTCAACAGAACCTACGTGATGAACGGGCGGGCCTTGTAGCTCGCGAGTATTTGACGAGCCGGGAGCTTCTTCCTTGTACGATCGATCAGTTCGGAATCGGAGTGGCATCGGTCGAATGGGATGGGTTGTTGAGGGGTCTTGCCAGGAAAGAGTTTTCGCAAAGCGAGATTGCGTCGGCGGGTCTTGTGATCGCCCGAACCGACAAGACGGGGTTCTACGATCGGTTCCGCGGCCGTGTCATGTTCACGATCATGGATTTGCGGAAACGTGTGGTGGGGTTCGGCGGCCGCGTGCTGGGCGAGGGGACGCCCAAATATCTGAACTCTCCCGATACGCCGCTTTTCAAGAAAGGGCAAACGCTGTTTGCGCTCGATCACGCCAGGGAAGCGATTACCCGGACGAAGACGGCCATTGTGGTCGAAGGATATTTCGATGCGATTGCGCTTCATCAGGCTGGGTTGACGCATACGGTGGCCACCTTGGGTACTGCCCTGACGCCTGAACATATCCAAGTCCTCCGGCGGTTTGCCTCGAAGGTCGTATTGCTCTTCGATCCTGATGCGGCCGGCGTCCGAGCGGCGTTGAGAGGGTTGGACTTGTTTGTGAACAGCGGGTTGGGCGTCAAAGTGGTGACGCTACCGTCTGGAGACGATCCCGACACCTATGTGCGGAAACACGGGCCCGAATCGTTTGTACGTCTGGAAGAGCAAGCGCCTAGCCTGTTGGACTTTGCCTTGGAATATAGTTTGAAGGCCACAGAGGCAAGTACGATCGAAGGACGGATTCGAAGTGTGGATGAAGTGCTGCGTATTTTGCAGAAGAGCGAGCATCCGATTGAGCGGGAAGAGCGTCTCAAGCTCGTCGCGGAACGTCTGGGCATCAATCAATCACGGTTGATCGAGCGGTACCCTGCACTCATTGCTCAACAAAAGCCAGGTCCGGGAACACTTCGACCAGCCGCTGTCGGAAAGTCGGGGGACTCCCTCTTCAAGGGAATCCCCGAGGAACGAGACTTAATCCTCCTCATGTTGCGGGGCAAGCTGTCCCCAGCCGATGTGCGGCGACTGCAGCCTGAGAAGTTTTCGGTCGAAGCCTGTCGCAAGCTTGCGGAGCTCGCTCTGACCCATCTGGATCGGGATGGACGCATTCAGGTCCAGTCGCTGCTGGATGAGTCAGTGGACGACCCTGCGTGTGGTTCCCTGGCGACGGAGTTGTCGCTTCGTGACGATCATTTCGACGACGCGCCGGCGCACATTATAGCCTGTTTGGATTGTCTGGACCGAAAGCGATCGGAGCAGGTTCTGAGAGAGCTGATTGCCAAGCTGAAAACGGCTGAGCGCGAAGGCCGTGTGGACGATGCAGGCATGCTGAATATGCAGATCAACGAGGTACGGATGCGGAAAGCCGGCACGCCGACCGCCGGTGTGGTTTCATTGGTGAAGGAGTAGTCATGTCGAAACAAGAGTTGCTCGGTGAGGTGAAGAAGCTGATTACGATCGGGAAGGAAAAAGGCTTTCTGACGTATGACGAGCTCAATAGCACCTTGCCTGCTGAAGTCGTGTCATCGGATCAGTTTGGTAGCATCATGGCGATGTTCGGTGAAATGGATATCGAAATCATTGAGGCAAGCGATGGGGATCGGCCTCAGAAGCGATCTGAAGGTGAGGCTGGCGAAGAGGTGGAAGACGCTGAGTCGGAAGCCGAGGAGGAAAACGAAAAGGCGATCGACCTGACGCCTGGCGCGCTCAGCCGCACCGACGATCCCGTGCGGCTCTATCTCAAGGAAATGGGGAGTGTGGCTCTCCTCAGCCGCGAAGGCGAGATCGAAATCGCCAAACGGATTGAAGAGGGGAAAAAAGATATCGCGTCGGTGATCTACGGTATGCCGATGACGATCGAATTTGTCCTGGCTCTTCGGGATCAGCTCAAGAACGCCAAGATCGACGTGCGTGAGATTGTGCCGATCCAGGAGACCGAAGAGGAGTTTGAAGAAGACCAGCCACCGGTGGAACGGGATTACGAGGAGTTGCGGGTCAAGACCCTCGAGTCGCTCAATGCCGTGCGGAAAGTTTCGCTTGTGCTGAAGGCATTGGCCGAAAAAGGCAAGCATCTCGGCAGTGATCCGGTCAAGCAGAAGAAGTTCAAGAAACAGTTCGAAGCGATTCGTCAGCAAGTGGTGGACAAAATTGAATCCGTCAACCTCCATGGTGTGCTGAAAGATCGAATGGTACAGCGTGTCCGCGATCTGGCGGTGCAGATCCGGGTTGCCGAACGGGAAGCGATCAGCTGCCAACGGCGGATCGGTGTGGGAGGAGAGGCAGGTGCCGAACTGCTGAGGAAGATGTGCCGGAGTCGGCCGGACTTCTTGGCGGTCAAGCGGAAGACCGGAGTGTCAGAAGAAGCGCTCGTGGAGATTCGAAAGGTCTACCAAAACGCCAAAGCGAAGATTCGCCAGTTGGAAACGGAAGAGGCACTGGTTCCGGCTGAAGAGATCAAGGATGCCGTCAAGCATCTGGATATTGCCGAAGAAAAGGTCAAGCGAGGGAAGGCTGAGCTGGTCGAGGCAAACTTACGGCTTGTGGTCAGCATCGCCAAGAAATACACGAACCGCGGTCTGCAGTTCCTCGATTTAATTCAGGAAGGCAACATCGGGCTGATGAAGGCGGTGGACAAATTCGAGTACAAGCGTGGGTACAAGTTCAGTACCTATGCCACGTGGTGGATTCGGCAGGCGATTACCCGAGCGATTGCGGATCAAGCACGAACGATCCGGATCCCGGTTCACATGATCGAAACAATCAATAAGCTCATTCGAACCTCCAGGCATCTTGTGCAGAAGCTGGGTCGTGAGCCGCTTCCCGAAGAGATTGCCGAGCGTATGGACCTCCCGTTGGACAAGGTTCGGAAGATTCTGAAGATTGCCCGCGAGCCCATCTCGCTCGAAACGCCGATCGGTGAAGAGGAAGACAGCCATCTGGGCGATTTTATCGAAGACAAGAAGGCCGTGTCTCCGCTGGAAGCGGCCATTCGCTACGACTTGCAGCGGCAGATCAACAGTGCCTTGGAGACCTTGACGCCTCGCGAGGAGAAGGTGCTGCGTAAGCGGTTCGGCATTGGAGAGGCGACGGACCATACCCTGGAAGAAGTGGGACAAGACTTCGAAGTGACGCGCGAGCGCATCAGGCAAATCGAAGCCAAGGCCCTGAGGAAATTGCGACATCCGAGCCGCAGTAAAAAGCTGAGGAGTTTTGTCGAGAGCGTATAGCTTTCAGCGTGATACGGCAGCGTGAATTGACTCTGCTAGGAGCGGCGGCCTAAAATCACGGTTGGGGTGGCGACACCTGTTGAGGCTGAGGCTGACGGAAGCCGTGAGGAATGATTAGCCCAACAAGACATCAGCCTGAGTCCGAACCGTTCCGATCGGGCCCATAGCTCAGGTGGTTAGAGCGGCTGACTCATAATCAGCTGGTCCTAGGTTCAAGTCCTAGTGGGCCCACCAGTCAGGACCGGTGTCTGACCCATGTCGGTGCATCAGCATTGCTGGAAAGGATACGTTGAACCAAAAGCTGTCCCCGCTCATTGACTTGCAAAAACTCGATCTTCGGATCACGGAGATCAATGAGATCCGCCGAAAAATCCCCGAACGTCTAAACACTGCGGAAGCACCTCTTCGAGAAGCAACTCAGCTCCTGAATGACACGAAAGCCGCCAGTGAGGCTGCCATCAAGGAACGGCGTGCTCACGAAAAGGATCTCGAAGCTCATGAAGCGCACACCGAGAAGATGAAATCGCATGCGGCGAGTCTGAAGACCAATAAGGAGTATCAGGCGCATTTATTCGAAGTCGAGTTGGCGAATAAGAAGCGGGGAGATTTTGAAGAGAGAATTCTCTTGGCAATGGACAAGGTCGATCAACTTCAGAAGACCATCAAAGAGCTTCAGGAGAAAAAGACCACGTTGGAGAAAGTATTTACCGGGGAGAAGCAGGGACTGGACGCACGGGATAAGGAGCTGGCGACAGAGCTGGCTCAACTCGAACTCCGCCATCGAGAGGCTGCCGGGCGGATTGAGAAGAGTCTGCTCGATCGGTATAACCAGGTTAAGGCCTCGCGGAAAGATCAACCGCTGGCGGCGGTGCGCGATGGGATGTGCGCGGGGTGTCGTCTCCAGATCCCGCCTCAGCTGATTGCACAAGTCAAACGCTCCGATGATCTACAGATCTGCCCCTACTGCCGGCGAATGCTGTATTGGGAGGGAGAGCCGGTCACGGAAAAGCCGTCCGCCCTGAGTGAAGCGAAAAAATCTGATCTGGAAGTGGGGGAGTCGGTTTAACGGGTACTCCCTCTCCAGCCGCGCACTCAGACCCTGGGCATAGCCAAATCGTGAAGACAGCTCCTGGATCTAATCTGATCCATGAATATCTAGGGAAGGTTTGATTAATTCACAGCTTCATTCGAAAAGCTGTTTCTCGAGTGATTCTCAGGTCAAATTCGGTGGGCATCCGCTAATTCGCAGGCCTGTTCATAGGGGAGGCCACCGTCTGATGGCCCGTGCCTGGCCTCTGGCCCCACGTTCTCTACGCCCCTGCCATGAGCCGCCTCCGCGCGACATGAAGATTCGCTAACCCGCAGCTGATATACAGCCAGTGCGTATTCTTTGCCAGCCCGCGGTACCGGACTTTCGCCCACCCGAAGATCCGCTTGATGACCAAGAAGGCATGTTCGACTTTCACCCACACTTTTGATTTCGTGCGGTTCCGAGCCCGCGCCTCCTCACGCAGTGGCCGATGCCGATGCGCTTTGGTCTGCACGAAACTCTTGGCCTTGGGTGCGTGCTGTCGAATCACGCCCCGCTGCCCACTGTAGGCCGAGTCACCCCACACCCGCGTCTCTTGCCCATGCAGCAGCTTGGGCAACACCTGACTATCATGCACATTGGCGGCAGTCGCTGCTACGGAATGCATCAGCTTCGTCCGGCTGTCCACGCCCACATGCGCCTTCATGCCAAAGTGCCACTGATTGCTCTTCTTCGTCTGATGCATCTCCGGATCCCGCTTCTTCTGCCGATTCTTCGTCGAACTAGGGGCACTGATGATCGTCGCATCCACGATGGTCCCTCGACTGACTTGCAGGCCCTGCGTCGCCGTATACTCTCGGATTTTTGCAAAGCGCTGCGCGCCCAACTGATGGGCTTCCAGCAGATGCCGAAATTTACAGATCGTCGTCTCGTCGGGTACTGGCTCGCGACCCAGATCAATCCCCACAAACTGCCGCATGGCGCGCGAGTCGTACAGCGCTTCGTCCACCGCCGGATCCGATAGGTTGAACCACTGTTGCAGGCAATGCAGCCGCAGCATGCGCTCGCTCCCCACCGGTGGACGCCCGGGACCTTCGCCCTTGGGATACACCGGCTCGATCGTGGCGACTAATTCCGTCCAGGGCACGACGCGGTTCATAGAGGTGGCTCCGGTTGGTTGGACAGCCTAGGCCATTCCTTAAGTGGTGCCTGGCGGGTTGCTGACGACGCGGCCGTGAGCCGTGTCGTCAGATGGTCAGAGTACACCTGGTCTGGCGTCTGGCCGTCAAGCGCCTGATGCGGTCTGGTCTGGTTGTAGAACGTCAGGTAGCGCTCCAAGCCCTGGTGCGCAGCCCCGACGGTCTCGTAGGCGTGCAAATACACCTCCTCGTATTTGATACTTTTCCAGAGTCGTTCCACGAATACGTTGTCTCGCCAGCACCCTTTCCCGTCCATGCTGATCTGGATGCCGTGATGCGTCAGGAGTCCCGTGAACTCCTGGCTGGTGAACTGGCAGCCTTGATCGGTATTGAAGATCTCCGGCAGGCCATAGTGGGCCAGGGCGTCCTGCACTGCGTCCAGACAGAAATCCGTGGTGAGCGTGTTGGAGAGCCGCCACGCCAACACCCGGCGACTGGCCCAGTCGAGGACCGCAAACAAATACACAAAGCCTCGCGCCATCGGGATATAGGTAATATCGGCGGCCCAGACATGATTGGGTCGCGAGATCTTCAGGTCGCGCAAGAGATAGGGGTAGACCTGATGGGCCGGATGCCGACGGCTGAGAGACGGCTTCCGATACAGGGCCTCAATACCCATGCGGCGCATCAGTGTCGCCACATGCCGCCGCCCGATGGCGTGGCCCTCTTGCCGCAAGAGATCGCGCAGCATCCGAGCACCGGCAAACGGATGGACCAGATGCAGCGCGTCGATCCGTCGCATCAGCGTAAGCGCCGTCTCTGAGACCGGCGTCGGCTGGTAGTAGGCGGTCGATCGGGCCAGTTTCAGCAGCTGGCATTGCCGCCGCACCGGCAATGGATGGGTACGATCGATCATGGCTGTGCGCTCCGCAAGCCCGCCTTGGTGATCGCCCCGGCTAAAAAATCATTCTCCAGGGCCAGTTGGCCAATCTTGGCGTGGAGGGTCTTGAGATCCGGCGTGTCCGCTGTCGGCTTGGTCCCGCCAAACACATCCGCCGCTCGCGCCAGCAATTGTTGTTTCCATTCGGTGATCTGGGTGGGGTGGACACTGAATTGCTCGGCCAACTCGGCCAGCGTCTTCTCGCCTTTGACTGCGGCCAAGGCGACCTGCGCCTTGAAGGTCGCTCCATGATTGCGTCCCGTTCTCTTCATCGCCTCCCTCCTCTCGTCTGCCACCATTCGGTGGGGTGGGTGAAGCCAGGCTACCACTTAGCATACTGTCCGACTTTCCGGAGCCTCCTCTCATCTCGCCAAGGAACTGTTCGCGGCGGGTGGCCTTGCGATACTGTTCAAACGTGACGTCGGCCAATGTCTGCTGGTGGATGAGATGCGCCTCCCGTTCAGTGCTGCGCTACCCGGAGCACATTACGAGAGAGGAATAAATCAGACCTTCCCTAGTTTAATATAGTTAGTCGAACCCCCTTCACTTCCCAAGCTGCCCGTATTTGCTAGAGATAACAGCCGCTTCGAGTCTCCATCGGCTGGGAAAATGATTGCTTTGACCATCCTGGTATAGGGGTAGGTTTCATACTGCCATCTGCACTGCCACCACCTGTTTATGGGTATCGAGATCGTTTCAGGTATGTGGAGTTTAGTTCGAGGCAGGCAAGACACCAACAGTGGGAAGATATGTGAGCGGTTGATGTGGCCTCCCTATTCATGTTCGATCAGTTAGGTGTCGAAGAGCCTGACCCTACGTAAGTATTATTGACGGCAGTTCGAATTTGAAGTCTCATTAGCCTTACAGTACTACCGGGTTGTCAATGCGGAGGGGCATCGTGTGGTGGCGGAACACAGAGTTACAACATCGCGCGCTACCTTGCTATGGCCTCTCCCTCCACGTTAGTAACGAGTCGTATGTAAGAAGAATCGCAACGGATATGCTCCTGAGTGAGCAGAGTGATCTTGTGAGGCGAGTAATGTACTTGCGGCGGACGAATAGGAATTTGGGCTTCAGATTGTTCTGATGATTCACAGCGACCGATTGGGTATTTAACCATGGGAAGAGAATCGGCATGTGCGCAATTTTCAGGCATCAAGCAGGTTGGTTTTTATCTAGTGATGGGGCTTGTCAGTCTTCTGGTGCTGGAGGTCGGCTTCCGGGCTGTGCTCGCATTTCGGGTGGGGCCCAGCGTGCTCTACTACGGCACGCGCTTCTACCGACAGAACGTTCCTGCCGTGGCGAATAATCACACGGTCATGCAGCACGGGAGTGTTCAACCGGGATACACAAAGTTTTTTGCAAATGAATTGAAGGTCGACCACGACCCAATCACGAACGAATCTTTTAAGGTTTCCATCAATTCGCGTGGGTTCCGCGGTGGAGAAATCACCGAAGCCAAGAAGCCTGGTGTCACACGCATCGTCACGCTTGGGTCTTCTTCCACGTTCGGCTACTATGACCGCGATAATGAAACCTATCCCTACTATCTCGAACAGAAACTCAACAAGGGCGCAGGGGCAACTGGGAGATTTGAAGTGATCAATCTCGGTATTCCACACCTCCATTCAGATGAAATACTTAACCTCTTCTATGTAGAGGCGATTCCGTTGCACCCGGATGTGGTCACCTTTTACGAGGGGGTCAACGATGCAGCCAGAGGAAACCCTAGCCGAAATGAGGCCGAGAGGAGGAAAACCGTCGAGGAACAGAAACAGTCGCAGCCCGGACTACTGAGAGGTGCTTATGGGGTGGTGCGTGACCACCTCGTCATAGTCGCGTTCATCGACAGCATTCGACAGAACATGATTGCCGAGCCAACGTTCAACCGCGGACAGGTTGAACGGCACATGACTAGCACGAGTGAACATTTCATCGGGAATATCGACAAGCTGTATCGTGAATGTCAGCAACGTGGAATTATGTTTGTGGCGCTCAAGCAGCAGGCGAAGTCTCACATGGTTAAAGAAGCAGATATGAAGGGCGTGACGTATGCTCAAGAAGTTCAAATGGTAAAAGCTAAGTTGGAAAAAGAAGGTGCGATTAAGGCCAGAGAGCTACACCTTCTCACCCATAGCACGCTCATGGCCGACCTCGAGCAGTGGGCGTCCACCAATATGGTGCCGTTTGTAAACATCCAGAAAGTGCTTGATCGGGACAGGGATGTCTTGCTGAGCTGGGTGCATCTGAGCTCTCGAGGAAATCGTATGATTGCAGATGCTCTGGCCGAAGAGATCGTACAATTGGTCGGTCATCACACCGTGCGCCAACCAGAGTCCAGAACTCAACCGGTCGGGTCGCTCGGCTCCTGAGAGTCTCTTGCAAAAGTTGAAGAGGAATGACACAGTGCCCCCTCCATCGCCTACATGGAAGTAAGCCATCGGCAACGAGAAGCGTAAGAAGTCGCCCGGGAGTCTGTCAGTCCCTGACCATTGTGTTTAATTAAAGTATGAGGAATGTCAGCGGAGAATCAGATCAGTCCAGCCAATATGGATTGAATGGTTTTGAAATGCAGTTTGGCCACTGAGGCCAACCGTTCCCGTCCGTGTTTTTCGATGATCATCTTGGCGGCGAACTCGACAGCTGGCGAGGCGCCTTTGGGCAGGGTGGTGCCGACTTCGCTGGAGAGGCGTTTCAATCGAAGCAAAAATTCAGCGGCGGCCACGGCCAAGTCCGATTCCGCTTTCGTCGCTGTTCCAGCACGATCTTTTGCCCCTTTTCCTGCAGCACATTGAGAATCAACCGTTCATTTCCCAGTAGAATCCTGGGTCCAAGTAGAATATGGGGTCGGGTCTTGCAATCAAACATTTCGCGGTGTGTGGCGGGCCTGTTTGCCGGCTCGCTGTGCAGTTTTCATCCACAGAAACCAGCAATCGCATGTGGTCGATAACCGGTGGGAGAAGGACAGTGTCGTTCAATTTAACTTGATGGATGCTGTGTTAAAATTGGCATCACAATACCTCCGATTTCAGCATTCACCAAGGCGCATGCCGATGAACCGTAAACCTAGCAGCGGAGAACGATCAAAGGTCGTTATTGATGTTCCAGCCGAACTGGACACGTTTCTCAAGCGTCACCGTGAAATTCCATGGACTCGCGTGGCTGAACAAGCGTTGTAGCAGTATGCAAAGTGCAATCTGGGGTCGCATCTTGCAATCGAGTATCACTGGCCTCCCCATTCTGGTCAATGGTGAGTGGCAAGGACTATAGGCAGGAGAACATGATTGCAGCCAAGAAGAATTCAATGCCAAGGTTGGAGCCGATGCATTCCCACACTCAGCCGACAAACGCGGTTGGTGAAACCGCCACGGTTGGAAATGCCTTAAGAATTAGGATCGTACATTTAGACTGTATAGTAGAGGCAGGCTAGATTTCGACTGATCCTGTAGCCAGAAAAACGATGAGATTCGTTCACTTCGATCGCACAAAGAATGGTCAATCGGCTTAAGCCAGTCCCGCCATCACGGCCTTCGTCGTTTTGAAATGCAGTTTTGCCACTGAGCCAAGCCGTTCCTGTCCGTGTTTTTTGATGACCATCTTGGCGGCGAGCTCGACGGCTGGGGAGGCACCTTTGGGGAGCGTGGTGCCGACTTCGCTGGAGAGTCGCTTTAAACGCAAGAGAAATTCGGCACGGGCTAGAATTGACGCGGCGGCGACAGCCAGATCCGATTCCGCTTTCGTCCGCTGTTCCAGCATGATCTTTCGCCCCTTTTCCTGCAGCACATTCAGAATCAATCGCTCGTTGCCGAACTGATCGGAAATCGCCCGTTCGCATGTCACTCGTTCGAGCAAGGTTTCAAGTGCTTTGGCGTGACCCCAGGCCAGGAGGCGATTCAAGTTGCGGATTTTTTCATAGAGTTCGTTGTACTTCTGCGGCCCGATCGCGATGACACTATGAGGACAGATGGTCTTGATGTCGGGAGCCATCTCAAGAATCCGCCCGTCCGAAATCTTCTTGCTATCCCGGACCTGCATGAGCCTGAGTTCCCCTTGTGTCGTGGCGTCGACGAACACGGCCGCGATGACGAGGGGGCCGAAATAGTCGCCCTTTCCGGATTCGTCGATGCCGATACGTTCAATCGTGCGAGATGGTTGTGGAGTCATGAGATGGTCCGCGCCCCTCTAGAAAGTTTTCTTAGGGGCACGGTAATCTACTCAATCACTTGTTCGTTGGTCAATGAACCATGATGGATCCAGAAACCGTTCCGTTTGGCTGGAGGTTGACGATGCGTACCCCACAACTCATGCGCGTAACAACGATGGTCTGTCTTCTGGCCGGAGGAGTAACCTTGGTGGGATGCGAGACCAATCCTTATACCGGTCGGAAGCAGTTACTCATGACGTCGATTGGTCAAGAAGTGCAAATGGGAGCTCAGGCGTTCGATCAGGTCAAGAACGACCCGAAGATGAGACCGTCGCAAGATCCTCTTGAGGTCGAACCGGTGAAGCGAGTCGCGGCTCGGATTGTCGAGGCCGCGAAACGGTCGAAGTATGCCGAGATGGCCAAGCAGTTTCAGTGGGAAGTCACGGTCATCAAGGATGATAAGACGGCCAACGCCTTTGCATTGCCTGGGGGCAAGATGGCGGTCTACACCGGCATTTTCCCAATGGCCAAAACTGAGTCCGGGTTGGCAGCGGTGATGGGACATGAGGTCGTGCATGCCTTGGCTCGCCACGGTGCGGAGCGGATGAGTCAGGGACAACTCACAAACACGGTGTTACAGGTTGCAGGGGCTGCGATTGGTCTCAGTGGCGGGAATCCGATGCTGGGTCAGGCGACGATGGCTGCCCTGGGTGCAGGAGCGCAGGTTGGGGTGCTGCTGCCATTCAGTCGGAAGCATGAGTCAGAGGCCGATTATGTGGGGCTCCTCCTCGCGGCCGATGCTGGGTATGATCCGCGCGAATCTGTCGCGCTCTGGGAACGAATGGGGCAAGCATCGGGCGGTGGGGGACAATCTGAATTTCTCTCCACCCATCCCAGTCATGATACCCGCATTGATCAATTGAAGGAGTGGATGCCGGAGGCCATGGCTATTTATCAGAAACGGACACCAGTACCGGCGGCTCCGTTACCGGACGTTGGTGGACGATAACGATTCTCGTCCTATCCTAATCGACCTTCGTCGAATACACCTGGGCGGTCTGCTTGTCGCGACCGATCCTGGTCCTTTATACTGAGCAGGCGTGGGTGGAAGACTGGATGGTCGCTCGGTGCCTCGGCATTGAGAGGAAAGTCCGGACTCCATGGGCAGGGCGCTGGGTAACTCCCAGGCGGAGCAATCCGACACCAGCACCACAGAAAACAAACCGCCGATGGCCAACGCGACGGGATCCCATCTGGTCGCTGCGGCTCAGGTAAGGGTGAAACGGTGGGGTAAGAGCCCACCGCGGGGGTGGCGACATCACCGGCACGGTAAGCGTCGCCTGGTGCAAGGCCAAATAGGAAGACATGTGCAGCGCTCCTCACGGACCGTTGTACGCCGGCTGGCCCGGTCGAGGTCTTCGGGTAGGTCGCTTGAGGTTCGAGGTAACTCGAATCCCAGAGAAATGATCATCCAAGCAAAGAGGGCAACTTCTTTGCGGGACAGAATCCGGCTTATAGGTCTTCCGCCCACGCTTCTTCTCAAACGCCTCGTGGCCAGTACTCTCGGTGATTCACGTGGCGCTGTATTGACGGGTCTTGATGGGGGTGCTAGGATCTCGAATCTTTCCCCTTGATTTTAAAGATATTTCTGCATGATGATGCGTCCTCCGCCGGACGTGTCTTTTTGATATCTGATTATTTACGGCAGATCGTATCATGCAGTCGTAGGGAGGGTTATTATGAAACTCACCGGTGCTGAAATCTTCATCGAATGCCTGAAGCGGGAAGGAGTCAAAACTGTCTTTGCGCTTCCCGGCGGAGTCGTCCTGAAGATTTTCGATACACTCTACCAGCAGAAAGATGTTGAAGTAATCCTGACACGCCATGAGCAGGGCGCGGGCCATATGGCGGAGGGCTATGCGAAGGCGACTGGAAAGGCCGGCGTATGCCTGGTCACCTCGGGCCCGGGTATGACCAACGTCATTACGGCATTAGCCGATGCTTATATGGATTCCGTTCCCATGGTCTGTTTCAGCGGTCAAGTCCCGACGAGTTTGATCGGGAACGATGCCTTTCAGGAGGCCGACAACATCGGGTTGAGCCGACCCTGCACAAAGTACAATTTTCTGGTCAAGGACGTGAACGACTTGGCGGCCACGATCAAAGAGGCGTTTTATATTGCGACGACCGGTCGTCCGGGCCCGGTCTTGGTGGATATCCCGAAAGATGTCTCGATGGCTAAAGCGGAATTCACCTATCCGAATTCGGTCTCGATTCGAGGGTACAACCCGACCTACGAGGGAAATAAATGGCAGATCAAACAGGCAGCCGAAGCGATCATGAAGGCCAAGAAGCCCATTCTGTATGTCGGCGGTGGCGTAATTTTTTCGAGTGCCTCACAGGAATTGCTTGAGCTAGCTGAGATGACGCAGATCCCGGTGGACATGACGTTGATGGGGCTTGGCGCGTTTCCAGGAGAGCATCCGTTATCCCTCGGGATGCTTGGGATGCACGGGACCTATCAGGCGAACATGGCCATGCATTATTCCGATCTGGTGATTGCCATCGGCGCACGGTTTGATGATCGGGTGACGGGGAAGGTGTCGGAGTTCTGTCCCTATGCAAAAGTGATTCATGTCGATATTGACCCGACCTCTATTCGGAAAAACATCAATGTCGATATTCCGATTGTGGGCGACTGTAAGACTGTGCTTCGTGAGTTCAATCAGATCTTGCGCGCAACGGTCAATGGGGAGCAGAAAGAGCTTCGCAAGCCCTGGTGGGATCAAATTCAGGAATGGCAGCAGGCCCATCCCTTGACGTATCACCAAGAGAAGGATGGACCGATCAAGCCGCAGCAGGTGGTCAAGCGGCTGTATGAACTGACCAGGGATCGGGATCCGATCGTCTCGACGGACGTCGGACAGCACCAAATGTGGGCGGCACAATACTTCAAGTTGGCGAAGCCGAATCGATGGCTGACGTCAGGCGGACTTGGCACGATGGGGTTCGGATTCCCCGCTGCAATGGGGGCGCAGGCAGCGTTCCGGGATCGCCTGGTCCTGTGCATTGCGGGAGACGGCAGCATTCAGATGAACATGCAGGAAATGGCTACGGCTGTGGTGAGCAAGTTGCCGGTGAAGATTATTATCCTCAACAATGGATTTCACGGCATGGTCCGCCAATGGCAGGACCTATTTTACGAAGGGCGCTACGCCTCGAGTTATTTAGACACGACGCCGGATTTTGTCAAGCTTGCCGATGCCTATGGAGCAGTGGGATTGAGGGTCAAGAAAGTCGGTGATCTCGATGCCGTTCTGAAAGAAGCGATGGCGACCGATAAACCCGTCATCGTGGATGTGCCGACTTATCCCTATGAGAATTGTTATCCGATGATCCCGGCTGGAGGCTGCAACCACGAGATGCTCCTGGAAGATCCACCGGAGTTGAAGAAGAAGCAGGTTGGTGCGGGAAAGGTGACGCCGGAGGATAAAGATACGGTCCTCACGGCATAGGGAAACCGTCAGCGAACGACTATCAGCTGAAAGCGTTGCATGGAACATATTATTTCAGTAACAGTTGAAAATAAATTTGGGGTCTTGTCACGGGTTGCAGGATTATTCAGCGGCCGTGGGTTCAATATCGAGAGCCTGTCAGTTGCCCCGACGCTTGATCCATCCATGTCCCAGATGACGATTGTGACGTCGGGTGATGAGCGGATCATCGAGCAGATCGTGAAACAGCTGAACAAGCTCATCGATGTCATTAAGGTCGTAGACTTGAACGAAACGGAGTTTGTTTCACGAGAGACGGCGATCATCAAAGTGCATACGAAGGATGCGGATCGGGCTGAGGCGCTCAGAATTGTAGATATTTTCCGGGCAAACGTGATTGATTCGACGCCGAGCACCTACACGATCGAAGTATCCGGCGATCCCAAGAAGATTGAGGCGATCATCAATTTGCTGCAGCCTCTTGGGATCAAGGACTTGGTCCGCACTGGGCGCGTGGCTGTTGCCAGGGAACCGGCCCGGCCCGTTGCTGTCCAAACGAAGAAGGTTGCCCGCGACTAACGTTCTGCTGCGCACGCAGTGTTGCGCTATACTGACGAGATGAGGGAAAGGGGTTGGTCATGAAAATTTACTATGATAAGGATGCCGATATTCAGCAGATCCGAAACAAGACCGTGGCCGTGATCGGCTATGGAAGTCAGGGGCATGCGCATGCGCTGAACATGAAGGAAAGTGGTGTGTCGGTCGTGATTGGACTGCGTGAGGGCGCCTCATGGAAAAAAGCTGAGCAGAGCGGAATCAAAGTTATGCCTGTTGCTGATGCTGTGAAGGCTTCCGATGTCGTGATGATTCTGGCGCCAGATGAGGCGCAAGCCGCCATCTATCGGCAAGACGTAGCGCCCAATCTTAAGGCAGGATCCTATTTGGCGTTCGGACATGGTTTCAATATTCACTTCGGGCAAATCGTGCCGCCGGCCTCCATCAATGTCTTCATGGTCGCCCCGAAGGGGCCGGGACATCTCGTTCGTTCCGAGTTTACGAAGGGCAGCGGGGTGCCTTGCCTTCTGGCGATTCACCAGGATCCCAGCGGCACCACGAGGCAGGTCGGATTGGCCTATGCGAGTGCAATCGGCGGTGGACGTGCCGGTGTCATCGAAACGAATTTTCGCGAGGAAACTGAGACCGATCTCTTCGGTGAACAAGCCGTGCTCTGCGGAGGGCTGACGTCGCTGATCCAGGCCGGGTACGAGACGCTGGTTGAAGCTGGGTACTCACCGGAGATGGCGTACTTTGAATGTTTGCACGAGGTGAAGCTCATCGTTGATCTGATCTATCAGGGCGGAATTGCCAACATGCGTTACTCGATCAGCACGACGGCGAAATACGGTGATGTGACTCGAGGTCCACGTGTGGTGACCGAACAGACGAAACAGGAGATGAAGCGGATTCTCGAAGAGATCCAGACCGGACGGTTTGCCAAAGAATGGGTCTTGGAGAATCAAGCCAATCGACCGGTCTACAACGCACTCCTTGCAAAGGGCGAGGCCCATCCTATCGAAGCCGTTGGAGCGAAGCTGCGTGGGATGATGCCGTGGCTCAAGAAGGATCAGCTCGTCGATAAAACCAAGAACTGAGGCAATTCCATGGCGGATCGTGCAGTCGGTGTTCCCTTTGCCAAAGAAGGAATTCCCTTCATTGCAGTTCCTGCCGGCGTTACACTATTGGCAGCATGGGTGGGATGGCCGGTCGTTGCCTTTCTTGGTGGGATTGCAACGCTCTTCTCTGCCTGGTTTTTTCGAAACCCGGCCCGGGTGATCCCACAAGGTCCAAATCTGATTGTTGCACCCGGCGATGGCAAGGTGATCGCCATCGAGGAAGAGTTTGAGCCCCGCTACCTGAAAGAGCGTAGTGTCAGGCTTACGATCTTTTTGAATGTCTTCGATGTCCATATCAATCGTATGCCTTGCGATGGGGTCGTGGAAGGTATTCAGTATCAGCCGGGGCTGTTTTTAGTTGCGAGCAAACCGGAGGCGACGCTGAGGAACGAACAGAACGCTGTGATGATCAAGACGCACGACGGGATCAAGGTGTTGTGTGTGCAAGTCGCGGGGCTGATCGCTCGGCGAATCGTCTGTTGGATCTCGGATCGGGAGCAGGCGATACGTGGTGAACGTTATGGCTTGATCCGGTTTGGGTCTCGCATGGATACGTTCCTTCCGATGGGTACAAAGATTCGGGTGGCGGTGGGTGATCGTGTGAAAGGCGGCGAAACCATTATTGGAGAGTTGCCATGAAAACGGCAGGCTTCAAAAATTCGTTCGGGAAAGATGGGAAACGGCGGAAGGCCGCAATGCATCTCATTCCAAACCTCTTCACGACCGGTAACTTATTTTGCGGCGTGTTCGCCATCCTGTCCGTTTTCAACGGTAACTATCTGGAAGCAGCCATAGCGATTCTTGTCGCCATGATTTTTGACGTGTTGGATGGCAAGTCGGCCAGATTGACTAATAGTACGAGTCAGTTCGGGCTGGAGTATGACTCGCTGTCCGATGTGGTGTCATTTGGTGTCGCACCGGGGTTGTTGATCTACTCGTGGGCGTTAAGTGGGCAGGGTACGTTTGGCGTGGCCGTGATGTTTGCCTACGTGGCCATGGGCGCCGTGCGGTTAGCGCGATTCAACTCTACCGTAGCGCTAGCAGATGGGAAGTACTTTACTGGTCTCGCGATCCCAGCCGCGGCCGGGGTGGTGGCGTCGTTGGTGGTCTTTGATCATTACCTCCTCAAGATGGGAGGCGATGTCAGGCCAATCGTGGTCCTGTTCATGACGTTGGCACTTTCGTTTTTAATGGTCAGCACGATCAAGTATCGCAGCTTCAAGGAGCTGAAATTTAAGGGCCACCGGCAGATTACCTACCTGGTCTGGGGTATTCTGACGCTGATGTTGGTGGCAGCCTGGCCGGCGGTCATGTTATTTGTCATTTTTGCCGGATATGCACTGATGGGGCCGGTCGAAAAAGTCTTTTCGCTGGTTGCTCCGGCAGCTGGGAAAAAGAACATCGGAAAAGTCGAGCCTCCGCCGATCGAAGCAAATTCATAACGGCGGATAACAGTGGGAGGAACTGAACAAGTTGTGAATGGCGAAGACGAGGAATAGTACGCGAGCCATCTAGACACGGGGTGGTCAGTGTTGGAAGAGAGCTGGTGGGTGGTGCAAACCAGCCTAGATGTCGCCGAACTCGCCTCCGAGCCGAATCTCCGAACATGAAGTAGGAGATTCCGCCTTGCCTCCGTAAGAGGCTGAATGAAGGGTCTGACGACCAGTTGGTCCTCAGACCAAATCAGGGTGGTACCACGGAGTGCGGCAAGCCTTCGTCCCTGGGTTTCATAGGGATGGAGGCTTTTGTTTTTAAGATCGCTGAAAATGTCTTCCAGCGGCGTTCTCAGTCGCGTGCCTCCCTGCGACGTACCTTATAGGTACGCCTCGGTCGTCCCGCTCCCTGCGGCCTTGCTGGGAAGACATTTTGAGCGATCTTCAGTAGGAGAAGAGGTGACGCTATGACACGCATGATCAAAATTTTCGATACGACCTTGAGAGATGGCGAACAATCGCCTGGCGCCAGTATGAACGTGGAAGAAAAGGTCATGGTCGCCAAACAACTGGCCCGGCTCGGTGTCGATATTATTGAGGCGGGATTTGCCTATAGCTCGCCCGGAGACTTTGAAGCGGTGCGGCGTATCGCACAGGAGGTCGAAGGACCGACGATCTGTAGCCTGGCACGGGCTCGACCCGAAGATATCGATCGAGCATGGGAGGCGTTGAAAGGCGCGCCGAAAGTCCGCATCCATACGTTCTTGTCAACGTCCGATATTCATCTGAAGCACCAGTTTCGGATGACGCGGGAGCAAGCCAAGCAGCGTGCCGTGGAGATGGTCCAGCGGGCGCGGGGTTATGTGGATGATGTCGAATTTTCTCCAATGGATGCGAGCCGATCAGATCCCTCGTTTCTCTACGAGGTCATTGAGGCGGTCATCGCTGCCGGAGCCAGCACTGTGAACATCCCTGACACGGTAGGGTACGCCGTTCCACAAGAATTCGGCGCACTGATCAAGGGGATTTGCGATAAGGTCCCCAATGCCAAACAGGCGGTGATTTCGGTCCATTGCCACAACGATCTGGGGGTTGCGGTGGGGAACAGCTTGGCGGCGATTATGAATGGGGCCGGCCAAGTGGAATGTACGATCAACGGAATCGGAGAGCGCGCTGGTAACACATCTTTGGAAGAAATCGCGATGGGACTCCGTACCAGGACGGATTTCTATCAGGCAGATACTCGTATTCGAACCGAGGAAATTGCGAAGACCAGTCGTCTGGTCAGTAAGATCACGGGGATGGTGGTGCAACCCAATAAGGCGATCGTTGGGGCAAACGCCTTTGCCCATACATCAGGCATTCATCAGGATGGATTGCTCAAAGAGAAGACGACCTATGAAATTATGCGCCCGGAATCGATCGGATTGGTTGAAAGCCAGATGGTGATGGGTAAGTTGTCTGGGCGTCATGCGTTCCGACAGCGTCTAGAAGAGTTGGGGTACAAGCTCGGCGAGGCAGAGGTCAACCATGCCTTCGAGCGGTTCAAAAAACTTGCCGATCAAAAGAAAGAGATTTTCGAGGAAGATCTCGAGGTGATTGTCTCCGAAGAGTTGTCGAAGATGGCCGAGCGCATTGGGCTCAAGGGACTACAAGTATCGAGTGGAACGGATCGGGTTCCAACAGCCACGGTCGAACTGGAAATCGACGGCACCCCCATCGCTCAAACCGGGACCGGTGATGGGCCGGTGGATGCTGTGTACCGCACCATTGCGGCCATGACACAGACGAAGAGCAAGTTGCTGATGTATGTTGTGAAGGCCATCACTGGCGGAACAGATGCACAGGGTGAAGTGTCAGTGCGGGTGCAAGAGGATGGCCGAACGGTCACAGGCCACGGCGCCGATACCGATATCATTACAGCCTCTGCTCGGGCGTATATCAGCGCCCTGAATAAGTTGGCCTACCTGGCGACAAAACAGGCGCAAGGCGAGCAGAAGGTGAACTTGATTTGACGCGGATCTCCACGGTACAGTTTCACAGTCTGTGGTGAGGCCTGTTGGATTGAGAGGGCTTGTCCGTGTTCAAGGTGACGCTGGCGGATCGCCCCGAGTTCCTGGCTGGGGACAAGACTCGCTTGCGGGAAATTTTTCACCCTGCCAAGCATCAGCTCAACCTGAATTATAGTCTAGCCCACGGGACATTACCGTCTGGTCAACGCTCGAAGCGCCATGTGTTGGCTTCGTCCGAAGTCTATTATTTCATTTCAGGACGGGGCTGCTTCACGGTCGACGACCACGTCACACTGATCGAAGCCGGAACGACCATCTATGTGCCGCCGGGGGGGCAACAGTTCGTAGAAAATACCGGAGAGGCCGATATTGAGTTTCTCTGCCTCGTCGATCCGGCCTGGCGGATGGAAGATGAAGCGATACTGGAATAGGATCTGAACCGATTGACTCACCGAAAGGAGCACCAGTGAAGGCCAAGATTGCAGTGTTGGCCGGGGATGGAGTGGGGCGCGAGATCGTTCCTGAAGCCGTAAAGGTTTTGAAGGTGATCGCAGAGAAATATGGACATTCATTCGAGTTTACGTCCGCTGATATCGGCGGGCAGGCGATCGACAAGTTTGGCGTACCTCTGCCGAAGGACACATTGGCACTCGCCAAGCAAAGCGATGCGGTCTTGCTGGGAGCCGTCGGGGGTCCTCGATGGGAGAGCTTGGAGTACAGCCTGCGGCCGGAACGCGCGCTGCTCGGAATTCGGGAAGCACTAGGACTCTATGCCAACTTGAGGCCTGCGAAGCTCTATTCGAATTTGGTGGATGCATCCACATTGAAGCGTGAGGTGGTCGAGGGGATCGATATCCTCGTGATCCGCGAGCTCACCGGCGGGATCTACTTTGGCAAACCGAAAGGGATCGAAAAGTTGCCGAACGGCGAAGAGCGAGGGGTTAATACGGAAGTCTATACAACGGAAGAGGTTCGACGGATCGCCAAGGTTGCGTTTGAGGCGGCGCGGAAACGGCGCAAGAAGGTCACCTCGGTCGACAAGGCGAATGTGTTGGAATCGTCCGAGCTGTGGCGCAAGGTGGTCATTGACGTCCACGCGTCCTATCCGGACGTTGAACTGGGACATATCTATGTGGATAACGCTGCCATGCAACTGGTGCGGAACCCGCGACAATTTGACGTGCTGCTCTGCAACAACATGTTCGGAGACATTCTGAGCGATGAAGCGGCGATGCTGACCGGCTCGATCGGTATGTTGCCGTCGGCAAGTATCGGGGCCAAGGTCGGCCTCTTTGAGCCGATTCACGGGAGTGCCCCGGATATCGCAGGGAAGAATATCGCGAACCCCATCGCCACGATCTCATCGGCTGCCATGATGCTGTCGTATGCCTTCCAACTCGATCAAGAAGCGGAAGCCATCGAACAGGCCATCGTGAAAACCCTCGACCTTGGTTATCGAACCAAAGATATTCAGAGCCCCGGAGCAAAGATTGTCGGGACTGTGGAGATGGGCGAGGCGATTGTCCGAAACTTGAATTAGCAGGATGTTGAAAAAGTCCGCCAGCTTTGTTCTCGCGTCGCTCAGAGGCTCAACGTACCGAAGCGTACGTCTCATCTCTTCCCTCGCTGTGGCCTCGCTGGACGGCCTTTTTGAACGACAAATAATTTTTCAACAGCCTGTTAATCATCGGTTCTAAACTATGGCAGCCATTCTTTCCACGAGGATGATCAGAACACTCGCCGGTAACGGCGAACCTGGCTGTATGGGAGACGGCGGACCTTCAATGCAGGGCTGTTTGAACGAGCCGAAGGGTGTGACGATTGATTGCCACGGGAATGTCTATGTCGCCGATTCCGAAAATCATCTCGTTCGCAAAGTCGATCGTGCCACCGGTATTCTATCAACCGTAGCTGGGACGTTCGGCGGGGAGCACATGCATGCGGCTGTACAACGGGACGCTCCCGTCCCACTCACGGATGAAGACCCTTTGGCCGATGACGCTGGCGAACGTAGTCCCGCAAAATTTACTCAACATGCTGATGTGAGCGGAACGGTCCGGTATTGGACGAATCACACAGGCACGTCTTCCCAGCGGTATGGCGGGGACGGCGGGCCAGCAGTGAGTGCCCATCTCAACTTCCCTACGGCGGTCGTGGTGGATCGGGAGGGGAATCTCTATATCGCCGATACGATGAATCATCGTGTGCGGATGGTCGATTCTGAAACCGGGATCATTTCGACCGTGGCCGGAACTGGGCAGGCACGATTCTCCGGCGATGGCGGCCCGGCCAACCAGGCGGCACTCAATGAACCAGCGGCGCTGGCCGTCGACGACGAGGGCCGACTCTATATCGCCGATCAAAGCAATCATCGTGTACGGATGCTAGATCTCAAGACCGGTGTGATTCAGACGATTGCTGGAAACGGGATTGCAACGTACGATGGTGATGGGAAGCGAGCGATCGAGATCGCTCTTGCCGGTCCCAGTGGATTGGCTCTAGTGGCTGATCGGCTCTATGTTGCCGATACGTTCAATGGCCGAGTGCGATGCGTCGAACTCTCGTCGGGGTTGATGACCACGGTGGCCGGCGACGGCGGAGTCTATCGGTATGAGTCGCCGTCGGATGCGCCGTCAGCCAGCCTTTCGCGCCCGACAGGAATTGCATTCGATCATGAGGGGCATCTCTTTCTGACCGATTCAGACAATCATGTCATCCGGCAGTGGGATTGCGAATCGGGGGTGGGCTTCTGCGTCGCGGGGCAAGGCGTTCCATCCTATTCCGGAGATGGTGGCGTCGCACGAGAAGCAAGTTTGTGTTACCCATTCGGTATCGTTGCCGATCGCGACGGGGCGCTGCTGGTGGCCGACACCTTTAATCATCGTATTCGCGTATTGGCATTGGAGTAGGCGCTTCATGATCAAGAAGAAACCAGGGTATACGGTGGCCATTCTTGGAGCCACCGGCGCGGTTGGGCAAGAAACGCTGGAGATTTTAGAGGAGCGGAAATTCCCACTCGCCAGCCTCCGGCTTTTTGCGTCTAAACGGTCAGCCGGTGAGGTGATGACCTGTCAGGACAAGGACTGGACAGTTGAAGAGCTGACCGAATCCTCATCGTTCGAGGGAGTGGACTTGGCGTTTATCTCGGCCACTGATGCCATCAGCAAAGAGTATGGCCAGCGATTGGGCGCGGCTGGAATCGTCGTCATTGACGATAGTGCTGTGTTCCGCATGGATGATCAGGTTCCCTTGGTGGTCCCCGAAGTGAATGCCGCTGCGTTAGGCTTGATGCCTCGAGGAATCGTGGCTATTCCAAACTGTACGACCACTCCGTTGGTGATGGCACTTAAGCCGCTTCATGACGCGGTGGGGGTGAAACGTGTAGTGGTTACGACGTTTCAGTCCGTTTCGGGGACGGGTTCGGCAGCGATGGACGAGCTGATGGAGCAAACCAAAGATCTCCTGGCGTTTCGAGATATCAAAACCGAAGTCTATCCCTACCAGATTGCCTTCAACCTATTGCCGCACATCGGCTCGTTTAATGATGGAGGTGACTGTTCGGAGGAGGTGAAGATAGCCAAGGAAACGCGAAAGATTCTCAATGCACCGGGCCTTCGGGTCACCGCCACGACCGTACGGGTCCCCGTGCTGCGCTGCCATTCTGAGGCAATCAACGTTGAATTGGAGCGTCCATTGACGGCGAACGAGGCGCGTGCTGCACTGGCAGCCATGCCCGGTGTGATTGTCTATGACGATCCAGTGAAGAAGCTGTATCCGATGCCGCTCGATGCGACCGGAAAAGATGAGGTCTATATCGGTCGCGTACGGGAGGATGAATCGATCACGAACGGCCTCAATCTGTGGGTGGTCTCCGACAATCTTCGCAAAGGAGCCGCGCTGAATGCCATTCAGATCGCAGAATGTTTGGTCAATGGCTAGGGCTGTGTGCCGTGTCACCAGGCTGCTTGCAGACGCCGCTCATTGGGATGAAAGTCAATGCCGGAATGGACGACGCTTGGCAAGGTCTTAATCGGAATAGGGCTTGGAATCGTTGCGCTCGGGGTTCTGTTGGTGGTTGCGGAGCGGGTTCCTGGCTTAGGGAAGGCCTTCAGTTGGCTTGGCAAGCTGCCGGGCGACATCTCCATCAAACGTGACAATTTCAGCTTCTATTTCCCCATCGCGACAAGTATTGTTCTCAGCATCCTTCTGAGTCTGCTATTCTATTTTATAGGATGGCTCTTTCGCCGATGATAGCCGCGCGGTTCTGGGCCGGTGCAGCGGGTGTAGGGATCTGCCTCGGCTCAATCATGATGCCAGAGGCGGGGGCGGCGCAATCGATTCGCGTGCTATTGGCTCCTGATGTCCAGCAGCTGGAAGTACATACCGATCAGACCATTTGGGTCACTGATGAACATGATGAGGCATGGTCGTATCGGCCTGTTCTGCGGATTAAGGTGCGTGGCCGTGCGTTGATTCTGAACGGCAAACCGGTCGTGAGCGATCAGCTGACGCTACGGGCTGGGAACCACGACCTCAAGCTCTGGCTCAATGGGAACGGCAGGAGGACAGCACTTCATGCGAGTGATGATAAAGGTGGCCTGCAAATCAGTGGGGTAATCCAGCTGGTTCGGCGAGGGAAGGGGCTGCTCCTCGTCAATCATGTCGATTTGGAAGAGTATGTCAAAGGGGTGGTACCGGCGGAGGTCAATTCTGCCTGGCATCCCGAGATGTTGAAGGTTCAGGCCATCGCTGCCAGGACCTATGCGCTGTACCAACATATGCTCAGTGCCACACGGGACTACGATGTTGTTGCCAGTACCCAAGATCAGGTCTATCGGGGCCGTCACGGTATCGATGAACGGGTGATACAGGCGGTAGAATCGACGAGAGGCTTGGTGGTGGCGTACCAAGGTGCTCCGATCTATGCGGCATTCTCGTCGACTGCCGCAGGAATCACGGAAGATGCCATGAATGTGTGGTCGAAGGATCTCCCGTATTTGAAAGGTGTCGAATGCCCGTTCGATCTCGAGTCTCCGTTTTATCAATGGAAGGCTTCCGTCAAGCTCGACACTTTGGAAAAGAATTTGCGGCAACAAGGATTTGCGGTAGGAACAATCTCGGCAATCACACCGCTTGCCTATAGCCGTGCCGGACGAGTGGCGACCATACGGATTGTGCACTCGAGTGGGGAGTTGACCCTGCGGGGCGAAGACCTGCGTAAAACGGTGGGGTATACGGTGGTGCCCAGTACGCAATTTACCATCGAATCGGTCGGGCAGGATGTGGTCTTCTCCGGCTACGGAGCCGGTCATGCGGTTGGCCTGTGCCAGTGGGGCGCGAAAGAGTTGGCGGAGTTGGGCTATTCTTTTTCGAGCATTCTTCGTTACTACTATCCTGGGACAGAGATTCAGGATGCGTCATTGACTCAAGCACCTCCTGTGCCTCCGATCCCTGCGGCACCTCCATCCTAGCCCACACTATTCATGAGTGCTTCTACTGCAACTGCCGATCCGCCGCTACGACCATCTTGGCCGCCAGCTTCGCGCGGCCAGTGGGCAGGGTCGTCCTTCGTAGCCTCGACATACTGTTTCAAGTATGCCTCGGCCATCTCAGGACTCCGCATGCCCGTCTCGCTTGGCGTCTTGGCGGTTTCGTCACGAACCATCATGAATACTGTGGGTTGATGCACCTCTCCGAGTTCGATTTTCCATTCGATCCATCCCTGGTCGCATCGCAGCCCGTTATCCCGCGTGACCGCGCGAGATTGCTGGTGTTGGATCGAGTAACCCAACAACTGACCCATCGTTATGTCGCCGAGCTTCCTGCATTGTTGGAGCCGGGTGACCTTCTTGTCGTGAACGACACAAAGGTGATGGCCGCACGAGTATCTGGAGTCAAGAAACCGACTGGGACATCGGTCGAGGTGTTGTTCGTGAAGGATCTTGGTCAGGGCCGGTGGGAAATCATGGTGAAAGGTTCGTTTCGCGTTGGCCAGGTTATTGAATTCGATCAACAATCCAGAGCAACTATCGTGAAACGTGATGCGACGGGCACCGAAGTGTTGGTGGACAGTCCGGTTCCAATGACACAATTATTTCAAGCACGAGGGGTCATGCCGCTTCCGCCGTATATGAAGCGCGCAGCGACTCAGGAAGACCATCGCTGGTATCAGACGGTCTTTGCCAAACACGAGGGCGCGATTGCTGCCCCGACGGCGGGGCTTCACTTTACCGAGGAGCTGTTTGCACGACTGCGCGAAGCCGCGATCAACGTGGCGACGGTGACGCTCCATGTTGGCCCCGGCACGTTCAAACCGGTGACGGCTGAGCGAATTGAGGATCACCAGATGGGGGCGGAAGTTTTTCACGTCAGCGAGGAAACAGCCAAGGCCATCATCGAGACAAAACGTGCCGATGGGCGGGTCGTCGCAGTGGGCACTACGGTTGTCCGGACGCTTGAAACGGTTGCGCAAGCAAAAGCGGAGATCATTCCGATGTCCGGCGAAAGCCGGCTCTTCGTCACACCGGGATTCCAGTTCAAGATCGTCGATGCCCTCATCACGAACTTCCACCTCCCGCGGACCACGCTACTCATGTTGGTCTCAGCCTTCGCCGGAATCGAGCCCATTCGCAGGGCCTATGAAGAAGCCGTCAACGAGCGGTATCGCTTCTATAGCTACGGTGATGCGATGCTGATCCTCTGAATTGCAACGGTGCTGCATAGGAATTCTCATCTTTCTTTGAGCGTTGCCATCTCGCGGGCTTCCGGATAGCCGCCGACCTGTGAAAGGCTGAGGTCGGTTATCGGTTGTGAATTGCGTTGAGTCGTTAATGAGCGAAGCACATCTGCGGTGATGTCACACGGTACGGTCACAAGGCTTCGATTTGGTTTTTGAAGTTGAACTATGGCCCCGTGGTTGAAGATAGATTCTGGCAAAACAGTTCAACGGTCGTGCGGAATAGAAAGAGGGCTGTATCCTAGGGAGAGGCTGCGAGAGCTGATTGTGCGGTGATACGAGTGTCCTTAGCGCTGATCCGGTGCTGTTAGGCGACAAGCAAGGCATCTTCCAAATCCACATCGGTGCCACGGCGTAGCTTCGCGAGCACGAAATCGAGTGGTGTGAGGACACGGATGCGGAGATTCGACCGATCTCGGCAACCTGGAGGCATGGCGACAATCGACCAGCCTAAAAAGCTTTGCGTCAAATCCGCCGGAACCTGTGCCCTGGTCAGAAAGTCTAATAAGCTGCCAATCGGACCGGCTATTTCAGCATCCACATCGTGAGTGGCGCGACCTGCAATCCCATAGGCCGGTAACGCCAGAGCGCCGATGAGGAGAAGATCAAGCGTTCCCCGGTCTCGGTGACGTAGCGTGTGAGAAGGGGGACTAGCTAGTCATGGGTGAGAGTAGACAAAGTAGAGCGCCTCGGCAAAGGTCCGGTAATCCCGAGCGTCGATTGGCCCAGGAGTGGTCGGGAGCGGGGCACGGTTCGAGAGGAAGGTGATCAGTCGTCGATAGTGTGTGTACCAGCGGCATGCTGTGAGATAGGCGGACTGTATGGCTGGCTCCGAGCTCCACGGTGTCAGATCCAGCTGGTCATTGACCAAAATTTCAAGCCAAAGCACGCGCCGGACCACGGGCCGTACGAACGGCTTCCTCAATAGATGACGTGTCCAAGTAAGCTGGTAACAGCCGCAGTGTGGGGGCTGTTGGGGATGTTGTGTCAGAAGAGATCATGGTTGCAGTGTAGCATAGCGCTGTCAAAATGGAGAGCTGTAGAGAGATGGAGTCCAGGGTTTCATTTAAGATCGTTGATGCGCTGATGACCAATGTTCACGAGCCACGGACTACGTTATTGATGCTGGTGTCAGCCTTCGCCGGGATCGAGTCGATTCGAAAGGCATACGAAGAAGCTGTCAACGAACGCTATCGCTTCTACAGCTATGGCGACGCAATGTTGATTCTTTAGCCGTTCTACCTTTTACGGTGTCTTCCGATCGAATCTCGCCCGTACGGAACCATTTGATCGAGATCACAAACCGTTATACCTCCCTACTCGGCAACACCCCTTTGATCATCCGGCTTCGGATGGTCCTCATTCTCCTGATCGGTATGTGCGAGGTGGTCGCCCCCACGGTGCAGCGAGGTATGGTACGATTGCCCCGGCTTCATGAACCACAGGGCCGCGGTCTTCGACGGGCCGCTTCACTCCAATGAGGATATCCGTCGCAAGGAAAATGGGCGAGGCCTTTCGGCCTCGCCTCGTCTCGTTTCAAGCCTGTGGTGGACGTGGCAACTGGCCGGTTAGTTACCCAATCTGATCCCCTGTCTGCTGCCGCCATCTGTAGAATACCAACAGACCTAGTCCGCCCCATAACAGGGACAGGCCGCTCGGCTCGGGAACGGCGGCTGAAGGTTTGTAGGCGAGGGGTCCTGAGAACTGGCCGGTGGGTCCGTCATGAATATAGTAGGATTGGCCCCCAACAACATGTTCTCGCCATGGGATGTTGATGCTCGTATTTCTGTCTGATGGGGGATTGTATGTAACGAAAAAACTGATTGGGGGTATTGGCACCAAATGTGTCAACGTCCGTGTGAGTCCAGACGGTGGATGTAGTAGGTACTGAGAAGTGCCAAACCGTAAGAGCGGTGCCATCCCTGGAAAATGTGCCAACCAACACGGAGGTAAACTCATAATCGCCGGCGACGGGAATTGCGTGAGTAGCGGGGGGCGAGTATTTCCAACCGGATCCAATGGGCATGACCGCACGTTGGCTTGTGTGTGGCTCTCTCCTTATGTGCACGAAGTGTGGAACGTCCATGTGGTTGCTGTTTGTAAGTCGATGGTCATGCCATACCCTAATCAAGCTGTATTATGTGCTGCAATGTGCGCCTGTGCCGGCGTCGAGCGGAGGGCTGAGAGCCTGGCAGGTTGATGGCCAGGGTAATAAACAGATCCGCTTCACAGTGTTCATTACTGATCCACAGGCGGTGCAATTGCCCAGCACGGAGCATTTAGGGGATCTCTATGGCTTGACCCCTACAGTGGCGAAAGTGGCCTGCGAATTTGCCGGGGGCTTTAGCTATAAACAGGTGGCGGAGCGCTTAAAAATATCCGAAGATACCGTGCGAACGCACATCAAGCAGATCTAGCCCAAAACCCGCGTCAACCGGCAATCGGACGTGGTGCGGTTGGTCTTGTCGATGGGCACGAGTGGAGTTTGAACCGGCCCGGGTTTAGTGGATTCCAAGGTAAGTCCCACAGACCTGTTGTTCAAACTCAACGGACTTCGAGAGATGAGGCTCGGATGGAGCCATTGGCGATTGCAGAACTCTTGAATTGCGATGCCCCGTCCGCGTGTCTGCAATGCCGATGCCCTACTGGAGCTTATCTCACAGCAGTTCCCGCCGGATGACAACCGGCAGTTTCGCTTTCATAGACTGTTGGAACGAGACCAGGGCTCGTTGCTGTTTCTGCAAGAGCATGTCATCCAACACTCGTTGCTTGGCCTCAGCCATCTTCGCGGGGTTGTTACCATCCGCAGGTCTGGTTATGAGCGACTGCCCTTCGGCGATCTCTTCGGGGGTGAGCGCAACGGAATCCCGGACGATCATTCGCGCTTTATTGGCCAGGACTTCTTGGTGCTGCATCGACTCAAACGCGGCTGGCGTGAGGTGATTCGCGGCGAGGACGCGCTTGTAGAGCTCTGGGTCAAAGGCGCCGTTTTTCTGAAAGACCGGCGTTTGCATGATCAGCTCACGCAAATCGGCATCAGAGACCCGCACGCCCATTTCTTCGGCTGCGATGATCCAGATACGACTGTCGACCAGTTGTCCAACGACGAAGTCCTTGAATTCTTCTTCCTTAAAATCGGTCTTGACGTTGTCTTTGTAGAGGCGGTGCATGTTTTCGTAGGTGCGCTTAAATTCGTCGAGGGAGATCGATTGATCCCCGACCTTGGCAACGGGTCCGCCAGCTTGTTCACCGAATCCCCACCAGCCCATTGTAATTATGAAAGCAACCGCCAAGATCCCCATGATGGACTTGAGGAGCCAAGGGTAGTTGTGAGCAGCATCGCGCATCGTCTTAATCATCTGAATCCTCTTCCTTTTGTGAAGCCAACAGTGTACTTATGGAGAGGTTGGAAGACAAGAGCCGCTTTTAACGAGGATGTCCGGAGATGGGTTTCAGTCGCTGGTTTCGGTAGTGTGCCGAACGGTCGTGTCTTTCTGGGAGAGTCATGAGAGGATTCAGGATGGCTCCGAACACCACGCTCCAAAAAAGATTGTACTTTGTTTGTGCAAGGTGCTGCTTTTTGCTATACTTTGCCACTAATTAGAAGGAGATCCCTTGGCAGGGGATGGGCCAACCTCGACGGCGTTGAAAGTAACAGTCTATCCGAAGGCCCATGTCCTGAATCGATTCATCGCGAAGTTAATTGATCTGTTCATTGTCGTCGCTGCCGGCGAAATTGCTCCTCCGGTCGGCTTTCTGTCAGGTCTGGCCTACATTTTAATTGCTGACGGGTTTGCGGGAGGCAAAAGTATAGGCAAACGGTTGGTTGGTCTGCAAACCATGCGATTGGATGGCCGAGATACGGCTGGCTTCAGAGAGTCGATCATTCGGAACCTTCCACTGGGTGTTGCGCAGATTGCGTATGCGGTCCCATATGTTGGATGGCTCGTCGCGCTGGCTATTTTAGCGTTTGAAAGTTTTTTGATCATTGGGAATGAGCAAGGTCGTCGGCTGGGTGATGAAGTAGCAAGAACGCACGTGTTAGACGCCGGTCAACTTTCGGTTTCGGATTAGGTCCGTCGTACACGAAGCACACAGGCTGGGCGCTGGATTGCTCGGCCAAGATGAAGGGAGAGACGCCGTGGGGTTTCCGGGAAACATGTTTGGGTGGTTCTCCGACGACCTAGCGATTGATTTGGGCACTGCGACCACCCTCGTGTATGTCCATGGGAAGGGGATTGTTCTCAACGAGCCGTCCGTCGTCGCGGTTGAAAAGAAAAGCGAAAAAGTGCTGGCCGTCGGTTCCGAGGCGAAGAAAATGCTTGGCCGTACACCCGGAAATATTGTCGCCGTTCGGCCGATGAAGGAAGGCGTGATCGCCGACTTTGAGATGGCCGAGCAAATGTTGAAACATTTCATCCGCAAAGCCCACAATCGCAGCGCGTTTGTGCGGCCACGTATCATTATCGGTGTGCCCTCCCGCATCACGCAGGTGGAGCAGCGGGCGGTGCGCGACTCGGCGGAATTGGCCGGGGCCCGAGAAGTCTATCTGATCGAAGAGCCGGTTGCTGCTGCGATTGGGTCCGGATTGCCGATCACGGAGCCGTCCGGCAACATGGTCGTCGATGTGGGAGGCGGGACGACGGACATTGCGGTTATTTCGCTCGGTGGTATCGTGTACAGCGAGTCTGTCAAGGTCGCTGGCGATCGGATGGACGAAGCGATCATGAATTACATCAAGAAGAAGTACAATCTGCTCATCGGCGAACATATGGCGGAACGGATTAAGTTTGAAATCGGGTCCGCTTACCCGTTCGAGGAGCGAAAAACCATGATGATCAAGGGTCGGGATTTAATTTCCGGCATTCCCCGCACGTTGGTCATCGATGACGCTGAGATTCGTGAAGCATTGCAAGAACCCATCGGAACGATCGTGAATGCGATCAAGATTGCATTGGAAAACACCCCGCCTGAACTGGCCGGGGATATTATCGATCGCGGGATCGTGTTAACCGGAGGCGGGTCGCTCCTGAAGGGTATGGATACCCGGTTCCGCGAAGAAACGAATTTACCGATTATTACGGTCGACGATCCGCTGACTTCCGTGGTGTTGGGGGTCGGCAAGATTCTCGACGAATTGGATCTACTCCGGAAAGTATCAGTCATGTCGCAAGCGAACAACCTCCGGTAAGGTTCCATCCCTCATGCGGATGGTCAATTTACGCGTATCGTACAACGCTCGGCGTGTCGCTCTCGGTCTTGCCGTCATTCTCGTGCTTGGCTTCCTGCTTCTACCCGGCCAACTCCAGAGTGTTTTTCAATCGATAGGCAGTCCCCTAGGATGGGTTATCAGTTGGCCTCTCCAGGCCGTGGCTGGGATCCATGATCGGATCGCCGATATCTGGGGACGATACGTGGCTCTCCAGGGGGTCGAAGAAGAAAATCAACAGTTGAAGCGAGAGCTGGATCTGCTCAAGGAACAAAACGGGCAACTGCGGGAAGCCTCGGTGGCGACGGAGCGGCTGTCAGCGCTGCTGGAGTTTAAGAAGCAAGCCCTTCCCACATCCGTGGCCGCCCAAGTGATCGGGCGTGATATCGGTAATTGGTACAAGACGATCATTCTGAACAAGGGGGCATCCGACGGGATTCAATCCGACCAGGGCGTGATTACTCCGGCAGGTGTGGTCGGTCGCATCGTCAAGACGACAGCCTCCACGGCCGTTGTCCTGCTCGTGACAGATCCCAATAATGCAATTGCCGGACTCATCCAACGCACGAGAGATGAGGGAATCGTCGAAGGGACGACGCAGGGACAGGCTCGACTCAAGTACATTCCGCTGTTGTCCAACGCACGGCCTGGTGATCACGTCGTTACGTCAGGACTGGTTGGGGGGTTCCCCCGCGGTATACCGATCGGCACGATCATACGAATCGATAAAGAGGAGGAAGCGCTGTTCCAGTCCGCGGAGCTTTCTCCGGAGGTAGACCCGAATCGGGTCGAGGACGTGTTAGTTATTCGGTCCTTCCCGCTTCCGACCGAAGGGGACAGACTTGGCGTTCCAAAGCCCAAGCCATGAAAGCGCTTATTTATTTTGCCGTTATCGTTGGGCTTGTGCCGGTTCAGTCTGTTCTCCTCTCGCACCTCAGTGTGTGGGGGGTGAAGCCAGATCTCGGTTTCGTGGCGGTGTGTTTGATCGGGCTCATAGCAGGAGAGCTTGATGGCTTGTTGGTCGGGCTCGCACTTGGATGGGCGATGAGCCTGTTCTCAGCGCAGGACCTGATTTCGAGCGCGATCCTCAAGGGAGCCGTAGGGTATATCGCTGGTCTCGTAGGCCGGCAGGTGGTCTATCTGAGCCCCGTTGTGCTCGTCATGGGGCTGCTCGTGGTCTCGTGTGTGGTCGGGCTGGTTACGCCACTCGCCCTGAAGCTCAGCCCTCAGCAAGATCTGTGGTGGGCTGCCTGGATGGTCGTACTGCCCCAAGCCTGTCTTGATGCGGTCATTGGAGGAGCGATCTATTGGCTGCTGTGGAGTCGTTTGAATATTGAGCAGGTGATGTCCGAATCTCGAATGTAGGCGTTCAGTATGGCGACAGTGCAGTATCCTGAAGCAGAATTTGGCGATCTCCATCGACGGCTCTTTATTCTCCGTGTGGGGCTCTTGCTGGTGGTGGCGCTCCTCGGACTTCGCCTCTGGCATCTTCAAATTCGTGAAGGGCCGTACTATCGAGACTTGTCGGAAAACAATCGTACCAGACTGGTGCTGCTCGAACCGGCACGTGGCCTGATCTATGACCGGCACGGTGTTCTCCTGGCGAATAACGTCCCGAGCTTCAGCCTCTACGTGACACTGGAAGATGTGAAGGATCGCGAAGCCTTGATTCAGCAGCTGAGCGACTTGCTCGGTTTCGACCCGATCCTCGTTCGAAAAAAAATGACAGCCAAAGGCAGCAAGCTGCTTCCGCGCAAGATCAAAGACCGTATGACCTTGCGGGATGCCATGTTGGTGGAATCCAACCGTCTTGATATGCCTGGGGTCATGATTCAGGTCGAGTCGCAGCGCAACTATCCAGGTGGTGTGACGGCGGCCCATCTCCTGGGCTATGTGGGAGAAATTTCAGCGGATCAATTGGAGAAACCGGAGTTTATCGATCTCCACCAAGGCAGCATCGTGGGGCAATATGGTGTCGAAAAGTCCTATGACCGACACATGCGTGGAATGGCTGGACAAAAGAACGTCGAAGTCGATGCGCTCGGCCACGAAAAGAAAGCAGTGGTGGTCGAGAGACCGCAAGCGGGGAATGACCTCTATCTCACGATCGATGTGCGGCTTCAGAAGGTCGCCGAGGATTTGTTGGGCGGAGAATACGGCGCCATTGTCGCACTCGATCCGAACAGCGGTGATATTCTGGCGATGGCCAGCCGTCCTGGCTTCGACCCAAACGTGCTCTCACGGGAACTGACTGCAAAGCAATGGGTCGAAATCGTGCAGGACGAAGGACGTCCGTTGAACAATCGGGCCTCACAGGGGCAGTACCCTCCCGGTTCCACCTTTAAGATTCCCATGGCCGTCGCCGCGTTGGAGACAAAAACCATGTCGCCTTCCAGTACCGTGTTCTGTAATGGAGGATACCAGTTCGGCAAGCGGCTGTATCATGACTGGAAGGCCAGCGGGCATGGGTACGTCGATCTGCACAATGCATTGGTCCAGTCCTGTGACGTCTACTTTTATACGATCGGTCAACGGATGGGGATCGATGTGATGGCTGAGTTTGGGAAGGATTTCGGGCTTGGGAAGGCCACCGGAGTGGAATTGCCATCGGAGCGAGCCGGCATCATGCCATCAACCACCTGGAAGCAAAAGGCCAAGAAGGAGCAGTGGTTGCCGGGCGAAACCATTTCAGCCGCCATCGGACAGGGCTACGTGACCGTCACACCATTACAGATGGCGAGTCTCGTCGGTACGGTTGCGAACAATGGTGTCAGCTACCGTCCTCGTCTGGTGCAGGCGGTCATGGATCGAACGTCGGGGAATCTTCAAGAGTTACCGGCTGTTCCACGCGGGAAGATCAATGCGAAACCGGAAACCTTCCGCGTCATCAAGGACGCACTCGCCGATGTCGTCACAAGGGGAACGGCGACAAGGGCGAAATCCTCCATGGTGACGATCGCTGGGAAGACCGGCACGGCTCAAGTGGCGGCGCTCCGGACTGGACCGGAAGAGAACATTCCCAAAAAGTTCCGAGACCATGCGTGGTTCGTCGCCTTTGCGCCGGTGGAATCGCCGAAGATCGCCGTTGCCGTGCTCGCGGAGCATATGGGGCACGGTGGGGCCGCCGCGGCTCCCCTTGCGAAAGAAGTGATTGAAACGTATATGAAGCTCGCGCCACAGGTGCCGGCCGTCACATCGGATCTATCCGGCGTGAATAGGTCGGAGCGATCCGCGAAAGACTCATGATCGATCGATTGACCGAACATCGAGGACTCGATAGTTTCGACATCCGGTATGTTGCCGTGATCCTCGCCATCCTGGGGATCGGCGTGTTGTCCATTTATAGCGTCACGCATGGGCAGAAGAGTGGGATGGCGCCGTATTATCTCAAGCAGTTGATATGGATCGGCCTCGGTGCGGCAGCCTTCCTCGTCATGTGGGCATCGGACTACCATTATCTTGCGCGGTTTGCCTATCCCGCCTACGTCTTCATCTTGCTGATGTTGGTGTTCGTGTTATTCGAAGGGCGAACCAGCAAGGGCGCGCAGCGGTGGATCGCGCTGGGCCCGTTTAGTTTTCAACCGTCTGAATTCGCCAAGCTCGTCCTTGTCTTGGTGTTGGCGCATTACTACTCGAAGGCCCCTCGCGTAGGATGGCTGCAACGTGTCATCGTTCCGGGGCTTTTAGTGTTGCCCGGTCTCCTCCTCATCTTAAAACAACCCGACTTGGGGAGTGGGCTCAGCTTTGTCGCGGTGTACGCTGCAATGTTGCTCATGGTGGGCGTTCGTTCGCAAGCCTTAGGGTTTATCCTACTCTTCTCCATCATGCTGTTCCCCTTTGCCTGGGAGGGCGTGTGGGGGTCCTTGCATGATTACCAGCGACAGCGCATTATGGCGTTTGTCGACCCCGGGTACGACCCTGGAGGGAAGGGGTACCATGCCCTGCAATCGAAGATCGCGATTGGCTCTGGGGAATTACTGGGGAAGGGGCTCTACGGCGGTACCCAAAGTCAGCTGAAGTTTTTGCCGGAGGGCCATACCGATTTTGTATTCGCGGTCTTTGCAGAGGAATGGGGATTTCTCGGCGTGCTGGTACTGTTGACGTTGTTTGTGGGGCTGATTTGGCTGTCGCTGGAAATCGCGTCCAAGGCAAAGGATCAACTTGGAGCACTGCTTGCCGTGGGGATCGTGGCGATGTTGTGTTTCTGTGTCGTGGTGAATATCGGCATGACGGCGGGGATGTTTCCGATCGTCGGCATTCCCCTGCCTCTGCTGAGCTACGGTGGGAGCGCCACGATTATGACCATGGCGGCATTGGGCTTGTTATTGAACGTCAAGCGGAAGAGGTTAAGCCTGTTTTATTGAACAGTGACCGATCAGGCGGAACGCTCGAGTTCCGTCGTTCGGAGAACGAAACTGATGCTATTGAAAGCCGGGAGCGCCGGTGTGTGGAGCGAGTGAGGGACCTGGGCCTGCGTCCTCACGCTCTCAGCCGAGTCCTGTGGCTTACAGACCAAAGGAGTCAATATGGGAAGTGAAATTGCGATCACCGTTGCGCGGGAAGAAACCCGTGTGGCCGTGCTGGATAGCGAGGTCGTCACCGATTTGTTTGGAGACCGTGCGAAACATAAGGACTTCGTTGGCAATATCTATAAAGGGAAGGTGGCCAAGGTCTTGCCGGGGATGCAAGCTGCGTTTGTGGATATCGGCCTGGACAAGGCGGCGTTTATGCATGTCTCGGATCTACTGGTGGACGCCGAGCCTGGTGATATGCTGGTCGAGGCCGAAGCCGAAGAAGACGATAAAGACTCGGATATGCTCAGGCCGAAGCGTCAGAGCGCAAAGCCGATCGAACAGCTGCTCAGTGAAGGCCAGGAGTTGATGGTCCAGATTTCAAAGGGCCCGATCGGCACCAAGGGGTCGCGTGTGACGGCGTACGTCTCGCTTCCGGGACGCTATCTGGTCTTTATGCCGAATGTCGACCATATCGGCGTGTCTCGGAGAATTCCGCGAGATGAAGAACGAGCAAGACTGAAAGAGGTCATGCGCCGGGTGAGGCGCCCCGGTTTTGGCTATATCGTGCGGACGGTCAGTGAAGGTGTCAAGGAAGATGAATTGAAATCCGATGTCGACTTTCTGCACGTCCTTTGGCAGGACATTTTGACGAAGCGAGAACGCTTGCCAGCTCCCGCATTGTTGCATTCGGATTTGAGCTTGAGCTTCCGTGTCGTAAGGGACTTGTTCGGTAAAAAGGTTGATCGATTATGGATCGATTCGCGAGAGGAATACGAAGCCATTCGAGGCTTTGTGCAGCGATTTTCTCCTGAACAGACCGCGCGGATCCATTTCTACGATAAGGATGAGCCCTTGTTCGATCATCTGGGTGTAGAGCAGGAGATCGCGCGGGCGATGAGTCGGAAAGTCTGGCTCAAGTCGGGGGGGCATCTTGTGATCGATCACACCGAAGCGATGACGGTGATCGATGTCAATACGGGACGCTTTGTGGGGAAACGGGATCAAGAAGAGACGATCCTTCGCAACAACCTCGAGGCGGCCAAAGAGGTCGCCTATCAATTGAAGTTGCGGGGAATCGGCGGCATTATCATTGTCGACTTTATCGATATGGAGCGGGAGAAGAATCGGGATAAGGTCTATCATGCGTTAGTGGATGCCATGGCATCGGATAAGGCGAGAACAAGGATCTCCAGGATTTCTGACCTCGGGCTGATCGAAATCTCACGCGAGCGGGTACGAGAGGACCTGTTGCGGTCGCTGTCAGAGCCGTGCCGCTATTGCGAGGGCCGTGGATACACGAAGTCTCCTACCACCGTGGCGTACGAAATTTTCCGCGAGATCCGGCGGATTGAATCATCGGCCGATCAGCAACGGATTTTCGTGGGAGCCCATCCCACAGTGGCGGAATTGTTACAAGACGAAGAACGACACGGAGTGGAGGTATTGGAGCGAGACTGTTCCGCGAAAATCATCGTGACACCGGATAATCAGTTGCATCTTGAACAGTACGATCTGGTCGTGTTCTAGTTGAGCGTCATCGCTGCCTGCCGGACCCGCCAACTGTTGAAACGAACTTCCTCCTGATGCTCAAGACCGATCATGGATGATGCATCATTGACCTCCTGGCTCACCCTCCAAGCGGTTGACGGTGTCGGCGATCGCACCCTTCTCAAGCTGATCCATGCGTTTGGAGCTCCCGAGGCGGTGCTCGGCGCAACGATCGATGACTTGATTGGTATTGGTTGCAGCCCGGAACTGGCTGAATCCGTGCGGCGAGGTCCAGAATCGAGTATTCGGCGGCAGATCGATGGGCAAGTGAAGACGGTTGAACGCCTCAAGATCCAAACCGTCACCCTGTTCGATCGATCCTATCCGGCCCGACTCAAAGCCATTTCCGATCCACCGCCGTTGTTATATGTGAGCGGAAGCGTATTGCCAAAGGACGAGGTCGCGGTGGCGATCGTGGGTGGACGGCGGGCAACGCCATCAGGCAGACTCATCACCGAGGAGATTGCGAAGGACCTGTCAGGATGTGGGGTGACGATCGTGAGCGGTCTGGCTCGCGGCATCGATGCCGCGGCGCACCGAGGTGCGCTGACGGGGAAGGGTCGCACGATTGCAGTACTGGGGTGCGGCATCGATCGGACCTATCCATCAGAGCATCACACGCTGAGGCGGAACATCGAATCGCATGGCGCCGTCATCTCAGAATTGCCGATCGGCGCTGCGCCGCAGAGTCATCACTTCCCTCGAAGGAATCGGATCATCAGCGGGCTGTCATTAGGCGTGCTGGTCGGCGAAGCCGCAACCAACAGTGGTTCCTTGATCACCGCAAAACTGGCGTTGGAGCAAGGTCGAGAAGTGTTTGCGGTACCTGGTTCCATCAAGGAAGAAGCCTGTCGTGGATCGAATCGCTTGATCAAAGAGGGGGCGAAACTGATTGAAGGGGCCCAAGACATTCTGGATGAGATTCTTCCGCAAATCGATGCTCGGCAGCGGGCAATGCTGCACCTTGACGGAGCCATGACGGACGCGCATGCATCTTTAAAAAAAGAAGAAGCATTGGTGTATGACGCTCTGTCCTATGAGGCGCGATCCGTCGATGCAGTCATCGAGACCACGGGACTCAGCGCCGCGCAAGTGTCGGCGACATTGCTTTCATTAGAATTGAACGGGCGGATCCGCCAACTCCCCGGTCAACAATACATTCGCCGCTAGCGGATGCTGAACAACTCCGCCCGCGCTGTTCCTGCAGCGCTGGCTTTGGCCTCGGTGGACTGCATTTGTGAGCATCCGTGGGTAGCCTGATTGCTGCCGAGTGCCATTCTAGTTGCATGAATCTTCGATATTTGGTACGGATGATACAATTCTTGAGAGGTGGACGGGGTTGTCATGGCAAAAAATTTGATCATCGTTGAGTCGCCGACGAAGGCGAAGACGATTACGAAATATCTGGGCCGTGGCTATACCGTCATGGCGTCGGTGGGGCATATCAAGGATCTTCCGACCAGCAAGTTGGGCGTCGATCTCGAGCATGATTTCGAACCGCAGTACGTCACGATCAAAGGCAAGTCGAAGGTGTTGGCCGAGATCAAGAAGAAGGCTGAAGAAGCCGACAAGATCTTTTTGGCACCGGACCCCGATCGGGAAGGGGAGGCGATTGCCTGGCACCTTGAGCAAGAGCTGCTCGGAAAATCGAAGAAGAAAAAGAAAGATGGGAAGATCTTTCGGGTCCTCTTCAACGAAATTACGGAATCAGCCATCAAGCGCGCGCTCCAGTCGCCGGGCGAGATCGATATGAAGCTGGTAAATGCCCAGCAGGCCCGCCGTGTGCTGGATCGTATTGTGGGGTATCAAGGCAGTCAGTTGCTCTGGAATAAGGTCCGGCGCGGGCTCAGCATGGGGCGTGTGCAGTCGGTGGCTATGCGGCTGATTTGCGAGCGTGAAGCAGAGCGGGACGCCTTTCGAACTGAAGAGTATTGGTCGATCACCGCGCTGCTGGCAGGAACCAATCCACCGTCATTCGAGGCGAAACTCCACAGTATCAACGGCGAAGAGGCGTCGATTGAAAATACCGAGCAAGCCGGACGCATCGTTGGCGAGATTCAAGGCAAGGCCTTCGTCGTCCAATCGATCGAGCGCCGAGAAAAGAAACGGAATCCCGTCGCGCCGTTCATTACCAGCCGTCTGCAGCAGGAAGCCTCCAGAAAGTTGCACTTTTCGCCAAAGAAAACGATGACGCTGGCGCAGCAGCTCTACGAGGGTATCGAAATCGGAGCTGAAGGCGCGACCGGTCTCATTACCTATATGAGAACTGACTCGCCCCGTATTTCCAACGAAGCGATGGCCGATGCCCGCGAGGTGATTCAGTCCCGATTCGGTGCGAACTATCTCCCAGGCACGCCGAATGTCTACAAAACATCGAAAGCCGCCCAGGAAGCGCACGAAGCCATCAGGCCGACGTCGGCGAGCCGAGATCCCGAGTCGATCCGCCAGTACTTGGATCACGATCAGTACAATCTCTATAAGTTGATATGGAATCGATTCATCGCTTCGCAGATGGTGCCGGCCATCTTGGATGTCACGCGTATCGATTCAACACCGGTCAGCACCAAGGAGCTGTACGTGTTCCGTTCTACTGGAACGGTCGTGAAGTTTCCCGGCCATACGATCGTCTACATGGAGGGCGTTGATAAAGAAGCACCGTCGCAGAAGCCAAAGGCCGACCAAGAGGCGGACGACGACGAGCGACAGCTTCCGGCCTTGACAGAAGGGGAGCGGTTGCGACTAGTCGAGCAGGATGGGCAGACGGTCCCAGGAATGCTGTCGAAACAGCATTTCACACAACCGCCGCCACGGTATAACGAAGCGCTGTTGATCAAGGAGTTGGAGGAAAAAGGTATCGGGCGTCCGTCGACCTACGCCGCCATTATTTCCACGATCCAGGATCGCAAGTACGTGGAAAAAACAGAAGGGCGACTCGTGCCGACAGAGACGGGGAAAACCGTCAACGATTTCTTGATGAAAGGCTTTCCCGAACTCATCAATGTCGACTTTACCTCGCAGCTTGAAGAACAGTTGGATGAAGTGGAAGAAGGAGGTAAGCACTGGGTCACCGCGGTACGTGATTTCTATACACCATTTACCAGAGAAATGGAGCGAGCGAAGACGATTCCTGGGCCGAAAGACATCGTTGAGCCGCCGACAAACATTCCGTGCGAGAAGTGCGGCCGGATGTTGGAAATCAAGTGGGGACGGAACGGGAAGTTTCTCGCCTGTCCTGCCTATAAAGATGATCCTCCCTGTAAGAATACACAGAACTTCGAAAAGCTACCGGACGGCACGATCAAAATCGTTCCCAAGGAGGAGATCACCACTGATCAGGTCTGTGACAAATGCGGCAGTCCGATGGTGGTGAAGACCGGACGCTTCGGCAAGTTCATCGCCTGTTCCGCCTACCCCCAGTGTAAGACGACCAAGCCGCTGGCGCTTGGTGTCAAATGCCCGCAGCCGGACTGCGGCGGCGATCTCGTGCAGAAGCGGACCAAGAAGGGTCGCTCATTCTTTGCCTGCAGTCATTATCCCAAGTGTGAGTATGCCCTCTGGGACCGACCGGTGCCCAAAGTCTGTCCCACGTGTCAGGCTCCGTTCCTCATCGAAAAAATCAGTAAGCAAGACGGCCGCAGCGTCCAATGTCGCAACCAAGAATGCGGCTACCGCGAGGCGGGATAATGATTGCTGAATCTGGCCATTCAACCCCTCGCAGTCAGTTTAGGACTGCTTTCTCCTTCACGTAATCCCCCATTAGGTTGACGAGTGCATTACAGCTTTATGCGATGACTGTTCGATCCTGCGACGTCCTGTCGAGACGGGTGAACTGAAAGTCCGCCGACACTGGTCGGACTTCAGTCAATGCTATAGGGCGCGATGGTTCTGGTTCCTTTGGATGGGATGGCGTTCGGAGTCCGATTGCGGTGTTCTGAGCGGAAGTTTGTACGAATGGAAGTATGGACGGGGATGTTTGTTTGTCGGGTTGGCGCAATGGCGGTGTTGTTGTGTGTAGGTCTGGCCTGGCCGCCTCTCGCTTCGGCGCAAGAGGCATCGCCTGCTATTAGTGAACGACAGACAGTAGGAGTCGTAGTCGGTGGTATGTTGCCGGTGCGATTGATGGATGGGCAGTCATCCAAACTCAACGGAGTTTCGGTGCATCCGTACTGGCAGATCGAGGTGTCTAATCCGATCGGCGATGAATGGTGGCGTGGCTCGGTCGCTCTGGGGGTCGAAGCGGCGTTTTTAGGGATCACAGAACCGACTGGCGCCTATGGGGTTGGTGTTACGCCGAAACTGATCTATACGTTGACCTCGTTCGGTCAGCTGAAGCCCTATGTCGAAGGTGGCGGTGGCCCGCTCTGGACGAATTTCGACGGCCGTATTCCCGAACAAGGATCGGATTTCAATTTTCTGGTCTGGGGAGGTGCGGGCGCAACCTATGATCTGACTGCGCGATGGGCGCTGAACGCCGGAGTCCGCTTCAGTCACATCTCCAATGGCGGCACCGATAGTCCGAACGGCGGGCTCAATTACTTGCTGCCGTTTATCGGGATTGCCGCCAAGCTTTTCTGAGCGCTAGAGATAGAGGACTTCCCGCCGTAGTTGAGTCAGGAATGCATGTATGGGCAGGATGTTGCCATTTCTCATCTGCGAGCAAACCGATAGCCTGCATCGACAACACTGATAAAAGCACGCCCGAACCATTTTTAAAACTGTGCTGTTTCATCAGACCCCGCCTGACCTCATTGAATTCGAAGTCGGCAGGTATAAAGCTGACCCGTGCGCCATACGGCGAGGCTGTGTAAGGCAAAGTCTGCTAGGATGCGGCGGTGATAGACCACACGCCTGCTTCGACCGCGCCGCGCCAAGCCGCGGTGCTTTTCATTCTTGTCACCGTGCTGCTTGACATGTTGTCGTTCGGCATCATCATTCCGGTATTACCGAAACTCGTCGAGGAATTTCTCTCCGGCGATACGGCGCAGGCAGCCGTCCTCTATGGGTTGATGGGGACGGCCTGGGCATTCATGCAGTTCTTTTGCTCGCCGATCCAGGGTGCCCTGTCCGACCGGTTCGGTCGTCGGCCGGTCGTCCTGCTATCCAACTTTGGATTGGGCTTGGACTACATCGTGATGGCGCTTGCGCCGAACGTCGTCTGGCTTGTTGTGGGCCGAGTCATTTCCGGGATGGCCTCCTCCAGCTTCAGCACCGCCGGCGCCTATATTGCCGACGTGACGCCGCCGGATCAGCGCGCGGCGGCATTCGGGAAGATCGGCATGGTTTTCGGCCTCGGCTTCATCTTCGGTCCCGCCTTAGGCGGATGGCTCGGCGCAATCGATCCTCGGCTGCCGTTCTGGGGCGCGGCAGCGCTCAGTCTCACGAACGCCTGTTACGGATTCTTCGTACTCCCCGAATCTCTGCCAACGAGCAAACGGACGTCTTTCGCCTGGGCGCGGGCCAATCCGGTTGGCTCGCTTGTACTACTACGCTCGCACCGTGAACTATCTGGCCTCGCGACCGTCGCGTTTTTCGGCTATCTCGCCCATGCGGTGCTGCCGAGTGTGTCAGTCCTATACATGGGCTATCGCTATGGGTGGGGACCAGCCGCCGTAGGGCTGATGATGGCGGGGGTGGGCACTGCGGCAATGATCGTACAAGGTGGATTGATCCGTCCGATCACCAGTCGGTTCGGCGAACGCAGGACAGTGGTGATCGGTCTACTCTGTGGAGCAATCGGTTTTTCCGTCTATGGCATTGCGCCGGAGGGCTGGATCTTCTGCCTCGGCATTCCCGTGATGGCCTTCTGGGGACTCGCCGGTCCGGCAAACCAATCGCTCATGACGCGCCGCGTCAGCAGTTCAGAGCAGGGCCAGCTCCAAGGCGCCATCGCCAGCATCAACGGTGTGACCGGCCTCATCGGGCCGACGCTGTTCACACAAACGTTCGCCTTCTTCATTCGATCAAATTCTCCTCTCAGTCCTCAGCACTCAACCCTCAGCACTTCCTTGGATCTTCCAGGCGCGCCGTTTATCCTCGCCTCGCTCATGCTCCTCAGCGCGGCGGTGATTGCGTGGAAAACGACGAAGGCAGGCGGATCATAGACACGCGGCTTGCGCCGATTTTGGGTGCGGTCTGTGTGATGTGTCTGACGATCGAAAAAAGATGCAGGACCCATGATCGATACAACCTCTGCGCTGAACGACATCTGCGGTTGCCAGTCCTACGTTCATGACCAGAGGCGAAAGCTTCCGCTGCGGTCTAACCAGGAGGGAGCCGAGTGGTAAGAAGAGTGAGGGGTGTTAGTATAATGACAAGAGAGCCGAACGCCCAGCTGTTGCCATGGTGTGATCGCGTGAGCACATAATCTAGGTGCAGATATTCGACGGAGGATTTTCCCGATGCTCAAAGTCGTTGTAAGACAGGCCGTTGCCTTGTCGGCAGTCGTCGCATGTCTTGTCGGGAGTGAGGCTCCGTGTGCAGCGGCTGATGCTGAGACGGACGTGCGACGGTTTCAGATCGAATTTGAAACTGGTGCGATCTGGCAGAGCCGGAACGAGATTCACATTCCTGATTCAGCGGTAGGGACACGCTTCTCGCTTGCCGACATTCAGGACAGCACCCCGATCGTCCAACGACGGGTGGAAGCGACATGGCACCCAGCCCGCCGGCATGCGCTCCGCTTCGTCTATCAGCCGCTTGGCTTCTCAGGGGCCGGGTCGTTTGCCATGCCGGTGTTGTTCGCAGGAGGCACCTTTGCCCCCGGTGCTCCCGTGGAATCGGACTACAAGTTCGACTCCTACCGAGTGACCTATCGCTATCTCTTCTACGAATCATCAACGTGGCGGTTGAGTGCCGGCGCCACGGCTTTCATTCGCGACGCCAAAGTGGAGTTGAGGCAAGCCGGCTCGACAGCCACGGATAGCAACGTCGGCTTTGTGCCGCTGCTGAGCTTGAATGCGGAATATCGCTTTGCACCGCGTTGGATGGCTGTGGTGGATGTTGACGGGCTCGTGGCTCCGCAGGGACGCGCCTTCGATGCCGCCGCGAAGATCCGCCATGATCTCACTGATCATTGGTCTGTCTCGGCGGGATATCGCACGTTTGAAGGCGGGGTGGATAACGGTGAGCGGTTCGCCTTCGGCTGGTTCCACTTCGCCGTGGTCTCGATTGGGTATCGGTACTGAAGCAGTTTCTCATCCAGAGGTCCTACGCGAGGCGGTTGATGAACGACCAGCTTGATCCCTCTGTACATGAATGGACCAAGTACGAGCGGCTGATTCTCTTCGACGGGGTCTGCAATTGGTGCAATGCCTGGGTGAAGGTGATGATTGCTCACGATCCAGCCGGGCAGTTCAAGCTCGGGACACTTCAGTCCGAGCAGGCGCAACGCATCCTTCGTGATCTGAACTTGCCCGTTCATGACTATCAGACCTTCCTCTTGCTGGAGGCGGGCCATGTTTATACCAAGTCCACGGCGGTTCTGAGGTTGATCCGACAGCTCTCTTGGTGGTGGCCCCTGTATTACGTGGGTGTGCTGGTGCCGGCCCCAATCCGCGATGTGGTCTATGACTTCGTCGCCCGTCACCGGTATCGGTGGATGGGCCGAGCAGCCACCTGTCGCGTTCCCACCCAGGCAGAACGTGGGCGATTTGTCGGATCATGAAGAGCCACAGAGTGAGATGGCGGACCTGTTAGGTTGTGCGATCTCTGCCTCATGCTGTGCGTACGATACGAGGTACAGCCAAGGATGTGGTACAGTGAGGGGCGGCTGGAGTTAGGCAATGAAAAGAAAGACCCCGACGCCTTAATAACATGCCTTCTTGATCCGGCCCGATTCTGCTCTCAGCGATCAGCACTCGAGTCGCAGTACGTCAGGGAAAGTTTCCGGCGCCCCATTCATTCTCGCCTCGCTCATGCTCCTCAGTGCCACCGCGATTGCGTGGCGAACGACGAAAGCTAGTAGGGCATAGAGCCGCTGCATCCGCTGGCCATCGGCGAGTCATGTGTAAAATGCATAACGATGGGAAAGGACTCCCGATTGCTTTGGCCAGATGGGCGCGACCGGTCGCTTGACCGGTACGGTTCGTTGGGTGAACATTTTTGTCCTTCTATCCGCTAGGGTTGGAAGCGGTATAGATACAGTGACAGCCGCTTCATTGACAGCTCATCGATATTGGGGGTACCGTGGTGGTTATAGGAAGCTATGGGGCGTAACAAGAAGTTGCGACTCCGCCTTGAAAGTCTAAGAGGGCGGATTATGGATCATCGGATCAAGATTGCCCTTGAGCAGCAGGGTGCGCATCCTGATCGGAGGCTCATCAGGCACTGGGACGTTGAGATTAGAGCGTGGGAACGAACCGTGTCAAATCTCGAGCGACGGCTGAAGAAAGGGAAACGCCATGATTAAGAAAACGAGATCGGCGGTGCTCGCCGACAAGCGGTCGTTTCTGACGCCGTCGAGCCCTCCGCTGGACAATCATATGGATGAGATCGCGGAGGCCTCGGAGGAGATTTTGGGGCTTGTGGTAATTCTAAAAACGTTGTCTTCCACCGATGCAACACGCGATGAGTACGAAGGCCGCCTCTATGGAGCGCTCACACATCTCGATCATCATGTGAAGCCCGCGATCAAGGAATGGGATCGCGTGGTGGATCGGATGCCGGAAGATTGATACATCCGCATCACGAAACCCTTCCGTCTCACGTTCTCTAACGGTGTGACTGGCCTTATCAGGCCGATTCCTCTTTCAGTCTTCAGTCCCTCGAGTCTCAGCACTTCTGGGGAGTTTCCTTGCGCCCCGTTCAGTCGCCATATCTATTATTGATGAGAGTGGTATAGTTTCGGACTCAATTCATTTCAGATGTGATGTGGCCCTATGTGAGGGGCTCGATGACATACCAGCTTGCCCTTCCGTGCATGAATGGACCAGGTACGAGCGGCTGATACTCTTCGACGGGGTCTGCAATTGGCGTAATGCCTGGGTGAGTGTGACCATTGCCCACGATCCAGCCGGGAAGTTCAAGTTCGGGACATTCCAGTCCGAGCAGGCGCAACGCATCCTTCGTGATCTGAACTTGTCCGCTACTGACTATCAGACCTTCCTCTTACTGGAACAGGGCCATGTCTATACGAAGCCCACTGCGGCGCTGAGGGTGATCCGACAGCTCTCTTGGTGGTGGCCCCTGTATTACGTCTGTGTGTTGATGCCGACTCCCATCCGCGATGTGTTCTATGATTTCGTGGCGCGTCACCGGTACCAATGGATGGGTCAAGCGGCCACCTGTCGCGTTCCAACTCCGGCAGAACGTGACCGATTTGTCTGATCATGACTAGCGGTATGCCGAGGGAGTAGAGGTGGAATGCGCCCGCCAATTAGAAAGACTCCCGACCCCTTATATCAACTTATATCTGCTCATTCAAGCCGACTCCGCCCTCAGTACGCAGCACTCAAGTTTCAGCACGTCAGCGGAATTTCCTGGTGTGCCATTCATCCTCGCCTCGCTCATGCTCCTCAGCGCCGCCATGATTGCGTGGCGCACGACGAAATCGGGAGGATCATAGATCAGCTGCCTCCTTTTGCCCTCGTTGAGGTGCGGTTGATGTGCGCAACGATTAGAAAAGACGCCCGGTTCCTTATGTCAATTCTAAGCCCATAGATCTCTCCACCTGGTGCATACATAATGCTTGATAGAAAAAGTATCCGTCTGTCGTAGAATTGAAGGTAATCTCTCGTATGAGAAGGGTAAAAGTCTAGGAGGTTATGCATGTCTGAAGGGAAGCATCGAATTGAGACTATTGACCAGTGGACGCGCACTACAGCGGAATTTTCTTTCCAAACAACCATTCAGGAGAAGAACGGACTGAAATACGGGACCTTTAAGTGCAGTTCAGAGTTTCAAGGGCGCAATTTAATCTTTAATGCTTCCAGCCAAGGGAGAAGTTCAATCCTAAGCCCACCATTCAGGGTCGAATATGTTTTGCTAAACCCATTCTCAGTATTTGATGACAGAGCAAATGTCGAAAAAAGTGGCATCCGACATACAGGCCTAACCATTGCGGATGAATCTGCTGACAAATGGGTGGAATACTTCTACACCACAGATAAATCGACGAATAGAAAAACAGCGAGGATTACCTGGCGGTCATCCGAGGGGCAGGTGGATCGGTTAATAATTGAGCTGGATGAGCCTGAGACCTTAGTGCTCAGCTATGCGGATGTAATAATGGCTGGTGTCTTGGACTACATTTGTTTCGCAAAAGAAATTCCCCTGAGTATTCAGCACATCGAGATTTATGAATCAAAGACACATGATCTCATCCAATTTTGGATGGTGGTGCCGTATCTTCAAAAGGTTCAACTTAGTTCGCAATTGCTATTCGGTATGGCAAGCGTTCCCAACCAGTTGATTCCCCTTTTACGGTTGTTTCGGGAAGCCGTAAACTCTACGAATCCTTATTATCGCCTGTTATGTCTATACCGTATTGGGGAAGGACTGAAGACAGTAAAATCACAGAACAATCAGAAAACACAGAATCTTCCATCACCGAAAAGTCGACCAAAACAACGGATACCCGAAAATGAGTTCACAAAGGAATATTTTCGGAACTGGATAGGAAAATCAATGCACGAGTACCTTGAGCATGTGGAGCGTAACTTCCGAAAATATATTGCCCATCTCATCATAGATGAATCCCTAAAATTTTCGCCTGATCCGGGCTCGACAAAGCATGCAGTCGATACGGACAAAGTAAACGGGATGCTTATTTCGATCACCCGACAATTGATCTATGACGAATGGAGCTTCATGAAGGAAAACGGAATAGATGGCATCGCCGTTACTGACGAAAAAGGTGGAGTAAGGGACCCAATCAGGATTTTAAGACCTGCAGTGGACACGATCGAGATCGTCAGAGACTTAAAAGCGAAAGGAGAAGAAATCCTTAAGACATCGAATGTGGAAATTGTCCGTTCAAATCATCTCGAAACCACGAAGTGGTCAGCGCCGTATGAATCCGTAATGGACACGACAGAGGGACAAGCAGAACCAAAATTGTATGTGACGTTCACCGTTGAATCCGTTAGTAGTGACATAGGCATAATAATACGCGCGCAGCTAGAGCATTTAGATTCAAAGGGCCAACTCGTTAAGAGTTTCTATGATCGGCGAATTCAGATACAGCTGCCGCCGGTGGGTGTGCCACAAGACTATGATTTTAAACTTGTCGGTGAAAACTTTGAGACTCCGCCAGTGCATTTCAAATGCGTTGTGTTAGCTCATGCTGAGCGAGACAACATAACGCTTGCAGCAGCATTCTCATTTGCGGAAACAAAAAGCTAACCATTGCTGAGAGCTATGGTGTTCCATTTGTCTAGAATTGGGGTCGCGTCTTGCAATTCAGCATGGGGGGTGTGTGCAGGTGAATCCCAGTGCCCGGCCCGCTTATTCGACATGTTGTGTTGTGAATGTCCACAGTCTGCGCAGTGGGTCGTCGATGCATGCGTGGGTCCGGCGAGGTGGCTGAGGATGACGGGATTGGTACGGTATCGGAAGGCTGTCGTTACATGGGGTTAGCCCTTGGTGTGTGGCACCGCCAGCAACGCTTTCAGAATGTCTTTCCAGCTCAGAATGCCTTCGAGTATTCCCGCATTCGTGGTGACGGGGAGGCAAGAGATATTCTTCTCGATCATCAATTGGGCTGCCGCTTCGATCGAGGTGTCGGCGTGGGCGGCCACCGGGTTCCGGCTCATGATCTGATGGGCCCTCTTGTGGAGAGAGGCTCGATCCCGCTCGGTTTCCGACCAGGTTCCAATGTTGGGGCTGAGGGCTTTCAATAGGTCACGATCAGAGATGACCCCGACCAGCGTTCGTTGCTCTAAGACCAGGAGGTGGTGAAAGCGGTGATTGTGGAAGAGATCACGAATCGTTCCGAGTGAATCATCCATTGTGACGGTGATGACGCGACGGGACATGATTTTGGCCACTGTCGGAGGAGTCGTCGGTGCAACGGAATGGGGGGTGTCCATAGATTGCCTCGTTCGAAAAACTGCTCGATGGAGACCATGGAGGATAGATGACCGCGGCCTCCATCTTTTCTATCGGACACAGGTGAGATGTTCTTGAGTGAAATGTATCGGGAGATTGGAGCGCTTTGAAAAGAAGGTAAGTGGTCGGATACCGGTTCTGGTTTTCCGTTGTTATAGACAGGGGATCAATGAGAGCTCTTTCTAGGAAGCTGCAAGGACTCCGGCAATACAACCGGTCAGCAACGTCGTCAAATAGGCGGTCCACAACGCACGCAGTCCCAGGAGCGAGATATCCTTTGCCCGATGCGGCACCAATGCGGAGATGCCGCCGACGAAGATACCCATGCTCGCCACATGCACGAATCCGCAGAGGGCATAGGTCATGGTTGTGAGGGACCGTGCAGAGAGCGGCGGCGGAGACGCGGCTTGCACGGCAGCCAACTTGAAATAGGCTGCAACTTCCGTCTCGATAAACCTCGACCCCAGCAAGTCTGAGCCGATCTGCCACTCCTCAGGCCGGAGACCGAGGAGCACGGCGAACGGCCAGGTTAGCCAGGCGAGGATCCGTGTGGCAGAGAGCGGCGCTCCACCGATCGTCGGAAGCTGTGCCAGCGCCAAATCTACCAAGGCTTCCAATCCTAAAAACACGATCAGTAACGCGGCAATGCCGACAGCCATTTTCATTCCCTGCCCTGCGCCATCGATCAACGCGACAATGAGATTGGAGGGCGGCGGGTTCGCGGCACTGTCGGAGGAAGGCGATGAGGTCTGATCGGTGGATTCAGGGGGCACGCCGCCCAGCGTCACGGGTTGGCCATCTTCGGGAAGTGTGAGTTTGCTGATGAGTACCGCGCAGGGAATCGAAATGATTGATGCGGAAATCAAATGGCCGGCGATCTGAGGCACCGTATGTTGCAGCGCCGAGACGTAGATGCCCATGACGGTACTCGCCACGGTTGCCATCATGCACGTCAGTACCAAGAGCAGCTCCGACTGCGTCATGGCTGCGAGGTAGGGACGGATAATCAAGCCCGCCTCGATCCCGACGAAGATATTCGCGGCGCCGGAGAGCGACTCGGCTCCCGATAAGCCCATGGTCTGGTAAAAGAGCCGGGCAAACAATCCCACGATTGCTTGCATGGCGCCTAGATAGTAGAGGCCCGCCATCAAGGCGGCAAAGAACACGACTGCCGGCAGCGCTTGTGCCGCCAAGATAAACCCGATCGAGACTGTCCCATCCGGCAACGTCTGGCCGGGGCCAAGTGCGAGGGGCCCAAGAAGAAACAGCGTGCCTTTCTGCGAGGCGGTGAGCACGGCGACCACCAGATCGTTGATCATGTTCCAGAGCCAGCGGAAGCCCGGAAACCAAAAGGACACGATGCCGAGCCCCCAGGACAAGACCGCGCTGCCCCCAATGGTCCTCCAGTTCGGCCGTTTGCGCTTTCCCGTCACCCAGGCCAGCCATGCGATCGTGACGAAACCGAAGCACGCAATGAGGCGATAGCGCCAGTCCTCCACTGTTATATTCTCCTTCCGATGAAAGCCCGGCGGGAGGCTACGCTGAGAGCCCGCTGCCGTCAAAAACAAATGTGGCGTGCACTCAACCGAGCAACCAGAGGCAGAGGTCGGAGCTAGTAGCGTGGGGTCACCCATTAGCTAGCTAATGGGTGACCCCATGGTGACCCTCGTGCGGACTTGTTGCGTGCAACTACTTGGGAGCAATGATTTCGAAAAGTTCGATCTCGAATACTAACGTGGCACCGGGCTTGATGAGCGGGGGCAAGCCCTTGTCGCGATAGCCGAGACTCGACGGGCAGACCAACCTGCTCTTGCTGCCGACTTTTATTTGCTGGATCCCTTCCACCCAACACTTGCTCATTTCATTCACTCTCAACATGACCGGCTCGCTCTGGTTGGTGGTACTATCGAACACTGTTCCATCGATCAAGGTTCCTTGATAGTGCACCTTGACCATATCCGTGATTTTCGGCGTGGCGCCGGTCCCTTCCTTGATGGTCTTGAGAATCGCGCCGGACTCGGTTTTCTTGGCGCCGGGTTCTGCCGCGGCTTTCGCAAGGAACACGGCTCCTGCTTTCTTTTCCACTTCTGCAACGACCGTAGCGCGGGCCTGTTGCAACTCTGAAATCTTCATGCCATACGCTTTGAGGTCTACCTTGGGGGACCGTTTTGTGAACCCATCGATGAGGCCGGACTTCACGATTTCAAATTCAGCTTCGCTCAAGGTGAAATTGCTGAGCGATTGGTTGATGGCCAATCCTAACGCATAGAGTGTTTTTTGTTCCTCGGTCGTGGGCTCTGGGGCTGCTGCGAACGCCCCAGCGGTTCCAAGGCAGAGTAGGGTTGCCAAACAGGAAACGATCACGCGCATGAGCTGTCCTTTCTTTTGTGTATGACTGCGATAGGCTTGATATCAATCGGCTTAGACCTTGTGTAGGGTAAGCGATATTGCGGTAGGGCTCAAGACAATTTAGGGAGAAATGGAAGCGGGGTCAGTTTTTGACTTTGCACTGCCTGCACCGTAGTGTCTCGTCTCATGGCTCGCCCACTCCGCCTCGAATTCCCGGTGCTCTCTACCACATCATCACCGCTCTCGGCAATGCACAGCAACCTAACTTCCTAGAGGACGGCGATCGGCACCAGTTCATCCGTTTACTCGGTCGCGAGGTACAGCAACAGCACTGGCGCTGCTATGTGTACTGTTTGATGGGAAATCACTATCACCTGGTGATTGAAACGCCCGAGCCGAATCTTAGTCGCGGCTTACGCCGACTCCATGGCACCTACACCCAATGGTTCAATCGTTGCCATCAGCGCGTTGGACACCTGTTGCAAGGTCGGTTCAAAAGTCTGCTCGTGGAAAAGGAGTGTTAGCTCCAGGAACTCTGCCGCTATGTCGTGTTGAATCCGGTTCGAGCCGGAATGGTGGCAGAAGCAGGAGGAGGGGCGTGGAGTAGTTATCGAGCGACTGCGGGTATCCAAGCAGCGCCAGGCTGGCTAGACGTCGCCGCCGCGCTCTCCCTGTTCAATCGCACCATGGCGACCGCTCGGACCGCTTACCGACGCTTCGTGGCCGAGGGGATCCACCAGCCTTCGCCGTGGAAGGACCTGCGGGGCCAAATCTTTCTTGGCGGCTCCGATTTCCGTGAACGCATCGACCGACTCGTGCAAGGCAAGCTGCTGACCAACGTTCCTGCTCTCCAAACCCACCCAATCCGCCTCTCGCCAGACGAAGTCCTCCAGCACGTTGCCGCCATCTATCGACTTCCCGTGGACGCCATACTCAATCGTTCGCATCGCGACGCGTACCAGACCGCCGTCTACTTGTTGAGGCGTGCGGCGAATGAACCGCTGCAGACAGACGCGATGCGCTTTCGAATCTCCCCTTCGCGAATCTCGAACATTCAGGAGGCGATCGAAACCCCACCACGTTCCCCGCAGCAGACTCAACTCTTCGCAACGTGCAACGTCAAGAACTGACCCCATCTTTTCTGACGGGTCTGGACGGCCCATTACCGCGTGGGCATATGCCGCCAGGCACCACTTAGGAGCTGGCAGAAACTGTTCAACCAAGCGGAGCCGCCTCAGCCTCCGTTGTCCTTTCGAGCCAATTATAATTCTGCACTGATGACGTGATGAAGTGGTCGCGGTACCAGTTCACCGTGCGCTCAAGGCCAGTTGTGAAATCGTACGATGGTTTATAACCAAGACGTTGTTCGGCCTTTGTGCAGGAGAGCTGCATGTTCGGTATTTCTACGGCAGTATTCTCATTCACCACAACCTCAGCCGACACGTCGAGCAGGCGACAAATCCGTTGCACAATATCGAGGACTTCAACGTGCTCTCCGTACGAGAAATTGAACGCTTCTCCGTAGAGCGAGTCATCTTCGGACAGCCGCTGGGCTAAGAGTAGCTGCGCATCTACGGCACTCTCGATGTACAGGAAATCGCGTGTGAATCTGCCGTTGGACCTGAGCCGTGGAACCTTGCCCTGCAGGATGCTCTGCACCACTCCCGGAATCAAACGGCTAAAATTAAAATCGTAGCCACCAAAAAAATTCCCACAACGGGTGATGGCCACCGGTAATTTGAAGACCTTTCCATAGCTCTGGGCAGCATGATCTTGTGCAGCCTTTGCGGCTTCGTATGGGTGGAGCGGTTGAAGCGGTGAATGCTCCTCATACGGAATTGGCTGGCGGCCGTAGACCTTGTCGGTCGAACTGATGACGGAAATGCAGCTCGGATGATTCTTCCTGAGAAAATCTAGAATTTGCCACGTACTGATCGCCGAGGAACGGAAGCATTCCAACGGCTCATCGAGCACCCGATGAACATCCGCACCATATGCGGCATGAAAAAACACATCAATCGGATGACGGGCAAATATCCGTTCAATCAGGGCTTGGTCGGCGATATCGCCCCAATAGAGAGAGACTGATGGGAGGTCATCGAACGATTTCAAAAAGAACTGGGAGTCCGGCTTGGCTGAATGGGCTAGGGCGACGACATGTGCATTGAACTGAAGGAGTCGGCGCACCAACCAGCCTCCCAAGAAACCAGTGGCACCGGCCACAAATACTGTTTTTCCAAACCAGAAGGATGATAGGTTGTTCACTTTTTGAGCCTTTCGATAATCGCTAAGATTAATACTCCGCGCCGAAACCAGTTGGACCCTCTGCATGTGAATACGAACGCAAGTTTATTCTTATGCCAACACCCCAGGGACTGGTATCCCTCCTAGTTCCGTGCAAAAGGCCAAAGCATTGATCGACTTAAGCCACTTCCCTTAAACTTTTAGACTTTTTGGTTTTAACTGTGTCGACGCTCCAGGCTGAAGGCCAGTTTTGGAGCCTCGACGATAGTGAAAAACATGCATGACCTGCACCATATGTGTCTGGACGGAATAGATGAAATAAATTAGCCCGTTATAGGATTTTGGCAGTCCTGTGCTCTTGAAGCAGTGAAGGATTTTGTGGATGTTTGATGTGGTTGCTCCCATCGACAATCAGGAATATTTGAAGAGTGCTATATAGTTGTGCACCTTGAATCATACTGTATGGTTTTGCATGTAGCGACTGTATGGTTTTGAAGGCGGTGAGTGGTGTTCGGTCCTAGCAAGTCTATTTGAATGGTCACTGCATTGATTTGCTGCGAGACGATCAGGGAGCGTCGATGCGGCAGCGGCAGACTTACTCCTGGTCGCCATCACCTAATTCGATCAACTGGCCCCAGTATGGAATTATGGTGTTATGTGTAACTGGTAGTGGGAGGCCGGTATGATGAGCGTACTTGCGCGATGGCAGAGTGTCCCACTCTATGCGCGTATTGGGATCGCCTTGGTCCTTGGCGTCATGGTGGGATTCCTGCTGGGAAGCGAGGCGGCGGTCCTCGCGGTTCCGGGGAAGCTTGTGTTGCGACTCCTCGGGGCTCTCGCGCCCGCGCTGATCCTCGCGGCGATTGTGCACACGTTCATGACGACGCAGCTCGGTGGGCCACTTGCGGCGCGGCTGCCACGGTTGTTGCTGCTCAACACGTTGGTTGCGATCACGGTTGGTCTAACCGTCGCAAACGTGATTCAGCCAGGACGAGGGGCGGGACTGACGCCACCAGTTCCGCACGACGAACCGGCAAAATCCGCCAATCCGCTCGCTCTGTTTCTTGAGAATGTGCCCAAGAGTCTGCTGGGGCCACTCGGTGACGATGGAAAGGTGATCGGAGTCATCTTCATCGCCGTGGCGTTTGGGATGGCTCTTCGCAAGGAGCGCGAGCGGCCTCTTGGAACAGTCGGACATCTTGTCGAACTCTTTCTGGAGTCGCTGATCAAGATCTTACATTGGATCATCGCGGTCGTGCCGCTGGCGGTCTTTGGCATTGTCGCGAGTATCGTGGGGACAGAAGGCTTCGCTCCGTTCAAGGCGCTTGGAGTTTTCGTGCTCAGCGTGCTGCTCGCACTCGCGATCCAGGCGGGGTATTACCTCCTCCGTATCCGCTTCGGTTCGTGGGTGCGCCCGGCGGATCTCATTCGCGGCGGCCGCGATGCACTGGTGATGGCGTTCTCTACTGCCAGCTCAACGGCGACGATGCCGGTGACCTATGCCGTGCTCAAGGATCGTGTGGGGTTGCGCGAGCAGTCCGCCAGTATGGGGGCGCTGGTCGGCGCGAATTTTAATAATGATGGCACCGCATTGTACGAGGCGATGGCAGCCCTCTTCATTGCGCAAATGGTTGGAATGGATCTCAGCTTCCAACAGCAATTGATAGTGGTGCTGACAAGTATCATCGCCTCCGTCGGTGCCGCCGGCATTCCCGAAGCGGGCCTCGTTACCATGACCATGGTCTTTACGGCCGTTGGGCTACCCGTGCAGTACATCCCTGTCTTACTGACGGTGGACTGGTTCCTCGATCGCTGTCGCACGGCGATCAATGTGATGGGAGATATGAACGTGAGTTGCCTGTTGGATGGAAAGCAGAAGGGCTGAATGTCATGTTGCGTGCAGAAAGGTCCTGCCCAACGACGTTCGCCCTTCGACTTACTCAGGACGAACGTCGTTCTGGGAAGCACGCTATGCTTTGGCTATCTTTTGTTTGTGTTCGTATGCGAGGGCAGCTCGCAGCTTCTCTTCCTGCTCTTTACTCAGGGATGTCTTGAGAATCGTTCCCTGGTATGGCGAGAAACCGGTGAGTAACTTGTCCTGATCGGCGCTCCGGATCAGTAAGAAGATTGCGGAGGTGCCTTGCTTGATCGTACTTCCCAATTCCTTGATGAAATTATCCGGAATCCCATAGTCGCTCAATAACCCAAACTCACTGGCTGCGGTGGTCACGGCTCCAGCCCCCGCCCCGCCGGCGAGGCTGCCGATCAGGCCAGCCAGGGGGTTCATAAAGAGCAACCCCATCAGCCCTCCCCACAACACACCGAGCGACACACCATGTGTCGTCGTTCCACCGAAGACGTCGACGCACTGTTTCAGGTGGACCTTGCCGTCCATATCGCGCACGACGATGACCGCATCCTCCAAATCGAGCACATAGTTCTTTTCCATGGCCCGTAGTTCGTTCAGCACTCGATCGGCCGTGCTCAAGTCCTTAAATGCGATACAGATCAGTTGGCTCATGATTCAGCTCTCCTTCACGATATAGATGCCATATGGTATTCACTATGGCAGATTCTCAATCTAGCCGTACAGGCACAGGTTAATAGGATGATTGCTCTGAGTGCAAGCAGGGCTTCGTGCCCCTTGTTTTTCCACGCGCTGTTCCCTTACTCTCGACCTTTTCCTGTTGAGTAGCGCTTATGTTGCAAGCTGTTGGACTCAGTTGCCGTCGAGGCGAGCGTCGGCTGTTTTCTGATCTCAATGTCAAGGTGGAGCCGGGAACTCTGTTGGCCGTGGTGGGTGAGAACGGCAGCGGAAAAACTAGCCTGCTCCGGATTTTCTCCAGCCTGTTGCCCCCGGAGGAAGGTTCGGTGCTCTGGGATGGTCAGGATATCCATCAACTCAAGGAACTCTATGCGGGGCAACTGACGTATCTTGGGCACCTGAACGGGATCAAGGACGATCTGACTCCCCTGGAAAATCTCATGAGTGCCACGTCCCTGGCCGGGGAACCTTGTTCCAACAACGGAGCGAAGGAAGCCTTGGAGGCGATCGGACTGAAGCGCCCCATTCATCATTTGCCGTCCAAGGTGCTCTCTCAAGGCCAGAAGCGCCGTGTCACTCTGGCGCGGCTCTGGCTCTCCACGCGCCCCTTATGGCTGTTAGATGAACCGTTCACGTCTCTCGACGCGGCCTCTACGGGTGTGGTGACGCAGCGGCTGCTTGCGCATGTGCAACGTGGAGGACTGGCGGTCTTGGTCACGCACCAAGAGGTCGCGCTTCCCGCAGAGCGGCTGCAACACCTGAGGCTGGCTGGATGAACCGCTCCAGTATGTGGGAGGCCGTCAGTGGCATCGTCAAGCGGGATCTCTTGCTTGCGATGCGGCGTCGTTCAGATGCGGCGATGTCGGTGTTCTTTCTCGTCATCGTGGCCAGCCTCTTTCCCTTGGGCGTCGGTCCGGAGCCGGCGGTGTTGAGAACGATCGGCCCCGGCGTGCTGTGGGTCGCGGCCTTGTTGGCCTGTTTATTATCGCTTTCACGCGTGTTTACCGCGGATTATGTGGATGGGGCCCTCGAGCAGATGGTCTTGGTTCCCCAGCCACTTGCCGTGCTGGTGGCGGGAAAGGTGGTCGCCCATTGGCTGATCTCCGGATTGCCTGTGGTGCTGCTCTCCCCGTTGCTCGGTCTTCAGTTCGGCTTAAGCGGAGACGCGCTGGGCGTGCTGGTGTTGTCGCTCTTGCTTGGGACGCCGACGTTGAGTATGATTGGTGCGATCGGCGCCGCGTTAGTCCTTGGCGTGCGGGGGAGTGGTTTACTGGTTGCCCTCCTGGTGCTTCCACTCTACGTTCCAGTATTGATTTTTGGGGCCGGCGCCGTGACCAGCAGCATGGCCGGAATCGGTGCCGAAGCAAATCTGTCGCTACTCGGGGCTTGCCTGGTGCTGTCTCTGTTCTTAGCACCATGGGCTACGGCAGCGGCGTTACGGATTGCGTTAGAATAGAAGAAGATCATGAGTGTAAACTGGTCAAAATATTCGGCACCACAAGCCTTTTATCCCCTGGCAGGGCGCCTCATTCCATGGTTCGCTGTGGTAGCGGTCGCGCTGATGGGTGTTGGCCTGTACATGGGATTTTTCGTTGCGCCGACAGATTTTCAGCAAGGGGAATCGTATCGGATTATCTTCGTCCATGTTCCAGCCGCCTGGATGTCGATGTTCTTGTATGTGGTCATGGCGGTTTGGGCTGGTATTGGGTTAGGGCTCAATGCTCGACTGTCCTTCATGATGGCTCAGGCGATCGCGCCCACTGGAGCCATGTTTACGTTCCTGGCGTTGTTGACCGGAGCGATGTGGGGGAAACCGACATGGGGTGCCTGGTGGGTCTGGGATGCTAGGCTGACATCGGAGCTCATCCTATTGTTTCAATATGCAGGGGTCATGCTTCTGCGAACCTCAATTGACGATCTGCGTCGCGCCGATCGCTCGAGCGCGGTCTTCGCATTGGTCGGAGTCGTCAATGTGCCAATTATCTATTATTCGGTACAATGGTGGAACACCTTGCATCAAGGTGCCTCAGTCAGTATGTCGACGGGGTCGAAAATGGCGGCGACTATGTTGATGGCAATGCTCATCATGACGATCGCGTTCTGGCTCTATAGCATCGCCGTCATTCTCGCCCGCGTGCGATGCATCGTAGTCGAGCGGGATTCGCTGCCGGTCTGGGATGAGAGGTCGGCGGTGAGTCAGGAAGTGGTGGAGGTTCGCTGATGCAGTGGGGGAGCGCGTCGGAATTTTTTGCGATGGGCGGGTACGGGCTGTATGTGTGGACCTCGTTTATCGCCACGGCGCTCTGTATGGGATGGGAAGTGCTGGCCTTGTGGCGCCGACGGGCTGCGGCGCGCGCCGAACAGCGCGCCGGGTTGTTAGGAGACACCGATGAAACCACGGCATAAACGTTTTGCCTTTATTGGTCTGGGGTTGCTTGTCTTGGGTGTGGCGACCGTGCTGATCTTAAACGCCTTCCAGAGTAATCTTGTGTTCTTTTTTACGCCCACTCAAGTCGCCGGTGGGGAAGCTCCGCACGGGCGTAGCTTCCGGATCGGTGGGATGGTTGAAGACGGCAGCCTCGTTCGTGAGAATGATGGTTTGACCGTCCATTTTATCGTGACCGATACCGCGAAGCGCGTGCCGGTGACGTATAAAGGGATACTTCCCGACTTGTTCAAGGAAGGGAAGGGGGCCGTGGCCCAAGGACAGTTGGGCGTCGATGGGACGTTCGTCGCCAGCGAAGTCCTCGCAAAACACGATGAAAATTACATGCCCCCAGAAGCGGCGGACGCGCTGGCGAAGGCGAAGGCCTCCGGTGCCCAGCAAAGCAAATCACTCGTTGTTCCTGATGGTAGAAAAGGGTCGTTATGATTCCAGAAATCGGTCATTTTGCCTTGATTCTCGCGCTCTGCGTCGCGCTTGTACAGGGGAGTCTCCCGATCTACGGTGCGGCGGTCGGCAACTCCGCGTTGATGTCTGTGGCGAAGCCGGCGGCGCGCACCCAATTCCTATTGGTCCTCACTGCGTTCGGCTGCCTGGCCTATGCCTTCGCAGACAAGGATTTTTCCGTGTTGTATGTCGCGGCGACTTCCAACTCGCAATTGCCCCTTCACTATCGTCTGGCTGCCATCTGGGGAGCGCATGAAGGATCCCTGCTTTTGTGGACCTTCATCCTGACCATCTGGATGTTTGCGGTCACGCTCTTCTCCGCCCATCTTCCGGAAGCCACGCGTTCCCGGATTCTTGGGGTCATGGGGTTGGTGAGCGTGGGGTTCCTCCTGTTCATGTTGAGCGTGTCCAATCCGTTCGAACGGCTGATTCCCGCGGCTCCCGACGGACGTGATCTCAATCCGCTCTTGCAGGACCCCGGCATGGTGATTCATCCACCGATGCTCTATATGGGTTATGTCGGTTTCTCGGTCGCCTTCGCCTTTGCCATCGCGGCGTTGTTGGGGGGGAACCTTGATGCAGCCTGGGCCCGTTGGTCTCGGCCATGGACGACGGTTGCCTGGTGTTTTTTGACGATCGGAATTGCGATGGGAAGCGGCTGGGCCTACTACGAACTCGGATGGGGTGGGTGGTGGTTCTGGGATCCGGTTGAAAACGCCTCGTTCATGCCGTGGTTAGCTGGAACCGCGTTGGTGCATTCATTGGCCGTGACCGACAAACGGGGCGGGTTCAAGGTGTGGACGGTCTTGCTCGCCATCATGGCCTTTTCATTGAGCCTCCTAGGGACATTTCTTGTCCGTTCCGGTGTCCTCACGTCGGTGCATGCCTTTGCCACCGATCCGAAGCGAGGTCTCTTCATCCTGGTCTTTTTGGCGATCGTCATCGGTGGGTCGTTGGCCTTGTACGCTTGGCGCGCTCCAAAAGTTGGGCTGGGCGGCAGCTTCGCGATGTTATCGAGAGAGGGCATGTTGTTGGCCAACAACGTATTGTTGGTGGCCGCGATGGGCTCGGTGCTGTTAGGCACTCTATACCCCTTGTTTTTAGACGCTTTGGATCTCGGGAAAATTTCTGTCGGACCTCCGTACTTCGATTCCGTCTTCGTGCCATTAATGGTTCCGGCAATATTTTTAATGGGAATCGGCCCGCTGGCCCAATGGAAGAAGGCGAGTGTGCCTGATTTGGCGAAGCGGTTGAAGTGGGCATTCGGGGTCAGTCTTGTGTCCGCACTCACGTTACCGATTGTCCTGGGGAGTTGGACACCTCTATTGAGCCTCGGTCTCTTGTTGGCGATTTGGATTGTGACGACGTCCGCGGTTGGGCTGCGTGAGCGGTTGGCTCATGTGAATGGGAACAGTCTCGTCGAACGGTTGGCTTCGGTACCCAGATCATACTGGGGGATGCTCGTAGCGCACTGTGGGATTGCGGTCTTTATCGTCGGCGTGACGATGGTGAAAGGCTTCGAATCCGAGAAGGATGTGCGGATGAATGTGGGTGAGACGGCAAGTATTGGCGACTATACGTTCCGATTCGACGGGGCGCAGGATGTGGTTGGGCCAAATTATACGGCAGCTCGTGGGGCCTTTCATGTGAGTCGGGACGGTCGTGAAACCACGGTCTTGTATCCTGAAAAGCGACGCTATCCCGTTCAGAACCAAGTCATGACCGAAGCGGCCATTGATCCGGGGCTATTGCGCGACCTCTATGTGTCATTGGGAGAGCCGCTCGACGACGGGGCTTGGAGTGTGCGGCTCTATCATAAGCCGTTCATCGATTGGATCTGGGGTGGGTGTTTTATCATGGCGTTGGGTGGCGCACTGGCCATCAGTGATCGCCGGTATCGACTGGCATGGCGCAAGCAAGAACCGGCTGTGCCTGTACCCACGCGAGCAGCTAGGCGAAAAGTGGCATGAATCGGTTTCTTCTCCCGTTGTCTATCTTTGTCGTGGTCGTCGGTTTTCTGGGCATCGGACTCACGCTCAATCCGCGCGAAATTCCGTCTCCGTTGGTCGGGAAGGCTGTACCCGATTTTTCCCAGCCGCAGCTCTATGATCGCGAGAAAGTGTTGTCTCCGGCAGACCTGAAGGGGAAGGTGTGGCTGCTCAATTTTTGGGCTTCGTGGTGCAACGGTTGTAAGACCGAGCATCCGGTGCTGATGGAGCTGGCCAAGTCCGGTGAGGTGCCGATCTATGGCATGGATTATAAGGATCAGCAGGACGAAGCCATGGCCTGGCTAAGGCGATGGGGCAATCCCTACCCGATTGTCGGGGTGGATGAGGCCGGACGAGTCGGTATCAATTTTGGAGTCTACGGAGTTCCTGAAACGTACGTCATCGACAAGCAGGGAGTGATCCGTTATAAGCAGATCGGGCCGTTGGATCCTGACACGGTCGCCAAGAAAATTATCCCACTTGTAAAGCAGCTTGAATCCCAATGAAATGGGTGATGCTCATCATATTGTGTGTGTCCGGGCCGGCGTGGGCTGGGGAAGCCAGACCATTGGCCGATGATCCTGTTGCTGAGGCACGACTCAAACACCTCGCTGTCGAGCTGCGATGTCTGGTCTGCCAAAATCAAACCTTGGCCGACTCGAACGCTCCACTGGCTGAAGACCTGCGTCGGGAAGTCCGAGAGATGATCGCCAAGAATATGAGCGACCAGGAGATCATTGAGTTTCTGGTGTCGCGATACGGAGACTTTGTGCTGTATCGACCGCCGTTAAAAGCCACGACCACGCTGCTGTGGGTGGGACCGTTTGTCCTATTGACGATCGGAGCCACGGCGCTGGTCATTACGTTGCGGCGTCGGGCACATACAGTCGTCGATGTGGTGGTGACGGATGAGGAGCATCGAAAAGTCGAACAACTCTTGGCAGAAGGAGGCAAGCGCTCATGACCGCTACATTTTGGGTGATCGTGTCGGCCATGACTCTCTGTGTCCTCGGTCTTCTGCTGAGACCTCTGTTGAAGCGCCCCGTGCAGATAACGAGTGAACAGGAAAAAACGTTGCCGGTGTATCGACAGCAATTCTCAGAGCTGGAACAGGATCTCACCAATGGGTTGTTGACGGATGAACAGTACCAAACGGCTCGACATGAGCTGGAGCGCCGTGTGTTGGAGGAGACTGGTTCCATTGAAACATCATCAATGACTTCCGGAGGGCTTGTGAATCTTCGGGTTGTTGCCCTCTCGTTAGCAATGATCATCCCAGCAGCCAGCGGGGTGCTCTACTGGACATTGGGCAATCCAGCCGCGATGACGCACCCGACGGCGTCGTCGATGTCGGCTCAGAGCGGTGCCGACAATGAGCGCCAAATGACCGAGGGGCTCAATGCGATGATCGACAAGCTCAAAAAGAAGCTTGAGCAGAATCCCAACGATGCAACAGGCTGGACCATGCTGGCGCGCTCCTATATGGCCATGGAGCGGTATGCCGATGCCGTTCCGAATTTCGAGAAGGCTATTAAGCTGAATCCTAACAATGCGGATATGCTCGCTGATTATGCCGATGCGCTTGCAGTTCACCAGGGACGCAAGCTCGAAGGCAAGCCGGAGACGTTGATCGAAAAGGCTTTGAAGGTTGATCCCAATCACGTGAAGGCTCTGATGCTGGCAGGCACCGTGGCCTACAATCGTAAGGATTTCGTCCTTGCCATCAAAGATTGGGAGCGGGCACGCGCGAACTTGCCTCCAGATTCTGAACCAGAATTTACCGAGCAAATCTCGGCCGCTATCGACGACGCGAAACGGCGGATGGGTGGTGCTCCAATGATGGCAGCGACGAATGCTCCTGCGGCTTCATCGGCGATGCCGGCTGATCACCCTCCGGTCAAAAAGGCCGGTGCGTCGCGTGCGATTACCGGAAAAGTCGTGTTGGGCCCAACTATGGCCGGCAAAGGGTCACTTCCTGATACGCTATTCGTATTTGCGAAGGATGTGGCCGGTCCACCAATGCCGGTGTCGATCGTGCGGGCATCGAAGAACGACTTACCCTTCACCTTCCGGCTCGATGACTCGACAAGTCCTATGCCCTCTCGAAAGCTGTCGGACATCGATACAGTGGTCATCGTAGCCCGATTGTCGAAATCTGGACAAGCGATGCCTGGAAGTGGGGATCTGGAAGGTATGAGTCAGCCGATTAAACCAGGGACGGAAAACATTACTGTCGTTATTGACCGAGAGCGTCCGTAGGTGTGAAGTTTCCGTTTATGTGTTATACAAAATATAAAGTTGAGTGCGATCTTTAGGGCATTATGAAGGGAAAAGATCTTGACAGTGTGGTGGGCCTCAGCTATATTCCCACCGCATTCTTTAAGAAAATTTTAGTAACCTGTAATAGAAAATCCTCATCACATCATCATGATGCATTTTCTCAAAGACTATTTTAGTAAGGACAGTACACGCTGCCCATCAAACGGAAGGAGTATGACTGTGAACGTAAAGCATGTGGCGAAGTATGCCATGGTTGTCTGCGGCCTGCTGCTGGCTGCACCAGTACATGCACAGTACCCCAGTGTCCCGAAGGAAACGTTCGAGGCGCTGAACATTGATCGGTCAGCGAGCCCCAAGGAGTTTCATGAGGCGTTGACGAAGCGCTGGCTGGATCCAGGCAGAGGCGCGGGGAAAGGGCAGTACGGCCAGTATTGGGAGCCGGTCGCAATGAGTAAGTACTTCGACCCGCTATCGTTCTACAAGCCACCGTCATCGGTCAAGGAAGTCGCGACACGCGAGCAGTGCGTAAAATGCCACACCGATGAGTCGCCGGGTTGGGTGGCGATGTGGAAGAGAAGCACGCATGCCAATCTGGACAAGATTCGCAAACTCACTGAGAAAGATGACACCTTCTACAAGAAGGCGAAGCTGGAAGAGGTCGAGGCAAACCTGCGCTCGATTGGTAAGCTCGGTCCAAAAGAGAACTTGAAGGAAGTCAGCTGCATCGATTGCCACGTGGGCATCAATACCAAGAATAAGGCTGACCATCGCGTGGACCTCAGGATGACGACCTCTGATGTCTGCGGCACCTGCCACCTATTAGAATATGCCGAGCGCGAGTCCGAGCGCGACACGATTTTATGGCCGAAGAACCAGTGGCCAAGGGGCCGTCCGTCACACGCGCTGGATTACAGGGCTAACGTTGAGACGGACATCTACGCCGGAATGTCGCAGCGCGAGATCGCTGACGGCTGCACCATGTGCCATACCAACCAGAATAAGTGCGACAACTGCCATACCAGGCACGAATTCTCGGTGGCCGACTCCCGCAAGCCTGAAGCCTGCGGCACCTGTCACAGCGGGGCCGATCACAACAACTATGAAGCCTACAACGCGTCGCAGCATGGGCTGGGCTACCAGGCTTCTAAGGGCAGGTGGAATTTTAATGTACAGCTCAAGGATGCAGTTCTGAAGGGTGGACAGAAGTTCCCCACCTGCCAGAGCTGTCATATGGAGTACCAGGGCAAATTCAGTCACAACACGGTGCGTAAGGTTCGTTGGGCAAACTATCCATTCGTGCCTGGCATTAGAGAGCCTGTATTTGGCGAATGGGGCCAGAAGCGACTGGATGCGTGGGTCAAGACCTGCACAACGTGCCACTCCGAGAGCTTCGCACGCGCATGGTTAGAGTTTATGGATAACGGCACGTCTCATGGACTTGATAAATACGATGAGGCGCACAACGTCGTCCATAAACAGTATGAGGCTAGACTCCTCACCGGTCAGAAGAACAACCGGCCTGCCCCTCCAGCACCGGCTAAGGCCTTGTTCGACCAGTTCTGGCAGATCTACTGGTCGAAGGGCAACAGCCCTACAGCCATCGAGCTCAAACTGTTCGAGATGGCTGAGGACCACCTGGTGCAACTGCACGTAGCTCTGGCGCACCAATATCCAGGGTACACCTACACCGTCGGTTGGGCAGCCATGAACCGGGCGTATGTCGAAATCATGGACGAGGACACCAAGTTGAAGGATAAGATGGTTCTGATGGAACGTGTGTCCAAGCTCGAACAGCAGACCAAGACGAGTAGCCTGCTGGATTTTGATACCACTGACGGGAAATTTACGCTCGGCAGTCTCGGCGGCGGCATGCTTCTGACCGGTACCCTCGCGCTGGCCGGATGGAGCAGACGTAAGAAGAACCAGCGGTGACCATAGACGCCGCGCCGACGATGGAAGCAGCGCTGACGCGGCCAAGTAGTAGAGTCCTCCCGTCGCTAGGAATAGTCCTAGTGGCGGGAGGACTTCTTTTACTTGGTTGGGTTGCATTTCTGTGGTTCGATCCAGGTCCAGCCCCGTATCACTATCGCTTGGTGGAAGAAGGCGGTGTTGAGAAGTTCCCAAAGCTTGAACTCGGTCCATGGTCTGACCTAAGCATTAGCAAGCAAGAGGTTCACGTAGAAGGAATGGAGGAACCGGTAGCGTCCGCCTATCTAGCTCACCGCGGAAACACAAAGCCCGTGATGCTCGCCTGGGAAAATCACGTCGGCGAACCAATGGTCTTTGTCGACAGTAAGCTCTCCGAGCTATCCGTATTGGCACCAGTGATTGCCAAGAATTTGCCGAAAGACGCAACCATTCTGGCCTGGTGGGACACTTCGCGCCAGATTCAAATTTTGACCGGGTCAGAGACGGTCTTCACCTCCCATCTCAGTGAACCTATTATCACGCCGACGGTCTGGCGGCCGCGAGCCGAGGCCATCGCGAAATACGAACGCGACTTCTGGGGCTCTGCGCCAAGCGAAGACGAGAAGCGCAAATTTCAACGTTTTGCTGACGCCCTACTCGCAGAGCCAACAGAGGGTGCAGCGATCCTGCGTGAACTGACCGGCGGGCGTGAAGGCTATGTCGTGGTCCACATCTCGGACCTCTACAAACTTGGGATGATGCGCCCCGATGGCATCGGTGTCGCCTACAAGGACTTCACCGTGAAGGGGAGTGGGGATGTGCATGGGCTCAATGTGATGGTCAAGCGTTGGCAAGCCGACAACAAGTTCTCCTCCCATACGGTGCATGGACTCTCGGAGACTAACGTGCGCGCCTACTTCCTCACCGATGACAAGAGCGTGAAGACGCTGCTCGCACAGATGCTGCCCATGACGACCTCGTTGATCCTCGAACTTAAACCCCTCCAGATGGTCTACAAAGAGGGAGGCTATTTGGTGTATAAGATTCCATCCGCACAGCCCGCGAATAACTGATTTTTTGAGTGATAGAAGACAGAAGTGGAAAGACGGTTATTGAAAATCTTCCACGGTCACGATAGAGTATTACATACGTGCTTGCTCAAGCAGGACTACGAATAGTTTTTTATAGGAGAAAGGAGCTACCGTGAATCATCCCATGACAATCGCACTCGCCGCTACGGCGTTGTTCGCTGTCTTAGTCGGAACTGCTGCTGCTGAAGGTACATTCGAAGGCAGGAAGAAGTGTTATAACTGCCACAAGGGCGAAGGCGAGTCGTGGGACAAGACCCTTCATGCCAAGGCTATGGATTCGCTCAAAGCCACAAGAGGCAAGAAAAAAGACGAGGCCATGGTCAAGGCAAAGCTTGACCCTAAGAAGGATTACACCAAAGACAAAGATTGCGTGGGCTGCCACGTCACCGGCTGGGGGAAAGAGGGTGGGTACACGGTCGAAGAGCCGGAGAAGTTCCTTACCGGAGTAAGCTGTGAATCCTGCCATGGAGCCGGCAGCGACTATCGTAAGATCCACCGCAAAGCCGGTGAAGCCTTTGAAAAGTCTCAAAAGGAAACTCCTCGTGAGTCCCTGGCTGAAGCCGGACAGGACTTTGAATTCGTCGAAAAGTGCAGCGCCTGTCACCTGAACTATGAAGGGTCGCCCTGGAAGGGTGCGAAGAAGCCTTATACGCCCTTTACCCCAGCCGTGGACAAGAAGTACTCGTTTGATTTTGAGAAGTATGTGCGCGACGACAAGGCGATGCACGCCCATTTCAAGCTCTCAGGAACATTCACTGGACCTCCAACGCCGAAATTCCACGAGGAGTTCCAGAAGAATGCTAAGCCAGCAGTGAAGGCTGACAAGGCTGAGGAGGAGTAATGTCAGGGAAGGTCGGTACGTTAATTGTCGGGGGAGTGGTCGGCATCCTGTTGATCGCCGTGGTCTTCGGGGGTGAAGCCGCTGTCTCAAGAACAGAGTTCTGCATCAGCTGTCATTCAGAAACTTATCCGTATGAGGAGTTGAAGAAGTCCTCTCACTATGGGGCGCTTGGCGCGGATCCAGGCTGTAAGGATTGCCACGTGCCCCAAGGCTTCTCCAACTTCCATAAAGCCATCTATACGCATGTGGTAGACGGAGTGCCCTTCCTCATTAAGGAATTCACCACCGACTACTCGACGGTGGAAAAATTCAATGAGCATCGTCCAGAGGCGGCCTATCGGGCCAGGATGAAATTAAAAGAGTGGGACAGTCTCACGTGCAGGGCTTGCCACAAGAATGTGAAGGCGCCAGGCGCGTCAGCCAAGGCTGCACATGCCAAAATGCAGACGGAAGGCGCCACGTGCATCGATTGTCACCAGAACCTGGTGCACAAGAAAGTTCCCGAGCACGATCTCAATGCCAGCTTGGCGCAGGGCCAGCCGGTATTGAAGGTTGAGAAGAAGAAGAAAGACGATGATGAGGACGACAAGGATTAACTTCGTCTTCGCATCATTGTAAAGAATGAACCGCCTTGTATCTGGTCAGCCAGGTGCAAGGCGGTTCTACTTTGGGCCTGTGTTAGAGGTTTGGTCCATACAGTCTTGCCGTGGTTGCCCCGACCGTCTTCGCCGCAACCCCCTTGTTCAGAGTGACACACGCTCTCGGACTGCAAGGGCTGGACGACCTGCAAGGCTCTGAGCGTCATGAATATCACCTGTCCGTCGATGCATCTGAGGCCACGGTCCATTCTGGGCATGGAAACTGGCCGCCTTAGACCATGAGCATGGCCTATCTCAAGCCAATTTTCCAAACAGGGTGGCCACCGAATCGACGATGCCATGCCAGAACCTGACGGATGGGGCAGTCCTCGTCCTGATTAGGCCGTCCTCGTCCTAATTAGCCTAAGGTATGCCACATGCCTAAGGATTAGGCCAATTCTCAACCATAGGACGGCATCGTGATGATGCCCAAGAGTCCTGGTCGAGTACCGCAATGATGATATGCAGGAGAAGCCCGAGTGTTACAGGATTTTCAGTAGTAACGATGTGGGTGGTTCAGGGAGGGACGAGCAGGGGGCAGCTTGCGCTCCCCCTGCTCAGCTAATGACCTAAGAATCACTTCTGATGCTAATTGTTATCGCGCACACACCAGACATAGTTCTTGTTGATCTTAAAATCGTTACCGATGATGCCATAGTCGAAGTTTACGTCCCACGCGCTAAACGAATAGTCTTCGTGCTCCGTCGACGTCCAATAGCCATGAAACTCGATGTTGGAGAATGGGTGGCCAGTCGGGAGGGCCGGGGGAGGATAGATCGTGTGATCTGCCAGGGTCTCCAACTCTTTGAGTGTGGGCAGGCGCCAGTCTTTCTTGCCTCCGACGGTCTTTTTCGCACAGATACCGGCGGCGTTTTTCCAAACTGTCATCGCTCTCGTCGGTATCACCTCCCATACCAGCCCCGTCTCCTTATCCAGCGCCCCCTCATTATTCATGGACTCTAGCACGGTAAACCGCGCGCTCTGCGACTCAGCCGCTTCGGCAGGGGTGACTCCTGAGCCGAAACCGGACAGTGCCAGGCATCCGACAGCCAGCCCAACAGCCCCGATGCCGCTCACCCATTTGCTTCTTCTGCTTTTCATCTCGACCCTCCTGTATGTGAAGTTGTTGCACCGCCGGACTGCTGCGTGACCCACGACATCAGACCACACAGCGAGGGATGCTTGTTTAGGTTTGGAGAAGTGTTTGCGCGTAAGTCGGAAGCCGCTGAAAGGGAAATGGCCGACCCTCCTGCATGATTGCCGATGGTTGAAATTCGAAAATCGGCATAGGACATTTTTCAGATCCGTGATGTGTTAAGCGCATGCTTAATATCAGGAGACTCCTTGCTTTGTCAATACCTTCTGCAGAAGCAATCTGTTCTACCAGCATTGATGGTACCGGTCTCGGTGTGGAGATCGTCTTACCACGAAGTTGCCCGAGAAATCCCCATAGCCACTCGGATGCCCAATCGTAGCACGGGGAGGGAGAGGCTTCGCCTCTCCCTCCCCGTGCTAGGTTACTCTGGTACGATCCGTTCCCGGTAGATTACTACAGCCCTTTGAACAGGGCAGGATTGGTTGGACCATCTATCTTCAGCAGGCCAAGGGCGCCTTTTTCGGTGCGGAAGAGCGAGTGGTCAACCGAAACAAACGTGCCGGGCATTTCGCCTTTAAATTCTCCTATGGTTGCTTCACCTGGTGTCACCAGGGTGCTTTGGATACTCTCAAGTGGCGCTTTTGCCACGTTACCTGCGGGCCAGACCCGGTCTAACATCTCGCCGATGACGTGCCACGAAGAATCAAAGTTGACTCCGGCATTGCCATAGAACCATCGAGTGGTCTCTCCTACTTTAGATCGGAGCGGAACTTTGACCAGCGCGGTCATATGGCCATTATGCACGATATAAGACGCATCCGCGTCTTTCACCTTTTGCTCTGAATAAACCAGGGTATCGTTCTTCTTGCCATCCTTCATGTAGAATTCGCTCTGCATGACATAGAATTCTTTTTCGACAGGCTTCAGCCCACCAACTGGCTCAACTACGATCAAGCCGTGCATGCCACTCAAAACATGTTGTATGTTGGATGGCGCTGCAGTGGAGGACTGATAGACAAAGACGCCTTGGTTGGCGGCCTTAAATGTGATCTGAGCTTCCTTCCCGGGCTCCGCATTGACCAGGGCTGCTCCGCCACTGACCTTACTGAAGTCAAGATTGTGGCTCTGCTTGCTCGTACTCTTGTTCTTCAAGCGAAGTTCGACCGTATCGCCCACCATGACGCGAATCATCGGGCCTGGCACCATCCCATTAATGCCCCAGAACTCATAATTATTGTCGTCGCTAATCGGACCCACCCACTCGGACGCTTCCAGGTTGACCACGACGGTTGCGGGCTGTGTTCGTGTGATGGGAGCGGGGACATTGGGTGCCTTCGTGAGTTGGGCCTGGATGGTCTCCGCTGACACCACGCCTGCATTGATGGCAAGACACGGAGCCATGACCAATGCGCTGATCAATCCAGCATGACGCATGTTATGCAACAAACTCTTGGGCATGACGCCTCCTTTGATTTGGAATTACTCTTGTAGATAGCCTAGGCGGTCAGATCCTCTAATCTACCTTCAGCAGGCCAAGGGCGCCTTTGTCCTTTCGATCCTGCACTGGGTCAACTAATGTATAGGTGCCCGCCTTGACTTTAAACTCGACCATGACAGCGCCACCTGTCGGAACCCTGGTAACCTTGACATTCTCCGCCGGTGTTGAGGTCAAAGAACCCTCGGTGTACACCCTGTCGAACGGCTGTTCGAGGAGCTGAAAAGAGTCGACAAAGTTGGGTCCTGCGTTGGTTAAGAAAATCCGAACGGTTTCTCCAGCCTTGGCTCGAAGAGGAGTTTTGACCATCTTGCTCGCATGGCCGTTATAGACGACATGGGAGGGGCGCTCGTCTAACCCATTTTCGTACGAAAACTCCAAGGTATCGCCCTTGGAATAGCCGTCTTTCGTGTAAAACTCGCTTTGCATGATCTGGAATTCTTTATCGACAGGCTTCAGCCCACCCGCTGGCTCAACGACGATCGTGCCGTACATGCCATTCGCAACGTGCTCGGGAATGGATGGTGATGCGGTGGCGCAGTGATACAAAAAGATGCCAGGGATGATCATCTTAAACTTTCCCCCGCTCTCCTGCCCCGGCTCGCTATTGAGCAGGCTCGCTCCGCCGCCTGGTCCCGTGATCGCATGGAAGTCGATATTGTGAGATTCCTTGCTGTCCTTACTGTTCTTCAGGCGGATTTCAACCGTATCGCCCACCATGACGCGGATCATGGGCCCTGGCACGCTCTTATTAAAACCCCAGAACTCATAATTGTTATCGTCGCTCAGCGGACCGGTCCACTCGTCCGCTGTCAGGTTGACCACGATGTTGGCGGGCTCGGTTCGTTTGATGGGAGGGGGAACATTGGGTGCGAATCCCAGTTGGGCCTTGATGGTCTCCGCCGACACCACGCCTGCATTGATGCCGAGATATGGAGTCATGATAAATGCGCCCACCAGTCCGGCGGTGCGCACATAACGGGAAAAACTAATAGACATGGTGCCTCCTTTGATTTTGGACTGCCCTGATAGTTCCTTCTCTCATGCAGAAGTGGGACGAACCGAATGGTTTCAGCCCCGGTTCAGGGCATTGTCGTTACCCGCTTACTTATTAAGGTTTGTAACACGAGTGGTCGTGCGGCTTGCCCCCGTTCGAGAACATGTTCTCAAACGCCATCACATGCCAGATCTGCTCTTCTGTCAGGCCGTTCTTAAAACCTTTCATTTTCGTCTTCGGGACACCTTCCGATATCCGCCAGAACCAGAAACTATCGGACCAACGGCAGATATTTTTAGGATCGCGCATATCCCGCGCACCTTTCTTTACCGGTTGGCCGTCCTTGCCATGGCAGCTGGCACAGTTGACGTTCGGATTAATGTCGCCCTTGTAAATCTGCTCTCCCTCTTCGATTGCCTTAGGATCCGTCCACCCTCCAGCCGGCATATGTTTGTCTGCATACTCGGCTGGAACCGGAGGCAATGGGGGCTCATCTTCAGCGAAAGCCATACTTCCTGAAAGAATCAGAGCGCCCCCCATCATCATGACCGCCATACCGAAATTACTTCCCGCCATTCCTGCCTCCTTATTTTTCTAATTAGTGAGTCTGCTCTATCGACGAGGTCCTATCTCATGGGGCACATCAGCAGTGTTCCCCTTTGGGCCACCACATCGAAAAAAACATACCAATCCTACCACGACGACGGCAACAGAAACCATCCAGGCACAACCACAAGCCGGGAAAGTTGTCTACCCTGCCACCGTTCACTCAAACCACGCAAGGCCATGTAACATAACAAATTACCTAGTGTCAAGCGGACGCACGACTCTTCTTCTGAGTGAACTCAATTTGGGAATGCTCTTCTGATACTTCTACGGGTGACTCCGGTTGGTTTTATTGAGACGATGCGGGCATGGGCCGACCGGAGTATCGAAAGGGCATGCGGGCCTGCTTCGAATCCATGCCCAGAGCCGATGGCCTACCGGTTTCGTAAGTCCGAAGTGTTCAGGGCAGTCCGCAGGGTTCAACTCCATGCGCGACGTGTTTAAGTGCCGACACTGTCGTCGGCAGCGAATAGTTCCTGAGTCTCACCGGTCCTGAGATCGGCTGGATCGATCCGGGTTCGGCATCGCTGGCGGGATTCGAGCACGCGAGCATGTTCTGCGGGTTCACATCGCCGGGAACCGCGAAGCTCCCCCATCCATGCAGTGACGAAAACACTATGCCAGCCATTTTAGTCTTGAGGGTGTGGACCTCGTGCAGGTGGACCAGGCGTAGCTCAGTCGGCAGGTGGGCGTGAGGAATCCATGTGCTCCTTGAAGCATCCTCGGACTGAGAAAGTCAGTACCGCGTGACGTGTGTGGCATTGCAGCGGCCTGGCCCGGTAGTCCCCTTTGCGCACCGGATGCATTGACAACCTCGGCGACCTCCGTGCAAGATGAAACACGCGGGATTGCGCCGAATTAGCTGTGCACCACTCTCTGTTGGTCGATCGGTGGATCGCCGTGATGATTCGTCGGGTTCAAACACAGGGGCATTAAGCAAGAGGGGCGCATCAGATGGCGAACAGTACGATCCTGTCTCGAGTCGGTTGGTTTTCAATGATGATTGTCGCGGGCGTCGTCTTGGCCGGTTGCGACAGCACGGTGCGGCAAATCGGCAAGTCGACGGAGTCGTCGCCTGTCGTCCAGACGGAGGGCCGGGAGAAGTATACTGATCACACCTATGGCTTTACCGTCAAATATTCTCCAAAAGATTACGTGCTCCTCACGGAAGATCCTCTCCAGACCACTACGCAGCCGCCAGCGGTTCAGCGCGTACGCTTTCAACGGAAAGACATCGCGGCCGGGCAGGTTGCAGACCATGAATCTCCGGGATTGATCATCAGCGTGTTCACACCATCGCCAGGACGCTCGCTGGGCGAGTGGCTCGACTCAAGCGGACTGCTCCCTCCCGGCAGCGAGATTTCTTCGATTCGACTGTCAGGCGCGAAGGAAGGGTTGAGAGTAACCATCCGCCAGCAACCTGCGCCCAACGAGTTCGTCTATTTCGCGACCGACCAGTATGTGTACGGTCTCATACCTTTTGGCGCCAAGGGCGGGAAAATGCTGCGGTCGTTCCGCCTGCTCCCGGATTCCTCACGGGCTCATATGAAACATTGATCTGAGCGTGCAGAGGAAGGTTCCGGAGCACGATCCGAACGCGACCTGAATAGCCGGGCATCCGCCAGTTCTCAGGCCCTATTTCTAGCGCACATTCTATTGAGAATTCGCCAGTTGCCAGGTGAGCGCGAGGACATACTGTGCTATGTTCCGCAAAATTTCCGGATCGATCGTGTCGGCGGTGTCGGTAGGCTGATGCATGTGCGGGTGGGCCCCGCCGCTTGCGATGCTGACGGTTGGAATTCCTGCCTCTTTGAAGGGTTCGTCGTCGCCGCCGGGCAAGAATCCGTAATAGTCAAGTTTGCGTACCAAACCCACCGCGTACCCTGCTTCCTTTAACGTGGATTTCTTCAACTCTGTGACACGGAGGATTAACACTCCGTATCCCGCTCCCACATGGTCAATGTTGATCATGGCTTTCGTTGAGCCGAGTGGAATGACAGGTTTCGTTGTATAGAGGCGTGACCCGAGCGAATCTCTCTCATGTCCACTGAATGATAGAAAGAGGATCGACCGTTGAGGACGTAGGCCGAGTTTCCCAAGGGCCCGTGCGACTTCCAGGACTACGGCCGTTCCTGATGCATTGTCGTCAGCGCCAGGAAACCAGAGGCCCGCGGGACGTCCGAAATGGTCGCGATGGGCGCCGATGACAATGGCATCCGGCCCTGTACCAGGAATCATCCCCACCACGTTCGTCAGCAAACCGTCCGCTATCGTGGTTTTCCAATGGAGAGATGCATGTCGATTGACGACGCGCGATCGGGCTGATGGGGTGTTATTGAGTTGTTCTTGGAGGGTGCGAAGGTGGTCAGGATTGGACTCGTCGCTGCTTCCGGCGAGGAGAGTCTCGGCCAATTTCGTGCTGATCCATGCGCCAGGGAGGGCTTGGTCAGGGGAGAGCTGCCCATACAATGCGCTGGGACTTCCCGTGGCGCCGCGGCGAATTTCATATGGGCTGATAATGGGTCCTGTTGCCGTCAGATAGGCTACGGCTCCTCGATCTCGTGCGAAGCGGATCTTGTCGGCGTGGCTGACAGGGCTTGGGTAGTGATCCGGTTTGCCACGCAGGAAGAGCACGATGCAGTTCTTCACATCGACGCCGGCGTAATCGTCGATTCCTTGAGTAGGATCGACAATGCCGTAACCGACGAAGACGACCTGACCCTGGAGATCGGCAGAGGGGGAGTCAAAGACCGGGAGGTAGTCTCTACCCAGCTGCGCTGTGACCAACTGGTCCGCTGCGCCGGTGCGAACGACCGGGTCGGGTTCGATGAGTGGCGTCGAGACCATCGAGGCCATGATGCCAACGGGCTCTTCCTTACCGGATCCGGGAGAAGGGAAGGCGATTCCCTTGTTGTCAATGAGCGGTAGTTGTACCCCTGCCGAAGTGAATTCCTGTGCAACCCATTGTGCGGATCGCAGGTCATCGGCGGATCCGGCTTGCCGTCCGTTGAACGCCGGGCTGCTTAACGTGCGCACGTCGGCGAGCATCCGCTCGCTCGACAGGCTATCGAGTGCACCAAGCCAAGCACCCGGATCTTCCTCCGATTGCGCGTAACCTCGGTTCCCCAAGGAAAGCAGAGCGAGGATGATTCCCAGGAAAATGATCATAACAACGGAGGGGGAGCAGTAGCGCGTCGAGCCGTTCATGCGTTGAGCCTCTTAAGTTGGCACAGAACTATACCATAGAGTGACTTGTTGCAGAGCGGTTGTACTTTTGTGCGCGTGTTAGAGGTTGGGTCCATACAGCCTTGCCGTGGTTGACCCGACCCTCTTCGTCTCAACCCGCTTGTTCAGTGTTTCACGCCAGCGGACTGCAAGGGCCGGACACACTGCGAGGCTTTGAGCGGCTTGAATATCATCTGTCCGTCGATGCATCACATCGTTTGCGGAAGCCACTGTCCATTCTGGGCAGGGACGTTCCACCAGTATCAGACGTGACCTAGCCTGAAGGGTTCCCTCTTTGATGACTCGGAAATACCATCCAGTCAGTCCGCTCTCTTGTACAAGGAGGGCCAGGTCCTTTCTGCGCCAGCGCCGTGCTAATTTCCAGCAGGGCTGCCGTGGCTGTGAGACCTGAACGAGCGCCGATCCCACTTCGAACATGTCTCCGAGGCAGACCTCAGTCTCAAGCAGCCCTTCTGTGGTGAAATTTTCCCCAAACGATCCGAAAGGAAATTCGGCCGCTCCCAGCACCTGTTGCCAATAGGGGTAATGTTCGACGGGATAGACGTTCACGGCCTTTTCAGGGCCACCGTGATTCTTGAGATCCGCCTGGCCGTCTCCGTTCAGGTTTGTTGTGCCAAGCCAGACCGGGTCGGTGACAGGGAGCTTAAAAAACCCGGTTGTCCAAACATCATCGAAGGGATCGGACGATCCTCTGCCCCCCACGGTCCGTGGTTGCCCAACTTGCAAGGAGATGATTGTTGCAACCGCCGGTTGTTTCACAGAAGGTCCTCTACTCAGCGATCTATGCTGATCATTTGGGTGATCAGCACGAAGCTCGGTGCGCCTGCAATTGTTGAAACAGGTGCTGGTGATTTCCTGCAGATCTGTTGCGATGTGGGCCAAGCAGACGGGTGTCTGTCCCTATAGGAAATGGCGCGTATTGGGGAGCGCATGTGCATCAGTGTTAGGAGAACCCGGTTCGATTCAGGACCCTGCTCAATCTGTACAAGGCACAGAGACGTTTGACTCCACGCAACGTCGGCGCTGCTCCTCCAATGGCGACCGCATCGACTAGGCAATACCATGCGCTGGCGCCACTGGGCGGATTTCCCTGTGGCCATCCCAGGAGTGGGTCTATGGCTGCCCATTGCCACGCGCCGACGGTCGTGCCGATCAATTCCAGCCACGTCGTAATGAAAAATGCAGCGAGATAGACCAGCGGTGAACGGCCTGTCACCAGCCAGATTAAGAATATGCAAAACAGCAACGCACCGACCGCATCCCCACGCTCAGCATATCCGGTGACACCCCAGATGGCCCAGGTGCCCCACACGCCTATGACGAACAGCGCAATTTTTCTGGGATGGCGTACAAAGAGGCCGGATCGTGCCAACGCAACGGCGGTCAGGTACACCATGCCGTGGCCAGGTGGGACGTAGGCCGGCACATTCTCGAATCGGTAGGTGTAACCTCCCATATAGATGGAGGCGAAATGCTCTCCGACCGTTGCAAAGATAACTGCAATCAAGACCTGCACCCTTGTTTCTCTATTTTCACCCAGCAATAAGGTCCCGAGAAAAATCCACGCCAAGGCTCCTAATGCCTGTTGTCGCTCGATGCTGGCACTGACTTCAAACAAAGAACTCACGGCAACGCTCAGGAATGTAAATGCAGCAATAGCATAATCGCGTAGTCGATGCGTACTGGCCGTATCCGTGTTCGGAAAATGCCTGAGAGCGGTACGCCTGACCTTATCGAACCATAGTCCGGGAGAAGAAGTGCGTGACGAAGCTTCCATATATCAAATGTGATCTAGGGACTGGTAACTCAGGTAGGCGTTCAGGATCGCTACATTCAAGATTGTTCCACCTGCAGTGGAAAATACAGTTGGCATCATACAGGACCTCTGTCGAACGGGCAAGTTCCAGGCAAGTGCCCGATGATCAGGTAATCATATAAGAAGCTATTCAGAATAGCACTCTTCAGGAGCCCAACCCAGATTCATGATCGGGCACAAGGCTGCGGAGGTAACACAGCTATGGGAAAAGAAGTGAAGAGATCAACGAGAAAATAGTGGAGAGAGGAGGAGGAGAATGAGTGAGGACGGGCGGCAAAGAAAAACGCCGGTTCGTTATTCCACCGTGTGATGGAGGCGAACCGGCGTTTCCTTAGACCCAGACTACCTTATGCTCCCAACCGTGTGAAGACCGGGAGTACTGGAGCCCAGACTGGATTGATGAGTCGCTCCCCAGAATCGGTCCAGGACATTAGCAATCCTGCAAAGCGCTGATCCGGATCGTGGAGAATGTCCACCAACCGTTGCACTTCCCACAGGACGTCCTTGGATTCGATCTTAATGTCAACTGTTTGGCCAGGCTGGATTGCGGCCTCGTTATCCATCGTCAGACCGGCCGCTGCGACCAGTTCGGCTGGATAGTTTGGATCAACCCTAGATGCACCAAACTTGTTGGTAAATCTGATACCTGCTGTTGTGAACTCACCGATGGTTACCGGTTGTGTGCCGTTATTGGTCGCATGCAGAACCATGCGCAATGCGCGGCCCGGAACATCGTACTCTGCATGGATCACGTCAACCGTCAGCGGGTTAGGCTTGATCGGCATAGGCTTGATCTTTGCCTCACCTGCCTGGAGAGGGACCTGGATCGGGTGCTTTGATTCTGCAGCCATATACCCGACGACCACAACAACCAATGTAAGGATCAGCACTGCAGCACCAACTTTTCGGTCGACAGGGTCAAGCAGGATCTCGTCCCCATACGCCGCCAGGACTCGAGCGCGAATGAGGTACATGGGTCTGATGGCAAAGTACCCTACCCAGAAGATGCCAAGGGCGATCCACCAGACATGCCACATAATTCCAGTCATGCTTCCCATCGTTTCCGAATCGAATGTTTCATTGGTCAGTGTCTTGATCGGATTGGTGAAATCCTCATAGCGACCCGTGATGTCCATCCATCCACCTGGTCCCGCGATTGGACCGGCTTCCTTGACGGCGAACATGGGATGGATGTGATGGTGGCCGGGGAGTCTGGCCTTTAATTTGATTATGTATTCATAGTCACGGCCGATTTCCATTGGTCCCGAGACGAACATCGGCGTTCCATTGACCTTCGAGCTCAGACGCACGAAGACGGAGCTGGGGGACCCGACATTGATGAAGGTACGGGTCGGCTTGACCACCGCACGAGGCCAATCCTCGGATAAGTGGAACTTTCCCTTCAGCTCTGTCACATCATTGACTTTGGTCGACTTCCCAACCCATTCAGTGTCATACCAATTCACAGTGCGCATCCGCAGGAATGGTTCCTGTGATCGCTCCCCGTGAGCGAATGCAGGGGTAATATCGAGAGCCGGCGTGGCTGCCAGCGTCACCACCCCGCAGAGTCTAATCATCCACAGTTTGAAGACGTGTTTGGCAGTCATGCTTTCCCCCCAGAAAGTTTAGCTTTGTCGCCTTGAGGCCCCAAGGTGGCGTATGCAAATACATCGTACACCTTCGTGGTCCGCTGTCTGTCATCCGTCAGGTAGAAGTACGAGGTGCAGAAGATCTTCCCGAACTGCCACCACAGGATGTACATCAATGAGGACGCGAATGCGGAGAAGAACGCGGAGATCATGGTGCTGTGACCGCCGAAGGTGCGCAGCGATCCAACTTCGATCATCCGAATGTACTCTGGAGTTCCCGTACGAACATACATGAAGCCCATATAGTCCGCCCATGAGAGCAATGCGCCGTCCACGACGATCGGCGTATGGCTATAGGCGAAAATCGGCCAGTTGCTCGGATAGAACAGTGCCGCGAACATCCATGCTCCGATCACCGCCGTCAAGGTCCAATTCCTGGTCAATAAGAGTACGATGTCGAGAACCAAGGCACCGGGAATTGCTGTAGCCGGCATGACGAAGTTGGGTGGATAGTTAGACCACCACCACCATGAAGTGTAGACGGCGATCCATTTTCCAGCGCCCAGCGCCAGAATGCAGAGCGTCGCACCGAATGGCTGACGGTAGTTCACCCAGTTGTAGTACTGGAGAGCGGCGCAGAAGGTGATCAGGGTAACCGGCGTCACGATCGGCCACCACTGACGGTCTTTCCAATCGAGCCAGAAGTCCCAGTCGCCACACAGCAGGGCCGTGTGCATATGGAAGGTCCCGACGATGGTAACAAACAAGATAGGAATGAAATAGATATAGTCGATTTTTCTAGACATCGCTACCCCTTCAGGGGGTAACTTCGAAGCCTTGATAATCTCATCGGTTCTAAACATAACTGACATCCTCCGTCATTTCAGTCGGCCGTAGCCAACCAGGCGCTCCGTTTCATGGAGCGCCTGGTCACCTGCCGATGCCGACCTATGGTTCATATGATCAGTGTTCCGCCCTACTACTGCTTAGTACACCGACTTGGAGCCCGGGCCGACCTGGCTGGGGAACGGGTCCAGAATGGTCTTGGGCGCGTTGTTCCAGATCACGTCCGCCAGATTCGACATCCGGCTCACAATCTGCGCCGCGACTCCACCGGCCGCCCCAAACAACCCACACCAGCCCAACGTCACAAAGCCCCAATGCAACGGCGCCGCAAACAGTTCATCCACAAACCAGAACGCATGGCCCCACTCGTTGAGGCCCACGTTCGGCAGAATGAACATCGGGCCCACCACCGC
>LNDU01000064.1 GCA_001464735.1 Nitrospira sp. Ga0074138
CTCTTCGCTGGAGGTGACGCGTCTGTCCCACTCTATCGTACAGCCCTACCCAAATCCCCTCGTCGCTGCCGGTGTTGCACTTGTAATTAGAATTCACCTTGACCATGGAGCAACTAGCCGGCCAACGCAAAGCAGGCGGCGTTTCCAATTGCACCAGGAGGCGCGATGCCTCCGGTCGAAGGCTGCGCGAAGCAAGACTATGCCGTGCTCATCGTGATCGGCGTGGGCGTGGAAGACTGAACCGCGGTGGTGCACCGACAGCTTGCACACCGACCTCAATAAAGACCACCAAGTTCATCTTCTACCTCACAGTGACGAGTCAGAAACGGCACGGGTACGGGATATTTGAATCACAAGCACCGCACAACTAACAATAAAAGGTACCCGAGCCTATTTTCACGAGCCAGCACACCAATCAGATCCCCTTGAATTCCTGCGCGTAGAAGGGAACACGATCTGGCGCGGATCGATAGACCCCGCCAGATGGGGGCTCGGGGGCCGCAGGCCCTCGCTTCACTTGATCTCTATGGTCAGAGTCGCACGAAAAAGTTGTGTACAATCCTAGTGAGACTTCACTAAAGTCAGACTGGATATTTTTGGTGGTTCGAGGTATCCACCGCGCGGACCAAAAGACAAACGAATTTTAGTATCTAACGTTAACCGTTACCCAACAAGAACGTCAGGCGTGAACGAACTTGAATGGTGGCCGAACAGCTGGGGCAGATCAGTCACGGCGGGGAATGAATGGAATGCGGTGTGCTAGCTGAGCCTGAATAAGGTCAAGTTAATAATAATCTGAGCGAATTTCTAGCCTGCTAGAATGCCTGAGGCATAGTCCAGGGGGTGTGGGGGGTGAGTAAGGCTTTAACCATAGGGAAAATCTATAAAGAAATTACTGGGGACAAGGTGGTTTTTTCTTCGCAAATAGATTTCGGCAATCAAACACAGACTCTGTGGTATCGTTTAGATGCAGAATACAGCGATTATTTTTGCGATGATCGGGGCGACGGATTAGTTGCAAGCCTTTTGTTCTTCTCGTTGATGAACGGCGCTGACATAGTCAGTACTCTGCCAATTTCCGAAAAGCTGTACTATCAACTCACGTATAATCTAATTCCCCAGTTATGCCGCTGCAACAAGTCAGTCATTTCTCCCATAAAGATCGAAGCGCCGCTTGTTTCAACAGGGTATCCGAAGGCGAGTGGGGTCGGCTGTGGAATATCTTGCGGTGTCGACTCCTTCACCACACTTTATGAATACACTAGACTCGTTCCTCTTGATTCATTCAAGTTAACCCATCTCACCTACCTGAAGGTTGGCGCTCATGACGGCCAGATTGGGAAATATGACAAAGAAGTGCAGGAAGGCCTTTTCCAATCTCAATTATCACATGTCAAGGCATTCTGCACTCGGTACGGATACAAGCTTATCGTAATGGAGTCCAACCTTACAGAAATAATTGATCGCATGTTCGGTTTCTATAATTATGAACAGTTTCATTCTTATGTGAACGCCGGAACCGTTCTGCAACTGCAGAAACTATTTAATCGATATTATTATTCTCCAGGATGGTGTCTTGATGAGTTCTTTGTGGATGTAAAAAAGGATGCAGCTCATTACGAGCGTGTTCTGCTCCCAATGTTATCCACAGAAACGACAAGTTTTTACAGTTCCAACCAAGCGATGAGTCGAATTGAAAAAGTGCGTCTAATCTCCGACTTTGAGCAGAGTTATGAATGGCTATTGGTATGTTGGCTACACAAACCAAATTGCGGAAAGTGCGGGAAATGTATTCGGACTATGTTGGAGTTAGATATTATTGGCAAACTTGAACTTTACCGAGCCTGTTTTGATTTAGATGAATATTTCAAAAAGAGAGACAAATATCTAAGAAGGATTGTTCAGAGGAGAGAACGCGACTATTTTATGAAGGAGCTTTATGATTATGCAATAGCCCATGATATTGCGCTCCCCTCACCCGAGCATAAGAATATTGTTAATCGGGTGTTTGATTCTTTACGTCAAAGAGGTGTGCGACAGACTCTATCTATAGCCTTACAGCGTTTGATGCGGCGTGAGCTGTGATTTCGACGCGCTGTCGCCTGGGACGCCAAGACCGCCTGCCTTGCATGCGCGCGTGAGGGCAAAACCTGGCGGTCGGTGCCTCGGCATCCTGAACTTCCCCCATTTGTTACACCACGGCCAACGAACTTGACTCCTGCGCTGTCTGGGGCAGGTTGTGTTGGTGGTTGATGAACTCCATAGGTGTCAGATTTCCGATGGCACTGTGCGTCCGCTCTTCATTGTACTCTCGTCGCCACGCTTCAATCACGAGCTGCGCTTCCTGCAGTGTCAGAACCCAGTGTTCGTTTATATTGATTTATTACCGTTGAAACGCGCAGGCCATGAGAAATGGCCGTCGGCTACAACACCTGCACAATAAAACACTTCAGATACCGTGTTTCCGGCATGCTGGCAAGGATGGGGTGGTCGGCGCTTTGACCACGTTGTTCGATCAGGCGGATGTCTCGCTTGGCATCACGCGCCGCGAGGCGGATGCTCTTCCAGAGATCGGCCTCAGTGACAGGATGTGAACAGGAGCTGGTCACCAGAAACCCTTCCGGCTTCAGCAGCTTCAGACCCAAGAGATTAACATCCTTATACCCAGTCAAGGCACCAGCTAAGGCTTGTTGACTGCGAGCGAAGGCCGGAGGATCGAGGATCACCAAGTCATAGCGCCGCCCCGCCTTTACCAGCTTGCGCATTTCTTCGAATGCATCGGCTTGGCGATAGATACAGCGATCTTCTACTTTATTCATCGTGGCCTGTGTTCGGGCCATGGCCAGTGTGTCCAGACTGACATCGAGGCCTTCCACTGATACGGCTCCAGCGAGCGCGGCATGAATGCCGAAGGCACCGGTATGGCAGAACACTTCGAGCACTTCGGCCCCTTCCGCCAGTTTGGCGGCTGCCAGCCGATTTTCCCGTTGATCGCAAAACCAGCCGGTCTTCTGTCCCCGTTCCACATCCACAAGGAACTTTGCAGGCCCTTCGTGAATCTCCACTTGTGTCGGACCGCTGCCACGGAGGAACCTCCGTTCGAGGGGCAGACCTTCGAGTTGCCGACTCTTGGCCTCGTTCCGCAGGTACACCGTCGTAAGCTTCAATTCCTTCATCAGCACGTCGGCCAAGAGTTCTTTCCGGCTATCCATGCCGAACGATAAGCACTGCATGACCAGCAGCTGATCGTACCGATCGACGATCAACCCCGGCAGTCGATCGCCTTCTGCATAAATCAGCCGATAAGCATTGGATTGCGCGACCACTCGCTGCCGGAGACGGATCGCCTGTTGGATTCTCCCACCCCAGAACGCCTCGTCGATTGGTTCATCCTCAAATGTCAGGAGACGGACACGGATTTTCGAAGCAGGGTTATAAAGACCACGGCCGTAGAATTGCCCGTCGGGGGTCAGGACATCGACCAGATCCCCAGCGGCTGCTTGACCGACGAGCGGTCCGACATGACCGGCAAAGAGCCAGAGCGGTCGCCCCTCCGGGATCCGTAGTGACGTAAGGCGAACCTGGGCCATCGGTGTCATCGTCTTATCTCCTGTAACATGGTGTAGCGAACTCTATGCGAGAGTGGTCACATGCCGGCTGTCGTCAGCCCGATCATCAGACGCGCATTGCTTGACGAACCCCGGTCAGTATGTTTTCCTGACACCAAAGCAGTACAATCGTTCATGTGAGGATAAAGAAGAATGGGCGACAAAGCTACCATTGGTTCCGCTGTGTTGGATCGCCTGCATCGCCTGGGCGTTCGCCATATTTTTGGCATTCCCGGTGACTATGTCCTCTCTCTCTATCAACTCATCGAGGCCTCGCCAATCACGCACATCGGAACCACGCGGGAGGACTGCGCCGGCTTCGCGGCAGACGCCTATGCTCGCATCAACGGCATTGGAGCCGTCTGCGTGACCTACTGCGTCGGCGGGCTCAATACCGTCAACGCCATCGCCTGCGCCTATGCGGAACGCTCGCCAGTTGTCCTCTTGACCGGATCTCCTGGCCTGTCTGAACGAACTCGCACTCCCTATTTGCATCACATGGTGCGAGATTTTTCCACCCAACGAGAAGTCTTTGAGCGGATGACTGTGGCCGCGGTGACGTTGGATGATCCGTTAACCGCCGAACGCGAGATGGATCGGGCCTTTGCCGCCCTGCTTCGCTACCGCCGTCCGATCTATATCGAAATCCCCAGAGACATGGTCCACTGTCCCCTCATGGGTGGCATGAAGCCGATCTGTATTGAGGATACACCGAGTGACCCGGCTGCTCTCGAAGAAGCGATCAGTGAAGTACGACTCATGCTCGCGTCGGCCAAGAAACCGGCCATGCTGGTGGGCGCAGAGGTCGGTCGATTTGGCCTGCAAGATGACTTGACTCGTTTAGTGGAGCGACTCAACATTCCCATCGCCTCGACCCTACTCGGTAAATCGATCATCCGAGAGGATCACCCGCTCTATGTCGGTGTCTATGGTGGGCTCATTGGACGTGATGAAGTTCAGCTCTTCATCAACGATTCCGACTGCCTCCTGATCCTGGGATCTGTTCTGTCTGATGTGGAAGACCTCGATGCCACGTCGCCCTTACTATCAGAGGGCCGCACCATCCATGCCACCGCCGACCGCGTCGCTATCAAACACCATCGGTATGAATCGATTCGATTCCAGGACTTTGTCCAGGGCCTTGTGAAATCTCCACTGCCCTCCTTTTCTCATGCTCAGCGATCGCTTCCTGCGCAAACTGTTCCAGTTCCAGCTACACCTGACCTCGATGCACCGGTCACACTGAGCGGACTCTTCCGACATCTAGATACGGTCCTGACTGAGAAAACGGTCGTGATCGCCGATGTCGGGGAATCGCTTTTTGCCGCCGCTGACCTACATGTGCGCCACCGGTTTGAGTTTCTGTCACCGGCCTATTACACCTCGATGGGTTTCGCCGTTCCCGCAGCCTTAGGCGCCTCATTTGCCGACCCCAGCCTGCGGCCCATCGTCCTGGTGGGAGACGGCGCCTTTCAAATGACCGGGACAGAGTTGGCCAGCTGCGTGCGCTACGGACAAGCTCCGATTGTCATTATTTTGAATAACCGAGGCTATTCGACGGAGCGCGAGATCTTGGAGGGCCCCTTTAACGATGTGCATGAATGGCAGTATGACAAAGTATGCGACCTGATCGGAGGCGGAAGAGGCTCGCGCGTACGCACGCAACGGGAATTTGAACAGAACCTTGCCGCTGCCTTTGCCGATCAAAGCCAGCTTCATGTTCTGAACGCGCTCCTCAGCCCCAGCGATCGATCGCCCGGCATGATGCGATTAGCGAGACGGCTAGGAAAGAAACTGTCGACGGATAAGCCATAGGAGAAACCCTCCACCCCTGCCTGCTTTTCCCTACACCTCTACGAGAGATTTCCTCAGAATTTCAGTAAATCCCCGGCACGAAGTGACAAGAGTCTTAGCCTTTCGTTATACTGAAAAATGGCACATCCCCTGCACTCTTCAGGGTAGAATCGGCCAAGAATCCGTATGTCTTCGCTCCCCCGGCTTTACGCGGGATCGACGTTCAGCAATAATCAGAGATCCGCAGAGAGGTCATCGTGTCTGATTTTTATCAAAATGGGGTCGTGACCGTTCTCCACCGTCTCGGTCAGCCCAACACGGAGCAGCTGGAGCACGAGCTCGAGCGGTATGCGAAAACGACGCCGATCGCGCTAGTCCTCCCCTCACTGTATTCGGAACTGGAACGTCCCGCCCTCAAGCGCATCGTGGAAATCCTGGGTGAGGTTCGCTACATCAACGAGATCGTCATTTCTTTGGATCAAGCCTCTGCGCTGGAATTCCGACTGGCCAAGCAATTCTTTTCTCAGCTCCCCCAACGAGTCCGCGTCGTCTGGAACGACGGGACCAGGATCCAGGCGCTGCTGAACACCTTGGTCTCGCATGAGATCGACATCGGACACCAAGGGAAAGGACGCGGGTGTTGGACGGCCTACGGCTATGTGCTGGCCCGGGGGCAAAGCCAAGTCATCGCCCTTCATGACTGCGACATCGTGAGCTACGACCGCCAGTACCTCGCTCGTCTCTGTTACCCCGTCGCCAATCCGAACCTCGCCTACGAATTTTGTAAGGGGTATTACAGCCGCGTGACGGACCGCATGCATGGACGTGTGACCCGTCTCTTCATCACTCCGCTGATCCGCAGTCTACAGTTGCTGGTCGGGCCGCATCCCCTCCTCTCGTTTCTGGACAGTTTTCGTTACCCGCTGGCCGGAGAATTCGCGATGGTGCGAGATCTGGCCTGGATCAACCGTATTCCCGGCGACTGGGGGCTGGAGGTCGGCATGCTGGCCGAGGTCTACCGCAATTGCGCACTCCGTCGTATTTGCCAAGCCGATATCGCCGATGCCTATGAACACAAGCATCAAACGCTGTCCACGCACAATCCTGACGCGGGTCTCTTGAAAATGTGCGTCGATATCACCAAATCGCTCTTCCGCAACCTGGCGAGCGAAGGGCTGGTTCTCTCGGAAAGCACTCTTAAGACGTTGCGGGCCACCTATCTCCAAGCCGCGCAAGAAGCGATTAGTCGCTACGAAAATGACGCGGCGATCAACAGTTTGCGCTTTGACCGCCATGAGGAGCGGCGCGCCGTTGAAGTATTTCTGCGCGGCATGACGTTGGCGACGGACAGCTTCCTCGGCGACCCGTTGGGCGTCCCCATGATCTCGAACTGGAGCCGGGTGACCCATGCGGTCCCAGATATTTTTCATCGGCTCATGGACGCCGTCGAACAGGACCATGCCTGGGATCCTACGGCGGAAACCAGGCAAGCTGTCTCATGAACAACAGCTTGATTCCACTCACCGCTGAAACCGAGGACCTGCTGGAAGCCGTGCGCAGTGCCGACATCCTGGTCGGCATTCCCAGCTTCAACAATGCAGCGACCGTCGGCCATGTCGTCCGCGCCGTCGGAGCGGGGCTGGCAAAATACTTTCACGGCCATCGTGCCGTCTTGGTCAACGCCGACGGCGGCTCCACTGACGACACCCCCACCATCGTCGCCCATACTATGGTCGATCTGGAACCCCTCTTTATCAGCGATCGGCAGAGCACCCTCCATCGGATTGTCACGCCCTATCACGGGATTCCAGGCAAAGGCAGCGCGTTTCGCACGATTTTCGAGATCGCTCGACGGCTCAAAGTCAAAGCCTGTGCCGTCGTCGATTCAGACGTTCGCAGCATCACCCCCGAGTGGATGGAACTGCTCCTTCATCCGATTATCAAGGAAGGCTACGACTATGTAGCCCCGTACTATCGACGCCACAAGTACGACGGAACTATCACGAACAGCATCGCCTATCCTCTGACCCGAGCTCTCTACGGGCAGGAGGTCCGACAGCCGATCGGCGGAGATTTCGGCTTCACCGGAGAGCTGGCCCAACACTATCTCGAAAAGCACGTCTGGGAGTCCGATGTCGCGCGCTTCGGGATCGATATTTGGATGACGACCGAGGCCATTACGAGCGGAGCGAAGGTGTGTCAGAGTTTTCTCGGGGCCAAGATTCATGATCCCAAAGACCCTGCCGCCGACCTCTCCTCCATGTTGCGACAGGTCGTGGGGGCCTTGTTCGCCTTGATGGAAGCGCATGCCCCCACCTGGCTCCCCGTCACAGACTCGCGAAAGGTGCCTCTCTTCGGCTTCCAATATGAGGTGGGCGTTGAGCCGGTGAATGTCAATGTCGAACGGATGGTGGACTTGTTTCAGCTCGGGCTGACGGACCTGCACGATATTTGGGCCCGCATGCTCTCGGGAGACGCCCTGGATCAGCTGTCCAGCCTTCGGAACGTCCCCCTGCGGGATTTCCGCATTCCGGATTCGCTATGGGCCCAAATTATTTATGACGCCGCCCTCGCGCATCATCGGAACGTGCTCCCACAAGAACATCTCCTGAAAGCGCTGACCCCTCTGTATTTAGGAAAGACCGCGTCATTCGTGCTGGATAGCCAAGGGTTGACCTCGGCGGAAGCCGAGCAGCTCATCGAAACGCTCTGCCGGACGTTCGAGAAACAGAAAGAGTATCTTGTCGCACGTTGGCCTCAGTCTCATGACTCGCGCGAAGTCATCGGGGCTGCTCGCGCGAAGTCTGAAAGGAGCGAGCCATGACCTCAAGCTGGGAACATACGTTACTCGGACCAGTGACCGCACTTGGCGAGCGCGTCTTTGCCATCCTTCCCAATGTCCTGGCCATGCTGATTCTCTTGCTGGCAGGTCTGGGCGCAGCCTGGGGCATGGGGCATTTGATGGAACGGCTGCTTCGCGTCATTGGCCTGGATCGACTCTGTGATCGAATCGGTATCGCGGCAGCCCTCCTGCGGGGAGGCATCAAAGCCGATCCGTCTTATATTATCGGCCGCGTTACCTACTGGTTGATCGTGATCTTCGCCACCACGGCATCGCTGGGCGCGCTTGATGTGGCCCCGATCAATGAAGCCGCTCGCTCACTCTTGTCATATATTCCCCACTTGGTCACCGCGGCCGTGATCGGGATCATCGGGTACCTCGTCTCGAATTTCGTGTCGCAGGCCGTCCTCATCGCTGCGGTGAACGCGGGGTTACCTCCGGCCCGCTGGATCGCGGCCGGAACGCGCTGGGGCATTCAGCTCTTGACCGTGGCCATGGCGTTTGAACAGTTGGGGATTGCTCAGCACATCGTCGTGGTCGGATTCGGCATTACCTGGGGAGGCCTCGTCCTTGCGGCTGCATTGGCCCTGGGGTTGGGTGGCAAGGATCTGGCGAAGGATTTTCTGGAACGACGTCTGGCCGGACATTCCCGGTCGCAGATCAATGAGGACCTACGACATCTTTAAGCCTATGTCACGCTATATACTCTTCACAGACCTGGACGGTTGTCTCTTAGACAACGATACCTATTCCTTTGATGAAGCGAGACCGGCGCTCGACGCCCTCCGTGCGGAGTACATTCCGGTCATTATCGTCTCCGGAAAGACCCGCGCGGAAATCGAACCGCTTCGAGAGCGCCTTGACCACCACGATCCCTTCATCGCCGAGAATGGCGCGGCGGTGTTTGTGCCACTCAACACCTTTGACTTCCCCTTGGAACGATCGCGCCGCCGCTCCGGCTATCAAATCATCGAACTCGGCACACCCTATGCGCTTCTCCGGGATGTGCTCCGGCAAATAGAAGAGGCGGTGGGCACACCGCTCCGAGGATTCGGCGACCTATCGGTCGATGAAGTCATGGCGAACACAGGACTCGCCCGAGAAGATGCCCTACGGGCGATGCTGCGAGAGTTCGATGAGCCGTTTTTGGTAAACGGCCCCACTAAACTGATCGAGGAAGTCTGCCGCCAGATCGTGACACGAGGGCTGAATTGGACCAGAGGGGGACGGTTCTTTCACTTGACCGGAAACAACGACAAAGGTCGGGCCGCAGAAATTCTTTTCCGCTGCTACAAGCGACAGGAGCGACTGGCCAACCTGCCAGACGATATTGAAACCATCGGCATCGGCGATAGCTTGAATGATCTCCCGCTCTTACTGACGGTCGATCATCCTGTCTTGGTACAAAAACCTGACGGCACGTATGACTCCGATATCAACCTACCGAATCTCATTCGCGCGCCAGGCATCGGCCCAACCGGATGGAATCAGGCAGTCTTGCAATTGCTCAAACAAACCTCGGAAGAGCCATCCCGTGGCCGATCAGTCAATATCCGAGCCACTTGACCGCACTCATTCAGAAAAACCTGGCAATGCTAGTCTTCAGCCGGATTAATAATGTGCAGTCCTGCAGTTTTTGATGCCGCCAACAGCTGGGGATCCGCGCTGACGACGGTCAATCGCAACGGCTTCAACTCCAACGCCAGCGCCAAATGCATCACCTGTGGCGAGCGAAGGAACGGATACTCCAGAGCCAATTCCTTGGTTGCCAGGTAGGTCTCCATCTTCGGTTCAATAAACTGATAGAGTCCCTGTTTGGATTCAATCTCGAACTTATACAAAACGGAGTAGCAATCATCCCGCGTAATCTGCCCCTCGTGAGCGCGTGCGCACAGGACCGAATAGAAGTCCGTCACGGACCATGTCGGGACAATCGCAACTTTACCGCGCTTCACCATCAGCCTATTCACGATCCTCGTGCCCCGCTCCATGCTGTAGCGCTTAATGAGTGCGGTTGAGTCAAAATAGTAATATGGCATCCCCTTACACCCTCCCCTTCAGAATAATTTCCGCGAGCGGCCCTTGAAGCTTGGAGAGCCGATCTTGTAGTTCATCGAGTGGCACCTCTTCATACCCCTCTTTTCGCAAGGTGTCGGCAAGATTCCCGCTATTGAAGGAGGCCGTGTCTTCCTTCAGTCGGTCGCTCAATCGCCGCTTGGCCACACGGCTTGAAAGTTTTTGCCCAGATTTGGTCAACCCCCGCCCCCGGCTGCGTGGAGCTCGGCTGACGGAAAGTTCGTCTGTCTTTTTCACGATCAATACCTCCTCATGAAAGAACGTCCACTTACCGCCTCACCCCTGATGCTTCTCGTGGGCAACTCGCCGGCATCGTCGCCGTCTCAGGCAACACGATCTCGCCAAAAATATGGGCGGCAATCGCCTTCGCGACATCCGACGACAACTCTTGTTGCATGACACGCAACGTCTTCGCCGTGGCTTCACGCTCCGTCAAGTGCCCTTCCCTCCCTCCGTGCGCCGTAGCCCCGACGACCCGTCGTGTCCCCGGCTCCACGACCTCGAAATCACTACACCACCGAACGTACTTGAAATGTGGGTCCCGCACCTCGATGGGGAACAGACGGACGGTGCCTCGGACGATCAATTCAGGAGCACCACCTTCTTCACCTTCCATCTTCGTGGTCACACGAAGTCCTTCTCGGATCAGCCCTTCCGCCAGCGCACGTCCAACCGGTTCTGCATGGTCACCAGACACTTGTACCGCAAGCACCAGATTCGTAGCAAGAAATTGCTCCAACTCACCAGATAATTCGTTTACCTGATAGGCAGACGGGGTTCCTTGCCCGCTGGGACGGATCACTCGCAAATCCGTGTTATACACCTCGCGCAGAACCAGATTTCGACCGGCTCGGCGAAGGGCGCGAACCTTGGCAAGCTTGTCGATTGCTTGCCGGGACTCAGTGACATCCGTGTCAATCGTGCGATCCAAGGCCGCGACCTTCTCCATCAATGACGCTTCGGCCTGAGGGCGATTCATCACACTCAAGGCGTAGTACACCCGGCTCTCCGAGTCGTACCACACATCCGCGATCCTCACGTTCTCAAGCACTTTGTCGGTCGAGACTTTCGTCACGTTGTCGATCGTGAGCCGCCGCTCGGCGTTGGAGACACCGTGATTTTCAACGACCCAGTACGATTCCCAGTCCTTCGCTTGCGCCGCGACTTCTGCCTTGAAGATGCGAGCCACGGCCGCATACGCCTGATCCTCTGCATTGCTTCGCGTGTCTGCTTGGCCGACTCCGGTCAGGTATTGACTCGATGGATAGTCCGCACTCCGGCCATCCACCCACCCCGGCTTCCCTTTTCCAGTGAACCAAGTACAGCCAGTCGATGCAGACACCATCAACCCCAGACAGAGGAAAACCGCGACGCCTTGTCCAAACGCGGACCCGCCGGCACGCATCATTGCATCACACGCTGGATAATGAACATCGTCTGGCCTTCAGTCAGCACAATCGTTTGTCCATCTTTCGCCGTCGTCGCCCCTTGTCCCGAGGGTCGAATGGACAGGTGGTACTGGCCTGGTGGGACCCACGCTCGGGCCACGTGAATTTCGTCGGGCAAAGTCTGCCAGCTTCGCTTATCGGCTTCTTCGGATGCCACTGCCATTCCATGAGCCACCAGCCCGACCAACAGTCCGACCCAGGGGGCAGCATCCTTTCCAGCGGCATGTTGCGCTCCGATCATGGCTCCTTCCGCCGCCGCATATTTCGTCGCGGCTCGCGCGAGCGCTTTCACCGTGATCGACGGCAGACGTTCCGAAAGGCTTTTTTCAGCCAGCGCGGTCACATTGTGTACCCGTTCAGACCGAACAATGACTGACTGGCCGATCGAATCCGTCAATGTCATACTTTCGGATGTGACCTTTGTCTTCTGTGGAACTAACCGCGGAAGTGCAACACGAACCACGCGCCCATTTAGTCCGTAGAGTACGCTGTCTGCAACGCGATCTCGTTGATAGGGCGACCTGAAGACTCCCCTATTCAGCAAGACTAACTGTGCGGCATCAAGACTAATAGGCAAGTCCAAGAAGAGATCCTCTTTGCGCGGAGCCCGGCCATTATAGCTGATCATCACGACTTGAGCGAGTCGCTCCTGGGATGAAAGGGGCTGCCAGACGACATCAGGGAATGCCTGTCGATATTCAGCAAATTCAGTTGCGAGGTCGAGCGCCTCCGCCGTCCGCAGAAGATCGGCGTGCAAAGCCGGAGGAGCGGACATTTTCATCCACCCGCTCATGGCTCCATACGCTTCATAAGCATTGCGGTAGGCGATAAACGCATTGTTCAGATCCCCAACCGCTTCGTACAAGATACCGCATAGATACCGTGCAAACCCGTCATTCCGATACTTGGTTGCATCCTTCACTCTGTCACTGAGCACATTCAAGCGATGGTCGATTCGTCGTGCCTCCACGAGTGCGCCCTGGAGCTGCCCCTGAACCGCGTAGTTGATGGCCTTGGTCACGTTGATCAAGACGTGTTCGTACGCGTCCCCTTCGTACGGCAGGGCATTATCGTTGGTCAGGAATGCGGCGGTTTCAGAACGGATGGTTCTGGTATAGAGCCGCTCAACCTCTTCTTCCGCTCGCTCCAATACCGCACTGCTTTGCTGATAATCACCTGCTAACTGCAGCACCATTCCACGGTCCATTGCATACAGTAGGCGCCCCTTCGTTCCATACTCTTTCTCGGTCTGCTCGACAATCGTCACGGCCCGTTTCGGATCACCGGCAAAGAGGCTTTGTTCAATGAGGAGATAGTGATTGACGGAAGGACCACAGCCGGCCAATAACACAAGAACAGCGAGAAGCGGCAGCAACGAGATCGGGGTGACAACGCCCCACCGCACAGAAGCCCCGTGGGCAAAGCGTGGGAGGATTGGGTTCAACAGCGTCCGCGGAACCTAACCGGATGCTAAAAAATCAGCCAGCAGCGTTCTCGCATCGCTCAGAGCCTCAACGTACCAGAGGGTACGCCTCGCTTCTTCGCTCGCTGCGGTGTTGCTGGACGGTTTTCTTGAGCATCCTGAAGTTATACTGACATTGGCACTGTACAGACAAGCCGGCTACATTGTCGGCATCAACCGCAGCGACTAAAAGACAGTACGTTTCTTTTCAACCACCTTCTTAATCTTCTTTTGCCCGTACCAGACTTTCGCATTGTTCTCCAGATCGATCATCTGAAGATCCACCTGGTAGAAAACCGCTTTGGTCCCATCGGCTTCGTCAAGAATGGTGGCAATCGTGCCCTTCATCATAAAATCGGCACCGATCTCTTTCCCAGGGGCTTTCTGCGTGTCTTCGCGAGCGTACATCGCTTGCTCTTTCCGTTCGGTTCGAACCTCGTCGCGTTCACCTTTACCGGCCACGAACGTGACTTTCTGGGAATTGGTGAGTTCTCGCTCCAAGTCCGTAATGAAGGTTTGCACGCTGATATGTTCATGACTACTATTCAGGACTGTCCCCACGACAACGACGGGCTGTCGTTGGTTCGCCTTTTCAAAGCTCCCCAGCCACGGATATTGCAGTGCATCCTTGACCATCGCTTCGGCGACCATACGGGAATCCGTGTCGTTCCAGCGTCCGCTCAAATCGGTCACGACCCCAGGATCGACACGCGTCACCTTTGTTTCGTGTCCGCATCCGGAGAACACGAGGCCGACACCCACCGTGGCGACAAGCAAAGGACGAAACTTCTGGATCACCATGAACCTGAACCTCCGAGCAGGGATAGACAGCTTACTTTTCATTGAAACCTAGCGAACGCCTCGTTTTTCCTCTTCGGTCTCCAAGCGCTCGAACAGACGGTCGGCATTCTTCCTGACGAAGTCCCGTACTTGCGAATTCAGCTCTTTGGCCTGCTCCAGATTGTTCTTCATATCTTCCAAACTCAACTTGGTCAACACGTAATAGGTGTTGGTCTTGGGATCCATGTACTGATCAGTTTTTCGGACTCCGCTGAGTGTGGTTGTTGTGATGGTCTTGATGGCTCGCTCGATATTCTGCTCTTCCGTATTCCGGGTAAAATCTCCGGCGGTCGTCGAGGCCGCATAGTCTCTCATCAGATACCCGCTGTAGGTCTCAAATGTCTTGGCGATCTCGGCTCTCCCGCGATTCTCGGCCGTATCCCAGGCAAGCGGCGCATTACGGACACCCGCGACAGCCCCCACCCCGTAAAACGCTTTGCTGTCTTTTTCATTAAAGGCTCCGGATCCCTTTTCGACCCATTTAGGAGGACCGCCACAAGCCGCCAGCCCCATGATGAGAATGATAAGAGCAGGACCGACCAGCTTTGAGTGAAGCGATTGTGACCGGATCATACACTCCTCCTTGGAGGTGGTTAATACGTATACTTACCGTACGTAGAACATCCCGAGAAAAAACGTTGGATTCATGCTAACATGGGTCCAGAGATCAGTCAACGCAACGCCCGCTTCGGGCGGTATTTTGATAGGAAATGAGAGAAGGGGGGGCCAGTGGCAGACATTCAGATTGACGACGGCATCTTGAGAATTCTGAACCTTGAGATCCAGGACCCCAAGGCTGCGGCGATCCTCGCTGCCTACCCCCAAGCGCGTTGGGCGGAAATCACCCGTCGAGCGGTCAAGATCGGACTTGGATACCTAAAAGGTGGTGAGAATGCTTAAGGCGCTGGAGTGCGATCGGCTTGACTGACAGTTGCTCGGGCGCGAGCGTGTGTACCGCCGAGTTCCAAATACCGGCGAAACGCCTCCACTGACTTCGCCTGATCATTGAGACGATCGGCATACAGTGCCCCCAGCGCAAAGTAGACATCCTGATGGATGTTGTTCACGAGCAAGGCTTGTCGAAGAGCCGCTTCAGCTTCCACAAACTCGCCTCGTTTTTCATGAATCAATCCTAGTGTATAAAACGAATCGGGGTTTCCCGATGCATATTTCACCGCAAGGAGGCCAGCAGCCAAGGCCTCGTCGAGACTCGGCACCACATCCAATCGAACATAACTCTTCAGCACATACGCATCGCCGTAGGTTGGATCGTAGCCGATCGCGCGATCCAGTCGTTCTAACGCTTCTTCTCCTGATTTCCCTTCCTGGAGCAGCGCAAAGGCACGTTCGTATTGAGCCTTCGCCTCCTGTTGCCGTTCAGAAAGAGTCTGAGGAGCGGCACCAAGCGTCAACGCGAACCTCCGTCCTTCGATCAACGCCGTGTCTCCATCACCATCGATGCGTAGACTGGATGGACGTTGCGTCCCATTGGAGGCCGCCTCGACCTGTCGCACCACATAGGTCCCCAACTCGGAAGCCATGAGCCAACCGTTTCCGTCCAAATCGGCAGCACCAGACAGTCCGATCAATAGTGTCTGCACAAAGCGACTGCTCTTCTCGGGGCGAACGGCAGTCTCTCCCTTACCTGCCGCACTGATGACTTGGACTGCACGCCGCTCCGTATCAGATTCAGGCACCTGCCGCCCTTCCAATGACAGCCCGGATGGCGCAGTGGTCTCCCACCCGAATACCGGCGCATCGAGAATGAGGAGTGTGTGCCTGGAAGCCGACCGTCTCGTAAATTCTTTTAAGTGCTCAACCGTGATCGACTTCGATGCGTTGTTGACCTGTGCGTCAAACGGCACAAGATATCCTAGATCTTGCCCATCAGGATCCTGCATAGATCCGGCATGGCCCGTATAGAACACAACGAGCCGATCCATGCGCCCAACTTTTCTCGGCAACATGTCGTTGAATAACTGGTGCAGGCGTCGCGAGCTTGCATCCTTGTCGTAGAACTCGACCACCTCGTCGAACCCTAACCGCCGAAACGCCTCGGCCACCTTCTTGGCATCACTGATCGCTCCCGGGATGGGAGGAGCCACGACATAGTTTTCGATCCCAATAATGATCGCCCAAGACTTGTAGTACAGGCCTTCCGGCTTTCCCGATTGGGCTTCAGCGGTCGATAGGGCGAGGACTGAAACCAGCCCGAACACATGAACGCCCCGTAAGAGCAGCCTCACGAGCCCTCGCAACAGATTCTTCTTCCTACAATGCCGTTCGCTGGTCATCGGGTCAGCCTATCTCCGGCCTAGACAAGTGTCAAGAAACGGAATCAAGAGAATCCTCTAGCAGGCTACGGAACAACTGTATGGTTGCAGGCGTCCCCGACTTTCTCCATAATTGCGCAGCCGATGATGGACCGTGCCGAGGAAGGAGACGCAACCGCCATGAGCGAAAAGATTGAGACCCTGTTGAGGGAAAGTCGGACTTACCAGCCGACTGCCAAAACGATAGCCGCAGCCTATATCAAAGACTACGAAACCGAATACAAGAAATCCATCGCCGATCCTGAAGCATTTTGGAACCGTGAAGCCAAGGAGTTGGAGTGGTTTTCTCCTTGGAGCAAGGTCCTGGAGTGGAACTATCCATGGGCGAAATGGTTTGTCGGCGCACGATGCAATATCGCCTATAACTGCCTGGACCGCCACATGAAGACCTGGCGCAAGAACAAAGTAGCCCTGATCTGGGTCGGTGAGAACGATCAGGAACGCATCTTCACCTATGCCGAACTGTACCGACAAGTGAACCGCTGCGCCAACGCCCTCAAAAAGCTTGGCCTTCAGCAAGGCGATCGTGTCACCATCTATTTGCCCAAGATCCCCGAACAAGTCATCGCCATGCTAGCCTGCGCCAGGATCGGCGTGATCCACAGCGTCGTCTATTCAGGCTTCAGCGCCCCCGCCCTTGCCAGCCGTATCAACGATGCAGAGGCCAAGCTGGTGATCACCGCTGATGTCGGATTCGACCGCGGCAAGACGATCCCATTGAAACCAGTCGTGGACGAGGCCATCAAAACCTGCCCGACGATCGACCATGTCGTGGTCGTACGCCGCGAGGTCCAGGGTCCAGCTTTTTCCGCCCCAAAGGAAATTGACTGGAAGGAATGGATTGAATGTGAGCGACCGATTTGTGAAGCAGAACAGCTGGATGCCGAAGCTCCGCTGTATATCCTCTACACGTCCGGAACAACCGGGAAACCCAAGGGGGTCGTCCATGTCCATGGCGGGTACATGGTCGGCACCTATACGACGACGAAGTATGTGTTCGACCTGAAAGATGATGACGTGTACTTCTGCGTGGCTGACCCGGGATGGGTCACAGGTCACAGCTATATCGTCTATGGCCCGCTGCTCAATGGGGCTACGATTCTGACTGCGGAAGGGAAACCGGATTACCCGAATCCGGGACGCTGGTGGGATCTCATCGAACGGTATGGGGTCTCGATTTTCTATACGACGCCCACCGCGATCCGGCTGCTGATGCGCTACGGCGAAGATTGGCCGAAGAAATTCGATCTCTCGACGCTCCGTATTCTCGGGACGGTCGGAGAACCGATCAACCCAGAAGCCTGGGAATGGTATCATCGCGTCACGGGCGGAGACAAACCCATCATGGACACCTGGTGGCAGACGGAAACGGGATCGATCCTGATTACACCGCTTCCCACCGTGCCGCTGAAACCAGGATCGGCCACACGCCCCTTTCTTGGCATTGAAGCCGATGTCGTCGATCGCGAGGGAAACAGTCTCCCCGCAAACGCCGGCGGCTTTGCCGTCATCAAGAAACCCTGGCCCTCTATGATGCGCACGATCTACAAAGATCCGGAGCGGTACAAGACCTATTGGAATACGATTCCCAACTGCTATACGGCCGGTGACATCTGCCACAAAGACGCCGATGGGTATCTCTGGTTCATGGGGCGGGCGGATGATGTGATTAAGGTCGCGGGCAATCGGCTTGGCACGGCTGAAGTGGAAAGCGCATTGGTCAGTCACCCCGCCGTTGCGGAAGCTGCCGTCATCGGCAAACCGCATAAGACGGTTGGCGAATCCATCAAGGCCTTTATCATTTTGAAACAGGGAGAACTTGAAAGTCCGGCTTTGATCAAGTCGATCAAAGATCAAGTCTTGAAAGAGCTAGGGAAGATCGGCGTGCCGTCTGAAATTGATATTGTCTCATCACTCCCCAAGACTCGGTCCGGCAAAATCATGCGTCGCGTGCTGAAAGCGAAAGAGCTCGGGCAAGACCCAGGGGATATTTCAACGATTGAAGAGTGACGGTGATGGGAAGGGGCGGAAGAAAACCGGGAGAACCGATCTATCTGCGACGACACATCATCGCGCTCGCCCTGGCGGTGGGCCTGCCGGTGGTGCTGTTGCAGCTCTACAAGATCTACATCGGCCCAGTGAGCTTCGGCGCACAGATGGGATTTGGAATTCTCGTATCAATCCTGGCCGGCATCGTCCTCTACTACACCTATCGATCCTCCGCTCAAAACCAGCCGTAAGAGAAACTTGGCTGTCGCTCGGCCCTCGTGATGCCCAAATAAAATATGACTGCCTGTTTCAATTCCTTGTCCCATCGAGTTCTTAACCTTGTGGTTGCGCATAATTGTACGTTATATTGTATGCATTACTCAACCCATGAGGTAACCCATGGCCGTGGCCTACAAGAAAGAAGAAATCCTCAGTGCATCTCGAGTCGCGAGGTCCTTTGGAAAAGTGCTGACCGATCTGAAAGCCCAGCATCGGCGGCGGGTCGTCGTCCTCAAAAACAATCAGGTGGAAGCTGTGATCGTCCCGGTGGATGAGTATGAAAAGATGGCGGAGGCACTCGATCTCCTGGAACACATGGAGATCCACCGCCTTGTCACACGGCGCACTCGCAAGAAAGGAAAGAAAACCGTCCCACTGGAGGCGTTGCTGAAGGAACAACGTCTTGCGGTATAGCGTCGTCCTGACTGTTGCAGCCGCTGAGGACTTTCGGCGTCTTGACGGATCGCTGAAAGAACCGGTTGCGAAGCAGCTCAGAAAACTCGAGACCTCCCCACTGCTCGGCGAGCATCTTGGCAATCGAGCAGGTCTCGACCTCACCGGCTACTACAAGCTCTACGCAGCAAAGAAATCGATCCGTATCGTGTACCGGATCATTGACCAAGAGATCCTGGTCGAAGTCGTCGCCATTGGAAAGCGAGAAGATCTCGCGGTCTATCAGGAAGCCCTTAAGCGGTTAAAACACCGGGACCGATAGGAGAATTGTCTCCGCGTCTGAATGACGCGATCACGGTCTTTCCGTCATTGCCGTACGGACTCAGGCATATCCACGGCATCTTTGCATCAACCACTAGCAGCCGCGTCGTGTGGCGGAGATCGCTGCAGGTGAACGTGATGCTGTCTAATCAGAAATTCTCAATGTGGGCGTTGGTATGAAGCACCGCGAACTTAGTGGTCTCTACTGAAGGCATCGGGCTTGCCCACACCGCTATAGCGCTGGAGCACGCGATCGTGCGCGGCCTTTTCCGTGACCAAATCCAACGCACGCTGCAGCCTTTCACTCATTGTTTTGGCTCCGAGTGTTTTTTGGGCTCGCCGCAATTGTGTGGGGTTCAGTCTGACAGAAACTTGAATGAGGGCCATATCCGACCTCTTGTAGAACAGAGTACAAAACTCTTTCCGACATCGTCAAGACTGTGACGCTGTTCACACTGAAGGTAGGTTGTGGGGAATGGGAGGAACTGTTTTCTCAAGTCATACCCTAGCCGGGGCGTCACATCGAGAATTACGCCCAAAGGTGCGGCGCAGAGAAGAGAATACCGGCTGGTACTCATGTGTGAGCTGGGGCAGTGAGAGCAGGCCACATCGAATCGTTTCCATAATGCACGATACAAGATCAGACCCCAACCTTCAATAGAGCCTTGGCGTGCTATACAGACCTGAATAGTTCTGTGATAGCTGCGAAGAACTCAGCACTTGCACCAGCGCATCGGCTGGATTCCTGACACCTACTGACCCACGATGCGCACACGCATGACCGACGGAGCATATTCTCGGCCGATCTCCTAACTCCATCAAGTCACACCTATCGGATCAGACAAAGGTATCCGACCCCTTTACATTCGGGCAACGACATGATAGAGCACCTGCGAGCCAAACATGCGTGAACGGCGAGCCATGGGCACGAAGCAGAGCGGCAGAGGCTAAGAGTGTCAAGATATCAAAGCCTGGCCCCATATTTCATCCGCACTCAAACGGCCATCGGGAACAGGATCACGCCCGCTCCCCAAGTCAAGTTATAGAGCTGCCGCCCACAGTATCCAACACATCAAGTTCGGAGACGAAGGGAAGTTGTTCGTGGTCATAATTGGCACTTGGGAAGGAAGGACTCATCCCGTTTCGAGCCTGAATTCCGCCGCCCCCACCGTCACGATGCCGAGATAGCCATCGACGGTAACGCCCTCGCCGTCCTGAAGCAAGTCAACGACGTTCGCCACTCCGTTCACACAGGGGATGCCGAGTTCGCGGGCGATGATCGCGCCGTGGATGAGCATCCCGCCACGGCGTTCGACCACGGCCGCCGCCAGCGGTACCAGATGCGTCATCATCGGTTGAATCGCATCACAGACAAGCACTTCGCCTGCATGAAAGTTGCCCAGGTCCTGCGGACCGCGAATGACTCGCACGTTACCTGTCGCCAATCCATGGGCTGCCGGCTGTCCCACTAACTGTCGTGGCACCTCGCCTGGCGCCCGCAAGGTCGGACGCGGGTTGGCTGGTTTGAAGGCCAGTAGCGACAACGGCGTCTGGGCAGGCTCGCGAAGCGCGGCACGGATTGGTGCGACCGCTTCCGTGCCAACTTCCGCGTCAGCGTTCAGCGTCCCCACCGCTTTCAACCGGTTGCCGGCGGCTTGCAGGGCTCGAAGCAGTTGGCTTTCGAGACGGGCGACGAGCAGGTTGTCGTCGTCGCGAAGTTGCCAACTCAGTCGTGCCAGCCGCAACACTTCCCGAGCTTCGGCGTGTCGAGCTGCTCCCACGGCGTCGAGAAGTCGCTGTTCCAATGATCGAATCGCTTCTTCATCCTCGCTTGCGGCGTGCGCGACTGGGGGACGCATCTGGGACGCCAGCTCCAGGATGTTCCGCAGCAGAGTCGTCGGCTTATCGCTCAGGCGAAGGCCGCCGAACGCCACATCCATGAACTGACGCAGCAGCGTCTGAAAATTTGTCAAAAACTGACGACCTCCGGCGAGGGCGGGCAGTTGACTTGCCCATGCGTCCCACTTGAAGTCGTTCGCCGGCTCCGGTTCGTGGACCGCCTGCTGCAGCGCCCGCTGCAGCGCGGCAGACTCTTGCACCTGTTGCGCCAGGGCTCGCAGCAATTGATTCCGCTGCGAGGCCAGCATGTCTTCCCCCCGGAGCAACCCCACGAAGTCGTAGGGGTCCTGGGGATGCACGGCGTCGTTGTAGTACATCCCGAGGTAGCGCACGCCATGAGCAAATGGAATGAACTCATCCCAATACACACGTTTCCAGTGCTCCAGTAAGGACTGTCGCGTCTGGATGCAGTCCGCCAGTTGCGCGTCGTCTAAGCTCTCCACGTCCTCGGCAGCCAAGCGATCGCCAAGCTCCCGGAGTTCAGGAATCAACTGCTCGGCCACACGCTGGCCCAGTTGGCGGAGCCGTTGCTTGTTGGGCCGCAGCGTGAGGTACCAGGGCCGCTTGTCATTCGGATCCTGCCGGGCGCGGGTGATCGGCCGTGCCTGCAGAACGGTCAGGCGGTTGGCACGCCCCGTCCACTCCACGTCGGGACACCAGCCCAGTCGGCTTTCCACCTGATCGACCACCACGAGTAGAGATTCCAGATCGGACTGCTGCAGCAACGGTGCGGCTTGCTCGTCGTTTTCGCGGCGGCCCGACCGAAACGAGACTACTTGGCGCGTCGCTCGGCTCATCAACCAGTGGTCCGGATCGACGCTCCCGTCGACGAGACCAGAGCAGGGTCCGGGAACTGCTTCAATCACGGCACGATCGTTCTCGTCCGTTCGGGGATCACGGCCAAAAGCGACGCCGGAGCGGTCCTCCGTCCGCATTTCTTGGATCAATACGGCCATCCGGCTAGTCAGCGGATCGAGGGCCAATTCTTGGCGGTACAGCAGCGCCGCATCCGACCACAACGACGCCCACACCAGACGGACAGATTCGAGGACTGCTTCTTCCCCCACGACATGCAGGAACGACTCATGCAGCCCCGCAAAAGACCGCTGGGCCGAGTCTTCTCCGGGAGCTGACGACCGGACTGCCACGGGCGTGTGGGTGCCCAGCAGCCGGACCGCTCGGCAGATCGACTGCGCGACAGCGAGCGGAACGTTCGCCACTGAAAACCGGTTGCGGATGCGCAACGCGGTGTCCCAGAGTTCCTCCCAGCGCAGTTCTCCGAATGGCTTGCGGCCAAGTTCCATCTGGACGACGAGTTGCAATTGCGTGTCTCGGAGGAACTGCTCGTAGGCCGCCACCGTGACACAGAATCCGGGGGCGATCCGAAAGCCCGCGCGCCGCAACCGTGCCAACTGAGCCGCCTTGCCGCCGATCCGCTGATCGTCGCACGAGGCGGCGTCGAGCGAGATCACCCACGGGTCAGAGTCCATTGCCGAACCTCCTGAAAACGCGTCACATGGAAGTATCGGATGATGTCGACGTGGAACAAGGCGGTCGTGGGGGATACAACGAACAACTTCAGTTGGGGATGCCGAGCGACCAGCAGATTGGCCTCCTGTTCATAGTCGGCGCCCGGGGAAACCTGCCGAGCACGTCCGGTGGCCGTGATGGCCTCGATTTGCATCATGTCCACGCTCGAGTGCGAGCGGCTATCGATGACCAGCGCCACATGGTCGCAGTCGCAGAGCAGGCGGTACTTGCGCGTGGTGATCGGCGTGGCGAAGACAGCCGAACGCAGATCATCGCTCACGGCCAAGGCGACCAGCGACCCGTACGGTTGCCCTTCGCCCTGCGTACACAACACCGCGTAGTGTTGCTCCCGCACCAGTCGCGCGACCAGATTGCGTACCATATCGTCCTCAGGCCGATCGCCCAAAGACGGCTGTCCGGACGCTGCCGATTCAAGCAGCGGCTCATCTGCCATGTCGTGTACCATGTTTCAATTGCTGTCCTGTGGCCACCTGGCTGTGCACGGGTTCAACATCGCATGGGAACTTTTCCGCAATGACATCGCGCCTCAGCTGATCACCTGGAGCTGAAGTGTAGTCGTATCGTCGGATAACATCTTGTGGGCCGTTAGATCGAGTAGCAGAGGACGACGAAACATACACATCTCGCTCGCGACTAACGTGTGACATCAGCCCGTCTTCTAGAATTGCTCCAGAACGCATAGCAAGATTTTCACCATCAGCAAACATCATGACGCGCGTGTCTGCACGAGCTGTTGCTTGAAGGAACTGTGGCATGATCCTCAAGCATCCATTTTGTGACTCTTAGATCAATCCTTTTTTCTGCAAGTAGTCTGTATCGATGCTGATTGTGGGTTTATTAAGTTGGCCACGGTCTTGGAGCAGACGTTCGACGTACTTGCCGATGAGATCAGACTCAAGATTGACGGGATCATTCACCTGTTTGAGGCCAAGTATCGTCATCTTCGCTGTGTGCGGAATGATGGCGACGCTGAATCCATGCTCCGTCACTGCATTGATCGTGAGGCTGATGCCATCGACGGTAATGGAGCCCTTTGCGACACAATAACGCAGAATCTCAGGAGGCGCTCCGATGGTGAACACGATGGCATTACTATCCTGCTGCCGGCTGCGAATGACACCCACGCCATCCACATGACCGGCCACCAGATGCCCGCCGATGCGTTCGTTGAGCTTCATGGCCCTTTCGAGATTGACCGGCATTCCCACGGCAAATCCTCCGAGCGTCGACACCGAGAGTGTTTCAGGCGAGACCTCTACGGAAAAATCGCGCTCGCTTCTCGAGACGACCGTGAGACAGATTCCATTCACGCTCACGCTATCACCGATCTTCAGGTCGTCCATCACAGTCGAGGCCAGAATCGTGAGCCTGGCTCCCGCAAGCGTTTTTCTCAGGACGGTCACGGCGCCCATTTCTTCAACGATTCCAGAGAACATCAGTCTTCCCTCAGGATGATCTGTTTCACCACATAGACGAACAACATCATCAGCACGACGACATCCAGACCGGCCAGCTCGCCGATCACGAAGTTCTCGGTCGCCATCTGCTTCATCACGCGCCCATTATATCGTAGCCGTGATCAAGATAGCAGCGTCTAGATTCGCTTCATCGTCACCCAGAACACGGCCGCTGCCACCAGCTGTATCCCCGCAATGACGGCGAAGGCCATGGGATAGCTCAGGTTCGCAATCAAGAGACCGGCCAACAGCGGTCCGCTTGCATGCCCGATGTCCATGATTGTCCCCTGCATCCCCATCCCAGCTCCGAGCGTCTTGAACTCAGAACTGTCGGCAACAAGCGCTGAGGAGGACGAGGAGACGATCGCTTCACCGAAACCGAACCCAGCGGACAGCAGGAGCAAGACGGGAAACATCGCTACGTGTGGGATACAGACAAAGGTCCCGGCACAAATAAGTAGGCCAAGGATAATCAGCGGCTGACGGCCGACTCGATCTGAAATCCGTCCCATAATCGGCTTGGCAAAGAACGACGTGCCGGCTTGGACAGAAAACAACAGACCGACTTCACCAGGGTTCAATCCCGCTGAAACTCCGCACAGCGGCAAAAACGCCATCAAGGCTCCATTCGCAATCATCTTGGCGGCGTCGGTCATGCTGGTGATCAAGACTTTGTTATTTTTGGCGACAGCGGCAAACCCCTTCCACATTTCGGACAGCACCACCGCCGTCCCCTGTTCCTTCCTCTGCGGTACTGCGACGTCGAGATGAAGGCTATAGAACAACACCATCCCGATGCAGCCAAAGATGCCGGCCGTGACAAACGCTGTGTCGAATCCTGCCGCATGAATGAGGTACCCGCCGAGAAAGGGACCCAAGAGAGAGCCGGACTGCGTGCAGGCCGTATAGGTCCCGAGCGCCGCGCCACGCCGTTCCCGATAGAGTTCCGCCACGGTAGCCAAGGCGCTTGGTGCGAAGATGGCCGTCGCCAACCCGTGCAGAAACCGTAACGCTGTCAGGGCATCCAAGTCCGTAATGAAGGGATAGAGAAACGGCGGCAGCCCGAACGCCACCACGCCGATCCGGAGCAAGAAGCGCCTTCCGTAGATATCGGAGAGCGCACCGGAAGGCAGCTTTAGCAAGACGCCTGTTAAGGTTGAAACGGATACGATCAGACCGATCCGTTCCGGGCTCGCGCCGAGCGATTCGGCGAACAAGGAGAGCGCGGGCATCCGCACCATGTTGTAGCTGATGAAGCAAAAGATGCCGACCGTGCAAATCAGCACGAAACTGCGGGATGTCGTCATGGGAAGGATCTGTTCTGTGGAAGCACCTTGTCACTGTCTGGGTCGGTGCTCAGCGCATCTTTCAGAAAGGCCACCTGCGCTTCGGGTAACGACGGTGGCTTCGCTGCTTGAGATAACACCCGTTGAGGATCCTGCCTCATCGCAATACCCAATCGATTGACGGTCTCTACTCCCCTTTGCAATCTGCTTGTGACAATCTTCTCGACCAGTGGATGGAGAAGAGACACCACCCCAGCGAGAAACCAATTATCCAATTTGGTATAGGCAACCAAGGTACTGTCCGTCGCTTCATTGCCGCTCGCATCTCGCATCACACTGATCCTGAGAAAGACGACCGCTTTTCCCGTCACATGAGGAAGCAATCGGCTTTCATGAGTCCCCTCAAGAAAGTAGATACGCGACGCGGGATCTTCGTACACCAGCTCAACAATCCCTTTCGTCCCATCGCCGTCATTGCCCCAGAATCGGCCGGGGCCTCGTGACTCCGACTCGTACCGGCCGAGATTGAGTCGCCGGATCAACGCAGCGGTAAATGGAGGGTGATCCAGGAGATGGTGATATATCGATTCAGATAAGGCGGCTCGAATAGGCCCTATTTTGCTCTCCGTCGTATGGCCCTGAACAATGGGTTGTAGCCTGCAGGTCCAGACCGGATCCACTCGTTCAACAGGAAATGTCAGCCCAGCATGATCACGCAATAGGGAACACAATTCGGTCCTCCCCTGCTCAGGAGAGAGGCACAGTCCCACTCCGAGTCCAGCGATGACTATTCCGACTATGTGTCGTTGTGTGACTCGCCAAGCAGAGCTCATGGGGTGAGCTTTTCAACGGCTATGGTGAGATGGACGGGAAAAAGCTGCTGAGGATCCTTTCGTAGCCTGGCCTGCCGTAATAACGTTTCAACCAACGGCGACACAACCCCACTGAATGAAAGACGCCCATTGGTGACAACCGTGAGCGGCTTGGAAAAGTCGATGAGTTGATTATTCAAGAACAGGCTGTACCGTTGGACCCGATCAGTAGTTACCTCAATCCGATTGGTTTCTACGATCGATGCGTCTACCTTGGCATATTCCCGACGCTTAATTCGTTCATCTCGCTTGTCGACCAAGTCCTGCGAGAACGCTGCGATTGGGTCAGTCGAGTCGATCCGAATCCAGCTGAACGATTGAAAGTGGCTGGCATCACGCACGACGGTCAGCCGGGCAGGTAACGACTCGCGGCGCTGGCTATCGAACCAGGCGATCAGATCGGGCAGCTCTTCTTTCGGAAAATAGTGACCTCCTGCGATGGGATGCTCGCGCTGATGTTCGCGGTACACATGCGGATAGCCGAGTGTCACCAACTCTTGGACGATCGACCGGCTCAGCCTGACAGGCATCACCTGATCTTTCGCTCCATGGATGATATACACAGGCGTATTGCGAAGATTCCCCAAGAACGGCAGTACCACATCATCCAATCCGCTGGCCATTGGTGCGAGGCCGGCAAACAGCGGCGCATGATGCATCCCGATCAGCCACGCTCCGATCCCTCCGTTCGACATGCCTGTGAGAAAGATCCGATTCGGATCGATATGGTACTGCCGTCTGACTTCCCGGATCGTTTCCAAGACCAACTCCTCGGCAGGCCTGGTAAACCACGCACCCGACGGATAGGTCGGGCAGGCCAATAGATAGCCCTCGCCCAACCGCGCTCGCCACCGCTCCAAATACTCTTCACCAGTAAAACCATATCCATGCAGACACACAATGAGGGCATAGCTCTTCGAAGTCTGATACGACGCGGGGATGGACAAAGACAACGGGTAGGTACGCCCATGAACGATGATCTGTTCACGAGGAAGAATCTCGACGGGTTGACGTGGGTACGCTCCTTCCCTCCCTATGATCTGAGAAACCACTTCAACTGATGCCTTTTCATCAGACAGAATAACCTGCAAAAGACGTTCAGCTTCGTTCGCCTCGCCCGTATCAAGAAATCGATAGACGAGTGAAGCAAGACCCTCGCCTGGCTGAACCGACGATTCTGCACAGCTGATCTCAAAATGGCCTAACAAGGACGCCGACAGGATGATACTCCAGAGCCAAAGAATCACAAATCTCCCTCCACCACAACATCATGACCGACGGACCTGGTCACGACATGCCGTAACTTAATCGCACCGGCAAGCCGTGCTGGACTCGCCCCTCCAATCACTCCCTTGGCATTTTGACCACCCAGTAGCAGCGGCGCCATATAGAGGCGAACGTGATCAACCAGCTTTGCCTTCAGCATCGCCGCATTAACCTCGCTCCCCCCCTCCACAAGGAGGGAAATAATTCCGCGCCGACCAAGCTCCCTAAGCAGAGCGGACAATGAAACACGGCCCTGCAGAGCGGGCAACGTGAGAATCTCTATGCCTTTCTTTTGCAGGGTCGATCGTCGAGCTGCTGGAGCTGCAGCCGTTGTGACAATGATCGTCTTAGCCTTGTGCTGTTGTGCCAGGACCTCTGCCTTGAGGGGAGTACGCAAGCGACTATCGACCACAATGCGAAGAGGCTGCTGCAATGCTAGTTTTTCGAGTCGCGGTCCCGTTCTCGCAGTCAACGAGGGATTGTCAGCCAGAACTGTTCCGAATCCGATCAAAACGGCGTCCACATGACCGCGAAGTTGATGGACTTCTCTCCTGGACGACTCTCCGGTAATCCATTGAGATTCGCCAGATGCTGTCGCGAGCTGTCCATCAAGCGTCATTCCCGCCTTGAGTGTCACATAGGGACGGCCCGTTTTCAGCCAATGGCAGTAGGCTTTGTTGAGTTCCTCCGCCTCTCTCTGAGCAACCCCAACCGTGACCGAGAGTCCGGCCTGTCGAAGCGCTGCAGCTCCTTTTCCCTTTACTAATGGATTCGGATCCTGCATCGCCATCACCACACGGCGGACACCAGAGCAAAGAATTTCAGGGACACAAGGGGGAGTACGTTTTTTGAGATGGCAGCACGGCTCCAGCGTCACATAGAGCGTGCCGCCTCGAGCCTGCTTCGCTGCCTGCCGGAGTGCGAGAATTTCTGCGTGAGGAGTTCCGGGTCGCAGGTGAAACCCCTGCCCGATGATTCTGCCTTGACGAACCACGACGGCTCCAACCATCGGATTCGGACTTGTCGTTCCCTGGCCCTTCGCCGCGAGACGAAGCGCCAGGGTCATATAGTGAAGATCTCGGGTGCGGTCCGTCACCGTTTCTTGCGGCTGCCTGAAGGCGTCTTGGGGCCTGGCTTGGTCCGCTTCAAAGACTTTGATACCTTGGCGGATTTCACCGTCTTGACACGCGCCATCACGGCTTTCTTGGGTGCTGCTGGTGGTTTGGCGTCTGCTTCAGCAATCGCCGCCTGTGCCGCCGCCAGCCGCGCAATGGCCACACGGTAGGGCGAACAACTCACATAATCCAACCCGAGCTGATGGCAAAACTCGACGGACCGTGGATCACCACCGTGTTCGCCGCAGATGCCGAGCTTGATCCCCGGCCGTGACGTCCGCCCCCCTGCGATGGCCGTCTTCATCAACGACCCCACACCTTCCCGGTCGAGTGTGGCGAACGGATCCGCGTCCATGATCTTCACCGTTCGATAGTGGTCGATGAACTTCGCGGCGTCATCGCGTGAAAATCCGAAGGTCGTCTGGGTTAGGTCATTCGTCCCGAAGGAGAAGAACTCGGCCTCCTCGGCAATCCGTTCGGCGGTCACCGCCGCGCGCGGCAATTCGATCATCGTCCCGACGAGATACGAGAGCTTCACATTGTAGCGCTTCATGGTCTCTGTCGCGACTTCTCGGATGAGATCCTTCTGCGACTTCATTTCCTCCACCATGCCCACCAGCGGAATCATGATCTCCGGGACGATCTTCTTGCCCTCCTTCGCCAGCTCGCAAGCCGCCTCGATAATAGCGCGCGCCTGCATACGCGTGATCTCGGGCATCGTAATGCCCAGCCGGCAGCCGCGCAGCCCCAGCATCGGATTGAATTCATGTAATTCTTCAACGCGCGCAAGCAACCGACGCTGCTCTTCCAGCTTGGCGCCGTCCTCGCCGGTCAACTCAAGCTGGGCGATCTCCACCATCAACTCTTCACGCTTCGGCAAAAACTCGTGCAACGGCGGATCGAGCAGGCGAATGGTGACCGGAAACCCCTCCATCTCACGATACAGCCCGATGAAATCCTGCTTCTGCAGCGGCAACAACTGCTCCAAATACTTTTCCCGATCCGCTTTCGTCCTGGCCAGAATCATCTTCTGCATGATCGAAATACGGTCTTCGGCAAAGAACATATGTTCCGTGCGGCAGAGCCCGATGCCTTCGGCGCCGAACCCTCTGGCAATCTTGGCCTGGTCCGGCACATCGGCATTCGCGCGCACCTTCATCGTCCGCACACTGTCCGCCCATGAGAGGATGGTGGAGAAGAGCTGATATTTTTGTGACCGCTTCGCATCCAGCTTCCCCTGCACCACCTGAATAATCTCGGATTCCATGACGGGAATGTCGCCGTCATACACATTCCCGGTCGATCCGTTCACGGACAAATAGTCGCCTTCCCGGAACACTTTCGACCCGATCCGCACCGATTGATTGTCGATGACTTCGACCGCTTCGCACCCGGCTACGCACACTTTGCCCATCTGTCGTGCCACCACCGCCGCATGGGACGTCATGCCGCCTCGCGCCGTCACAAACCCAGACGCGGCGTTCATGCCATGAATATCGTCGGGGCTGGTTTCATCACGAACCAGCACCACCCGCTGCCCCGCCGCCTTCATTTCAACGGCGCGATCCGGCGTCAAGGCGACCTTCCCGGCCGCCGCTCCAGGTCCGGCCGGCAATCCCTTGCCCAATGGGGTTGACCCCGCCTCAGATTGGGTATCAAAGATCGGATAGAGGTACTGCGCGAGCTGATCCGGACCGACCCGCTGCACCGCCTCGCGCTTGGTGATCAAGCCTTCATTGACCATCTCGACGGCGATGCGCACAGCGGAAATACCGGTGCGTTTTCCGACACGCGTCTGCAACATATAGAGCGTGCCCTCCTGGATCGTAAATTCCAGGTCGAGCATGTCGCGATAATGTTTTTCCAATCGTTTATAGGTGTGTTCGAGCTCTTTATAGGCGGGAGGCACGGTCCGACCCAACTCCGTGACCGGCAGCGGCGTCCGAATTCCGGCGACCACGTCCTCGCCTTGCGCGTTCATCAAACACTCGCCGAAGAACTTCCGCTCACCCGTATTGGGGTCGCGCGTGAAGGCCACCCCGGTGCCGCTGGTGTCGCCCATGTTCCCGAACACCATGGCCACAACGTTGATCGCCGTCCCCCAGTGATCCGGGATACCGTTCAGCCGGCGGTAGGTGATCGCGCGCGCGCCATTCCAGGATAAAAACACCGCGTCGATCGCCAGCTTCAACTGCACATTCGGATCATCAGGGAAGGCATTGCCCGTTTCTTCCTTGACCAAAGATTTGAACCGCTCCACGAGATCGCGCAGCGCGCGCGCATCAAGCTGCGTCTCGTGCTTCACGCCCATTTCTTCTTTCTTAAGATTCAGAATCGCTTCGAAGTGTTCGCGTGGCACACCCATCACGATACTGCCGAACATCGCCACAAATCGTCGATAGCTATCCTGAGCGAACCGGTCATTTCTGGTCTTGACTGCTAACCCTTCGACGGTCTTCGTGGTGAGACCGACATTCAGTACCGTGTCCATCATGCCCGGCATCGAGGCACGAGCCCCAGATCGGACCGAAACCAGCAGCGGCCGTTCAGGATTCCCAAACCCCATTCCCATTGAGCGTTCGACACGTTTGAGCGCCTGCATGGTGGCGTCCCACATGCCAGGTGGATACTTCTTACCGATTTTGTAATATTCGACGCAGGCTTCTGTCGAAATCGTAAACCCGGGTGGGACTGAGATCCCCAAATTGGTCATCTCGGCCAATCCTGCGCCCTTTCCCCCCAGCAGCTCCTTCATGTTCGAGGTACCCTCGGCCTTGCCATCGCCAAAATAGTAGACGTATTTTTTTGCCACGTGACTTCTCCTTCTCGCAGGATGCTCAAAAAGTCCGCCAGCGGCGTTCACGCATCACTCAGCGACTCAACGTACCGAAACGTACGCCTCCGCCGCTTCGCTCGCTGTGACCTTGCTGGACAGCCTTTTTGAGCATCCTGAAGTTATCTGGCGTTAACACCGCACGGAAACTCCGGCCAAGTTGCCAACATCAACCAAGTTCTCCGCAGCCTCCTAGAAAAAGTGCGTATCAATGACCGGGCGACGCACGACGACCGCCGGTTGATTCCAGACGGAGCCGATAGCGATTCACCAAGAACCACTTCGCCCATACGCCACCGATGATAATAGCGGCGACAAACAGCATCAGCATCAATAACCGGTAGTCCGCCTGAACACCTCGATCGACGTAGTATTGCCCGTCAGGCCCCTTTTTGAGCTTCGTATCGGGCTGAATATAATGGGTCATTCCACTCGGATCAGAGAGATTCAGCCATTCCGAACAGAGTCGAACAGGTTCACTCGCTCCAGGCAATGATTGCCACGTAAGTCGAAGACACACATCCTGCTTCGCGTTGAAGAAATCGGGCGTCTTCACCAAGTCGTCCAGATTAATGCCGCTGAGCGCAAACCCGCCGAGAAGAATGGCATTGCAGAGCACCATCAGGACCAGCGAGACGGCAAGAGAAAATCGTCGGATCTTGTCCGCCCGACGGCACTCGTCCGTCATCGGCTGATCCATGACCACTCCCGTTTTTTCCGATCCTCGCTACCAGGCTGTTGAAAAAGACCCCCCGCTTCGTTCTCACGTCGCTCAGAGGCTCAACGTACGAGACAAAGTACGCTTCGCCTCTTCGCTCGCTGCGGCCTCGCTGGAAGCCCTTTTTGAACAGCCTGCAGGAGCTTGTGAGATCGTCTTTCCCTGCTGAGGCAATTCGTTGTTCGGTTCGACCTATCGCCCTTCTACCACGACCTGGGAAAAGTCGGCGAATGACATGAACAACTCATCGACCTCTTTGAGCACCGTCAGCCGATTACTGCGGATTGCCTTATCTTCTGCGTTGACCATCACAGCCTCGAAAAATGCATCAATGACCGGCCTCAGCCCTACCAAGGCATTCAATGCCTCGTGATAGTCACCCATCGACAGGGCGAACCCCATCTTCGCTCCTTCTTCGGCGACTGCCTGGTGAAGCGCCGATTCTGATGGATGCTGAAACTTTGTTACATCGACCGGCTGGCGTTCCCACTGCTCTTTTTCCACCAACCGATGCGCCCGCTTGAAACCGACGATCAACGGATCGAACTCCGGCTTTCTCGTCACAGCTTCAAGAGCCTTCATCTTCTGTACAAGATCGACGAGATCTAATCGCCTATCACCAACCGGTTTGAGTACCGCGTCAATAATGTCATCCCGCAAGAGGTAAACCACACGGCTATAATGTCGAACCCGCTCCAAGATAAATTCTGTCATCCGACGGACACCTTGCTGCTCCGAATCCGGAAGTCCCTTGAAGCCATCATCAGCAATAAGGTTTCGTGCGTTATTAATGTATCTCGCCAAATTGATTCGGAGATTCGCTTCGAGAATAAGTCGAACAATCGCCGTGGCATGCCGGCGCAACCCAAAGGGATCTTCCGATCCAGTCGGCATCATCCCGACATGAAAAAACGCAGCAATGGAATCCAGCCGATCGGCTAGAGAAAGAATCTGCCCCGCTAATGTCTTGGGCAACTCTCCTTCAATCGCTTTGGGAAGATACTGTTCTCGAATGGCTTGAGCCACTGCAGCAGACTCTCCATCATGAATGGCATACTCGCCACCCATGATGCCCTGCAACTCCGGAAACTCGCCCACAATGCCGGTCAGGAGATCAACTTTGGACAACGACGCAGCTCGATCGCAAACCTGCCGAAGTTCATCTTCCTCAGGAGACAGGTGAGCGGCTATGAAGCCAGCCAGCTTTTTTACTCGCTCTTGCTTCTGGGCCATCGTGCCGAGTTTCTGATGGAACGTGACGCCACTGAGTTTTTTCCTCCGTTCCTGCAGCCTCACTTTTCGATCTTCGTCGAAAAAGAACTTCGCATCAGCCAGGCGTGCCGCCAATACCCGCTCGTTCCCCGTCCGAATGAGCGCCATGTTTTTGGATTCATTGTTGGCAATCGCAATAAAATGCGGCGCCAGTTTGCCGGATTTCTTATCCCTAACCGAGAAGAACCCCTGATGTTCCTTCATCGACGTGATGAGAATTTCCGAAGGAACCGCCAAGTACTCCGGCTTGAAGCTGCCAAGAACGGCACAAGGCCACTCCGTGGTGTACACCGCTTGATCGAGCAACGCATCATCCGCATTCAGTCCAACACCCGCCTTAACACAGAGCCGGTCGATTTGTTGCTGAATCGCCGCTCGGCGGCGTTCGGGATCAAGCATCACCCCTAGCTTTTCAAGACCCTTGCTGTAGGTCTTGAAATCCCTCACCGTGAGGGGCTTTCTGCCGCCCATCACGCGATGACCGGACGTCCGATTCCCGGTGTGGATCCCGGCGATCTGGACCGGCACGACCTTGCCCCCGAATAGTGCCACGATCCATCGTACAGGCCTGGCGAAGCGTACGCCTGTTTCGTTCCACTTCATGGCCTTCGGGAAAGACAGCGTTTCGAAAAGGTGAGGCAGTAATTCCGGAAGAAGGGTTGTGGTCTTGCGTCCGACATCGCGCTTGACCGCGAACAGATACTCGCCCTTCGGCGTGCTCCGTATCTCCAGACCTTCGACCGTTACACCTTGTCCGGCGGCAAATCCCATCGCCGCTTTTGTGGGTTGGCCGGCCTGGTCAAATGCCACCATTTTCGATGGCCCCATCGTTTCTTTGACCACCGCAGTTTGATGCGCAAGCAACTCGTCCACGATCAAGACAAGCCGCCGAGGAGTCCCATAGGTCTTGATGGACCCGCACGACAACCGGGCCTCCTGAAAGAGGCGGGTGGCTGATTCTCGAAGGGCCGTCAGGGCCGGCGCAACAAATTCAAACGGCAGCTCTTCCATGCCGATTTCGAACAACAGCTCAGCGGTAGGTTTGGGGCTGCGAGTTTTGTGTTGAGGAGGCGTCTTCTTGACGAGCGGGCGCTTCATCGATGTGCGACCTGCGTCTTCATCAGTGGATGTCCCATCGCGGCTCGCTCGTCGCGATAGCGCTCGGCACATTGCCTGGCCAGTGCCCGCACCCGCGCGATGTACCCCGTTCGTTCTGCCACACTGATCGCCCCACGGGCATCGAGGAGATTGAACAGATGGGATGATTTGATGCAGAAGTCATAGGCTGACAGCGTTAGACGTCGGTCGGTCTGCGCGAGCAATCGCCTGCATTCCGCTTCGTTCGCCTGAAAACCCTCCATGAGCATCGTGACGTCCGCTTCCTCGAAATTGTAGCGCGACCCCTGCACCTCGGTTTCGTGATGAATGTCCCGATACGACACCTGGTCAGTCCAAGCAAGATCAAAGACATTGTCTACTCCCTGTAGATACATCGCGATACGTTCCGTCCCGTAGGTGATTTCGCCTGTGATCGGGCTGAGTTCAATCCCGCCGATCTCCTGAAAGTACGTAAACTGGGTGATCTCCATCCCATCCAGTCTCACTTCCCATCCAAGTCCCCACGCCCCCAGCGTCGGGGATTCCCAATCGTCTTGGATGAAGCGAATGTCGTGCTCCTTGGGATTGATCCCCAGCCGAGCCAGACTTTCTAGATACAGCTCTTGAATATTATCCGGTGAAGGCTTCAGCACGACTTGGTACTGATAATAATGCTGAAGACGGTTGGGGTTTTCCCCATAGCGGCCATCCGTCGGGCGTCGGCATGGCTGCACATAGGCCGCCCGCCATGGCTCCGGTCCAAGTGAGCGCAGAAACGTGGCCGGATGAAATGTCCCCGCGCCCATTTCCATGTCATAGGGTTGATGAATCACACAACTGTGATCGGCCCAGAAGCGATGGAGGGTCAGAATAAGTTCTTGAAACGTCACAGAACCTACAGCCTAGTCGGGAGAGACGATTCGATGTTGACGCTAGATAACGTCCCAAGCTAGCAAGAATGCTTTTCCCCTGTCAAGGAACAAGCCCCTCTAGATCAATCACTTACAGATAAAGCGCGAAGCAAACGTCGGATCGCCATGGAGAATCCTCACGGCTGCGGCTAATTCCTCACCAGGCTAAACAGCTTGACAAAAGCCTTCCGGTGAGAGGCTCGAAGAATACAGAAACACAAGACCTCATGCATTTAGAGTCTGATCGAACCGGCGCGAGACTCGGTCTGATCTACGAAATGGCCACGCCCACCGGTGAGTGAAGCACCTATGCTTAACAGGCCCTTGCGCTCCTGGTAAGGTCGTCCTTCATCGACGAGAACTTCTGTAACAGATCCGTATACAAGAGCTTGAGCAGGCCATTCTCCTGCTCCAATTTTCTCAGCCGCTTCGCCTCGAACCTATTCGTGATTTGGTTTCCCTTCGATACTGACCGACGCATGACAACCTCCTCACTATAGGATGGATAGTTGAAGAACATCTCTTGATGAGAATTACGGAGCAAACTGGATGCCACACACAATTACTGATGCCGCCATACTTCAAAACCATTGTAAGGACAGATAGTTGCAGGACTCGATAGAACACGAGAGGGTACGGAACGGATGGATGGCTGAATCAGATGTGGTATCGAGTTAGATACGGGGGTGGATCAGAAACGATACAGGCGAGCATCGACTATTATGAAGAACGCCCCCTCTGTGACGGAAAATAGTACAGCAAACCAATCACCGCAATTTCGCCACCGTCACCCCATCTCCCCCCTCAGCCTTGTCACCTGGGCGAAACTCGGCTACATAAGGCGACCCCTTGAGGTATTCCCGCAGGACAGATTTGAGTCGACCAGTGCCGTGGCCGTGAATGATGCGGAGGAACGGCGCCCCATCTAAAGTCGCCCGATCCAAGGCCGCCACGACCTGATCGAGTGCCTCATCCGCAGCTTGGCCCCGCACATCCACCACAGTCTGTTCATCCAGCCCCAGCCCATTACTCGCTGAGACTCGGCGAGGAGCTGAAGCGGATGATGCCGGTCGTCCTGCGGTCGCTTCTGGTCCCTGCACGACGCCGACAAGGTTCGAGACGCTGGCCACAATTTCACCCTCCCCAACTTTGACGCGGACTCGATTCTTCCCTTGTGGCGTTTCCAATAAACTTCCGGTCATCCCCAGTCCAATGATCTCAACGGCATCGCCGACCGTCAGTTGTTCGACCGGAATTGGTTCACTCGCAGGAGTCAGCTCCTGTCGCGTTTTCACTTCCAGCTCACTGAGTCGCTGCTTGGTCTCTTTCGCTTTGATGAGTTTCTGCTCACGCTTCAAGGAATCGACAGTGGCCTGGACCTCTGCCCGTGCCCGCTGAAACTGTTCGCCCAGTTTCTTCTTAAGCCCCCGTCGAGCCTCCTGCTCGGCTTCTTCCAGTTGCACTCGAAGCGCCTGTGCCTCCCGAGCCGCTTGTTCTGCTTCGTGCCTGGCTCGCTGGACCTTCTCGCCATCGTCAGCCAATTGGCGTTGCTTGCGCTGCAAATCAGCCATCAATTCGTCAAGCCGGTGGTCCTCATGATGTAACCGCCTACGCGCATCGTTCAGAATGCTTTGATCCATACCCAGACGACCGGCGATCTCCAAGGCAGATGACCCGCCAGGAATCCCGATAAACAATCGATAGGTCGGCGCCAATCGTTCCACGTCGAACTCCACGCTGGCATTCATAAAACCAGAGGTCGTCTGCGCCAGCTCTTTGAGTGCGCCATAATGCGTCGTCACCACCACCTTCATGTTCAGCTCAGCCAAGCGGCACAGCAGCGCCTCGGCCAACGCCGCACCTTCTTGCGGATCGGTGGAGGTTACGGGCTCGTCCAGGAGAACCAGCGAGCGAGGCGTGGAACGTTCGCTCGACATCGGTTGGGCGGCGCTCTCGGAGAGGAGTCGGATCATGCTTGTCATATGGGCGGAATAGCTGGACAGATCGCGGGTCAGATCCTGCGCATCACCGATATCGGCATAGAGATCGGTAAACAGTGCCATCTCGGATTCTGGGGCACAGGGGAGATGCAGTCCGGCCCGCACCATGAGGGCAAACAGCCCGACGATTTTGAGCGTGACGGTCTTTCCTCCCGTATTCGGCCCGGAAATCACAAGGACACGAATCTTCTCGTCCATGAGAATGTCGTTCGCGACGACATCATCTTTCGCGATGAGCAACAGCGGGTGCCGCGCCTGCGTGAGCATCACACGACCATCCTCATTCAAGACGACGGGATGACACTTTAGCCGACGACTCATCTCGGCTTTGGCTCTGATCACATCACATTCGGCCAGCACCTCGATCCCTTGCTCAATCTCGGCCGCTTTCGAAGCTACCAACGCCGTGAGCTCCCGTAAGATACGCTGGACCTCCCGTTCAATCTCCAAGTCCGCCACTTTGATGGAATTGTTTAGTTCAACCAACTCCCGCGGCTCCAGAAAGACGGTGGCCCCGCTGGACGACACATCGTGGACAATCCCAGGGATCCTCCCCCGCATGTCCGCCTTCACCGGCACGACGTAACGCCCCTCTCGCTGGGCAAAATACGACTCTTGCAGGACATCCTCATAGCGCTTGGAATGGAGGATCTGCTCCAGCTGCTGCCGCATCTCTTGCTTCAGCCCCTGGGCCTGATGAGTCAGACGCCGTAGCTCCGGCGAAGCCGTGTCTTTCATGGAGCCGTCCGACTGGATCGCCCCCTCAATGGCCTTCAGGACTCCCTTCAAGGTTTGTGTGATATGCAGCGGCTCCAAGACCTGCGCCAGAGCCAGCAACTTGCCTTGATAAGACTCGGCGTATCGCTCGACTTCTGCCATCAGGGCCAGCACCACCGCACAGTCTCGCAACTCACCGGCCTCAAGCACTCCGCCTTTCCCGGATCGAATCAGCTGTTCGCGAATATCAGGGAAGGTGAGTGCCGGCACTGGATCACTCCCCTCCAACAAGCTCACCATCTCGGTCGTCTCTTGTTGGCGCAGGCAGGCATCCGCGAGGTCGCTCGATAAGACAAGCGACCGGCATTGAGCCACTCCCATCGCCGATTGCGCATGTTGTGCAAGGAATTCAAGGACGCGAGCCCACTCCAACACCTGCATCGCATGATCTGATAATGTTTTATTCATGTCGAATGGGCAGTACACCAGAGCTGACGGTCAAACTCTAGCCAAGATCTCGATCGACAGGCAAGATGGGGAGGCTCGGAACCCACAGAATCGTATTCTACCCTTTCTACTAAGCCCTCTTCACAAACCTTGACAAGAAGGAGAAGGCATCGATACTATCACGTGCTCCAGCGGAACGCCTGGTTATACTGAACCCATTCATTTATATAGAGGATTAAGCTATGGCCATTCGAGTTGGAATCAATGGATTCGGACGCATCGGACGCAACGTATTCCGCGCCTCGATGGGCGACAAAGATCTGCAGATCGTTGCCATTAACGATCTCACGGACGCCAAGACTCTCGCATACCTGCTCAAGTATGACTCCGTACACGGGACCCTTCCGGCCACTGTCGAGGCCAAGGAAGACCAAATTTTCGTTGATGGAACCCCCATCAAAGTGCTCGCGATGAAAGACCCGAAAGAGCTGCCCTGGAAAGCGCTGAACGTGGACGTGGTAATCGAATCGACGGGCCGATTTACCGACCGAGACGCGGCAGGCAAACATTTATCCGCCGGGGCCAAGCATGTGATCATCTCGGCCCCGTCGAAAGATCCTGATGTGACCATCGTACTCGGGGTGAACGAAGACAAGCTCGATCCGAAATCGCATCACATCGTGTCTAATGCCTCCTGCACAACCAACTGCCTAGCGCCCGTGGCCAAGGTTCTGTTGGAAACATTCGGCATCAAGCATGGCGTCATGACCACCATTCATTCGTACACCAACGATCAACAATTGTTGGATTTGCCACATAAAGACCTTCGACGCGCCCGCGCAGCCGGCATGTCGATGATACCTACCAGCACCGGAGCGGCCAAGGCCTTGCATCTGGTCATCCCCGAACTCAAGGGTAAATTGGACGGGCTTGCCATTCGTGTCCCGACTCCGAATGTCTCGTTGGTCGATCTGACCGTCGAAACTGAGAGGGACTGCGATATCGCATCCGTCAATGCAGCCTTCAAGAAGGCAGCGGACGGTCCACTCAAAGGTATTCTCAAGTACTCCGAAGAGCCCCTCGTCTCGATCGACCAAAAAGGGGACCCTCACTCGGCCACCGTCGATGCCCCGTTGACCAACGTCGTGGACAAGCGTCTGGTCAAGGTGACGGCGTGGTACGACAATGAATGGGGGTATTCATGCCGAGTCCGCGACCTGGTCAAGGTCCTGGCCGGAAAATCTATTACTCACTGAATGCGGCGCCAGAGACGATGGGGCGGGCTTCACATAAATCCGTCTCTTTAACCAATTGATCAGTTCACAGAACCTACGGGAGGAACGCCCCATGAACTTGCACAAGAAGACGATGGACGATGTGCAACTTCGTGGCAAGCGGGTCATCATCCGCGCCGATTTCAACGTCCCACTCGATGAATCGCTGCAGATTACCGATGACACCCGCATTCGCTCGACCCTGCCGACGATCAATCGCGTCGTTGATGAAGGCGCCAAAGTCATTCTTTGCTCTCACCTCGGCCGGCCGAAGGGTGCCTTTGACCCAAAGTACAGCCTCGCCCCTGTCGCAAAACGGCTAGGACGACTACTCGGGAAAGAGGTGGTCTTCGCTCCGGACTGTATCGGCCCGGCCGTTGAGAAGCTGGTCGCCAAGATGAAGGACGGAGATGTCCTCTTACTGGAAAATCTTCGATTTCATGCCGGGGAGGAAAAAAACGACGACGCCTTCGCCAAAGCTCTGGCCTCGCTGGGCGATGTCTTCATCAATGACGCATTCGGAGCAGCACACCGGGCCCACGCATCGACGGTTGGGATCACCAAACACATCAAGGATTCAGTGGCAGGGGCGCTTCTCAAGAAAGAAATCGAGTACCTTGAAGGTGCCGTCGCCAATCCTGTTCGGCCGTTTGCCGCGATTCTGGGGGGCGCGAAGGTCTCCGGCAAAATTGGTGTGATCGAAAACCTCGGGAAGAAGGTCGATAAGGTCATCATCGGCGGCGGCATGGCCTTTACCTTCTTAAAGGCCAAAGGCATGGAGATCGGCAATTCTCTCTGCGAAATGGACATGCTGGATTTTGCCCGAGGGATCGAAGACCATGCCCTCTCCCGGGGGGTCAAGTTCTATTTGCCCGTTGATTGTGTTGTCGCCGCCAGCCGAGAGGTGGGCGCTGAAACCAAAATCGTTCCCGTGCAGGAAATTCCCAAAGGATGGTATGCTCTCGACATTGGCCCGGCTTCCGTGAAACTGTTCAACGAAGCTGTCCAAAATGCAAAAACCATCTTGTGGAACGGGCCGATGGGTGTGTTTGAAATCGACGCCTACGCCAGAGGTACCATGGCCATGGCTCACGCCATCGCTGATGCCTATGCGCTCACGATCGTCGGCGGTGGTGAGACGGCGCTGGCCGTTCATCGGGCTGGGGTCTCGGAGAGCATGTCGTTCATCTCGACCGGAGGCGGCGCCGCCCTGGAATTACTCGAAGGCAAGACGCTCCCAGGCCTCGCAGCGTTGCCTGACCGCGCAGACTGATTCATACACCCAACAACTATAACGGAGATCCTCGGAAATCGCCGTGCGTACTATCTTGATCGTCGGCAATTGGAAAATGAATAAGACCGCGTCTGAAGCGACAGCCTTCATTCGCGACCTGCTCGCCCGTGTTCCTGCTCAGCCTGCAAACCTTGAGCTCGTGGTGGCCCCCCCGTTTACTGCGCTCGAATCAGTCCGCCTGGCGCTGGGCCCCTCGTCTCCGATTCAACTTGGAGCGCAGGATCTGTTCTGGGAGGATCACGGTGCCTACACGGGAGAAGTCTCCGCACCGATGCTGAAGGACCTCGGTTGTCGCTATGTCATTGTTGGGCATTCAGAGCGGCGAACGCTCTTTGGCGAAAGAGAAGACCTGATCCAGAAGAAAATTCGAGCGGCGCTCAACCATGGGTTGTGCCCCATCCTCTGTATCGGTGAAACACTTGCACAACGAGACAACGGCACGACCGACCACGTACTGACGCAGCAAGTGCACGACGGTCTGTCCGGCCTTACCACGGAGGCGTTGGCCACCATCACCATCGCGTATGAACCGGTCTGGGCAATCGGTACGGGAAAGTCGGCGACGGTCGAGCAAGCCATTGCCGCCCACCGGACGATTCGGCAAGGCCTCGCCGCCCTAGCCTCTCCCGCGGTCGCCGACTGCACGAGAATTCTCTATGGAGGAAGCGTCACGCCACAAAATATAGAATCGTTACTGGCCTCGGACCAAATCGACGGCGCACTCATCGGTGGCGCTTGTCTCCAAGTCGAGTCCTTTGCTACAATTGCAATAGTCGCTTCTGTTGCGCGATCAATCGGAGTCTGAGATCCCATGCTGTATACGTTGCTTGTTATTGTCCATGTTTTTATCTGCTTCCTGATGATCGGGGCGATTCTTCTCCAATCGGGGAAGGGAGCGGAGATCGGCGCCTCGTTCGGCGGATCCAGTCAGACCGTGTTCGGCAGCCGTGGCCCGGCAAACTTTTTGAGCAAGCTGACCGTCGTTGTGGCGGCCGTGTTCATGGTGACATCGCTTAGTCTGGCCATTTTAGCCAAGCAACGAAACTTCTCTTCGACCGTCATCGACATGCAGCCCAAGAGCGAACCCACCGCTCCCCCGGCTGCTTCACCCGCTCAACCTTCAGGAGATTCGCATCCTTCTGGGGAAACTCCAGCGGCGGGCCACTGACCTGTGCTTCGTCAGGGCGTCATTGGGCAATCGAGGGAGTCTCGGTTCCATTACACTCGATCGACGGTTGATGCCTTTCGGCCTGCGAGGTATCAGATACGAGTCAGCCAGGAATCATGCGCAAGGTCTTCTCCACGCACGATTGAAAAGAAGGTGTCTTGGAGGGCACGTGTCATCGATCCAGGGGTACCATTTCCGATGCGCCTGTTGTCGATTTCTCGGACCGGGGTCAACTCTGCAGCGGTTCCCGTCAGAAATACTTCGTCGGCAATATACATTTCATCGCGCGTGAATCGTTCCTCCACCACGACGATGTTCCGTTCTTGAGCCAATTGGATGACGGAGTTTCGCGTAATCCCTTCAAGCACCGACGTCAACGGCGTCGTCTTGAGCACGCCCCGTCGAACGATGAATACGTTCTCCCCTGTTCCCTCGGCAACATAACCTTCCGGATCGAGGAGAATCGCCTCGTCATATCCATCGGCCTTCGCCTGCCGTTTGGCCATAATGGAGTTCACATAGTACCCGGTTATTTTCCCCCTGGTCATGGAGACATTCACATGGTGCCTCGTAAAGGACGAGATGCACGCACGCATCCCATTGGCCAATGCATCATCCCCCAAATAGGCGCCCCACCTCCAGGCAGCAATGCCCACCCGAATCGGATTCTCCCCCGGATGGATGCCCATCGCCCCATACCCAATGTAGACCAACGGACGAATGTAACAGGCATCGAGACGATTGACTCGAACGGTTTCAATAATGGCGTCGGTGATCTGCTTTTTGTCATACGGCATGGCCATCATGCCGATATGGGCCGAATCAAACAGGCGATCGACATGCTCCTGAAGCCGGAAGATTGCGGATCCTGATTTTCCCTTGTAGCACCGTATACCTTCAAACGCAGCAAGGCCATAGTGCAGCGAATGGGTGAGAATATGGACATTGGCCTCCTCCCACCCAACGAATTTCCCATCCATCCAGATCTTTTCAACCGGTTCCAACATTGAAGACGATCTCCAGCGAGCGATAGTACTAAATTCCGCCTGCGAGGGCGGGCGTGACGGACTATAGCGTGAGGTCAAACGTGGGTCAAGCAACCAGGCCGGCGATTGACTCCGAACCACTAAACATAGTGCTGGAAACACTTACGTGGAGGCGCAATAGGCACGCAGACGGGCACTCAGAAACGTTCCGACTCGCTCTTCTCCCTCGGGACTCATGGTCACGACCTTGCCACCGAACAACAGGCCGCGCACCCATCGAACAACGACACGCTGAATTTCGACCGGCTCATCTTTATCAGGAAGGGTGAGCCGGACGACCAGTTCCATCCCAGGAGCTACTTGATGATCGCCCAGGACGCGAAACCCGTTACGACAGAGGTTGATCACCGTTCCTTTCCCGAGGAAATCTCCGCCCATATAGTACACAACACAGCGAACCGGAATCCGATGATAGGTACGGATCACAAACTTGTTGATGTGAGACATGATCTTGTTGCCATCTCCCGATTTGAATCGCGGAAATACCGGAAACATGCCCTAGCAATGGTGGTACTCAGCATACGTGTCGGCACGAGCGCTCTCCTAGCCCTCTAAAGGGGGGCCCGTGTGTAATCAACTACTAGCTCCCCGCTCCTGGTATGTCTTGACACCTCTCCTATCCCCATGTTAAATGAACCGTTCTTCACGTTCGGAGAAGGAATAATTATGTACGCGATTGTAGAAACAGGTGGGAAGCAATATCGAGTCGAGGCTGGGGCCACGATTCAGGTCGAACGGCTGCCAGGAGACGTCGGGGCTGAGATAGAAATAAGCCAGGTCCGTCTCGTCCATGGTGACGCTGGTATTCTGTTTGGACAGCCTCTCATTAATGGGGCCAAGGTCACGGCTGAAATCGTGCAGCAAGGACGAACCCGATCAATTACTGTTTTTAAGAAAAAGCGCCGCAAGGGCTATCGCCGCACCCGTGGACACCGACAAGGATTCACCAAGCTATTGATTACGAATATTGCAACGGCCTAAAGACACAAGAAGGACTTAACCATGGCAACAAACAAAGGTGGCGGATCTTCACGTAACGGCCGCGACAGTAATCCCCAATACTTAGGGGTCAAGGCCTATGGTGGTCAGACCGTGACAGCCGGCAGCATTATCGTCCGCCAGCGCGGCACCAAATTTTTCCCTGGATTCAATGTGGACCTTGGAAGAGACCACACCCTATTCGCTACTATGAGCGGTGTGGTCAAGTTCGAAGGTGGACGCGGCAGACGAAAAGTCAGTGTATATCCTGTTCCGGCCAAGTCCTGATTCGCTTTCCTGCCCCTTCCGCTACGATCATGCTGGCTACATTCTCTCTCCTTCTCTGCTCAGGGTCGGGTATACTTTCCTACTCGTCGTGACCGAGCAGGCTACGGAACGTTGACAGATGATGTTTGTCGATGAAGCACACATCGCGGTACGAGCCGGTCGTGGCGGAAACGGCATCTGCAGTTTCCGCAGGGAGATGTTTGTTCCGCGTGGAGGCCCAGACGGCGGAGATGGAGGCAACGGTGGCGACATCGTCATGACCGCATCTCATCGATTGACGACCCTGCTCGACCTCCGCTACCTAAACCACTATGAGGCCGAGAACGGGCGACACGGAGGAGGATCCAATTGCACGGGTCGTTCTGGAGAGGATCTGACCATCACTGTTCCAGTTGGCACCATTGTCTCCGATGACCAGACGAAAGAAACACTCGTGGATTTCATCGAAGATGGCCAAACGGCTATCATCGCCCACGGAGGGCGAGGCGGAAAAGGTAACAGCAACTTCGCGACCTCCGTCAATCGAGTACCGACGAAGTGCACTCCCGGAACTCCGGGCGAAGAACGAACCTTGAGGCTTGAGCTGAAACTGCTCGCCGACATCGGACTGGTTGGTTTTCCCAACGCCGGCAAATCGACGCTCATTGCCGCCATCTCAGCGGCTCGGCCAAAAATTGCTGACTATCCCTTTACGACTTTGATCCCCAATCTCGGCATTGTCAGGTTGGGATCCAACGGAAGTTTTGTCGTGGCCGATATTCCCGGCCTAATTGAAGGCGCCCACGAGGGGAAAGGCCTGGGCGTACAGTTTCTCCGCCATATCGAACGGACCGCGTTCTTGCTCCACTTGATCGATGTCTCAGAATGGGCCCCTGATGATCCCGTGGCCAGCTTTGAGACTTTGCGGCGGGAACTTGCCGCCTATGACGGAGGGCTCACCATACGCCCTTTCGCCGTCGTGCCAACCAAGATCGATGTGATCGGCACAAGCGAACGGCTGGCTCAGCTGCAGACCTATTGTCGCCTCAACGGCTATCCTTGCTTGCCGATTTCCGCCGCCACGAATCAAGGGCTTGCTGACTTGATCACCTACCTTGGGAAACAGGTCGTGCGTTTACGGAAGACGCCATGCGAGACCAGCTCCTAGGACAAGCGAAGCGGATCGTCATCAAGATCGGCAGCAGCCTGATCGCTTCGCGTGCGGAAGGTCTGCGCCCCCAACACATTGAGCGATTGGCTGATGACATCGCGATGCTCCGAACAGCGGGTCGGGAAATCCTGGTGGTTTCTTCCGGTGCCATTGTCTCCGGCATCAGAAAGTTGCAACTGAAGGAATATCCCAAGAGCCTCCCGGTCAAGCAAGCGGCCGCAGCCGTGGGGCAGAGCCGGCTCATGTGGGCTTATGAAAAAGCGTTTGAACGTCTCGATATACACGTGGCGCAGATTCTGCTCACCCACCAAGATCTCGCTGATCGCCGCCGATTTCTGAACGCCCGCCATACACTCGCGGCACTCATCGGTTTCGGCATCGTGCCCATCATCAATGAAAACGACACCGTCGCGGTCGATGAAATCAGGGTTGGTGACAACGATACCCTCGCGAGCGAAGTGGCTCACTTGGCCGATGCGGACTTACTGGTGATTCTCTCTGACGTCGAGGGACTCTATACGGAAGATCCGCGCAAAAACCCGTCGGCCACATTGATTCCCCTGATTACGGAAATTACCCAAGATATCGAGCGCCTGGCAGGAGCGTCCAGCACCTTTGAAGGGACCGGCGGAATGGCGACGAAGCTTCGAGCCGCCAAGAAAGTCGGCGAGTACGGAATTCCGACATTAGTGCTCAATGGCGAACGGGCCGGACTCCTCCCAACGGTCCTTAGCGGAGGACCGGGTGGCAGTCTCTTTCTCGCCCGGGAGCGTCGGCTGACCAGTCGTAAACATTGGATCGCCTTTACGCTTCGCCCCCGCGGCCAGATCCATCTCGACCAGGGGGCGGTGGATGCCTTGACCAAGCGAGGGAAAAGCCTGCTGGCATCCGGCATCCTCCAGGTGACGGGATCATTTGAAGCCGGCGATCCGGTCAGCTGCCTCGATACGGACGGAAAAGAATTCGCAAAAGGCCTGGTAAACGTGTCGTCCGACCTATTAGGTCAGATGAAAGGTCTCAAGACCACGGACATTCAGGCACAGTTTGGACCTCAAGAGTATGAGGAAGTTATTCACCGAGACAACCTAGCCATCCTCTAGTGCTGAGTCATGAATTCTTCGAGCCCCGATCTTCGGCACCCAGCACTCAGCCCGCATCGCCCGCTCAGCGAGGCGAGCACCAAAGACTTACCCCTCAAAGTGGGCCTGCTCGGTGGAAGCTTCAATCCTATTCATAATGGTCACCTGACCATTGCTCAGCACGTACATGAGCGCATGCAGCTCTCCCAGGTCCTTTTCATTCCAACCGGTGATCCGCCTCATAAGCGGGATGGCTCACTGGCCCCGGCGAATGTTCGGCTTGAAATGGTCCGGCTTGCGATTGCTGACAACCCACTTTTCACAGTATCGGACATCGAGATGCAGCGAAAAGGAAAGTCCTACTCGATCGATACTATCCGGGCATTACAACACCACTATGGCCCATCCACGGAGCTGTTCTTCATTATTGGACTCGATGCGTTTCTAGACTTCCCGACATGGAGAGAGCCAAAAGAGCTCTTACGGATCTGCCATGTCGTGGTCGTTCCCAGACCGGGGCAATCTTTTCGGGCATTGGCTGGAATGTCACTGCTCTCCACGCTCGATCCTGATGGACTGACAGGGCTAGACACCGGTACCCTCAACAGACTAGACATCGCCATCCTCTCTAATCCAGGAGTCACCTGCCTCGCCTTTCCACCCTGTCCCACCTCGGCCTCAGAGATTAGACGGAGAGTTCGGAACAAACTCCCCTTGGTAAATATGTTGCCCCCCCTGGTACAATCTTATATACTTCAGCATAGCCTTTATCAGGAGGAGAGCGATCACACGCGCATCTAAGGCCACCGCCCTCGCTGTAGCTAGGGCAATGCTCGACAAGAAGGCCCTTGATGTCCAAGTCCTCCATGTCGCCCCGCTGACGTCAATTGCTGATTATTTGGTCATTGGGTCGGCTGAATCCGACCGACAAACACGCGCGATCGCTGATTTCGTCGCTGATGTCCTTGCACGCGTGGGTCAACGGCCACTGAGTCTTGAGGGTACCACATCGGGCCAGTGGGTCCTGATCGATTTTGGCGATGTCGTCGCCCATGTGTTCAGACAAGACACGCGCTCGCACTATGCCCTTGAGCGTCTGTGGAGCGATGCACGGCAGATTCCCGTTCCTGGCGAAGCGTCGGCTCCGATAGCCGCCGCAAAGGGGCGGATGACCCAGAAGGCGATTTCACAGAAGATGGTCTAGGCCATGTTCAAGCTGCTGATTACTATTTTCCTCATCAGCGCCGGCGTATTCATTTACAGCTATTTCCGCGAACTGAATCCAGGAACGATTCTCATCCATACCGCTCCTGGCGCAGAGTTCGAGCTCAGCCCTGTCACGCTTGTCTTAATTTCCATGGCCTGTGGAGCAGTGATTGCGACCTTCGTCGTGGGGCTCCAGCAAACGGCGCATTTAATCCTGAATTGGCGAAGCAACCGTCTGGTGCGTCGAAAAGAGAAGGTCGACACCCTCCACCGAGACGGAACCCATGCGTTCATGTCAAAACGCACCTTGGACGCCATCACGCTCTTGGAGAAGGCCCTGGCGATCGACCCCAATCGAGTCGATTCGCTCCTGTGGCTGGGGAATATCTATCGATCAGAGCGGAACTACCCTGAGGCGATCCGGCTCCATCAACATGCGCAACGAGTGGACGATCGAAACATCGAGGTGCTGTTGGAATTGGGAAAGGATCTGGAGGACGCCAAGCGTTACGAAGAGGCGCTTCAGGCACTTCAGCAAATCCTCAAGATCGAGCCCGACAACCTGACCGCGCTCATCCGGAAACGGAATCTCAATATCCGTATGGAGCGGTGGAGCGACGCACTCGAGATCCAGCATCGTTTGCTCAAAGCCAATCTTCCAGCCCCAGAAAAGCAAGCCGAAGCCGCTCTGCTCGTCGGATGCATGTATGAAGTCGGGCGTCAACTGCTCGAGCGTGGGCATCCCGATAAAGCCCGGCGATATTTCCGGGGAGCAATTAAGAAAGATCGGAGTTTCCTGCCTGCCTATATCGGAATCGGAGAAATTCTGATCCATGAAGGCAAACCAAAGGATGCGGTCGAAATCTTCAAAAAAGTCTACTCGCGGACACGTAGCGTGATCATCCTCCACCGACTGGAAGAGCTGTTTCTGGATCAAGGCGAGCCCAGCGAAATCATTCGGGTCTATCAGGAGGCCTTACAGCAAGACCCACAGAATCCGGTGCTCCAGTTCTACCTGGGCAAGCTCTACTATCGGCTGGAAATGGTGGATGAGGCGTTCGATCAGCTTTCGATGATTGAAGGTCCTCAGGATCACCTCTTGGACTATCACAAGATCATGGCCAACCTGTACTTGCGAAAGCAGCATTTCGAAGAGGCCATTGTGGAATTGAAGAAAGCCCTCAGCTTCAAGAAGCGCGTGGTAGTTCCCTATATCTGCACCCAATGTCAGCAGGAATCCGTCGAATGGTCGGGCCGCTGCCGCCGCTGCGCCAAATGGAATACCCTCACCGCCCTCCCCTGGCTCGAAGCCGGCCAAACCGTCGCCAGCTCGGCAGGAGAGCCCTCATCTGTCCCCTCCGTACCCTACCAAGGCATTGCTTCTCCATTTGAAACCGTGTAGGTTTCTCGCCAGCACCTGCTGATGACTTGACCTGGCAGTTTTGAGGAACCTCTCTCTTCGATTCAATACATCGGCAGCACAACAATTCATTGTCACATCGCGACTTTTTGAGGATCCCATGACCTATTTGACTTTGGCAGACAAGGCCATCAATGACGAACCGCTGACGAGAGAAGAATGCCGTGCCGTCCTGAATGCGCCGGATGATGAGCTGCTTCCACTATTGCACGCAGCCTTTCAAGTCCGATCCAAATACTTTGGCCGTACCGTCCGGCTCCAAATGCTTCAGAATGCCAAGAGCGGAGCCTGCCAGGAAGACTGTCACTACTGTTCCCAGTCGTCCATCTCGACGGCCCCGATTGAGCGGTATAACTTGCTTCCACAGAAGCAGATGATGGAAGGCGCGCGACAAGCCGCAGCCTCCAAAGCTCAGCGTTATTGCATCGTCATCAGTGGGCGCAGCCCATTGGATCGGGAAATCGACGAAATCGCGGGGGCTGTACGCGCAATTAAACAGGAGGTTCCGATTCAAATTTGCTGCTCACTTGGCTTGATGACTGAATCTCAAGCCAAGCGCCTGAAAGCAGCCGGCGTCGATCGGGTGAATCACAATCTGAACACCAGCGAAGCCTTCCATGCGTCAATCTGCACGACCCATACCTTCCAAGACCGGATGGCGACTATCAAGAACGCGCGCGCGGCGGGTTTGGAAATCTGCTCCGGCGGCATCGTCGGCATGGGCGAAACGAACGAGGACCTGATCGAACTGGCAACGGCCTTGCGTGAGGTCAAGCCGGACTCCATTCCCTTGAACATGCTCACCCCAGTCTCCGGCACACCGTTGGAACAGGCCGACAACCTCACCCCACAACGCTGTTTAAAAGTACTGTGCCTCTTCCGGTTCCTCCACCCTCGTACCGAGATTCGCATCGCCGGTGGACGGGAACATAATCTGCGCAGCTTACAACCCCTTGCCCTCTACCCGGCCGACTCCGTCTTTGTGAACGGGTACCTCACAACTCCAGGTGCACCGGCTCCCGAGGTCTGGGGCATGATCAAAGACCTGGGCTTCACCATCGAAGTGGATTATCAACAACCAGTCGCCAGCTGATCGATAGAGTGACCGACCCGACCGGACTTGCTCCAGAGCTGCTGGAGAGAGCCCCATGAAGACAAGTCAGCAAACGGAAAACACCCGATTCGTGCAGAGCGTCGGACGTGCACTCCGTAGAGCTGCCAAGGCGGCTCGCAAAACCGCCAAGATGTATGGGACGCCAATTTATGTGTGGGAAAACGGCAATGTGGTGGCAAAGAAGCCTTAAACTTTCTGACTATCGTTCACCAATCCACTCTCACAAATGTTTGGATCATCGACGCTGTGTACAATAATCATCTGGAAAGAATCAACCACTCTCAGGCCTCATGGCCACACCTCCCTCAGCTGAGATTTATTTCTACGCTATTACGGCACGCTGACCTTCCCCCGATTTCACAGACACCTCCCTAAGTGGGAGAATGCTGAAATCGGAGGACAACATGAACACGAAGACCCGACGATCGTATACGGAGAC
>LNDU01000065.1 GCA_001464735.1 Nitrospira sp. Ga0074138
TGAACAGCTCCAGGGGTACCAGGTGGGGAAGCAACTGTGGACGGGGCGCAGTATAGCAAAACGTTCAATCAACGACCCTATTATTCAACAGGCCCATGAGGTGAGTTCTCGCTGGACGAATCCTGCGTGTGAAGCCCTGATCTTTTCTTCACGTGAACATCTCTGATAGAATACCCACCGATACGATGACATCCTAATATTCAGCCTTTGATTATTTAACCTGACGTGACATCGAAAAAAGGAGCGCTCGGATATGGCAGAGGTTTCTTGTGTGACATGCGGTCAGACCGGTGAAGCCATCACTACTCCCCTGTTTCTCGGCAAGCTTGAAGCAGAAATAAAAACCAAGGTCTGCACAGGCTGCTGGAAGAAATGGGAAGGCATGCGGGTGATGGTCATCAATGAATATCAAGTCAATCTCGGCGATGAGAGCGGCCGCGAACTCGTTCGCAAGCAGATGAAAGCGTTCTTGAAACTGGGAGAACAAGTCGATTCCTCAAAGGTTGCCGAAAACTATCGCCCGCCCACTAGCTAATTCCGCAACCATTACAGAAGAGTTTTAGCCGTGCGCGTCAAGTTTTCCCTTGCATTGTCGCTGGGTTCGTTGACATTGAGAATTTGAAAATGCTAGGGTGTTACGTTTTGCCATTCATGCATATGTAATGCGAGCGAGAGGATATCGATTCTGAGATGATTACCCAGATGCAGGTCAAGGGGCTCATGTTTGACCCCTACAACAATGCGTATATCGTCATCCTCCGAGACGAGGATCAATCGGAAATGCTCCCGATCTGGGTGGGGAAATCGGAAGCCAGTTCGATCAGTCTTGCAATTGAAAATGTCGCCCCTCCCCGCCCGATGACTCACGACTTTATGAAGGCCTACTTGGATGCGTTCAACGCCAAGGTCATTAGTGTGGTGATCACCGATCTCAATGAACATACTTACTTTGCCAAGATCCATTTGACCTACGCAGACTCGGAGTATACCGTCGATTCACGTCCAAGTGATGCCATCGCCCTCGCGCTCCGGACCCAAGCTCCTATTTTTGCGAGTGAGTCTGTGATTCGAAAACAGAACTCAGAAGAACTTGATCAGTGGCTGGAGAATTTAAAACCTGAAGACTTCGGGAAGCTGGACTCCTGACATTCTCGTGATGGGTGGTATGGAAGAGCACGCACCTCAAACGACAGAACCGTTGATACAGCTTGAGGTCAATCGAGTGGTAGAAGACTCGACGACGGACACCAGGATCGTCGTGCTGACCCGAGCCGATGGCACATCAGACCTATTTATGGTATGGGTAGGTGCCTCAGAGGGTGAATCGATTCGACGTGCTCTGGACACATCGACGACACCACGACCGATGAGCCACGATCTAATCAAGAGTTTCGGAGAGCATCTCGGCGTGAAGATGGAACGAGCGGTCCTCACTGACGTCAAGAGCAGTACCTACTATGCGACCGTCTTCCTCGAGCATAAGGGAGTCGTACGCACCATCGATTCCAGGCCGAGCGACGCGTTTGCGTTGGCGCTTCGCTGCCAGGCACCCATTTATGTGACGCAGGACGTGTGGAAGCGACGCACCGGTCAGAATCTTGATGCGTGGCTGTCCAAGCTAGAAACAAAGAATATCGGGGCCCAAGAAGTCTAACACCTCATCAAACGACTGACAAAATTGCAACGGTGGAGAACAAGATGATGACGTATTTCGAAAATCCAACTCAAGTAAAAGAAACCTGGCATCTGGTGAACGCCGAGGGGAAAACCCTGGGCCGATTGGCGGCGCGAGTCGCGAGCATTTTGCGGGGGAAACATCGCCCGACATTCACGCCGAATGTCGATATGGGTGATCATGTGGTCATCGTGAATGCGGAGAAGATTCATTTGACCGGCGACAAGATGGACACCAAACTGTACCGGCGCCATACAGGGTATCCGGGAGGGTTGAAAACCGCCTCCGCCGCGCACCTGTTTCGGAAGGACCCGACGCAGCTCCTGACCAAAGCGATCAAGGGCATGCTTCCCAAGAACCCGCTTGGCAATGGCATGGCGCGGAAGCTCCGTGTCTATGTCGGGTCTGATCATCCACATCAGGCTCAACATCCTGAACCTATTTCTCTCTAGACACATGTCCTCAACCAGAAGGAGACGAGTCGTATGGCAGTGGTGACACAATACGCAACGGGGCGGAGAAAATGCGCAGTGGCCCGAGCCTGGGTCACTGGCACCGCAGGCGATATTACCGTGAACGAGAAGCCGCTGGAGAAGGCGTTTCCTCGTCTTACCCTCCGGCAAATTATCCAACTCCCGCTTGAAATGGCTGGCCTGATGGGCAAGTACTCAATCAGCGCGACCGTCTATGGCGGGGGCCCGACCGGGCAAGCTGGCGCCCTCCGTCATGCCATCGCGCGAGCGCTCGTGGCGATGACTCCCGCAACCCGCAGCCCCCTGAAGAAGGAGGGGTTGCTCACGCGTGATTCACGTGTGAAGGAACGAAAGAAGTACGGACAGAAGGGCGCGCGCAAACGGTTCCAGTACTCCAAGCGCTAGACGCAGGGGCCGACGATCTGACAACAAGGGGAAGGCTCCAGGCCTTCCCCTTTTTTATATCTTCCTTGTGGAAGGGAGCGTTGGTCAAAGACAGCGCAGGATAATCGATAGTGACCCATGAATAAAAAATTTCGAATCGCCATTGCTGGAGCCAGCGGATACGCCGGTGCGGAGCTTGTTCGGCTTGCGGCGGCCCATCCCTATTTCACCATCGCCGCCGTGACATCTGAAAAGTCAGCGGGCCAGTTGGTCTCATCCGTGTTTCCAAGCTTTAAGGGAATCCTCGACCATCAATTTGAAGCCTTGGCACCGGAAGCCCTGACGGAGCGGGCGGATGCCATTTTTCTCGCCCTGCCGCATACAAAATCGCTGGACCCCGTTGCGGCCTGTATCAAGGCAGGCAAACCTGTCGTTGACCTCAGTGCCGATTATCGGCTGAAGGACGCCAGCACCTACGAAAAGTGGTATCACACGCCGCATAGCCATCCACATTTGCTCCAAGACGCCGTGTATGGGTTACCGGAACTCCATCGGTCCGCGATTGCTAAGTCGAGACTGGTGGCTTCGCCTGGATGTTATCCCACTGCCGCGGTCCTTCAGTTGGCGCCTCTCTTCGCAAAACAACTCGTGCAACCGGAGACGATTGTGATCGATGCAAAGTCTGGTGTTTCAGGAGCAGGACGGAGTCCGGCCCTACCCTACCATTTTCCAGAAGCGCACGAATCCTTAGAGCCCTACAAAATCGGTCAACATCGCCATATTCCTGAAATCGAACAGGAACTATCTGGACTCATGAACACAGTCGGTTCCGTGACCGTGACATTTACGCCTCATCTCGTACCGATGAATCGAGGCATCCTGAGTACGGCATACTGTAAACTGACGCAGAGCCTGCAACTGTCTGACCTTCGGGCCTTGTATCGAGAACACTACAAGGGAGAACGGTTCATCCGGCTCTTCGAAGATGTGACCCCTAATCCGCGTTACATTAAGGGAACAAACTATTGCGACATCGGCGTGTATGTGGATTCTCGGGCCGGATGGGTCGTCACCGTGGCAGCAGTCGACAATCTCGTCAAAGGAGCTGCCGGTCAGGCTATTCAAGCCATGAATCTCATGCTAGGCATTCCTGAGGAAACAGGGCTGACAGCTCCGGGCAGTTATCCATAATTGCAACCATTCGACCACTGCCACAAGCCGACATCCCACACGCCGCACATTATACTTATGAAATCAAAGAACGTGGGTATCACGACACCGCTGGGTTTTCAAGCCGCTGGAATCCATTGTGGGATCAAAAAACCAGGCCTGCTCGATTTGGCTCTCTGCGTGTCGGACGTCAGCGGGCCGATCGCCGGAGTGTTTACAAAGAATCGCGTAGCAGCCGCGCCAGTACTCCTGGATCGACGCCATCTCCGGTCTCATTGTGGGCGGGCGATCATCGTCAACAGCGGGAATGCCAATGCCTGCACGGGTGAACAGGGGCTAGTGGCGGCAAAGACGATGGCGACCGCCGTGGCGCAGCAGCTCTCCATTCCCGTGCATCACGTATTCGTCGGTTCGACCGGTGTGATTGGTCGCGTGCTGCCGATTGATCGCATCACCACATCCGTCCCAACCTTGATCGCACGTCTGAGCATCGCAGGAGGCGCTCAAGCCGCCCGGGCGATTTTAACCACGGACTTGAAGCCAAAAACCGTCACGGTACAAGGGAGAATCGGCGGTCGCCTTGTCACCATCGGGGGCATGGCCAAAGGTTCGGGCATGATCCATCCAAATATGGCCACCATGCTGGCCTATTTAACGACCGATGCTGCGATTACTCCAGCTGCCCTCCAACAGGCGTTGAGATCGGCAACTCATCAATCCTTTAACTGCATTACGGTGGACGGTGATACCAGCACGAATGACACCGTTCTCTGTCTGGCAAATGGCCTTGCCAAAAACCGACTGATTGAACGAGATACCAAGTCCCATCGCGACTTCGAGCAGCTGCTCACTGATGCCGCACAGAAATTGGCTCTGATGATCTGTCGAGACGGCGAAGGGGTCACCAAGGTCGTCACGATTCGAGTGCAGGGAGCCACCACGACAGCAGCCGCAAAACGAGTCGCAGACACCATTGCAACATCAAATCTGGTCAAGACTGCGTTGTTTGGGGAGGATGCCAATTGGGGCAGGATCATCGCTGCGATCGGGCGATCGGGCGTTGCCATCGACCCAAACAAAGTATCGGTTCGATTCAACGACATTGTCATGGTACAACGCGGGGTAGGGGTAGGGCTGGAGGCGGAGCACAAGATCGCACAAGTCTTCAAACAGAAGGAGTTTACGATCACCGTCCAGCTTGGGCAGGGACAGGCTCAAGCCCATATGTGGACGACAGACCTCTCGTATGACTATGTCCGGATTAACGCAAGCTATCGATCTTAGTACACAGGTAGCTTGAAACCTCGGCAAGACTATGGTAGCGTCCCCGGTCTGGGTCTGACAGGGGGTCGGGTCTCGCACCAAGCGAGAACGGCTCCATTCATTAAAATAACTATCAGCGTCGATACGCTGCGCGGCTTGAGATGAAGGGAAGCGATTCCCTCGCCCCATGTGTGGGCGCTCTGCAAGCGTGAAAGGAGGTGAAGGCATGGGAGTAGTGGCGATCAAGGAATTGTTAGAAGCAGGCGTTCATTTCGGGCACCAGACTAACCGCTGGAATCCCAAGATGAAGAGGTTTCTATTCGGTGAACGCAGCGGCATCTATATCATCGATCTTCAACAAACCCTCTCGCGGATGGAGCAGACCTATGCCTTCGTCCGAGACCTTGTGGCAGCGGGAGAGTCCGTCTTGTTCGTTGGCACGAAACGGCAAGCTGCGGAAATCCTCGAAGAAGAAGCCAAGCGAGCCAACATGTATTTCATCAATCAACGTTGGCTGGGTGGGATGCTGACCAACTTCCAGACTATTCGACGAAGCATCGACAAGATGAAGAAGATGGAGACGACGCTCCTCAACCCCAGCGAGCATGGTCTCAAAAAGAAAGAAATCCTTCTCATGCAGAAGGACATCGCGAAACTCCAAAAGTATCTGTCCGGCATTAAGAACATGCGCGGCCTTCCAGGAGCGGTCTTTATTCTGGACACGAGAATCGAGAAAATTGCCGTGCAGGAAGCCAAGCGGCTCGATATTCCGGTCATCGCTATTTTGGACAGCAACTGCGACCCCGACGACATCACGTATCCGATTCCTGGAAATGACGACGCGATTCGCTCGATCAAGCTGATTACATCAAAAATTGCCGATGCCTGTATCGAGGGTGCGCATGTGAAAGCCCAACGCGAAGAAGCAGAGTTTCAAGCCGCTCCTGTCAGCGGCGACAGGAAGCCTGCCATGCGCGTTCAAAATGTTCCCGTGTCGTAAATTAACCTGATTGATCCATCAACGGCTCATCCTCATCGATAGAACGAAGGAATAACGACATCATGGCAGGATCCAGTCAGCTCGTGAAAGAGCTTCGTGAAAAAACAGGCGCCGGTATTCTGGATTGTCAGAAAGCCCTCAATGAAAACGGGAATGACGTCGATAAATCCATTGACTATCTGCGGCAAAAAGGACTTGCGGCAGCAGCCAAGAAAGCCGGGCGGGAAACCAACCAAGGGCTGGTTCATGCCTACATTCATATGGGTGGCAAGATCGGCGTCTTGATCGAGGTCAATTGCGAAACCGATTTCGTCGCACGGAATGAGGAATTCAAGGCGTTCGTCAACGATCTTGCCCTTCAGGTGGCAGCCGGAAAGCCTTCATTTGTGAAGCGTGAAGATGTCCCGGCTGATGTCGCCGAAAAAGAAAAAATGATCTACGAAGGGCAGGCCAAGGAAATGGGCAAGCCTCCCGCCGCATGGTCGAAGATCGTCGAAGGCAAGCTTGAGAAGTTTTATCAGGAAAACTGCCTATTGGAACAATCATTCATCAAGGACCCGGCCGTCACCATCAAGGATCTTCTCGCCCAGAAAATTTCTAAGATCGGCGAAAATATGAACGTCCGCCGATTCACCCGTTATCAATTAGGCGAAGCATGAGCTCTGCCAAATACCAACGTCTCCTTCTCAAGGTTAGTGGGGAGATGTTGGCTGGTGAGCAGGGCTACGGCATCCAACCGTCTATTCTGGAAAACCTTGCGGAAGAAATTGCCTCCGTTGTCGCTCTTGAAATTCAGGTGGCCGTCGTCATCGGTGGAGGCAATATTTTCCGCGGCATCGCGGCGAGCGCATCCGGTATGGAACGAGCCTCGGCCGATTACATGGGAATGCTGGCGACCGTGCTCAATGCGCTGGCGCTCCAGAATGCGCTGGAGCGGGTCGGAATCATCACCCGCGTTCAATCCGCCATCGAAATGCGCCAGCTTGCTGAGGGGTACATCCGTCGAAGGGCAATCCGCCACCTAGAAAAGAACCGTGTGGTCATTTTTGCTGCTGGCACGGGCAATCCCTATTTTTCAACCGATACGGCCGCCGTCCTGCGTGCGATGGAGATCAGCGCACAAGTGATCATGAAGGGAACGAAAGTTGACGGCATCTACGATGCCGATCCTGTGACCACTCCATCGGCCAGAAAGTATGAGAGGATTTCGTTCCTGTCCATCCTCAATCAGAAGCTCAAGGTGATGGATTCCACGGCGATCAGCCTCTGTATGGACAATAAATTGCCTCTCGTCGTGTTCAACCTGAAAGTCAAAGGCAACTTTAAACGCGTGGCATTAGGCGAGCAGCTCGGAACCCTGGTTACGAGCAGCGATCACTAATCCCATCACGAGGTGTCTTCATGTCCAACGCAGCCCAAGTTCGGCAAGCATTCATCTCACAGATGGATCAGGCTCTTGAACACTTGCGAAAAGACCTGTCCGGTCTCCGAACGGGGCGAGCTTCCGTCGCCCTGCTGGACGGCATTCGCGTCGACTACTACGGAACCATGACCGCGCTGAAACAGGTCGCCAGCGTCTCCACCCCCGAAGCACGGCTCATCACCATTCAACCCTGGGAACCGAAACTGATCAAAGAGATTGAAAAATCCATATCCAATTCAGGGTTGGGTGTGACACCATCAAATGACGGTAAGGTGATCCGAGTTCCGCTCCCTCCCCTGACGGAGGAACGCCGCAAGGAGCTGACAAAGATCTGTAAAAAGCATGGTGAGGAGACCAAAGTCCAGATTCGAGGTTTTCGACGAGATGCGAACGAAGAGTTAAAGAAACTCCAAAAGGGTGCCACACTCACCGAGGACGAACTGCGTAAGGCCGAGCAAGAAACACAGAAACTGATTGAGCAATATGGACAGAAAATTGATGACGTGATCAAGAAAAAGGAACAGGAAATCATGGAAGTCTGATTCTGACTTCCTGATTCTCACTTCGTCGCGTGCCGATTATGCCACCCTTCCTTCCGACCGTCGCCACCGTAGACCTGACGGCACTCACACATAATCTCTCCCAATTTCGTCAGATTCTCTCCCCCGGATGCGACGTGATGGCAGTCGTCAAGGCCAACGCCTATGGTCATGGCGCAATCGAGACGTCACGGACACTGATACAGCATGGTGTCACCCGCCTGGCCGTCTTCTCGACGGAAGAAGGGATGGCGCTTCGGCAAGCCGGCATCACGGTGCCGATCGTCGTCTTAGGGCCGGTCTTTCAAGAACAATTCGGTGACATTTTCGCTTCCCAACTCACCCCTGTGGTGAGCGATCCTTCCATGCTCACTGCGCTAGCCCAGGCTGCTGCGTCACGTGCAATCCCCTACCCGATCCATCTTAAAATCGAGACCGGCATGGGGCGGTTGGGTCTGACACAGGCTGAGCTGGTGGCACTCATCAGTGCACACAAGTTTCCTCCCTCTCTCCGAGTAGAAGGACTCATGACTCATCTGGCAGATACTGATGCAACCAATTCGGACGCGACCGAAGAACAACTCCGTCGCTTCCGGGACGCGCTGAAAATCATTCTGAAAGGAGGGTTCCACGTTCCTCTCATTCATGTGTCCAATAGTTGTGGGGCGGTTCGTTTCCCATCGGCACACTTTTCACTTGTACGGCCGGGCATCATGTTATACGGATACCACACCCTTCCCAGCACGGTTGAAACTCCTGATCTCAGACCGGTACTCTCACTGAAGACTCGTGTCGCCCAGCTGCGAACCATCCAACCAGGGGAAACAGTCAGCTACAATCGAACCTTTACAGCAAGACGCCCCACGCGCATTGCCGTGCTCCCGATCGGCTATGCCAATGGCTTGAGCCGACAACTTTCGAATCGTGGCGCTGTGCTCATTCGAGGACAACGAGCCCCCATCGCAGGATTGGTCTGTATGGACATGGTGATGGTGGATGTCACCGAGATTCCTGGTACCGCCGTGGGTGATGAGACGATACTCATCGGGCGCCAGGGAAATGACGAAATTACGGCCTCCGAGATTGCCAAGTGGACCGATACGATTCCCTACGAAGTCCTGTGCGCAATCAGTCCCAAGATTCCTAGACTCTACCTCTCCCCCTGAACCCTTCCCCTGCATCTGTTCATTATCTGAGTCAAAGATAGACAGGAGGCGAGATTCAGGGCCCTTGGTTAGAAACCGATGCGGACGGAAAGCCCGCCAGCGTGCGCAGTATTTTCATAAAAACCATTGACTCCTGCTCGAATCCCAGTATTTCCCTCGACTGTTCTTGGTTCGTAGAGTGACACCTGGTACGATAGGTCCACGCCGATGGTTTTTGCCTTTATTGATCCGATTCCAAAATTTCCGCATGCCACCAATCCAAAGAGCGATCCATTTCCCTTACAGAGGAAACCAACTCCTGTTGAAATAATATGAAGGTCAGCCGATGGGGTCGCTGGATTGAAGGTGGCGTCTGGGACCTGTGTTTGCAGATTCGAATAGCCGCCACGCACGGCGACCTCCCACCCTGGCAATCGATCCATCTTCAGCCATCGATATTCGGTTCCAATTAAAATGGCATAGGTGCTTTTCCAATTTTGTGGCTGTTGAAGAATGACTGTTCCATCGGGTTGCCGAAGATCTAAGTTTCTGACCGACTTCCAGCCGATGTAGTCAACGTTCAATTCAAGTTTCCACTCACGTTCACCATTTCGAACCGGCCACACCGCGATCCCACCGGTGATGACTTGAGGCAGTACCAAGGTTGTCGTGGTGTCTCGGACCTTCACCCCGTTGGCCAACTGCACTCCATCCAAATGGAGCGTGGCCTGACTGCGGTAGACAACGGCAACGTTCACAATCGGTAGTCCATCTCCGTTCCGCAATGCGGTGTATAACGTACCGACGTTAAAGCCAAGTGCTGTGTCTTTCCCATTCAATTCAACCTTATTGCCAGGCGGGAAGATTCTTTGAAATTCGGCATGGCCCTCTCCGAAAAGACCGGAAAAGGTGTAGATGTCGACACCTGCTCCAATCGAAAGATCCGGAAGAAGCTGATACGCGAACGTCGGCTTGATATCGAACAACGGCAAGGCACTGAATGTCGCGGTGGCATTAAAAGGACTACTATCCGGCCACCGTGTCGCTGAACCAAACGGGGTTGTGACCCCAACCCCTATCGTAAGTTTATCAAGCAGGGGGATGCCAAGGCCTTGGAGATTTGCCGTAATATAGTTATGGGCAGGGGGAGGCCACGCGACGACACCATCGTGATCACCAGCCGTCGTGGTACCGTCCGGACTTCTATGGCTGAGCGGGCCACCGACAAGGAGTCCCCCCGCCATGATTTGCACGCCACGGAGCTGAGTCATCCCAGCTGGGTTGTAATGCAACGCGGACGGATTGTCGGCCTGAGCAGCGAAAGCGTTTCCCATCCCGGATGCAGCTGCTCCCTGTCCTTGAATGCGGGGAACCTGAGCGAACGTCGGTGAGGAGCACCAGGTAGCGCTGAAAAGAATCAGCAGCAGGGAGAATCCGCTTATGATGACCTGTCTCAATGGGAATAGATGTCGAGTCTTCCGGACGAGCCCACAGTGGCACTGACCTAGCAGACCGCGAAGGTCATGCACGTCGGAACCACCGATCCATGGTTTGTTGAAGTTGGCCTGCGTCAAACGGTTTGAGCAGGTAGGCTTGAGCGCCCAACCCGATAGCCCGCACGGCAAGTTCCTGAGATCCCGACGCCGTAATCATGATAATCGGAAGGCGTTGATTCGTCAGACGCACCCGTCGTAGCACTTCCAGGCCGTCGATCTGACCGATTCCGATGTCGAGAATCATCCCGTCGAACTCTCGTGATTGAAGCATCGCCAGCGCTTGACGACCATCGAATGCCGAGAACGTCTGGTACCCCCCTGCCATCAGTCGGTCATGAAGCAGTTGCTGAATGTCGGTATCATCGTCCACGACCAAGATGTGTTGGCCCATGAGATGGGATTCAAGCAAGAGTGGGACCTTCACGGCATGGATCGGAATCGTAAAGGACAGTTCTGCGCCGCCCTCGGGACGATTACAAGCTGCCACCTCTCCTCCTTGCAACTCCACCAGCGTTTTCACAATTGACAGGCCTAATCCCAACCCTTTGGGGGCGGTGCGCTGGCCTTGCTGGATGCGGAAGAATGGGTCAAAAATCTTGTCCAGGTATTCCGGAGCAATACCGGGACCCGTGTCCTGAACTAAAACCCTTGCTGTGCGGTGATTCGGCAACTCGCAGGCAACCGACACGGTTCCGCCAGGCGGAGTAAACTTAATGGCATTTTGCACGAGATTGACGACTGTCTGAATCAAACGATCGCGATCTGCCCACACGACGACGTCCGTGTCGGCACAACGAAATTCCAGCGACTGCTGCTTGACCTGAGCCAACGGTTTCAGTTGCTCAATCACGTCGGCGAGACAGGGTTCAAGCTCGACATCGGCCGGATGCACCTCCAAGCGCCCAGTCTCGATACGGGTGCGATCAAGGAGATCTTCGATCATTCGAACAAGCCGATCTGAATTGTCAGACATGCGCACGAGATAGCGCTGCTGCTTCTCATTCAGCGGTCCGGTCAGTCCGTCCAGAAGATTTTGAATGAATCCCTTGATGGACGTCAGTGGTGTTCTCAGTTCATGGGACACATGGGAGAGGAATTGCGCACGCAAGCGGTCGGCTCGCTCAAGGGCTTCGGTACGTTCTTTGACTTTGACCTCTAACCCCTGATTCCACTCTTCGATCTGCTGGTAGGCTGAAGCGTTGTCCAGCGCGATAGAGACTTGACTCGCAACGGTCGTCATCAGTTCCAAATCGTCTTCCGTCACGCTTTGGTTGTGCGAGCGATCGACGGTCAACATCCCCCAGATACGGTCTTTGGTCTTGATGGGAACCACGACCAAGGCTTTGGTCCCGCTCAATTCGGCTAAACGCTGATTGAGGGGATGGAGGCTGTGCCGTATCGAATCGATGTCCTTGACCAACAGTGGACGTCCTTGAAGGACCACCGTCCCCTCGGGGCCCTCACGATCGGTGATCGGAAACCGACAGGACTGGGCGAACGTTTCAACCTCCAGAGGCGCGCCAATCAAACGGATATGTTGGATGGTATTCTCACAAGGATCAAACATGGACACCATGGCACTGTTGTAGTTGAGCTCGTGCGTCAGGGCTTCTAGCACCTGGTGCAAGAGCGCGTCTCGTTCGAAGGTCGAGCCGAATGAGAGCCCCGCTCGGTGAAGCGCCGTTAGTTGGGCCACTTTCCGACGCAACTCCACCCGCATCTGCTCTTGTTCCAAATAGGCTTCGCGCAATTCCTCGTGACGAGACTCGACGAAGGTAATTTGCTCTTGGATCAGGGCCTCGCGTCGTTCGCTCTCACGAAGCAGCCGTCGATTAACCATGATGCCGACGGCGAGGACCGGGCACAGTCCGACCAACAACACCTCGCCGAGACTCACCGTCGGATTCAGAACACCGACTCCCGCCATGAGGGCAAGCCCCACCACCCCTCCCCCTAAGAACCATGTAAAACTCTGTTGAGCCTGAGGCAAGGACTCAACGCGGGCCGCTGCCGAAGCCTGTGCGGCCTGGGCATTCTCGACGCCGACGACTGACTCACTGCTCAGTCGAGTCGGACGTGTCTGTTCAAGAGGTGAGGTTGCTCGCCAGAATCGCTTCCGATACCGGCTCTCCTCCCGCCATCGAATCGTCCACTGACACCATTCATCATCATTGCCGATACAGGACGTCTCGATCGCTTCTGCCTGAGAGAGGCCGTGGATGCGGTGGGCCATGGCGACCATGATTCCTTGTGCAGATTGACACACTAGGCAGGCACACCGCCTGCGGTACGATCCGAACTGCCGAAGCGTCCGGTCGGTAAACCGCATGCCCACCGCAGCCGTGCTGCTCGTAACTTCTACCACGCGGAACTCCACAGACCCAGACGTAAACTTATTCCCAAAGTAGGGAAACATCGTGTAGATCTGCGACAGCGAAAAGGGGCGAGTCAGGGCCAGCATGATGGGCGAGACCTTTTCCGCCCCTGCTTTAAACGCAAAGCGGGTATCGCCCGAGATCCGTTCACAGAACTCATAGAGATATGAGGTAAATTCGTAGGAGTAGCTGTTCCACGGATTCTTCAACAGCTCCGGAGTCACATGATAGATGGGATCCTTGATGCGATCATTTAAGAGGCGACACAACTCCTCAACTGCTTCTTTTCCTGCCGACGCTCCTCCCGCAGACGTTACTAACTTCTCTAAAAAGACCGTCACCGCTCTGATGCTGACGCCGCCAAGGTCTCGGATCGTCTGACCCTGTTCATCCAACCCGAACGGGCGAAACACCATGGCGCCCTGCTCAAGAATGGTTCGATCTTTTGGTAAGAGTTCGATGTTCGGGAAAGACTTGGTCTCGACAATATCGAGCGTGCTGCTTGTCATGGCGTCATCCCCTCAGACAACAGGTCCATGGGACGGAACTGGGCGCGGTGTTGAGCGCAGTCAGCCGGTACGGCAGCCGAGGGATCGCACAGAGCCAGAGGTGTTGATCACCTGCTCAGTTCACCTACGGGAATAGCACGTATGGCCCGCGGAGTATATCGACGACCGCGTGAGCTTTGCAATACGCAGGTTGCGCCCCTTCCATCAGTGGGGAGAAGCCGGTCAAAAGGTGGGACTGGCTGTGGGGAAAATACCTGAGGGACTGACCCCTCTCGATTCGTGGGAGACGTGTATCCGCAGAGTGCCAAAGGGAGGCACGCTTCTATTGTCTCACTGACCGCTTGAGCTTTTTTTCAACGCTGGCCACCTTGCTCTGGAGGCGTCCGGAATGGCCCTTTCGGTAATCAACTTTTATCGTACAGGAAATGCGGTTGCAATCCTTTTTCATCCGTTCATAGCATCGCTGCACCACCGAGAAGACTTGCTCCCATTCTCCTTCTAAGACCGTGCCCATCGGGTTCAATCGATACGCGACCCCACTCTTATCAATAATATCGAGAGAACGGGCCACATATTTCCCGACACTCTCGCCCTTTCCCAACGGCGACATGCTGAACTCCAGTAGGACCATCGTGTCTCCTATTGTTGCGTGGCATCAGGTTGTGCATTCGTCACTGCCTGAGCCCGCCTTTCCAACCAGACATTGGGATATCGCACCTTGCCGAGAAAACGAAAACCGTCTAACGCGTCGCGTAGGAGTGCCCGCCGCTTCTCGGCATCCGGCTCATTCGCCTTGGCCTGTTCACGTAGTTGCCCAAGCCACTCGACGAACTCGATGAATTCCGCATCGAGGATCTGTTCCAAATCCTCTTTCATGAATCCGGAAAGCGCTGGTGCCACTCCGCTTGTACTGATCGCAACTCGCACATGTCCCACTGCCACAACGGCCGGCATCGTGACGCTGCTTGCCTCTGGGTAGTCTACTGACCAAAGCAGCACACGCTTTTCTCTGGCTTGAGCCACCAACATCTGAGCAAAGTCACGATCGCCTCGCAGGGTATTGAGAACGAGAATGGCGTGCTCAAGATCCGTGTCACGAAAATGTCGCCCTCGATGGATAATCTTACCCGAAGCCGCCAGCAGGCGTAACGGTTCATTCAGCGTGGGACTGATCACCGTGACTCGCGCACCGGACTCGAGCAGGCGCTGGGATTTTTCCGATGCCTCCTCATCGCCACCGATCACGAGGACCGGCCAGCCTCTCACATCCAAGACCAAGGGAAAACCAGGATTGGCAACCATGACGTGACTCCCATTTCGACCGAATGGCTCAGTATCTGAGAATGAACCTCCATCATGCAAGTGGGATTTCAGAAATCCACAGCCCATTTCCCATTTTGGTCCGTCCGTCGCTATAATGCAGCACACTCGAGTGACTGGAATGATTTCGTGCGCGATATTGGAAGACCTTCCGGAGGGGGCGGTTACGGACCGATTGGCTCCTGACGATGACTTTAACCCTACGCGCTAGGTGTCGGCCGGATCTGCATCTAGCTCCATATTCCAATAGAGATAATCGCGCCAGCTTTCCGGCGTGTTGCGAATGCCGATGGTAATGGTAATGACGGGGCTCCACCGAGGTTTCACCGGCCGCTTTTTCAACTTCATGCTGGCTTCTTCCGGCGTCCGCCCGCTCTTCCGATTATTACAGCGCCAGCAGGCAGTGACGATGTTTTCCCACGTCTTTTTCCCACCTTTGGCGATGGGCACGACATGATCAAATGTCAGTTCTTCAGTCCGAAATTTGTGATTGCAGTATTGGCAGCAGTACCCATCTCGCGTAAAAATGTTGATACGGGAAAACTTGACGGCGCGGTGACTATCCTTCAACTTCACCAGCCTCAGCAGGCGCATCACCGCGGGAAGCTTGATCGACAGAGAAATCCCATGGATTTCCCTATCGTAGACCTCCAAGACTTCGACTTTTCCTTGCCAGAGGAGAGCGATCGCTTTTTGCCAATGCACAACCCGGAGGGGTTCATACGTCGAGTTGAGCAGGAGGGTCATTTCCATAGAAGAACCTCATCCCCAATCGGGCCTCCAGGCCAGTCACGGAGTTTATCCGAGGGGCATAGCTACCCGCTGCTATTTCTATGCCATAAGGTGGCGTTGAAATCAAGCAAGCGCCCTTCTGATGCCCCATACAACAGACCGAGCGAGAGATGACGATCATGAACAATTTCGTGAGGGTGGCCCTCGCGCACGAGATTCCACCCGGCACAGGACGAACGGTTGAAGTCGATGGGATCTGGATTGCGGTCTTCAACGTGGACGGAACTTTTCATGCGATCGATAATTCCTGCCCCCACGCGGGCGGCCCGCTCGGAGAAGGGAAACTGTGCGACGCGGTTGTCGAATGTCCCTGGCATGGCTGGAAATTCAGCGTCATCTCGGGAGAACGCGTCGGTAATCCGAATTTTCAGGTGGTGCGTTGCGAGGTTCGAATCCAAGAGGATGAAGTTCAGATCGCCATCCCACCGACACTCAGAGAACCGGTCTAACTTTTTGACGGACCAGGCGGTGAAGGTACTGTTCCTTCATCGACATCAGGCGCTTTCGGCGTCACTCCGTCAGCCGGCAGCGAGGCCGCATTAACCTTCTTGAGTTCCAGATGGGCATGCCAAATGAACTCTCGCTCAAACCATTGGCCGCGCACCCCCTGATCGCGAAGCTGCACACGGATCTCGTAGATGTCTCCCTCGACATGCTTCACTCGCCATTCCCCGAGTCGAACCCCTTGTCCACGATCCTTCATCATACGAACATGCTCGTTCATGGCCGTTAGGATTGTCGGGTGACTGATCGCCTGATGACTCTGCACCAAAGCCAACGCCTCAACTTCTCGCTGGTCTCTCGACGGGGTTGTCGACGGCAGCGTGGTCCATGCATAGTAGAGTCCACCTAGTAGCAGGACCGCGACAACTGCATAGTGGATCACGTGGGTGCCGAGCGATCGCGAAAAGATACTGCTGTCAGTCATGCGGTGTTGTCTCACCAACTCGTGGAACCTTGTTACCTGCACGGCATCTTAGGAAGGCCTGGACGCCATGTCAATGTAGCGTCGAGATCTGGGCGTGAGAAGGCCGCTTGTTTGGCGAAAAGCCGGTGTGTTACAAGTACGATAAGGTTTTCAGATGGTCGGGCGCAGAATGAGTACAGTGCATGAAGTTCTTTTTGTACGGTGACCTCCTCAATCCCTCACAACTCAAGCGGCGGGCCCCGGAACACAAATTTCTCCACCTCGCGACGTTACCGGACCATACCGTCAAATTTTGCCGATGGTCGTCACAATGGCGCTGCGGGCTCGCGAGTATCGTGCCGTCACAAGGTGAAAAGACCTTGGGCGGGGTGTTTGAACTCACGGACGAAGATGTGAAGACTATGGACCAGTTTGAGCAGGATGTGCCGCAAGGCGCGTATCGCCACCTGCAAGTCACCGTCTCGGCCACGAGTGGGGAAAAGGAACTCGTCACCACCTACGCAGCAAGCCCGATCGGGAAGTTTAAGCCCAAAGACCACTATCTGGACTGGGTGCTGAAAGGGCTCAGACAGTGGAATTTTCCGGAGGATGTGATCCGGGAATGGGAGTCCTATCGGCCGCAGTAAGTGTGCCGTTGCTACAGGTTCCATGTCGATTTTTCATTGAGGAGACTATGCCAAAACCAAAATATCATATTCTTGTTTGCACCAATTCCCGCCCTCCAGGTCACCCCAAACCATCGTGCGGGTCAGCTGGCGCTGCACAGCTGCTAATGGCGTTCAACATGGGGCTGATGCAACGTTCTGTCCCACCAGGGGAAGTGTTGGTAAGCGCGACGGGCTGCCTCGGTCCTTGCGAGCAGGGCCCGACGGTTGTCGTCTATCCCGACAATACCTGGTACTCGAAGGTCACTGAGGGGGACGTCGCCACCATCCTTGATGAACATGTCGCGAAAGGGACCCCGGTTGCGAAGCTGAATCCAGACTCTGTGTGGAAATAAGCTGAGCCCCTGAATGATCGGCTTCGAGCGGTCGGGTGAGACTAACGCTTGATTGCTTAAGCTGATGGCTGATAGGGTCCCCTTTGACACATGAGTACACCAACCCATCACGAACACAAGGACCATGCACCCAGCTCAATTGGGTGCATGGTCCTTACCTGTAGCGATACCCGCACACAAGAAACCGACACCAGTGGTCAGCTGATTCGCAAGCTCCTTGAAGAACAAGGCCACACGGTGATCGGCTATTATCTCGTGAAAGACGACCCGGCACAGATTCAGCTGTGGATCGCGCGAGGCACGTCCAATGAGCATGTGCAGGCAATCATCATCAATGGTGGGACTGGGATCTCACGAAGAGACTCGACCTTCGAAGCGGTGGACGAGATGTTAGAGAAGAGGCTATCCGGATTCGGTGAAATCTTCCGCTATTTGACGTATCAAGAGATCGGATCACCAGCGATCATTACCCGCGCCACTGCCGGCATCATCAACGGCCGCATACTCTTTTCCATCCCTGGCTCAGAAAACGCAGTCCGCCTCGCCATGCAAAAGCTCATTCTTCCCGAGCTTGGGCATCTCGTGAAAGAACTTAGCAAGTAACGGTAATGGGTAAGTGGTGAGGGACGAGAGGTCGCCGAAGCTTATCGAGGTATTCTATGCTTGACGTGGTACACACGTCGTGTTTGACATTTATTTTTCCATATTGCAGAGTCCTTGTACACCACGAAGGGATTCACCATGCGTAAAGGTCTTCTACCGTGCTTCGTAATGTTCGCAAGTCTTGGGGCATTCTTGATTGGGCCACATTCGGTGCTGGCTGCGGGGCAATCGCCGAAGGAAGGAAACCAGCCTACACCAGCGGCAAAGAAGACCAACCAGAAGCCGCCAGCGAGTGAGGATGTGAAGAAGAACGTTGAGGGAGCAAGGAAGAATGATACGGATAAGACTGATAAGCCCGACAACAAACCGGAATGTGTTACAGGGATGAAGGCACTTTCGAGGCCTTTTTCGGAACCCTGCCCGGCCTACTCTGAATGAGTGAGCATGAGGTCGCTTCGACCGACGAGAAGAGAGTTCGCTTCTCGAACCGCAAACAAGCGTGGAAGGAGAAGCAGGGCAGCTGGTGCCACTTGGCGGATAGTCGGGGGCAGTAATCCCGCATTCCCCTTGCGCCTTACCCTTTACCCCTCACCGTTCTTAGTCTTGTGTGATCTTCGGTTCCTCGTACACCACCTCCGTTGAAATCTTTGACTGCGCATAGCGCTTATAGTGTAACAGGAGGTCGCGCACGGAGATGACGCCGGAAATCTCCCCGTTCTTGGTGACGCCGAGATGGCGCACACCCAGGTCGGCCATCATATCCTGCGCATCATCGATCGACTGACTCCCCTCGATCGTACAAATCGGCGTCGTCATGATCTTCTCGACGGTCAACTTGCCCAATGGCTTTCCGCTCGCCACGGCACGCCGAACGATGTCGGTGTCCGTCACCACCCCAACCAAGCGTTTGCCCTTCTTCACGAAGAGCGATCCCACCCGCGCCGCACGCATCGTCTTGGCGGCACTGGCAATCGACATTTTTGGTCCAACGCTCTTGGGGTTCTTGTTCATGATCTTCGCGACAGTGGACATGCTTCCTTCCTTTCGTTCGAATGGACTGACACGCAAGAACGCCGGCCACGCTCACTCCGATTGGATTCAGAGTAGCACAGAATGGGAGGGAGGCTCAAAACAGAAAATGATGAGGAGAGATCGCGCACTCAACAAACGAGCACGATCTTGCCGAAACAATTTCGGCTCACCACGAGCTCCTAGGTACATTGGGGAAGGGAATGGCATAGGCAGGACTCCCCTCTCTGACCCAAATATCGAGATAGTTCAGCGCGCACGCCTTAACCCAAATCAATACTTCTTCCGGACCAATCTGCGGCCTCGGCATCTCTTCATACGAGAGTTTCTCCGGCCCACCATGTTCGCGAAACAGCACAACCTTCACTTCTTTATCCTCCGTTCACAACCAAAGTTTTGAAACGGCTGGCATGACCGAACACCCCAAGAGACGGTATGGTTGATCCTCGATTGCGCGCGTTGAACGAGCACCGCCCTTGACTTACCAATGCGATGGATCATTTGTGCCGCGTTCCGCGAGCAGGAGGACAACCATACCGGCCTCTCCTACGCTCATAGGCATGCATGCCGTCTCAAAACCTCAACGTTCCTTCCACGACCATCACACAATGCCCACCGACCTTCACACCTTGGATCACATCGTCGTCCGATTCTACTTGAACGAGAATCCGTGATGGCCGATCGATTTCATAGCCCTGTTCGATGAGGATGTCCGTCGTCGGTCCAACTTCAACAACGCCGTTCTGAACCAGGTATGCACCAAGTGCGCCGCCGGCGCTTCCCGTGGCAGGATCTTCCAAGATTCCAATTTTCGGAGCGAACATCCTCGCGTGAACGGACGCGAACGATTCGACCGTCACCGTCGTGAAGACCATAATCCCATTGGCACCGAAACGTTCACAGACATTGATAATGGCCGACGCGTCGGGGTTGATGGACCGGACAGCCGTCAACGTTCGCACCGGCACGATCAAGACCGGCAAGCCAGTCGACACGACTTGGAGCGGCCATTTCGTATCGGCGATCACGTGCTTCGGCAAACCGAGGGCTCCACCAATCAGATACACATCATCGACAGCGTCGATGGGATCGAGAAATTCAGGTTTGGGTTGAGACATAACGACCCGCACCACGCGACTCTGTTCCGCATGCAATTCGACGGAAAACAAACCGATATTACATTCTTGTACGACAGGCGTAACCGGTTCCTGAATGGAGATCCTCCCGAGCTGGGCCAACACGTAAAACGTACCCAGTACCGGATGGCCGGCGAATGGAATTTCTTGAGTCGGGGTAAAAATCCGCAACCGGGCCACGGCAGCGGGGTCGGTCGGTGGAAAGACGAATACCGTCTCCGAGAGATTCATCTCCCGAGCGATCTGTTGCAGCTCGTCGTCTGTCAGACCATCCGCGTCGGGAAACACCGCGACAGGGTTGCCGCCGAACGGCTGGCTGGTGAACACGTCGGCTTGGTAGAACTTCAACGATCGAGTTTCAGACATAGTTATTCATTCGTGCCAGCATCAAAAATCTCGCCAGTTGAGTCGCGTATCGGACCTCGCCTGCACACAGAACGCCGAATCATCTCCCCGGCTACGATACTCTATTTTTCAGAAAATGAGAACTGGCTGAGACCGGCGTCCAATGGTTGGAATAAATTGACAGACCGTGCATGCCTTTGCGACACTCGCCTCGTGAACGACGTGAATGAACAGGACGTAGCGCACGCTCTGGATATTTTGGGGCTGACCCTCCCCGTCACCTCCGACGCCCTTGATCGCGCCAAGCGTGTGCAGTTGTACAATTGGAATCCGACGCGCTACTCCAACCTGACGAACAATCCCACTCAATACATGCAGGCCTACAAGAAGGCCGAAGAAATGACCAAGCTGGTCGAGGCCTCTCACGCCCTACTCTCGGCCTTGCTCGTCCCTGACGAGCCTGAACCTTAATCATCAACCTACAGACCTCGCCCCTTCGTCAACCGTCTCTCGTCATGCCTCAATCGTGGAGAAGGATGTACCGCCGTCAGATTAGCAGCTGACGGTTTTCACCTCAGCCGGCATCATGACTCGTGACACGAGACATCCCTTCATCGCCCTGGGTAAGCGCGACTGGCCAGGTGATCAAGCCTGATACCCCTTCCGGCGATCCGACCGGCTGCGCCTGCTGCGCATAGATTTGAGGCAAGCGGTTGGTTCCGAACTTCGAAATATAGAGAAAGACATGCTCACGCGAGTTCACCCGTACGGCCCAGGGGTGAAAATCGTGCTTGTAGAATTCTTCGCAGAGCTGCATCGCGTCAAGACACGACAGAGTACCGGGATCATTCAAGGTGTAGTAATAATCCAGCGGGAGATCGTACTCCTCCTGCTTATGAATCGTCATACCGAATTGCTCCGGCTTCCGCACCATCGGCGTATGGCGATAGGCCACAAAGTAGAACAGTTCCAGCGAGTGAATCACCGGCTGGTTGTCGAGGACAAACTGGCGGGTTTCCATCGCTTCTTCGAACGTTTCGCCTGGGAACCCATAGAACGCCATAACATGGTTCCAGATTCCCGCCTTCGCCGCCATCTGGAGATTACGCTGGATCACGTCCTTCTTGGCGTGTTTATCCATGAGATTTAAAACCCGCTCGTTCGCCGATTCCATCCCGTAATAGAGCGTACAGCAGCCCGCCTTGGCCGCCAGATCCCAGGTGGCCTGATCTTGCAGGGTCTCTTCAAATCGAATGAGCGTCGTCCATTTAATCCCGACATCTTGATCGACCAGCAACTGTGAAACTTTCTTGAAGAGCGCCGGTGGATAAGACTCATCGCTAAATAAGAAGTGACGACAGTGGTACTTATCCCGTAGCGCCTTGATCTGGTCAATGACCAACTGGGCCGGCATCCCGCGGTACTGGTCGAAGTAGCCTTGACCATGGTCGCAGAACGTACAGCGGCCCCAATAGCAGCCGCGCGTCGCCAGGTAGGGAATGATAAGTTCCGGGACAAAATAGCGATCCAGCGGCATCCCCTCAAAGTCCGGTAAGGGCAACGCGGTCGTCTTCTCCGTATAGACTTCGGAATTCCGGTGGAGCCCTGAATCATCTCGATAAATCAGGTTCGGCACAGAGGCTAGAGGCCGCTGCCCATTCAGTGCCTCGATAAGCCAGATCAGGGCATGCTCACCTTCATAGATAATAGCTGAATCAAATACTTCAGAGAAGAACCTCGCGTGATTAACAAGGTCTTCCTGTAATCGTGTAATGATGTTGCCCCCGACCACGACATGGATGTGCGAGAACGTCTCCTTGATCATCTTGGCGAAGGTCAAGCCCGCCAGGAGCTGCATCTGCGTCCCGATGGAAATACCGATGACATCCGGTCTCTCCTTCGCGACTTCAGGCAGAACCAACTGATTGCAGAGATCCCGATAGACGTTCACCTGCTCATCCTCCAAACAGGCGAACACTTCCGTCGAGACACCGGGGCGATACCCAAGATTGCTCTCCATCGGATAGAAGACGAGCGAGGCAGGATAGTAGGCAGCGGAGATATAGGCCATGGTCTCGCGGAAGGTGTTGAGCGCTCCCTCCAACGTCTCAGCTTCATAGAACCGTTCGCCACGTACGATCCGCTTCGCATCCTCCGCTCGGTCAGCGAGATCGAACACATCGACGGCCCCAGCCTGCTCCACCACAACCTTCTGATCCACATCCCGCTCCATGAGCAGCCCGGCCTTCTCCTTCCCTTGGAGAGCCTTGAGCTGAATCCCTAATCGGGCCTTCACCCAAATCAGAAAATCCATGCTGAAGAAGTGATCCCACATCCCGATATTGATATCGCGCTGGATCACCGTATGACCCGCTTCTCGTAGGACCGCAGTCAGCGAAGGCAGGGCAAGATAGGGCGCCGTCGGCACCCACTCAGGGGGGAACAGCAGCATGACCTTGGACTTTTTCCGATCTTCCTTCTTGATCGGAACCAAGCCATCGATCTGTACAAGTCCACTCGCGCTCATCTTGTTTTCCGAATTCTCAGCACTCAGTCCTGAAGTTACATCTTCCCCGCAAGCGTGGTCGTGACTCCGATTGTTTTCACCGCTTGATACTGTAGCTCCGGCAACTTTCCTAAACCAAATTTTGAGATATAGAGAAAGATGTATTCGCGGGTGTAGAGTCGTAGATCCCAGCCCGGATTGTGGTGCTGTTCGAACTGTTCGAACACCCGCTCAGCCTCCTCGATACTCATGCCATTTTTGACCGTGTAGTAGTAGTCGAGCGCCAGATCCCACTCCGGATTCTTGTAGGCTGTCACGCCCCACTTCTCCGGATGCTTCGCGACCGGATTGTGGCGTCCGAGGTCGAAGGTCCCAAACCCGAGCGAATGAACATAGTCCTTGTTCTGCTCAAGGAATTGCACTGACTGCCAGGCTTCTTCCTTCGTCTCGCCTGGAAAACCGAAGAAACCCATACAGTGGTTCCAAATCCCCGCCTCCGCCGTGAGCTTGAGGTGCTTGGTCATCACCTCGGCTGTCGTCGCCTTGTCCATCAGCTGTAGCACTCGTTCGACTCCCGATTCATAGCCGAAGTGGAGATACTTGCACCCAGACTCCTTCGCATCCTGCCATACTTGTTGGTCGAGCAGACTCTTCTCAAACCGCATGTGGGTCGTCCACACGATCCCCATCTGAGTCTCGATCAACCCGCGCGTGAGCTTCCTGAACAAAGCCGGCGGGTAAGATTCGTCGGTAAAGTGGAAATGCTTGGTGTCATATTTATCGCGCAGAAACTGAATATCCGCGAGCGCATCCTGAATCTTCTTCGACCGGTATCCGGCAGTATAGCCTTCGCCATGGTCGCAAAACTCGCAGCGGCCCCAGTAGCAGCCCCGCGTCGCCAAATAGGGCAAAATCCTCGTCGGCACGAAATACTTCTCCAGCGGCAGGCCATCGAAGTCCGGCGGCGGCAGCGTCGCGAGATCCTCCGCATAGCTGGTTGGCGACGTATGGACCCCGGTCTCGTCTTTGTAGATGGCGTTCGGTACCTCAGCGAGGCTCCGCTTCGCTCCCACCGCCGATACCAGCTGAACAAAGGCCGTCTCCCCTTCATAGACCACGGCGCTGTCGAAGTACTGAAACAGGGGTGATTGGGGCAATACATCGCGCAGACGGGTTACCGTATTGCCGCCGATGGTGATGTGGATCCTGGGAAAGTGCTGCTTGATGAGGGCACAGAAGGTCATGGTGGAGAACATCTGCTGCTGGAGGACGATCGAGATCCCGATCACGTCCGGCTGTTCAGCTTCGATCGCCGGCTTCACCAGATGGTCGAACACATCGCGGTAGATATTCACCTGCGTGTCGTTGATGGCGTCGATAATTTCAGAGGAGACGAAGACCTTATACGACAGATCCGTCTCCATCGGCGGCATACAGATTCTCGCCGGGGAATAGACCATCGAGACTACAGACATCACTTCACGAAAGACTTGAAGTGACCACTCTAACTTATCGATATCATAGAACTGTTCACTTCTTATGATTCGCTTCGCCTCTTCGGCATTCTGAATCAATTTCGCCATCCGCTGATGGGTCACATCACAGAGCGCCAGCTGCAGATCCATCTCATTGGCATCGAGATCCCGCTTCTTCGAGAGCTTCCGCAGTCGATCGAGTTGCTGTGGTACCCGGCGCAGAACTTTCTTCAGAAAGTCCTCGCTGAAGTACAAGTCCCACGTCTCACAGTTGATGTCTTTTTGTATGACCGTATGGCCGGCCTGGCGGAGCACGGCGGTGAGCGAAGGAAGACTGAGATAGGGTTCGGAAGGAAACCAATCCGGCGGGAAGATCAGCATGACCTTCATCTTCCTACCGCTGGTCGCTTCAAGCTGTCGGCGATTGAGGAGAATCAGCTCCTTGGAGGCCCGTTCGCCCTTGGAATACTCTATTTTCATCGAAGATTGATCCCTCGTTCACCCGACCGTGAAGCGACGGAAATAGCCAGATTGCCAATGAGTTAGGTTTTAAAAAAACATTGTACGGGGGCTGAAGAAGGAGATGCAAGGGTGGGAGCTGAACGGCCAGATAGTCCTTTGTGCTTACTGAGGCCCCACGGTGAAAACCGTAGATCCCGTGGGGAATGTATGCCGGGAGGAAAAGTGGGATATTCCAATCTTTGTATGCACGCCGGTTGTCACTAAAATGGACCTAGGATTTCAGCGGAACCTAGGTAGGTCGTTTGTCCATTGGAATAAAGTGGACCCCAAATTCGAGACACCGGTTTAAGCTGTTGTCCTAGGAGGATAATGGCATGAGTGACGGCAAGAAGCGCACGGTGCACAGCGCGGA
>LNDU01000066.1 GCA_001464735.1 Nitrospira sp. Ga0074138
CAACGCCGCCGTCAACGTCGTCTTCCCATGGTCCACGTGCCCAATCGTCCCAATGTTCACGTGCGGCTTCTTCCGCTCGTATTTCGCCTTCGCCATAATGCCACCCCCTCCTAATTCACCACGCTATTTCTTGATGATGGCTTCCGCAATATTCCTAGGAACCTGATCATACCGATCAAACTCCATGCTATAGGTCGCACGACCCTGCGTACGAGACCGGAGATCAGTCGCATAGCCAAACATCTCCATCAAGGGCACGGCAGCATCAATAGCTTGAGCACCAGCCCGGACTTTCATTCCTTGCACTTTACCTCTCCGGCTGTTCAAGTTACCAATCACATCACCCATGAACTCCTGCGGAACCAGAACCTCAACCTTCATAATTGGCTCAAGCAGAACAGGATCGGCCCTCTTACACGCATCAGCAAATCCCATTGACCCCGCAATCTTAAATGCCATTTCATTTGAATCGACGTCGTGGTAGGAGCCATCAATCACCGTCACCTTCACATCCCGAAGCGGATAGCCCGCAACTACACCGGTTTCCATCCGCTCGCGAACACCCTTCTCAATAGCAGGGACAAACTCCTTCGGAATTGCTCCACCCACAACCTTATTAACAAACTCCAGCCCCTTGCCTGATTCTGAAGGCTCAACCGTTAAAACAACATGACCATACTGTCCACGCCCGCCAGTCTGCTTGACATATTTCGACTCAGCTTCAGCCTTCCGCCTGATTGTCTCCCGGAATGCCACCTCAGGCTTTCCAACATTTGCTTCAACTTTAAACTCACGCAACATTCGATCAACGATGATCTCAAGATGCAACTCACCCATTCCAGCAATGATCGTCTGCGCGGTCTCTTCGTCCGTCCGCACACGAAATGACGGATCCTCTTGAGCCAGTTTCTGGAGGGCGAAACCCATCTTCTCTTGATCTTGCTTTGTCTTAGGCTCAATCGCCATCGCAATCACCGGCTCAGGAAACTTCATCACCTCCAGGAGCACTGGCTGTTTTTCATCCGCCAGCGTATCACCTGTTGTAGCCCCCTTAAGCCCCACCGCTGCAGCGATGTCCCCTGCGTACACCTCATCGATTTCTTCTCGCTTATTGGCATGCATCTTCAGGAGACGCCCAATCCGGTCCTTTGTCCCCTTGGTCACATTCAAGACCGCTGTGCCAGTCTTCAGCGTTCCAGAATAGACGCGGAAAAATGTCAACTGTCCGGCAAATGGATCAGACATGATCTTGAACGCCAATGCTGAAAATGGCTCACTGTCATCTGACTTTCGCTCAACTTCTTTACTGCTATTCGGATCCAACCCCATGACCGGAGGGACATCAAGCGGAGACGGCAGGTAGTCAACCACGGCATCCAACAACTGCTGAACACCCTTGTTCTTAAAAGCCGACCCACACAGCACCGGAGTAATCTTCATCGAGATAACGCCAGCACGGATTGCACGCATGACCTCTTCTTCAGTCAATGGATGGCCGCTTAAATATTTCTCCATCACCTGGTCATCAAACTCTGCCACCGCATCGAGCATTTTCTCTCGGTACTCTTTTGCCTGCACGAGAAGGGCCTCTGGAATTTCATCCACCTTATACTTCGCACCCAATGTCTCGTCGTCGTAAAAGAATCCCTTCATCCTCACTAGATCAACCGATCCTCGAAATTCCGCTTCACGCCCAATTGGAATCTGAATCGGAACCGGTGTAGCCCCCAGTCGATCAATGATAGATTGGACACTTCCGTAGAAATCCGCCCCAATACGATCCATCTTATTCATGAAAGCGATACGAGGAACATGATACTTATCGGCTTGACGCCAAACCGTTTCAGACTGAGGCTCAACACCCTGAACGGAATCAAACGCTGCCACCGCTCCATCAAGCACGCGCAAAGAGCGCTCCACCTCAATCGTAAAATCAACGTGCCCAGGGGTATCAATAATATTGATGCGATGATCACGCCAGAAGCAGGTTGTTGCGGCGGCCGTAATGGTAATGCCTCGCTCCCGCTCTTGCTCCATCCAATCCATCGTGGCCGCACCTTCATGCACCTCGCCAAGCTTATGAGTCATGCCCGTATAATAAAGGATGCGCTCCGTGGTCGTAGTCTTACCGGCATCAATATGGGCCATGATACCGATATTCCGCGTTTGTCCTAACGATGTCTGACGAGCCACTTTAACTCCCTCAAAAAACACGAGTGCTGCGAGTCAAGCCAAGGAACACCGCTGCGATACAAGCAAGCCCGAGTCTGCGGATCGCAGCACGGCTCAACTGCAGCACAGAATGACATTACCAGCGATAATGGGCGAACGCTTTGTTGGCCTCTGCCATCCGATGCACATCTTCCCGCTTCTTGACCGCAGCCCCGGTATTGTTCGATGCATCCAACAGCTCAGCGGCAAGCTTTTCGCGCATACTCTTCCCACCGCGCGTGCGGGCAAACTGCGACAACCAACGAAGCGCCAACGACACTCGACGTGCAGGCCTAATTTCCACCGGAACCTGATAGGAGGCACCCCCCACTCGACGAGACTTGACTTCAACGATCGGCTTCACATTATCCACAGCTGCCTTAAACACTTTCAGCGGGTCGCTGCCGGTTTTCTCCTGGATAAAATCAAACGCGCCATAGCATATTCTCTCCGTAGTGCTTTTTTTCCCGCTACTCATTAACGCGTTAATAAACTTCCCGACCAGCTTATCTCGGTACCGCACATCGGGAAGCACTTCTCGTTGACCCAGAAACCTACTGCGTGGCATATCAACCTATCCAATCCGTGTGATGATTTTCAAAACTTACGAAATCTACTTGGGCCGCTTTGCTCCATACTTCGAACGACTCTGCTTTCTTCCAGCCACACCCACCGCATCCAAGGCGCCACGCACCAAATGGTACCGAACACCAGGCAGGTCCTTAACTCGGCCTCCACGCACAAGCACAATGGAATGCTCCTGAAGATTGTGCCCTACGCCTGGTATGTACGTTGTCACCTCCATACCGTTCGTAAGACGCACGCGCGCAACTTTCCGCAATGCTGAGTTCGGCTTCTTCGGTGTCGTTGTGTAGACACGAAGACACACGCCTCTCTTCTGTGGACAGGACTTCAGGGCAGGACTTTTCGTCTTTGCCTTTACGAAGATCCTGCCTTTCCGAACCAGCTGATTGATCGTCGGCATCGCGTTCAAACCCTTTCAAATAGAACAAGCACAAACCGTCAAGTGCAGAGCCGCCGGATTATAGTGACGTAAACTCCGACTGTCAAGTAGGCAGTATTCCATCACACACTACGACCGAGCACCTTCTCCTGAAACCGACGGAACAGCCGCACCAGATGATACCGCAGTTGCAACACCTACAGGTATTACCTCAGGCTTTTCACTTATGACGAACGTATCGCGGTACGCTTCAAACCCTGTCCCTGCCGGAATCAAACGACCTACAATGACGTTTTCTTTCAAGCCCAATAAATTATCCTCACGTCCATTGATCGCGGCTTCAGTGAGAACACGTGTGGTTTCCTGGAACGATGCCGCAGAAATAAAGCTGTCGGTCGTGAGGGCCGCCTTGGTAATTCCAAGCAAGACGGGCTTGCCCAGGGCAGGCTTTCCATCATTCGCGAGCACCCGTTCATTTTCTTTTTCGAAGAGACTCTTGCTGACTTGACTGCCCGGCAAGAACTGGGTATCTCCCGGATCTTCAACCCGCACCTTACGCAGCATTTGGCGCACGATGATCTCGATATGCTTGTCGTTAATCGAAACGCCTTGCAATCGATATACGTCCTGCACCTCATCTACGAGGTACTTCTGCAATTCATTCGGCCCCAACACATCAAGAATGTCATGAGGATTTGCCGAGCCGTCCATCAACGGCTCTCCAGCCCGAACCCAGTCACCTTCGTGAACGTTGACATGCTTGCCCTTAGGAATAAAATATTCCTTCACATCACCCATCTTATTGTCGACGAGAACCTTGCGCTGGCCTTTGACGAACCCGCCGTAGGAGACCTCTCCATCGATCTCAGTGATGACCGCCTGCTCTTTTGGCTTCCTCGCCTCGAAAAGCTCCACCACGCGCGGAAGACCTCCCGTAATGTCCTTAGTCTTCGTCGTCTCACGGGGAATCTTTGCCAGGACATCACCGGGATGCACGATGGCCCCTTTTTCGACAAAGATATGGGCTCCGACCGGTAATAAGTACCTGGCCACCGCGCTGGATCCGCCGGTTGCTTTGGCCGTTTTACCACTGTCGTCTTTAATCGACACGCGAGGACGAAGTGTCTGGCCGGTATGTTCAATGATCACCTTGCGAGACAAACCGGTCACTTCGTCAAACTCGTCTTTCATGGTGACACCTTCGACGATGTCACCGTATGCCACTTTCCCACCAACTTCGGTCAGGATCGTCAGTGAGTAGGGATCCCATTCAACCAATTTCTGGCCGACAGCCACAGGATCACCATCCTTGATCTTAATCTTGGCTCCGTATACAACGGGATATTTCTCACGCTCTCGCCCGCTGTCATCGACAATCGCAATTTTCGTATTGCGATTCATGACGACCCACTCCCCATCCTTATTCCGCACCGCAATACCCGGGGTATGTAAATCCGCGTTTTTCTTGGCATCGAAACTCAGAAATTTGATTCGTCCGGCATGTTTGGCTTCGACAACTGTCTGTTCGACGACTTTACTCGCCGTACCGCCGATGTGAAAGGTCCGCATCGTCAACTGCGTACCGGGCTCGCCGATTGATTGTGCGGCAATGACACCCACCGGCTCACCTTTCTCCACTAAGCGCCCACGTGCCAGGTCGCGGCCATAACAAGCTTGGCACACACCACGCGGAGATTGGCAAGTCAGCACGGATCGAATCTTGACACGGTCTACTCCAGCTTCAACGATCGACTTCGTTAACTCCTCGTTAATTTCTTCATTCCATGAAACGATGATTTCCCCCGTAACTGGGTCGCGAATATCCTCAGCCGCCAAACGACCAAGCACACGCTCCTCCAACGGTTGAATAATTTCACCGCCCTCGACCAGCGCACTGACTATAATACCGTCGCGTGTTCCACAATCGATTTCGTTGATAATGACATCCTGTGCGATATCGACCAATCGCCGAGTGAGATAACCAGAATTAGCAGTTTTCAACGCTGTGTCAGCGAGCCCCTTGCGGGCGCCGTGGGTCGATATGAAGTACTGCAGCACCGTTAACCCTTCACGGAAATTGGCGGTAATCGGCGTCTCGATGATTTCACCAGAGGGCTTAGCCATCAAACCGCGCATACCACCCAACTGCCGAATCTGCTGCGAGCTGCCTCGGGCACCGGAATCGGCCATCATAAAGATCGGGTTGAACGACTCTGCCTTACCTGGATCACCTCCCGCACCCAGCTCCCTCATCATCTCGTTGGCAACCTGCTCAGTGACGTGCGCCCAAATGTCGATCACCTTGTTGTACCGTTCCCCGTTCGTGATCAACCCCTCTGAATACTGCTTTTCGATCTCGCTCACTTCGCGCTGCGCTTTCCCGATGAATTCTTCCTTCTTACTCGGGATGTGCATATTATCGACGCAGATCGACAAACCGGCCCGCGTCGCATTGGCAAAGCCAAGGTCTTTGATCTTATCCAGAAACTCGACAGTATCTCGATGACCAGTCTGTCGATACACCGCATCAATGAGTTTCGTCATTTCCTTTTTGGTCATGAGCTTGTTCGCATTGGCGAACGGTAAACCTTGCGGAAGGATTTCTGACAGCAAGACACGGCCAGCAGTTGTCTGCACCAGCGAACCCTCAAGACGCACCTTGATCCGCGCATGTTCTTCGACCTCTCGCGCATCAAAGGCAATGCGAACTTCTTCAGGAGACCCAAACACCTTCCCCTCGCCCTTTGCGCCCAGTCGCTCTTTCGTCAGCCAGTAACAGCCCAACACCATGTCCTGCGACGGCACGGCAATCGGCTTACCGTTGGCCGGGGAGAGAATATTATTGATGGACATCATGAGGACCCGCGCCTCAACCTGCGCTTCGACAGATAGTGGGACGTGTACCGCCATCTGATCCCCATCGAAGTCCGCGTTGAATGCTGCACAGACGAGCGGATGCAATCTGATCGCCTTACCCTCAACCAGCACAGGATCGAAGGCCTGGATACCCAATCGATGGAGCGTCGGTGCGCGATTCAACAAGACCGGGTGTTCTCGGATTACTTCATCCAAAACATCCCAAACCTCCGGCCGTTCTTTCTCCACCAACCGCTTAGCACTCTTAATGGTAGTTGCCGCCCCTCTGGCTTCCAGTTTATGGAAGATGAACGGCTTGAACAATTCCAGGGCCATCTTCTTTGGCAACCCGCACTGATGGAGGCGCAACTCCGGACCAACGACGATCACAGTACGGCCGGAATAATCGACACGCTTACCGAGGAGATTCTGCCGGAACCGTCCTTGCTTTCCCTTCAACATGTCGCTCAAGGACTTCAGCGGACGCTTGTTTGGACCACGAATCGCGCGACCTCGGCGACCATTGTCGAAGAGCGCATCCACAGCTTCCTGCAGCATCCGCATCTCGTTCCTGATGATGACACCAGGCGCCTTTAGCTCCATCAATCGTTTCAACCGATTATTTCGATTGATCACACGCCGGTAGAGGTCGTTCAGATCGGATGTGGCAAATCGGCCTCCATCAAGCGGAACCAGAGGACGCAACTCCGGCGGCAGGACCGGAATGACATCCATGATCATCCATTCCGGCTTATTCCCAGACTTACGAAACGCCTCTAGCACCTTTAAGCGCTTGGCATACTTCTTTTTCATGGCTGCCGATGTCGACGCTTTCGCCTTCACCTGCAATTCATCCCACAGCGCATTAATATCGATCTTCCTCAATAAGTCACGGATGGCCTCTGCACCGATTCCAACCTTAAACCCGCTCGACCCGAACTCAGACACAAGGGTACGCAGCTTATCCTCCGGCACCAACTCTTTTTCTGCTAAATCGGTTGAGCCTGGATCCACACACACATAACTCTCAAAATAGAGAATTTTCTCGAGCTGCTTGAGACTCATATCAAGCAGGGTTCCAATCCGACTCGGGACACCCTTCAGAAACCAAATATGGGCGACAGGCGCAGCCAGTTCGATATGGCCCATCCGTTCACGCCGAACCTTCGATTGAATCACCTCGACACCGCATTTATCGCACACGATCCCGCGGTGTTTCATGCGCTTGTATTTCCCGCAATTGCACTCCCAATCCTTAGTGGGACCGAAGATCTTGGCACAAAACAGCCCGTCTTTTTCCGGCTTGAACGACCGATAGTTGATCGTTTCCGGTTTCTTGACTTCACCATACGACCAAGATCGGATTTTCTCGGGCGATGCGATGCGAATTCGCATCGCATCAAACGACACCGAATCCCGTTGCTTTTCAAACAGTGTATATACGCCTTCCAAGGTAGTGACCTCCTCTGATACCGGTCTTCAGCCGGCACACAAGCGGTTAGTCTTGCGTCTTAACCAGCTCAATATCGAGTCCCAAGCTCTGCAGTTCCTTCACCAACACATTGAACGACTCAGGCAACCCGGGCTCGAGGAACGGTTCACCTTTGACAATCGCTTCATACATGCGAGACCGACCCGGTACATCGTCTGACTTGACCGTCAGGAATTCTTGAAGCGTCGATGCCGCCCCATACGCCTGTAGCGCCCAGACTTCCATTTCGCCTAGCCGCTGGCCCCCAAATTGAGCCTTGCCGCCCAGAGGCTGCTGGGTCACGAGCGAATAGGGGCCGATCGAACGTGCGTGAATCTTGTCGTCCACCAGATGGTGGAGCTTCAACACGTACATATAGCCGATCGTGACCGGACTGCTGAATGGCTCGCCCGTCTTGCCATCGATGAGTTGCGACTGGCCGCTCACCGGTAGTTTGGCTTTTTTCAGCAGGTCCTTAATTTCCTTCTCGGAAGCGCCATCAAAGACCGGACTGGCCACCTGGATACCCAAGGCCTTAGCCGCCCATCCAAGGTGAGTCTCGAGAATTTGCCCGACGTTCATACGCGACGGCACCCCCAGCGGATTCAATACGATTTCCACCGGGGTCCCATCCGGAAGATAGGGCATATCTTCTTCGGGCAGCACCCGCGATACGACACCCTTATTGCCGTGTCGACCGGCCATTTTGTCTCCGACCTGAATCTTTCGCTTCATTGCGACGTAGACCTTAACAAGCTTGATGACACCAGGAGGCAGTTCATCACCTCGCTTTAATCGCCCCACCTTTTCATCGTACAGCGTCTGGAGGATCTCAATCTGCTCTTTCGCCCGTCGCTCGACATCTTCCAGCTCTTTTTGCTCATCAGGATCACTCAGGATGATGTGACGCAGCGTCTCGTCTGGCAATCGCTTGAGAATCTCCGCCGTCATCTTACCCTTCTTCTTCAAGATGACGTCGCCGCTCTCAGGGTCCATCAGATCGCGTCCAACTACCTTCCCCAGCAATAACTTGCGAATCTTTTTCGTTTTTTCTTCATCAATGATCCGTAGCTCTTCATGGTGATCACGTTGCAACTTCATCTGATCGTCAGTCTCGATACTTTTCGAACGCTCGTCTTTGTCGAGTCCTTTGCGAGAAAAAATCTTGACATCGACCACGATACCTTCCACGCCAGGAGGCACGGTCAACGATGTATCCTTCACATCGCCGGCCTTCTCACCGAAGATCGCACGGAGCAGTTTTTCTTCCGGGGTCAGCTGGGTTTCCCCTTTAGGCGTCACCTTTCCTACTAAAATATCGCCAGGCTTTACTTCGGCACCGATCCGGATAATCCCGCTCTCATCCAAATTTCTCAGCGCCTCTTCGCCGACATTGGGAATATCTCGCGTGACATCTTCCTTCCCCAGCTTGGTATCCCGGGCTTCCACCTCGAACTCTTCGATATGGATCGACGTGAAGGCGTCCTCGCGGACCAGTTTCTCACTGAGCAATATGGCGTCCTCGAAGTTGTAACCAGCCCAGGGCATGAACGCCACAAGGACATTCTTGCCCAGCGCGAGTTCGCCATGATCAATTGCTGGTCCATCTCCAAGCACCTGCCCCTTCTTAACCGGCTGACCGATCCGAACCACTGGCGTCTGAGTAATACAGGTGTTTTGGTTCGATCGCTGAAATTTGATCAAGTCATAGACGTCCAGCCCGGAATCCTTCCCCTTCTTCCCATCCTTCGAATCGGCCCGCACTACGATGCGGGTAGCATCGACGCTCTCCACGACCCCGGCCCGACGGGCCTGAATAACATACCCAGAATCTCGCGCAACCACCGCTTCCATCCCGGTCCCCACCAGCGGAGCCTCCGATGTGACCAATGGAACCGCCTGGCGCTGCATATTGGAACCCATCAGTGCACGATTGGCGTCGTCATGCTCCAAAAATGGCACGAGCGCAGTCGCCACACTCACCACTTGCTTTGGCGACACGTCCATGTACTCAATCTTATCCGGGCCGGCCAGGACAAAGTCTCCACCGTGACGACACGAGACGGTTTCTGATACCAGCCTGGCAGACCCATCCAATTTCGAGTTGGCTTGGGCGATGATATATTTATCGCCCTCGATCGCCGAGAGAAACTCAATCTCATCAGTTACACGCCCCTTGACGACCTTCCGATATGGCGCCTCAATGAATCCGAACTGGTTGATCCGTGCATAAGTGGCCAGCGATGTAATCAAACCGATATTAGGACCTTCCGGTGTCTCAATCGGGCAAATGCGACTGTAGTGAGACGGATGCACGTCTCGAACTTCAAACCCAGCCCGTTCCCTCGTGAGTCCTCCCGGACCAAGAGCGGACAGACGCCGTTTGTGTGTGATTTCAGCCAGGGGGTTCGTCTGGTCCATAAATTGAGAGAGCTGGCTGCTGCTAAAAAACTCCTTGACGGCCGCGACAACCGGCTTAGCATTGATCAAGTCATGCGGCAGCACCGTTTCCATGTCGAGAAGATTCATGCGCTCTTTGATGCTTCGCTCCATCCGCACCAAGCCCAGTCGGAATTGATTTTCCAAGAGTTCACCGACGGATCGCACCCGGCGATTCCCTAAGTGATCAATATCGTCAATTTCCCCTTTCCCGATCTTCAGATTGACGAGATAGCGGATGACTTCCACGATGTCCTGCGCGGTCAAGGTACGCTGCTCGAGCGGTAAGTCCAAACCGAGTTTCTTATTAAGCTTAAGCCGACCGACCGGAGACAAATCATAGCGCTTGGAATTCAGAAATAGATTGTCGAACAAGGCTCTAGCTGTATCCACCGATGGTGTCTCACCAGGACGGAGACGGCGGTAGATTTCGACCATCGCTTCTTCTTTTGACCCAATCTTCTCCATCTCCAAGGTATCAAGAATGACCGGTGTAGCGGTTGCCATGTCCAGATAAATGACCTTGAATTCCTCCACATCGCTTTCAGTGATCTGCTCCACGATCTCGGCAGTCAGTCGCTGATTTTTCTCCGCCAACACGTTCTTCTTCGAGTCGACCAATTCAGTAAGTGTGGCACGCCCCACCAACTCCGCGGGCAACAAGGGAATCTCCTTCACTCCAGAAGCCTTCAGCTTGGCAATCATCCCCTTCGTCAGCCTGGCCCCCTCTCGCACCAAGGGTTCTTTACCACTCTTATCCGTCACTTCAGCGGAACAGCGAAGCCCATGGTGGATTTCCGGATCCAGTTTGCGGAACATCTTCCCCTGGGACACGCGAATTTCTTCGACAGGGTAGTACATCTTCAGCAAGTCGTCGCTCGAAAAACCGAAGGCTTTCAACAGAATAGTAGTCGGCATCTTCCGGCGACGATCGATTCGCACATAAAGAATATCCCTGGCATCGAACTCGAAATCGAGCCATGAGCCCCGATAGGGAATGATTCTGGCCGAATACAAGACCTTGCCACTCGCATGGGTCCGGCCCTTATCATGCGTAAACGACGCACCCGGCGACCGGTGCAGCTGACTGACGACGACTCGCTCGGTCCCGTTGACAATAAACGTCCCGCGCTCGGTCATGAGCGGCAATTCCCCGACGTAGACTTCCTGCTCGCGGACATCGAGCACTTTCTTGCGAGGACCCTTGTCTTCCTTATCCAGCACCACAAGACGGACACGCAGCTTCAACGGAACCGCGAAGGTCATACCCTGCTCAAGACATTCTCGCTCGTCGTACTTTGGCGTCCCTAAGGTGTAACTCGAAAATTCGAGCACAGCCGTGTTGTTATAATCGGGAATGGGAAATACACTAGCCAACGCCGCCTGCAATCCATGATCCTTCCGACGCTCCGATTCGACCTCAAACTGCAAAAATTCTTCGTAGGAGCGCTTCTGAATTTCGATCAGATCGGGAATATCGATATTGGTTCGGATGCGAGAAAAATCTTTCCGCTCGACGAACTCCTGCAGAGTCGTTTCGGACATGCCTACTCCTCCACGCTGGTTGGCGGTGAACAGCAGTCACCAGTGACGACAGATTCCCGTGACATCGAGAGACCTCCGCCTTCGGCGAACACCAGAACAGCCGCAACTATGACGAACTAGCTTGCTTACTTGACTTCGACTTTCGCACCGCTTTCTTCGAGCTTCTTCTTCATCGTATCGGCTTCTTCCTTAGCCACCCCAGTCTTGACCGGCTTCGGTGCGCCCTCCACAAGGTCCTTGGCTTCCTTCAGACCGAGACTCGTCAACTCGCGGACCACCTTGATGATTTGGATCTTCTTGTCAGCCGGTACTGACGCGAGAATGACGTCAAATGCCGTCTTCTCTTCAGCAGGAGCCGCCGCCCCACCGCCTGCAGCTGGCGCCGCTGCCATGGCAACCGGAGCCGCCGCCGTCACGCCAAACCGCGTCTCCAACCCCTTCACTAATTCAGCTAGATCGAGCACGCTCATCCCTTCGATCGCCTTAATCAATTCCTCTTGTGACAATTTTCCCTCTGTAGCTGGCATGTCCCCTTCTCCTTTCCGTTTATCCTGAATGGCTGCAATGACTCGTACAAACTTTGACAAAACCGCACTCAACGTATAGACGACTCCACGAATCGGCCCCTGCATGGCCGACAGCAACATCGCAATAAGCACTTCCTTCTTCGGCAGCTTCGCAACGGCTGCCAGTTCAGCCGGCTGGAGAATCTTGCCTTCCAGCACGCCGGCCGTCATGCGAATTTTCTGGTCGCGCTTTTCAGCGCTGATGAAATCCTTCAACACCTTGGTCGGCAACACCGGATCGTCGTACCCGATGACAACTCCGGTCGGTCCCTTGAGATGAACCTTGAGCCCGGCCAAGACCGTCCCCTCGGCAGCACGCGCCGCGAGCGTATTCTTCACGATTCGATATTCCGCGTTTGCCCCGCGGAGCTGCTTGCGCAACTCGGTGACCTCGTTGACCGGAAGCCCGACGCATTCCGTCAGGATAGCCAGCCGGGCGCGACCGAATTTTTCGGTCAACTCCGCCACTGCCGTAACCTTCTCTTCCTTCTTCATCACTCCCTCTCTGGTCGCTATTCGTTATCCGCTCAATATCATCCGTCCAGCGAATCGCGAGGAACGATTCACGTTGAACGCGTGTCTCAACTCCACTGTTTGGTCAGCGCAACCGTATCCAATATCACACCAGGCCCCATCGTGCTCGCAATCGTGGCACTCTTGAGATAACGCCCCTTGCATGAGGCAGGCTTTGCTTTGATGACGGATTCAATGATGGCCGAGGCATTGTCGTACAGTTTCGCAGGATCGAAGGACACTTTTCCGACCGGCACATGCACAATACCGGCTTTCTCAACCTTGAACTCTACACGCCCTTTCCGAATATCGGCGACCGCTTTTCCAACTTCGAAGGTCACGGTGCCGGTCTTAGGGTTCGGCATCAAGCCGCGAGGTCCAAGCACCTTACCGAGTTTCCCGACCGAGGCCATAAGATCCGGCGTGGAAATCGCGCAATCGAACTCCATCCATCCGCCCTTGATTTTCTCCATCAAGTCGTCCGCCCCAACATAGTCGGCCCCGGCCTGTCGCGCCTCCTGCTCCTTTTCACCCTTGGCAAATACCAAGACGCGAACCTTTTTCCCCGTGCCGTGGGGAAGCGACGCCGTCCCTCGAACCAGCTGATCCGAGCGCTTCGGGTCGATTCCCAGCCTTAGCGCAAGATCAACCGATTCGTCAAACTTCGCATAGGCCGATCGTTTCACGGCTTCAACAGCCTCACGCAACCCGTAGACACGCGGCTCAAGATTCTTGATCGCCGCATTCATTTTCTTTCCCATGACCAGACGCTCCTTCGATCTTGGCATTAGCCTTGAATAACGACACCCATACTACGGGCAGTACCTTCAATGATTTTAGTCGCCCCTTCCACATCAGCCGCGTTCAAATCGGCCATCTTCCTCCGAGCAATTTCGTTCAACTGTTGCCTGGTGATTTTCCCCACCTTATCCTTCTGCGGCACACCAGATCCCTTGATGATCCCGGCGGCTTTCTTAAGGAGATCCGACGCCGGGGGAGTCTTCATGATAAAGCTGAAGGTACGGTCTTTGTAGACCGTAATGATGACAGGGATAATACTATCCCCGTCTTTTTGGGTCTTGGCATTAAACTGCTTACAAAACTCCATGATATTGACCCCATGTTGCCCCAACGAGGGACCGACAGGAGGAGCCGGATTGGCCTTGCCAGCCGGAATTTGCAACTTGATCTGTGCCGAAACTTCTTTCGCCATTTCGCTCTCTTTCTCCTTCGCGATCGACACTCAACGTTCAGCCTTCACACGACTGAAGACCGACGTGGACCGATCGGCTTAAATCCGTTCAACCTGCAAAAATCCCAATTCCACCGGGGTCGACCGACCGAAAATACTCACCATCACCTTCACCCGACTATGATCCTGATCGACCTCCTCAACCACGCCGTTAAACCCAAGGAAAGGTCCATCGATGATGCGAACGTTATCGCTCTTAATAAATTTGACCTGCTCTCGAGGCTCGGCTTGACCCGCATCGACCTGCTTGAGCAAAGACTCCACTTCATCACTGGTCAGAGGTGTTGGCACCGCGCCCCCTCCGACGAACCCTGTCACTTTTGGCGTCTCCTTGATCATCTGTACAGTCTCATCTCCCAGCGGAGACTCTAACTCCACAAGGACGTAGCCCGGATAGAACTTTCGTCGAGAAGTCCGTCGCTTCCCGTCCTTAATTTCAATGACGTCCTCTGTCGGAACGAGCACCTGCCCGAGCTTTTCAACAAGCCCCATTTGATTTGCGCGCTCCATAAGGCTGGTCTTTACTCGCCCCTCAAAACCCGCGTACGTATGAATGACGTACCAGTTCTTTGTCATGCACCACCCTCATGCCTTCGATGAATTCCCGCCAACTTTCCTGATTCCTCTTCTCGCCAGATTTAGATAAATTTCCCAACCAACCATGAAAGGAATGAGTCAATGACGGATAAGTACAGCGACATTAGAATACAAAACACGATCACCACCGTCGTTGATCCGATGGTTTCCGCGCGACTCGGAAAGGAAACCTTTTTCAGCTCTGCCCGCACGTCCGTCACGAACAACCGAATCGTCTCTGTCATACGCTTAAACATCTGTGACTCCGTTGCCTAATCACGCCAGTCCGAATAACAGCCTCACACTCATCACCGCCCCGCACCCAATCTGCCAGCTCCGATTGCAAAACCAATACATGCTGCAATCCACTCCTATGCCATCAAAACACTTAACAGAGCTTCCCCCAACATCGAGCTCAATTCCGACTCCGACAGCCCTCCGGATCGCGCACACGAGAATTGGCAGGGGCACTAGGATTTGAACCTAGACTCTCGGTTTTGGAGACCGATGTGCTGCCATTGACACCATGCCCCTACTCGAACGCAAGGCGTGAGGCATCAGCCAATCGGTGAGGCTCTCCACCCCGAACGATTCTTCCCCACGTCTCGGCCTATTTCACCTCTTTATGAGGCACGTGCTTTCGGCAGAACTTACAAAACTTGTTTCGCTCCAACCGATCCGGATCGTTCTTCTTGTTTTTCATGGTCGAGTAATTCCGCTGCTTGCAGAGTGTACAAGCCATGTCAATGATTTCACGCATCTCTTTCTCCTCGATACAACCCGACAGGACCGCAGCCAATACGCACTCTCGCGTTGGCTTACTTCCTGCCCACTTGCTTCGCTACGCCAGAATTTCCGTCACGACCCCGGAGCCCACGGTCTTGCCGCCCTCACGCACGGCAAACCGCAACCCCTGATCCATCGCGATCGGACTGATCAACTCCGCCGTCACACTGACATTGTCGCCCGGCATCACCATCTCCACCCCCGGATTCAA